>NZ_BAFX01000200.1 GCF_000308815.1 Nocardia concava NBRC 100430
GCTGGCCGCCCGCGGCGTCGGTGCGCGCTCCGCGTCGGGCTTCGGTCAGCAGGAACAGCGCCAAGAGTCCGGCCACATCGGGATCCTCGGGCAGCAGCGTCCGCAGCATCCGGACCAGATCCATTGCGCGCGTGGTCAACTCGCCGCGACTCAACTCGGCGTGATATGGCGCGGTGTGTCCGGTCGTGTACAGCAGATGCACCACGGTCAGGATCGCGCCGATCCGCTCGGGCAGCTCCTCGGGTGCGGGCACTCGATACGGGATGCGCGCGGCGGCGATCTTCTTCTTGGCGCGGGTGATGCGCGCCGCCATCGTCGACTCCGACACCAGAAAGGCACGGGCCACCTCGACGGTCGTCAACCCGCACACCAGCCGAAGGGTCAGCGCCACCTGCGCCTCGATCGACAGGGCCGGATGACAGCAGGTACTGATCAGCCGCAACCTGTCGTCGGGGATATCCTGTTCGCCGACAACGGTTTCGGTGACATCATCGGAAATCAGCAGCGGCAGTGACCGATTCGCGGTCGCTCGGCGGCGCAGCAGATCCAGCGCGCGATTGCGCGCCACCGTGGTCAGCCACGCGCCCGGCTTGGCCGGGATTCCGTCCTGCCAGCGGGTCAGGGCCTGGGCGTAGGCGTCCTGGACGCATTCCTCGGCGGCGTCCAGGTCGCGGGTGACGCGCACCGTCGCGGCGAGCACGAAGGCCCACTCACGCCGGTGCGCGTCGGCGACCGCCGCCGCCACGGCGGCGCTGGTCATCGCTACCGCTGGTGGGCGTGGATCGGACGGACCTCGACACCGCCCTGCGCCATCGGGACCTGCTGGGCGCGGGCGATCGCTTCGTCCAGATCGGCGGCCTCGATCACGTAGTAGCCGCCCAGCTGTTCCTTGGTCTCCGCGAAGGGGCCGTCGGTGACCACGAAGCCGCCCGCGCCGTCCGGGCGGATACTGGTCGCCGTGTGCGAGTACTCGAGCGCGTTACCGCCGCGCAGCGCCTGCTGGTTGCCCGCCATGAAACCCTCATGTGCGCGCGTGACCGACGGGTCGTTCAGGGTGTCGACGCCCAGCCGCTCGTCCTGGTAGATCAGGACCAGATATTCCGCCATGATGCCGTCCTCTCGATGACTGGCCCGCCTTTCGGACCATTCAACTCTTCGACGTGCACCCATCGGCGAAATCGACAGGTTCGCGGCGGCGAATTCCGGGCCTTCTGAAACGGTGGTGCTACGCCGCCTCCCGGGGCGCTGACCTCGCACGCTTAGGATGGTCGGCATGCTGGAGGTCAGACAGCTGAAGATCTTCCGGGCGGTCGCGCGGACCGGTTCGTACTCGGCCGCCGCCCGGCATCTCGGCTATACGCAACCCGCGATCAGTCAACAGATCAAGGCCATGGAGCGACAGCTCGGGACCGCGCTGATCACCCGATCCGGGCATCAACTCCAGCTCACCGAGGCCGGCGAGGCGCTGTGCCGGCACGCCGCGACCGTGCTCGGCAGCCTCGACGCCGCCGAGGCCGAGATCCGGGCGCTCACCGAATTGCGGGCGGGCAAGGTGCGATTGGCGGCGTTCCCCAGCGCGTGCTCGATGCTGGTGCCCAAGACCATTGCCCGCAGCCAGGCGGCCGAACCCAATCTGAAGATCGCGCTGATCGAGGCCGAGCCGCCGGAATCGGTGGCCATGCTGCGGGCGGGGGAGTGCGAGATCGCTTTGATCTTCGATTATCCCGAAGGCCGACTACCGGATAGCGAAAGCTCTTGTGACGCAGGCAGCCCCGACCTCTCCGAGCTGAGTGCGCGTCCCTTGTTCGGCGATCGGCTGCGCGTGTTGCTGCCGCCCGGGCATCGGCTGGCCGGGACCGGGCGCATCGCCCCGGTGCAGCTCTCGGAGCTGGCCGAGGAGAAGTGGATCGCGGGCTGCCCGCAGTGCCGCGGCCACCTCATCGATGTGTGCGCCGAGGCCGGATTCCATCCCGACATCGCCTTCGCCACCGAGAACCTCGGCGCCGTCGTCGGTTTGGTGGCCGAGGGCCTCGGCGTCGCGCTGGCCACCGAACTCGCGCTCTCCGGCGTCCCGGCCATCGGCTCGGTTCGCTCGGAACCGGTGGAACCGACCATGGAACGCCGCATCCTCGCCGTCACCCTGCCCAAACTCGAGAAGGTGCCCGCGGTGCGCGCCGTCATCGACGAATTGCAGGCGACGGTCCCCTTCGTGGAGACGGCGCTCACAGCCTGAGCCGGATTGTCGGCAGGAGCACCCGTTTTCACCCCGAACCATTATCGATAGTTTCACCCCCTATTACGGATGGTTGGGTTTTATTCGCCCAGGTCAGTGCACAAAAACTGTTTGCTCGACTAGCGTTGGAGACGCAAACAGGAGCCGACGAAGAGGTTGGAGCCATGGCACTGGCAATCGATTCGAAAACAACGCAAGCGGTCGTCGAAGACGATGCTCCGCCGGGCGGGTGTTGGCGAGCCGCTGCCTCCGCCGCGGGTCCGGTCATGCTCGGATACCTGCCTGTCTCTTTCGCTTTCGGCGTGCTCGCCCCGACCTTCGGGCTTCCGGCCTGGGCCGCCATCGCCATGTCGGCGTTCGTGTTCGCGGGGTCCTCGCAATTCGCGGCACTGGGCCCGCTACAGGCCGGCATTTCGCCGATCTCCATTGTTTTCACCACCTTCCTGGTGAATTTGCGGCACGCGCTGTATTCGCTCACCGAAGCCCCGAACGTGAAGGGCTGGACCCGCCACGACAAGATGGGTTTCGCCTGGCAGCTCACCGATGAGGCGTTCGCGGTGCATTCCACCGAATTCGCCAAGCGGCACCGGTCGGCGCGGGAATGCCGGATCTTCAATTTCCTCATCCACTTCGCGTGGGCGGGCTCGACCGCACTGGGCTGCGTGGCCGCCGAACTGATCCCGGACAGCCGGGCACTCGGGCTGGACTTCGCACAGACCGCCATGTTCCTGGCGCTGCTGGCCATGATGGTCAAGGGCAGCCGCGAACTCATGGTCGCGGTACTGGCGGGCCTGCTCGCCGTCGCGCTGACCGCCGCCGGGCTGCCGCTCTGGGCCGTCGTGGTGCCCACCGTCATCGGGGCCACCGTCGGGCTCATGTTCGAGCGCCGCGCCGCGAACCACACCATCGAGGCCGTCCCCGAGGAGGCCCTGTCATGAGCACCACCGCGTTGATCGCCGTCCTGGTCGGCATGACCGCCGTCACCTACGGAATCCGTTCCCTGCCTTTACTTCTGGCCGATCGATTCACCATCTCCGAATCGGTACTGCATTGGATGGCCTATGTGCCGCCCGCCGTGCTGGCCGCCCTGATCGCCCCTTCGGTGTTCGTCCCGGACGCCGAAAGCCATGCCCTGAACCTGGATTGGGCCAACCCCCTGTTTCTCACCGCCCTGCCGACGCTGCTGGTCGCGTGGCGCACCAAGAACATGTACGCCACCGTCGGCACCGGTGTCGTCGTCCTCGCCCTGCTCCGCCTCGCGGGCCTCTGATACAGCCTCGCGGGCCTCTGAAAGGAACCGTCGTGACCACCTTCATCCCCGGAACTTCGCTGGTCGAAGAGACCGACATCAACCGCTACGACCCCGAATACCGCACCTGGCTGCGCGAGGCCGTCCGCAAGGTCCAGGCCGACGGCAACCGCTCGGCCGACACCCACCTGCTGACCATCCCGCTGCCTGCCGAATGGGGCATCGACCTCTACCTCAAGGACGAATCCACTCATCCCACCGGCAGTCTCAAGCACCGCCTGGCGCGCTCGCTGTTCCTGTACGCGCTGTGCAACGGCTGGCTGCGCCCGGGCCGCCCGGTCATCGAGGCGTCCAGCGGATCCACCGCGGTCTCGGAGGCCTACTTCGCCAAGCTGATCGGCGTCCCGTTCGTCGCCGTCATGGCGCGCTCCACCGTGCAGGCCAAGATCGACCTCATCGAATTCCAGGGCGGCACTTGCCATCTGGTCGACAATCCGTCCGAGGTCTACGAGGTCGCCGCGCGGCTCGCGGAGGAGACCGGCGGTCACTACATGGACCAGTTCACCTACGCCGAGCGCGCCACCGACTGGCGCGGCAACAACAATATCGCCGAGGCGATCTTCCGCCAGCTCGAACAGGAGCGTTACCCCGAGCCCAGCTGGATCGTCGCCACCGCCGGCACCGGCGGCACCTCGGCCACCCTGGCCCGCTACGTCCACTACACCCAGCGCGACACCGGCATCTGCGTCGCCGACCCGGAGAACTCCAGCTTCCTCGAGGGCTGGCGCACCCTGGACCGGAATGTCACCTCCGACAAGGGATCCCGCATCGAGGGCATCGGCCGCCAGCGCGTCGAACCCAGCTTCATGCCGCACGCCATCGACCGCATGATGCGCGTCCCCGACGCCGCCAGCGTCGCCACCGTCCACCTCCTCGAACGCCTCCTCGGCCGCCGCTGCGGCGGCTCCACCGGCACCGGCGTCTGGGCCGCCTTCCAGGTCATCTCCGACATGCTGGCCAAGGGTGAAAAGGGCAGCGTCGTAACCCTTCTCTGCGACCCGGGCGAGCGCTACCTCGACAAGTACTACAGCGACGCCTGGCTGGCCGAGCAGGGCATCAACCCCGCCCCGTACACCCGTCGCCTCGAGCACTTCCTGCTCACCGGCGACCTGTCCGCCTGACCCACCGAACCTACGGGTAGGACGCCGAACATCCTGCGCCCCAGCGGTTCCGGCGACGGGCTCCCCAGCGAGCCCGACCCGCCACCCTGACCGGTGACAGCGTCGTGACGACTACCCGTCGACCAGCCGATCGAGGCGCCGACGCGCACCCCGGGTCCCGAACACCCGGCGAGCGCGCCTCGGCACCTCGATCTTGCTGGTATTGCGGTCTTTTGGCGGAGCCGGTCAGTCCAGGCGGCCGTAGATGAGGCGGAGGATGGCCTCGGTGAGGTCGTCGAGGCCCTGGGAGACTTCGGATTCGGAGGCCGCGGAGAGCTGGGAGAGGCGGCCGTCGCGCATGAGGGAGATCAATTCGGCGAGGGTGGCGGAGTCGATGCCCGCGGGGGCGAGCCCGGCGGCGCGGTCGCGTTCGATCTTGGCCGCGAGGGCGCTGGTGAAACGGGTGTGGATGGTGGCGATGAATTCGGTCAGCGGCGGGTAGTTGTTGTCGTAACCCTCGAGGGAGCAGACCAGGATGGCGGCATTGCCGTGCCAGACGTCGGCGGTTCCGGCGAGCTGGGTGCGGAGGAGTTCGCGTTGGGGGCCGGTGGAGGGGAGCCAGACGTGGGTTTCGGCGTAGCGGTCGCTCACGTCTTCCATGAGGCGGGCGAGGACGGCCTGCTTGGAGGGGAAGTAGAAGTAGAAGCTGGTGCGTGAGATGCCCGTCGCGTGGGTGATGTCGTCGACGGTGAGCTTGGCCATCGGCTTCTCGGTCAGCAGTTGGCGGGTCGCTTCCAGGATCTGGGCCTCGCGCTGATCGCCCTTGGATTGCGTGCCGCGGCGTCGCAAACCCTCGGTCGTGCCCGCGGTCCGGTTCACTTCGCGTCCGCCTTTCTGTGCCATGAACTCACCCTATGCGAACATTCCCGCACTAGACGTGGCGTCAATCATAATCGACACTGTGTCGATTCCGTCGTAGAGTCCTGCGAATGACCTCATCCCCTGGGGATCGGCGGACCTCCTCGCCGACCGCGATCGTGCTGACCATGGCCGGCACCGTATTTCTGCTGGCAATGGCACAGACCTTGCCCGTGCCCGCGCTGCCGCAGATCGGCGTGCAGCTGGGCGTCTCCGCGACCACCGTCGGCTGGGTGACGACCGCGACCATGCTCGCCGCCTCGGCGCTGACCCCGCTGCTCGGGCGACTCGGTGACGTCTACGGGCACAAGCCGGTCATCCTGGCGACGCTGGTGGTGACGCTGGCGGGCAGCCTGATCGCCGCCTCGGCGCACAGCATCGACTGGCTCATCGTCGGCCGCGCGCTGCAGGGCGCGAGCTTCGGTCTGTTCCCGCTCGCGATCAGCGTGCTGCGGCATGAACTTCCGGCCGAGCGCCTGACCGGCGCGCTGGCCGTGACCGCCTCCACCCTCGGTGTGGGCAGCGGTGTCGCACTGGTCGCGACGGGCCTGCTGACCCAGGGCGACGCGGACTACCGCCGCATCTTCTGGCTGTGCGTGGTGCTGACCGTGCTGGTACTGGTGGCCGCGTTCCTCGTGCTGCCGCGCCGCGCGGGACAGGGCGGGCGCGTCGACTACCTCGGCGCCGCGGTGCTCGGCACCGGCCTGGTGTGCCTGCTGCTGCCGATTTCCCAAGGCCACGAATGGGGTTGGGGCAGCGCGAAGGTGATCGGACTGTTCATCGCCTCGGTCGTGGTGCTGGCCGGATTCCTGCTGCTGCAGTCCAAGCTGAGCTCCCCGCTGGTGTCGACCGCCCTGCTGGCGCATCGTCCGGTCGCCATGACCAACCTGGCCAGCTTCTGCGTGGGCTTCGCAATGTTCAGCGTCTTCCTCGGCGCGACCTACTTCGTGGCGACGCCGCGAGCGCTGGCGGGCTTCGGTTTCGACGCGTCGGTGCTGCGCACCAGCGTGGCGTTCATGCTGCCGGGCGCGGTCGTCTCGGTGCTGATGGGCCCGATCGCCGGACGCCTGGTCGGCCGGATCGGTCCGCGCTATGTGCTGCTGCTGGCCAGCGTCATCGGCCTGTGCGCCCTCACCTCGCTGGCGCTGCTGCACACCAGCACCGCGGAAGTCGTTGTCGCACTGGTGATCGGCAATGCCGCCATCGCCATCGCCTACGCCGCCATGCCCGCCCTGCTGGTCGCCAATGTCGCCCCGCACGAGACCGGCATCGCCAACTCGATCAACTCGATCATGCGAACCGTCGGCGGCGCCATCGGCAGCGCGCTGGTGGTCACCATCCTCACCAGCGACACCCTCGCCCACAAGCTGCCCAACGGCATGGTCGTGTCCCTGCCCGCCGAAAGCGCCTACCGCATCGCGTTTCTCACGGGCGCGGCCTTCTTCGCGGTCGCCGCACTGCTGGCAGCCTTCGGCCTGCGCAGCTCCGGTCGCCACCTGACCCAGCACGAGGTCGAAGAGGACATCGCGTTGGCGAGCGCGGGCGAATTCGCCACCATCTCCACCAGCCTCTAGGCTCCGGTCGAGCGGCGCATCCCGGGCGGGTTCGAATTCAGCGCCGGGGCTGCGCCGCTCGGCGATCGCCGCGACGGGTTACCGGTCAGGTGGAGGTGGCGCAGGCCCCACCACACCAGACCCACGGCAACCGCGGCGTACTCGGCGAGGGCCAGATAGATCAGCGGCGGACCGTAGAAGGCGGCCCAGACCGAAATCCGCGGTAGGTACGGAGGCACTGCGACCACCATCGCCACACCTGTCATCAGCGCCAGGAGGGCGGCCGTGGTACTGCTGGGTTTCATGGCGATCAGCCTTGCCGGATTGCTGCCCACCGGTGAGAGGCCATGTTCCCGTGGCCCAGGGACTTTCGGACCCGCTGGTCCCGAAGCCCCCGATCAGGGCAGCGGGACCGTCCACTGCACCCGGGTGCCGCCGTCCTCGCCGACCTCGATGCCGAAGCTGCCGCCGCGCCGCCGGGCCCGAACCTCGAGGTTGGCCAGACCACTACGGCGCGAGGCGCTCTGATCCATGCCCGCACCATTGTCGGTCACCTCGACGCTCACGTCGTCGGTCACCGACAGGGCGACCGTGATGGCGTCGGCCCCGGCATGGCGCACCACATTGCTGAGTGCCTCGCGCAGCACCGCCTCCACATCGTCGGCCAGCGACATCGGCAGCACCGAGAGCGGTCCCGAGACATGAACCGTAGTGCGCAGCTTGGTTTCCGCGGTCATCTCGGCGACCAGATCGTGCAGGCCCTGATGCAGTGGCACCTGGCCGGTGGCCGGACCGTGCAGGTCGAAGATGGACTGGCGGATGTCCTGCACGATGGACTGCAGATCGTCGAGACTCTGGGAAAGTCGCTCCCGGATCTCGGGCGAACGAATGCGCTGCGCGGTGCCCTGCACCGCCAGCCCGGTCGCGAACAGGCGCTGGATCACCCGATCGTGCAGATTGCGCGCGATCCGGTCGCGTTCGGACAGCACATCGAGCTCTCGCATCCGGAACTGGTTGTCGGCCAGGCGCAATGCCAGTGCGGCCTGACCGGCGAACACCGTCATCATGGCGATGGCCGAGGTGTCGAAGTCCGGTTCGCCGGGGGCGCGCAGCACGGCCAGCACGCCCAGCATCTGCTGGCGGGCCCGCAGCGGCAGCAGTAGCACCGGACCGAATTCGGCCCGCAACTCCGGAAACGGGTTGAGCGCCAATCCCTCGGTGACCATGCATTCGGCGGTCCGGAAGACGGTGCCGGTGTGCGAGCCCTCGATCGGGATGCGCCGGGACAGCAGCGCGGAGGAGGGCACGCCCGCACCGGCCGACACGATCAACTCGGTCACCGCGTCGTCGGAGAGCTCCAGATCCTCGGGCAGAGCGACGAACGTGCACACCGAATCGGTCAGGGTGAGCGCGCGATCGGCGATCAGTTCGATCACCTCGGCCGGATCCCCGCCGCCCAGCAGTTCGGTCGCCACGTCGCGGATCGACTCCAGCCACAGCTGCCGCAGTTGCGACTGCGCGTAGAGCCGGGAATTCGCCACCGCGATACCGGCCGCGGCGGCCAGTGCCCGCACCACCACCTCATCGTCCTCGGTGAACTCCTGGCCATTCACCTTCTCGGTGAGGTAGAGACTGCCGAACACCTCGTCGCGCACCTTGACCGGGACGCCGAGGAAACTGTGCATCGGCGGATGGTGGTCGGGAAACCCGATCGAGGCCGGATGCAGCGAAAGATCCTTCAGCCGCAGCGGTTTGGGCTGCTCGATGAGCAGGCCCAGCACGCCGCAGCCGTGCGGTAGATCGCCGATGAGCACGCGGGTGCGATCGTCGATGCCCTCGTACACGAATTCCGAGAGATTGTCCCCGCTGCTGCGGGTTTCGCGCACACCCAGCGCCCCGTAACGGGCATCCACCAGCTCGATGGCGGTGTGCACGATGGTGCGCAGCGTCTCGTCCAGATCCAGGCCCGAGGTAATGACGAGCATGGCGTCGACGAGCCGGTCCATCCGATCGTGCACCCCGACCACCTGCGCGATCCGATCCTGCACCTCGGCGAGAAGTTCGCGCAGCCGCCAGTGCGACAGCGCCTCCACCATCGGAGTCCTGTCGCCGGAACGGGGCTCCGGATCGCCCGACATGCGGCCGATTCTTCCACCGCGGGGAATTCATGCGCGACCAAAGCGCAAACATGCCAAGCGGTTCGGAGATGGTGGGCTCGGAATTTGCCGGGCCGGTCACCCGTGCCGGGATTCGCCTCCCGGTGGCGGCTCGGGGCCAGTTCGTTTGCGGCGGTTCAGGATAGGGCCAGCGCTGTCACGATAGGGCCAGTGCCGCGGCCGTCAACCGCCACAGGCGGTCGGTGGCGAGTTCGACGGTGGGGCGCGGTTGGTCGCGCAACTGCTGGGCGATGCCGTGGCGCAGGCCGCCGATGACGTAGGCGCCCGCGCTGTCGGGATCGAGGTCGGCGGGGATTTCGCCGGTGGCCTGGCCGCGGCGGATGTTCGTGGCGGCGGCCTCGGCGAGGTTGCGGATGTAGTTGGCCTCGATTTCGGTGAGGCCCGGGTCGGGGGCGACGCGGTTGAGCAGGAGGGCCGCGAGCGGGTGGTCGAAGTGGTACGCGACGAAATGGTGGGTGCGGGCGCATTCACGGGTGGGCCAGTCGCCGTCGGCCGGGACCTGGTCGTCGGCGGTCGCCCGGCTCAGGCCCTCGTAGAAGTCGTCCCAGAGTGCCGCCAGCAGGCCGACTTTGGAGCCGAAATGGTGGTAGAGCGCGCCGGTGCTCAGGCCGGTGCGGCGGGTCAGGGCGCTCAGTTCGAGGGTGCCGCCGGCATGGACGAGTTCGTCGCGGGCGGCGTCGAGAAGTTGTTGACGTCCGAGAGGTGCGCGTGCCACTGTCGAACCATAACAGAACTCAGTTATGTAAAGGATGGCGGCCATGAGCGGGAAAGTGACGTCGCTGCGGGATCTGGGCGGGGACCTCGCGGGGACCTATCGGCGCACCGAGAGCAGTGGGGCGAGCGTCGATCCGGCGGTCGTGGAGGCTGATCTGGCCGCGGTCGCGCGGGACGGGTACGTGATCCTGCCGGATCTGCTGACGCCCGCCGAGCTGGACGAGATCCGGGCGAGCGTCGGCCCGCTGCTGAACCCGAAGGGCCGCAACAACTTCGAGGGTCATTCGACCCAGCGCGTCTACAGCGTGCTGAACAAGACCCGCTCCTGCGATCGCATCGCCGATCACCCGCGCGTACTGGCCCTGCTGGACCGGCTGTTCCTACCCAACTACCTGCTGTCGATGCTGCAGGTGATCAATATCCTGCCCGGTGAACAGGCGCAGATGCTGCACACCGACGACGGTTTCTATCCGCTGCCGCGGCCGCGAAAGGCATTGGGGGCGGCCACCATCTGGGCCATCGATGACTTCACCGCGGAGAATGGCGCGACCGACATCATTCCCGGAAGTCACCTCTGGGACGATCGCCTACCCGATGATTCGGCGCGTGAACCCGTCGTAATGCGATCCGGTAGCTGCGTATTCTTCGTGGGTACGCTATGGCATGGTGGCGGCGCGAATCGTTCGGCGAATTCTCGCCTCGCGCTCACCGCGCAATACTGCGAACCATGGCTTCGACCCCAGGAGGCGTTCACGCTCTCCATGACTCGCGACACAGTGCGCGCGGTATCGGAGGACATTCGCCGGATGCTGGGTTACAGCATCCACCCGCCGTTCATCGGTCAGGTTGACGGAATGCATCCGAAGCGACTGCTCGAACCGGGCGCGCAGTCTCTCTAGCAGTCAGTTGACGAGTTCGTGGGCGAGCTCGACGGCAGCCTTCATATCGGGTGCGTACCCGACCCGCCAATTGAGTCGATCGATCGGGGTAACCGATACCTTGTATCGATTCTCGATGTGCTCGAACTTGACGATGGCCCGCTCGCTCAACGGCGCATGATTCTTCATGGCTTCCTCTCTCGACCCCGTCAAAGGCGTCCGAGACGACAGACGAAAATCCGAAACTTGAAAGCGGGCAGCTGCTTGCTCTTCATTAACTGTAGGAGCATTCAACCGGGGTATATATGGGCAATTGTCCCATTTTCTGCCGTGCCCCGCGTTCGGGCGCGCCTCCCGTGACCATCGTGTGTCCCCGCCCACAAAAACGCCGAGTGGCACACCGGCGAGGGGGATTCAGACAAATCCCCTCGCGGGTGTGCCACTCGGCGAGAGCTCGTGAGTGGCGCGTGGTTAGACGGTGCGGCGACGGCGGGGTGCGCCGCTGCGGGAGAAGCCGGCGAGGCCGCCGTTGCTGCCGGCGGGCGCCGCGCCGCGGCCGCCCTGACGCGACGAACCGGCGTTGCCGCGCTCGGTGCGCTGACGCGCGGAGCCGCCGCCATTGCCATTGCCGTTGGCCGAGTCGTTCGCGCGAGCCGGGCGGCCGGTCGCCGAACCGGCGTTGGACTTGCGACCCGAGCGGGCCGCCGAGTTGGCGTGCGCCGCGTCCTCGGCGCGGCCGCCGCGCTTGTCGGACTTGGTGCCGCGCGGTGCGCCGGTGGCGGGGTGGACGCCGGGACGGCTGCTGATGGAGCCCTCGGCCTTGCGGCCTCCGCGCGTGCCCGGCTTGGTCAGGGCCGCATCGCCATCGTGGCGGGCGCTGCGCTTGTAGGTCTCGGATCCCTGCGACGAGGACCGGCGACCGGGACGTTCGGCCCCGAATGCCTCGGGCGCGGTGCGCGACCGCCGACGGCCGCGCGAGGCGGTGTCGTCGTCGTTTCGGCGAGATGCGTTGGTGCGGGCCGACTTCGAGGCCGGGGCGGCCTTCGGCTGGCGGGCCGGGGCCGGGTCCGAGATCGCCACCAGCGGCGCGACCTCGCCGACGAGTTCGATCACCGCGGGGGAGTCGGCGGTGACGCGCTGCGGGGTGACATCGATCTTGGCCTTGCGCATCAGGGCGGCCAGGTCGCCGCGCTGGTCTGGCATGACCAGGGTGATCACGTCACCGGCATTGCCCGCGCGGGCGGTGCGGCCGGAGCGGTGCAGATACGCCTTGTGCTCGGCGGGCGGGTCGACGTGGACCACGAGCTCGACACCGTCGACGTGGACGCCGCGGGCCGCGACATCGGTGGCCACCAGGACCTTGGCCGCGCCGGAGGCGAAGGTGGCCAAATTGCGGTCGCGGGCGGGCTGATTCAGGTTGCCGTGCAGGTCGACGGCTGGGATCCCGGACGTGGTGAGCTGCTTGGCCAGCTTGCGGGCTTGATGCTTGGTGCGGGTGAACAGGATTCGCCGCCCGGTGCCGGAGGCGAGACGGTGCACGACCGCGCGCTTGGTTTCCGCGCTCGACACCTCGAAGACGTGGTGGGTCATATCGGCGACCGGCGAGTTGGCGTCGTCCACCGAGTGCAGCACCGCGTTCGGCAGGAACCGCTTGACCAGCTTGTTCACGCCATTGTCGAGGGTCGCCGAGAACAGCAGCCGCTGACCGTGCTCGGGAGTGGCGGCCAGGATCCTCGTCACGCCGGGCAGGAAGCCCAGGTCGGCCATGTGGTCGGCCTCGTCGATGACGGTGACCTCGACGGCGTCGAGGCTGATCAGCCCCTGCTTCATCAGATCCTCGAGCCGCCCGGGGCAGGCGATGACGATGTCGACGCCGCGCTTGAGCGCCTGCACCTGACGGTGCTGGGAGACACCGCCGAAAATCGTGGTGACGGTCATCCCGCAGGCACCGGCCAAGGGCTCGATGGCCGTGGCGATCTGCGTGGCCAGCTCGCGGGTCGGCGCCAGTACCAGCCCGACCGGGCGATTGGGCATCCGCCGACCGGCGAGCTCACCGCCGAGCCGGTCCACCATGGGAATGGAGAAGGCGAGGGTCTTGCCGCTGCCGGTGCGGCCCCGGCCGAGCACGTCGCGTCCGGCGAGCGAGTCGGGCAGGGTGTCGGCCTGGATCGGGAACGGCGCGGCGATTCCGGCCGCGGTGAGGGCGCGGACCAGCGGTGCGCGCACGCCGAGCGTGGCGAAGGTAGGCGTATTCATAAGTTTTGCAGTGCCTTTCGGGCATCGGGCGGTGCCCGAGCCGTGCTGCGGACAGGGGTCCGCGCCGGGGGCACAAGGGGTGGCGAGATTGCCGGTGGGCAAAATCGATCGCCGTAAGGAAAGCTTGCCGCGCAGTTGGGGCTGCTCAGGAGTGGTAGCGATCTACGACGCTTGATACGACCGTGTCGTATCCATGATCAACTTTCGTGTTCGGAGCGAGTCTACCCGGTCGAGGTTTGCGGCGCGTACGCGGGGCCGGGCGGCAGCGCCGGGAGCGGTCGGGCGAACAACCAGGCGTCCCACAAAGGCTGCAGCGGAACCGGGTTGTAATGCCCGGCCAGATCGGTGAATTCACCGGTGGTGATCGACGCGTGCCGGTAGCGGGCGGTCCAGGTGCGCAGCAGATCGAAGAAGGCGGCGTCGCCGACGGTGAGCCGCAGCGCGTGCAGGGTGAGCGCACCGCGCTTGTAGACGCGGTCGTCGAACATGAGCTCGGCTCCGGGATCGGCGAGGATGAGATCCTGCGGCAGCCGTTCGAGATTGCGGTGCGCGTTGCGCGCCAGCTGATCGGCGCTGGGCCCGCCCGACGCCTCGGACCAGATCCATTCGGCGTAACAGGCGAAGCCCTCGTGTAGCCAGATATCGCGCCATTGCCGGATGGTGAGGCTGTTGCCGAACCACTGGTGCGCCAGTTCGTGCGCCACCAGCCGCTCGTGCCCGCGTCGCCCGTCGCAGTGGTTCGCGCCGAATATCGAGATGCCCTGGGCCTCAATGGGAATCTCGAGCTCGTCGTCGGTGACCACCACCGTGTACGCCTCGAACGGGTAGGGCCCGAACTTCTCGGTGAAGACCTGCATCATCTGCGGCTGCCGCGCGAAATCGTGCTCGAACGCGGTGCGCAGGCGCGAAGGCAGGATCGCCTGCATGGGCAGTGTGCCGCGCGGGGCGTCGATGCGCTGCTTGCGGTACTGCCCGATCTGGATGGTGGCCAGGTAGCTGGACATGGGCTCGGGCTGCTCGTAGACCCAGGTGGTCTGGCTGGCCTTGGTCTGCTTGCGCATGAGCGTGCCGTTGGCCAGCGCGTAGTACGGCGAATCGGTGGTGATCGAAATCCGGTAGCTGGCCTTGGAACTGGGGTGGTCGTCGCAGGGGAACCAGGAGGCCGCGCCATTGGGCTGGCTGGCCACCAGTGCGCCGTCGGTGAGTTCCTCCCAGCCGACCTCGCCCCACGGCCCGCGCACCGGCTTGGGCGGTCCGGCGTAGTTCACGGTGAACACGAGCGCGCCGCCCGCCGGGATCTTCTGCCGCGGCGTGATCACCAATTTGCCGCGCTGATGCACGTATTTGGCGGGCTTGGCCCCGTTGACGAGCACCTTCGACACCGCCAGCGACTGGGAAAGGTCCAGCGCGAACCGATCTCGCACGCCGGTGGTGACCGCGGTGATCTCCGCGGTCCCCGACAGCCGGTTGCTCGACATCTTGTAGACCAGGTCCAGCTCGTAGCGTGAGACCCGGTAGCCGCGGTTTCCGTTCTGCGGCAGGTAATCATCGATGGGTTCGTCGAGGCGGTCCGCCATCAGCGACCCCCACCCCAGGGTGCGATGGGATTGCCCCACCAGCGGGTGGACGGCGGCACGCTGTCGCCGCGCATGACCAGCGACGCCGGGCCGATGGTCGCGCCCGCGCCGATGGCCGACGCGGGCAGCGCGACGCAGTGCGGGCCGAGCGTCGCGCCCGCGCCCAGAGTCACGGTGTCCATGGCCATGATTCGATCGTGGAACAGGTGCGTCTGCACCACGCAGCCGCGTTCCACCGTCGCGCCAGCACCGAGTGTCACCAGGTCAGCCTCCGGAAGCCAATAAGATTCGCACCATACCCCGCGGCCGATCTTGGCGCCGAGTCCGCGCAACCACACATTCAGGACGGGCGTACCCGTCGCGGCGCGCGCGAACCAGGGGGCGGCGACGTGCTCGACGAAGGTGTCGGCGACCTCGTTGCGCCATACGAACGAGCTCCACAGCGGATGCTCCACGGCCCGGATCCGGCCCACCAGCAGCCATTTCGCGATGACCGAGACGGTTCCGGCGACCGCGCCCGCGCCGATCAGCACCAGGCCGCTGAGCAGGGCGGCGGGCAGGTGGCCCAGATTCTGCGCCAGCCAGGCCAGGGCGAAGATCACACCGAGGCCGATGGCGAAGGTGACGAACACCGGGATGAGCCGGCAGGTCTCGACCACCGCGCGGGCGATCCGCAGTTTGAGCGGCGGATCGAAGGTGCGTGCGGTGTCGGCGGTTTCGGCGGCGCGGCGCAGCCGGGTCGGCGGGCTGCCCAGCCACGAGGAGCCCGCCTTGGCCTTGGACGGTGCGGCCGAGAGCACCGCGACCAGGCCGTTTTTCGGCACCCGGCGGCCCGGCGCGGTCATGCCGGAGTTGCCGAGGAAGGCGCGCTTGCCGACCTTGGCCTCGCCGATGCGCAGCCAGCCGCCGCCCAATTCGTAACTGGCGACCATGGTGTCGTCGGCCAGGAACGCGCCGTCGGCGACCACGGTGAACTTGGGCAGCAACAGGACGGTCGAGACCTCCACGCGCTTGCCGACTTTCGCCCCGAGCAGGCGCAGCCATACCGGGGTGAGCAGGCTGGCGTAAAGCGGGAACAGGAAGGTGCGCGCGGAATCCAACAGGCGTTCGGTGGCCCAGGCCTGCCAGCCGGCGCGGCTGCGGACGGGGTGGTGGCCTTCGGTCAGGCCGATGGCGAGCAGGCGCACGGCGACGATGGTCACGGCCGCGTAGACGGCCAGTACGAGCATCATGGCGACCGGGAGGATGGCGAAGGCGCGGCCGAAACCGGCTCCGAGCGTTTGCGTGTCGCGAATCCACCAGGCGATCAGCAGACCGCCGCTGCCGAGCGCGAGGATCGGCACGGCCGCGAGCACCATCGAGGTGACACCGAAGATGCCGACCCAGTGCGAGGCGCGGGCCGGGGTCTCGTCGGGCCAGCGATGCTGCGCCTTACCGACTTTCACCGCGGGCGAGCCCGCCCATTCCTGCTCGGCCTTCACCTTGCCGGAGACTGCGGAACCGGGCGCGATCTCGGCATTGCGGCCGATTTTGGTGCCGGGCAGCAGCATCGAGCGCGCACCCACCACTGCGCCGGGACCGATCTCGATGGGGCCGATGTGCACGACGTCGCCGTCGATCCAGTAGCCGGACAGGTCTACCTCGGGTTCGACGCTGCAGCCGTCGCCGAGTTCGAGCAGGCCGGTCACGGGCGGCAGCGTGTGCAGGTCGACGCCGGTGCCGACCTTCGCGCCCAGGGCGCGCGCGAACGGCACCATCCACGGTGCGCCGGAGAGGTTCTCGGCGCCGCTGGCCTCGGACAGGCGCACGGCCATCCAGAGCCGGAGGTGCACCCACCCGCCGCGTGGATGGGTGCCGGGTTCGACGCCGCGCAGCAGGATGCGGGAACCGGCCACGCACAGCGCCATCCGGCCGGGCGGGGAGATGAACAGCAGGAACGCGACCAGCATCCACCACCACGACAGGTGCGGCAGCCACGGCAGCGAACCCGACCAGGCCGCGACATTGCCGACGATGGCCAGCCAGGTGAGCCACTGCAGGCCGGTGAGGGTGGTCAGCGGAATGGTGGCCAGCACCTGGAACAGCTGCGCGGGCAAGGGAACCGGCCGCACATGCCGTTCCTCGACGGCGGCGACCGGCGCGGAACCGTCCAGGAAGGCCGCGAGCGCGCCCAGCCTGGGATGGTCGTAGAGGTCGGCGACGGCGATGCGCGGATTCCGTTCCCGCAGCGCCGCGACCAGCTGGGCCGCCGACAGCGAGCCGCCGCCGAGATCGAAGAAGTCGGCGTTCGGGTCGGTCGCCTCCGCGCCGAGCAGCGAATCCCAGAGTCCGGCAACCCATTGCTCGGTCTCGGTGAGGCCGCTGTCCTCGGTGGCGGCGACGGCCTTGGGCAGCGGCCACGGCAGGGCGTCGCGGTCCACCTTGCCGGAGGTGCGGGTGGGCAGCTCGTCGACCACGGCCAGGCGCGGGACCAGCGGGGCCGGAAGCTGTTCGGCGAGAATGTTTCTCGCGGCGGTGAGGTCGTAGCCGGTGTCGGGGCCGGTGAGGTAGCCGACGAGGATCTTGTTGCCCGCCTTGGTGGTCCGGATCGCGGCGGCCGCGCCGGTGACGCCGGGCAGGTGCTGCAGGGCGTTGTCGATCTCGCCCAGTTCGATGCGGCGGCCGCCCAGTTTGATCTGATCGTCGGCGCGGCCGAGGAAGACCAGGCCCTCACGGTCGTTGCGCACCAGATCGCCACTGCGGTAGGCGCGTTCCCAGCCGACCGACGGGAGCGGTGCGTACTTCTCGGCGTCCTTGGCCGGATCCAGATAGCGGGCCAGGCCGACGCCGCCGATCACGAGTTCACCGGATTCGCCCTCGCCCACGGGATTTCCGGCCGCGTCGATGACGGTGAGATCCCAGCCGTCGAGGGGGAGCCCGATGCGGATGGGGAATCCGCCGTCCAGCAGCGCGGCGCACGCGACCACGGTGGCCTCGGTGGGTCCGTAGGTGTTCCACACCTCGCGGTCGGAATCCTGATTGCCTGCGAGCTTCTCGGCGAGTTCGGGCGGCACCGCCTCGCCGCCGAAGATGAGCAGCCGCACCGGTTCCAGGGCCTCGGCGGGCCAGGTGGCGGCCAGGGTCGGCACGGTGGAGACGATGCTGATCCGGCGGCGCACCAGCCACGGGCCCAGATCCGCGCCGGTGCGGACCAGCGCGCGCGGGGCGGGCACCAGGCATGCCCCGTGCCGCCACGCCAGCCACATCTCCTCGCAGGAGGCGTCGAAGGCGACCGACAGCCCGGCCAGTACGCGATCGTCGGGACCGATGGGGGCGTGCTGCAGGAACAGGCGTGCCTCGGCGTCGACGAAGGCGGCGGCGTTGCGATGGGTCACCGCAACGCCTTTCGGGGTGCCGGTGGAGCCGGAGGTGAAGATGATCCACGCGTCGTCGGCGGGCGTCGGCTCCCGGGTCGCCGCGTCGTTGCCCGAGTCACCTGCCGCGTCGCGGACCAGCTCGCCTGCGGTGTCGCGGCCGGATTCGCTTGCGGCATTGGTGGTTTGGATGCCATCGGCGGTGACGATGGCCGTCACCCTGGCCTCGCCGAACACCAACCGCGCCCGCTCGTCGGGATCGTCGGCGTCGACGGGCACATAGGCCGCTCCGGCATGCAGCACCGCGAGGATCGTGATGTAGAGCCCGCGCGTCCCCGAGGGCATCCGCACGCCGACCCGGTCGCCCGCGCGCACTCCGGCGGCGGTGAGCCGCTCGACGGTCGCCGCGATCTCCTCGCGCAGTTCGGCGTAGGTGAGTTCCTCGTCGCCGTCATCGATGGCGGGTGCGTCCGGATAGGCCGCGGTGGTGGCGGCGAGAATGTCCACCAGGGTGCGGGCGGGCGGCGCGAGGGCGGCCCGCAGCATGGGGTCGGTCTCGATCTCGGTCTCTGCCTGCGATTGCGGCATCAGTACGTGCCCACCTCTCGTGGAACCTTCCGGCGCTTCAGCGTTGGTTGTTTCATACGAGAGTTACCGACAGGCAAACTCTGTGGCGGCCATCAGACAACGGTAGTACGTCCTGGTTGTCCGATGTTCACCCAGGGTTATGTGTGGAATTGCGACAGGAACTGCCAGATGACCGTGGACGCGTCGAACTGATGGGTGACCTTGCCGACCAGGGGCTGCGGTAGGTACTGCGAGCCGCCGGGCCAGGTGTGGCCGCCATTGGTCACCGCGTAGAGCTGCACTTTCGCACCGCCCGCGCAGTCGGAGGACTGGATGGTCACGGAGGTGCCGTCGTCGGTGCGCTGGGGCAGTTGCGTGATGGTGGCCGCATCGCAGGCGTTCTGCCGCCGCCACAGTTGCTGGGTGTCGTCGACCGATAGGACCGGGCTGGATCCCGGGCCGTGGTGGCCGGACGTGACGCGAACCACGCCGCCGCCGTAGGGAACGATCGGGTCGGAGGTGCCGTGGATCTCCAGGACCGGCAGCGGATGGGATGGCGTGCAGGCGGATTGGTCGGTCTGGGGGAGCGGGCCCGCGACCGGGGCGATGGCGGCCAGCTTGTTCGACAGGTGGCAGCCGAGATGCTCGGTGAACATGCCGCCGTTGGACATTCCGGTGGCGTAGACGCGGGCCGGGTCGACGCCGTCGTTCGCGATGATCCGGTCGATCACGGCCGCAACGAAACCCACGTCGTCGATGCCCGCGGCGCTGGCATTGGTGTCGTCGCCGCGACCGTCGTTCCAGGACCTCTCGTATCCGTCGGGGTAGACGGCGATGAATCCGTTGGCGTCGGAGAGCTGGTCGAAGCCGAAGGCGGAGGCCATGTTCCGGGCGCTGCCCCCGCCGCCGTGGAAGGCGAATACGGCGGGGAGCTTTCCCGAGGGTCGATTGGCGGGGTAGTGGATGATGTATTGCCGTTGCAGCCCGCCGAATTCGAGGGTCACGGTGGTGTCGCCGGCGGCGCGGGCCTGCGGGTGCCCGCATCCGGCGGCCAGGAACACGGTGGACAGCGCGATCGCGGCGGCGATTCTCGGTGCGTACACACCGGTGAGCGTAGAGATCGCAGCTGAAGCTGAGCTGAAGCTTCGAGTCAGCTGTGAGCCCGGATCGCGGCCAGTGTCGCGGCGGCGACTTCGTTTGGCGGAGGACCGATTTCGATGCTGACGATGTGCTCGTCGGGTCCCGGGGTTTCGAGAGTCTCGAGTTGGGAGTCCAGCAGCCCGGGCGGCATGAAGTGGTCCATGCGCGCGGTGAGCCGCCGCTGCAGGTCTTCTCGCGATCCGGTCAGGTGCACGAAGGTCAGCACCGCCTCCGGGTGCCCGGTCATGCCGCCGCGCAGCACATTCCGGTAGGAGCGTTTGAGCGCCGAGCAGGTGACGACGGCCGAACGGCCCGCCGCCACCTCCTTCGACATCCACTGCGCGATCGCCTCCAGCCAAGGTTGGCGGTCGGCATCGGTGAGGGCATAGCCCGCCGCCATTTTCGCGATATTGGCGGTCGGGTGCAGGTCGTCGCCTTCCAGCAGGTCCCAGCCGAGGGTGCTCACGAGCATGCCCGCCACCGTCGATTTCCCGGAGCCGGAGACGCCCATGAGGACGACGATGTGTGGCCGCGCCACGGATTCAGCCATCGCTCTCCTCCTAGATGACCGCGCTCAACGCGAGCACGCCCGCCAGTCCGGCCACCGAGATCACGCATTCCATGACGCTCCAGGACTTCAGGGTCTGCACCACGTTCAGGCCCAGGTACTCCTTCACCATCCAGAATCCGGCGTCGTTCACGTGCGACAGGAACAGCGAACCCGAACCGATCGCCAGCACCATCAGCGACACGTGAGAGTTGCTGAGCCCGGCCGCGACCGGGGCCAGAATGCCCGATGCGGTGACGGTCGCGACGGTCGCGGAACCGGTGGCCACTCGGATGAGCGCGGCCACGAACCAGGCCAGCAGCAGCACCGGCAGGCTGGAATCACGGATGGCGTCGGCGATGGTGTTGGCGATGCCGGTGTCGACCAGGACCTGCTTGAACCCGCCGCCCGCGCCGACGATGAGCAGAATGCCGGCGATGGGCGGCAGGGCGCTGTTCATGGTGTCGGCCAGGCTGTCCCGGGTCATGCGGCCGCCGCGGCCGAGCACGATCATGCCGACGATCAGGGCGATGCCGAGGGCGACCACCGGGGTGCCGAGGACGTCGAGGACCTTCTTCACCGGCGACCCGGATTTGGGGGAGACCACGTCGAAGATGGCGCTGCCCAGCATGAGTACGACCGGCAGCAGGATGGTCGCCAGGGTGGCGGTGAAGCTCGGGCGCGGACCCTGCTCCTCCTTCTCCTCGGGCTCGTCGGTCGAGAACAGTTCCGGCACCGGCACATTCACCCAGCGGGCGGCGAGCTTGCCGAACAGCGGACCGGCGAGAATCACCGTCGGCACCGCGACCAGCACGCCGAGTCCGAGGGTCAGGCCCAGATCCGCCTTGAGCGCCGACACCGCGACCAGCGGCCCCGGATGCGGCGGCACCAGACCGTGCATGGCCGACAGGCCCGCCAGCGCCGGAATCGCCACCGCCAGCAAGGGAAGTCGCGACCGGTTGGCGACCAGCAGGATGACCGGCATCAACAGCACCACGCCGATCTCGAAGAACATGGGCAGGCCGATGATCGCGCCGACCAGGCCCATCACCCACGGCAGCGCCTTCGGTCCGGCCCGGCGCACCAGCGTGTCGACCACCTGATCCGCGCCGCCGGAGTCGGCGAGCAGCTTGCCGAACATGGCGCCGAAGCCGATCAGGATGCCGACGCTGCCCATGGTCGAGCCGAAGCCCTTGACGAAGGAGGCCACGGTGTCGGCCGCGCCCAGCTTGGCGATCAGGCCGACGGTGACCGCGCCGACGGCGAGGGCCAGGAACGGGTGCAGTTTCAGCCAGGTGATCAGGCCGACGATGAGGGCGACGCCGATGAGGGCCGCGGTGATGAGCTGCGCGCTACCGGCGTGCCGGGTGGCCGCGTCGGCGAGATTCGCCGCGGCGAGAGAAGTGAGGTTGTGCATGACGCTTCTTCGAGTCGGGGTGGAGTGATCCAGGGCACAGAGACCTAATATGGAGGACTATATCAAGCCTCGGGGCGAATAAGTACTACGTATTACCCTTCGGTTGCCGATAGGTATGCCACAGATGTGTGAGACTGAAGCCATGGTCGACAGCGCCGGATCCCTGCCCTTGCACGACTCGGTGCTGGATCGCCTCGGCTCGGATATCGCTTCCGGTGTCATCGCGCCGGGCGCGCGCATCTCCTCCGATGAGATCGCCACCCGCTTCGATGTCTCGCGCACCGTCGCCCGGGAGGTGGTGCGAGTCCTGGAATCCCTCGGCATGGTGAGCATTCGCCGTCGGGCGGGCATCACCGTTTTGGATCCGTCGCACTGGCATGCCCTGGACCCCAAGCTGATTCGCTGGCAGCTCGCCGGTCCCGAGCGCTTCACCCACCTGGCCCGGCTGGCCGAATTGCGTTCGGGCATCGAACCTCTCGCCGCCCGCCTGGCCGCGACGCATGCCACCCCCGAGCAGTGCGCGATCCTGACCGCGTCCGTCATGGGCATGTCGGCCACCGCCCGATCCGCCGATACCCCGGCCTATCTCGGCCACGACGTGACCTTCCATGCCACTCTGCTGTCGGCGTCCGGGAATCCGCTGCTCGCGGTCTTCGCGCCGATCGTGCGTGAGGTGCTCACCGGCAGAACCGAACACGAACTCATGCCCACGCAGGCGAATCCGCAGGCCCTGCAACTGCATGCGGCCGTCGCCGCCGCAATCCAAGGGCGCGACGGAGCCGCCGCCGAATCCGCCATGCGCGAAATCGTCGCCGAATCCGCCTCCGCCATCGCCTGCTTGCAGCCGGCGGTGTCGAAGTAGGCGTCACGGCACGATCAGGTACCACTCCGCCCACGGGCCTTGCAGCGGCCAGCTGTTGGCGAAGACCTTGGCCAGGCCCATGCCGATCCACAGGTCCACGGTCTGGGTCTGCCCCACGGTGGAGGTGTGGACGTAGACCTCGCGCGAGCCGCCGCCCGCGGATCCCAGCCAGCTCAGCACGATGTGATTGCCGCACGGTCCGCCGAGGTATCCCAGCGGCGTCACGTGCGCGGTCACATGTCCCGGCATGCCGTGCGTTGCCTCCAACGCGACCGCGATCGAGCCCGCGCAGAAATTCGCGTCGCCGAAGGTCAGCACGAGTGTTCCGAACGGGGTGAGCTGCGGCAGCCAATCCGCCCGCGCGGGTGTCGCATTCACGCCGCACACCGCGGCGGTGATCCCCAGCACCGCCACCAGCCCCGCTAGCATCCGTCGCAGCTGGCTCATCGGATGTCCTTCCGGCCGAGCGAAACTCGCGAGTAGTTCCATTTTGAAGCATATCGAATTCACCCTGGCCGCACGGCGGGTCGCCGCGAGCGAGGCCGCTTGACATGACGGACTCGTGAGGCGCTCGGTCGGACCGGCTCGGTATTGTCTGCGGGGCAGGTGGATCGGGAGGAATTGGTTGGTCGAGCAGCTCCGGGCGGGAGTGAACTTCGCCGGGTATCGGGTCGAGCGTTTGCTGGGCACCGGTGGGATGGGTGAGGTGTATCTGGCCCATGATCGGGATCTACCCAGGTTCGTCGCGTTGAAGTTGCTCAACCGGGTGGCAAGTGACGACGACGAGACCCGGCAGCGGTTCCTGCGGGAAGCCAATATCATTGCGCGGCTCGCGCACCCGAACATCGTGACGATCTACGCGCGCGGTGAGGAGCAGGGGCGGCTGTGGCTGGCCATGGCCTATGTCGACGGCTCGGATCTGTCCGCCGAACTGCTGTCCGGGCCGCTGGATCCGCAGCGGGCCGCCGCCATCACCGCCGATCTGGCCCGCGCCCTGGACTACGCCCACGACGCCGGCGTGTTGCACCGCGACGTCAAGCCCGCCAACGTGCTGCTCACCGCGCAACCGCGAGAATGGGCGCTGCTCAGCGACTTCGGCATCGCGCACTCCAATCACGAGGTGCGCGGCATCACCGAGAACGGGGAGGTGATGGCCAGCTTCCAGTACACCGCACCCGAACGATTCAGCGGCGAGGCGCTTGTCGACCGTCGCGCCGACGTCTACTCCCTCGGCTGCACCCTGTTCGAAATGCTCACCGGTGCACCGCCCTACGCCGAGACCGATCTGCCGCGCCTGATCTACGGGCATGTCAGCGCCCCGGTGCCTTCTGTGCGCGACCGGAATCCGGCCCTGCCCGCCGCGCTGGATCCCGTCCTGGCTCGTGCCATGGCCAAAGATCCCCGCCAGCGATTCGGCACCTGCACAGAACTTTCCGATGCCGTGGCCGAGGCCCTGACACCGCGCCTCGCCGCTCGCACCTCGACCTCGCGTACCCCCGCCTCACGTTCGGCGTCCGCGCGCGCCGCCGCGCGCACCCCGGGCTCGCTGGTGCGTGATTCCGGCGCGTCATCGCGCGACACGGGCAGGTCATCTCGCGACACCGGTAGGGCACTGCGGGAATCCGGCAGGCACAGCGCAACTCCGCCGCCGCACCATTGGGCGAAATCCCGTGCCCTGCTGGTCGTCCTGACCGTCGTCGTCTCGACAGGGGCCGTGGCCGCCGCCATCGGACTGCTGTCCACCCTCATGGGCTCGAGCTCCCGCGAGGACGCGCTACTAACCACCACCCCCCGAACCACCCCGCCCCGAGTCACCCCCACCACTCCGCTCAACGCCTCCGCGGGCATCGCCGCCGACGGCTGCCCCACCCGCCGCACCCCGGACTCCGTCTCCGGCACCGACTCCGGCAGCACCGCCACCGCCCCCGACGCCATCCTCGGCTTCCAATATGCCTACTACGTCCTCCGCTCCGGCCCCGCCGCCCGCCAATTCGTCGCCGAGGACTCACCCAGCGTCGCCGACGCCCCCCAAATCCAAACCGGCATCGACTCCGTCCCACCCGGCACCCGCTACTGCGTCCAAGTAACCCGCCTAACCCCCACCGACAACGACCACTGGTCCGTCAAAATCACCCAACAACCCCCCGGCCAACTCCCCGACGTCTTCACCCAAACCATCACCACCCGAACCCAAGACACCCGAACCCTCATCATGTCCATCGACGAGTAACCCACCTAGCCACCCACCCCCGTTCGGCTGACGCGGCTATCCAACCTCCAGTTGCGAACCCCGCCACCGCCTGTCACCATCGGCCCTCATGACCGGAAGAATCGAGTCCTCCACCGCGCGGTGAGCGCGATCATCGGCTCGGCCCAGCCCAGCCCCCAGACATCCTTCTACAACCATGCCCTTGCCCTTGCCCGTAGATACCCGGGCGTTCCACTTCCTCATGAAGGCCGACCGTATCCGGACGCCGAACGCCGGAGCGTTCGCGAGGGAAATGGTGAGAGGGCCGATTTCCAGGGCACCCGTACGGCCCGTCTGATCGATGAATACTTCAGCGTGCCAAGGGAAAATCGCGATATCGGACGGCTCTGCCGCGAGGTTGTCGAGTACGACATCGAGAGTGCCCTGTGGCCGTCGATGGCGGAGGCGATCAACCGCGCGGACCCGGATCAAGCTCGCGAACTCGGTCGTCGTCTCACCCGCACCAGCGTCGACGAGAACCCGACAGTGCTCGGCATGGCAATTCTCGCCGCAGTCGGAACCGAAGAAGACGTCTTCCTGATCCAGACGATCGGATTGCTGTCCAACACCTTCGGACTGCTCGCCGCCCAGGCTCTCGTGCGGCTTCCCGATGCCACGACCAACCTCATCTGGCTCGCTGACCGCACCGCGGGCTGGGGTCGCGTGTATCTCGTCCAAACCATCTGCGAGCTCAACGATCCCGCAGCTGAACCGTGGCTACTCCGCAAGGCCTGCGATGGTTACCACCTCAACGGCTACTACGCCTACAAGGTTGCCTGTGCCGCGCCGATCCACCGCGCGATAGCGGCACCGGACGCCGACGAGGCACTCATCGACCACACCGGAGACCTGATGTCCAAGCTGGTCTGGAGTGACAGCATGGGCGGCACCATCTGGGACTACGAACACGCCGAACAGGTTCTCGCCGATTACCTCTCGCACACGCGCGCGCTCACATCCACCGAGATCCGATATCGCTGGCTATGGGTCCTCGCCCGCTTTCTGGACGGTCACCCGAACCCGCCACCACCGAACTGGAAAACCGTGGAGTCACTACGAACCAGCTACTGGTCACTCCTCGCCACCCCGCCATGGCATTCCGTCGTCGCGGCATCCACCAGCAGCAACGAACGTATCGATCTCTGTCAGCAGTGGTCTTCTACGAAGAGCATGTGACGGTCTGCGGGCGCGCGGAACTCGTGCGCGAGGTAGCGTCCCGTTGCCCAGTCTCCACCGGGTCCCATATAGCTGACTTTGACCTTGTCCCAAAGAGTTGAACGTTCGTCGTCGGTGATGAGTCGGGGGTGAGTGCCGCCCATCTCACCGAGCACGACGGCTGCCGCACCATTGTTGATCAGACGTCGGGCGACGCGGAGGTCGATCCGCTTCTTCCGAAGTCGCCAGGTGGTGCCTTCGTCGTCCAATAGATCAACGGGAGGTTGGAGCCGGTCGGGATTCATCGGAAATTCCTGCACAGCGTGCAGTATTCGATATCCCGCCCGACCATGTCACCTGGATTTCGGTGAGCGTCGATGGCTCACGAAAGGTGCATCAGGTTGCCGGAGATGGAGAAGAGGCTCTTGCCGAGCTTCACGACCGGGATGCCGATCGGCGCCAGGATGATGGTGATGGACAGGATCATTCCGACCAGCCAGACCAGTCCCGCGACGATACCCAGCACTGCGCCGAGCACGGCTCCGAGGATGCCCAATACCGCACCCAATAGTTTGTTCAAAGCTCCCATGATGACCTCCTGAGTCATTCAGGGAATAACCCGTTGAGCGGATCGCATGCAGCGAGCGATCGGCTGCAGGACCGGTTGTCGAGAAACGTTTTTCGAGCCCGGGCGAAAGAGGTGGCGCGGATACTGGGTGGGAGCTTGGAGGAGGCGTCGTGGATCTTCGGGCACCCGTGTGCGTGGTGGGCGCTGGGCAGAGTGGGATTCTCGTGGCGGCGAAGTTGCGGGAGTTGGGGTTCGAGCGGGTCGATGTGTTCGAGGCGCGGCCGCAGATCGGGGGGTACTGCGAGACCGCGACGGTGGCGGGTGAGGTGTACGACTTCCAGGCGCACCTGGTGATTCAGCAGGACTTCGGGGAGGGGTTCGCGGGGACGGCGATTCATGGGTTGCTGGAGCGGCATCCGGTCGAGATGCAAACCGAGGCTTTGTATTTCGTGGGGCGATCGCGATCGGGGAAGCCCCGGATAGGGGTGCCGCCCCATTTCGTGCCGCTGTTCGCGGCCTTGACGCCGGAACAGGTGGCGGATCAGATCGCCGAGGCGTGGACGATCATCGAAGGGGCGGTGCGGGATCGGCGCGGGCCGGGAATGAACGGGCTGGCGTTCGACCGCCGGGCCGGGGAGACCTGGGAGACATATCGGGCTCGGCACGCACCGCTGGTGGGGGAGGTGCTGCAGGGTCTGACCCTGTACGCGAACATGCGGCGGCCGCGGCAGCCGGCCGAGAGCGTCATCAATATCAATGCGCATATCTCGGGGCATGTCTCGCAGTTGGCGAAAATGATGTTGTCGGCGTACCCGGGGCAGCGGGCGGACCTGCTGAAACGCCTGCCTGAATCACTTGTCGCGCAGATGAATTCGACTCGGCCGGTCACTCTCAGCTTCCGGCGGGGTTTCATCGATCTGCTCCGGCGTATCGTCGCGGACAATCGAATCGAGGTGACGGTCGACGCTCCGGTGACGCGGATCGAACCGCTCGGTGCGGAAGGTGTTCGCGTCAGTTATCGACGCGCCGGCGTGGAGTGCTCCGCACTGTATTCCCGGGTGGTGGTCACGACGCGGCCCGCACAGATTCGGGAGATGTTCCCCGGCGGGCAGATACGGGACCTTTTCGACGAACGGAACTGCCCGCGCACCTGGACCCGCAGCTACCTCATCCGAGTTCACAACGAGCTCATCGCGTTCCCTCGTGGCGTCGATGACCCCGAACCGCTGGGGTTTTGGGTGATCGACCCGTACGGGAGCTACACCGACACCGATCCCGAACAGGCCCTCCATCGGATTACCGCGGCCAACAAGCAGCACCCGGGTCCGTACTGGGTGTGCTTCAGCAATTCGGACAGATCGGTGTCCGACGCGCAGGCCTGGGCCCTGGCGAAGGAGAGCCTCTTCCTCTTCGAGGACCCGGAGCTGATCACGGAGACCATCGCCGAATGGCCCGCATATCCGAGCGCCGCGGCAATACGCGACGGCTGGCTCGACCGTGTGGAGGCCACACAGGGACACAACGGCATCTACTTCGCCGGGGAAATTCTGTCCGGACCGACTATCGAGTGCATCAGTTCCTTTGTGCAGGAAGTGATCCCGCGGTGGTTCGCCCCCGGAACCTGACAATCGGAGTGCGCCGCAGCAGGTTCCGGGCGTCAACGAACTGTTAGATCTTTCAAAAGATCGACCCCAGGACATATGGGTGGGTGTTTGGGAGTATGTCGGGGGCGGTGCCGTGGGTTGACGCGATCGCGGAGCCGTCGAAGCGCAGTGCTCGCCGCGCGGAAAGAGATTCTTCCGCGCCATAGGAAGCAATCAGGTTGATATGAGCGAAGAGCCGACCACCATCGAACTCGACGAGGCCGTCCTCAGCGGACCGCCCAAGACCCTGACCGGCGGGCTGGTCAAAGCCCTGCGGCCACGTCAGTGGGTGAAGAACGTGCTGGTGCTGGCCGCACCGCTGGCGGCGGGCACGATTCCGGGTACCGACACCTTTGCCATCTCCGATCTCACCCGGGATCTGCACATCGGTATCGCGTTCGTGGTGTTCTGCCTGGCGGCGTCGGGGATCTACCTGGTCAACGACTCGCTCGATGTGGAAGCCGACCGAGCGCATCCGACCAAACGCTTCCGCCCGATCGCCGCCGGGGTGGTTCCGGTGCGTCTGGCCTACGCGCTGTCGGTGGTGCTGCTGACCGCCTCGATCCTGATCTCGTTCGCGGCGACATGGCAACTGGCCGTGGTGATGGCTGTGTACGTCGGCATCCAATTGGCCTACTGCTTCGGTCTCAAGCATCAGGCGGTCCTCGACATCTGCATCGTGTCATCGGGTTTCCTGTTGCGCGCGGTTGCCGGTGGTGCGGCGGCGAATATTCATCTGTCCCAATGGTTCTTGCTGATCGCGGCGTTCGGTTCGCTGTTCATGGCCGCGGGCAAACGCTATGCCGAGTTGAAAATCGCGCTGGACACCGGCGCGAAGATTCGTCAGTCGTTGCAGTACTACACGCCGACCTATCTCCGTTTCGTCTGGACCTTGTCGGGCACCGCGGTCGTGGTCTTCTACGGGCTGTGGGCGTTCGAGCCCGACCACAAGGACAACCCGTGGTTCGCGATCTCGATGATTCCCTTCACAATCTGCATCCTGCGGTACGCGGTCGACGTCGATGGGGCCGCAGCCGGTGAACCCGAAGAGATCGTGCTCGGCGACCGCACGCTGCAGTCACTGGCCCTGGCGTGTGCCGCAACAATCGGCATAGCCGTCTACCTCACCTGAGCGCCCATCACGCGGCACCGGTTCGTGTTGTTCAAGCGATGGGGTACAGGACGAAGCGGGGGAAAGCGCGGCGCGTGGGTGAGTCGCCGATCTCGTTGATCGCCGCGCGGATTTCGCGGAGATCGGCGGTGGTCATTTCCAGTGGGGGCTCGTCGGGCTGGTAGGTGGTGCGGATCGGGTAGTCCACGCGCGGCTCGGTGGTCATCTCGATGTGGCAGCCGAGAATGTGAGTGACCGAACGGCGGTCGCAGAACTCGATCAGGCGGTCGATGCTGCGGGTGAAGGCCGCCCAGTTCTGGATGTAGAGCCGGCCGGGGTAGACCGTGTCGCCGGTGAGCAGGAACCCGGTCCATGGATCGTGGAACGTGACTGCCGCCTCATGGTGGCCCGGGGTGGCCAGGCACTCCAGCACGCGGCCGCCCAGGTCGATCCGAACCACGGCGTCGGGGTCCTCACGGAATCCGAAGTACTTCCAGGCCGTGGCCATGTCGGCGCCGACCACCGTGGTGTCGGGGCGGTCGGTGAACTGGCTGTCGCCGGCGATGTGGTCGCTATGCGGATGGGTGTGCAGCACCAGCAGGTGATACCCCTGCCGAGGATTTCGCGCGAGCCAGCTCTCGACGAGCTCGTCGACCACGCGGCGCAACGGGAAGAACTCGGCGGATGTGGTGGCGCCGGTGTCGATCAGCACCGCGCGAGTGTTTCCGAACAGCAAGAACAGAAATGGGGCCTCGTAATTGATCGCCATGTTCTGCCGGAGAATGACGGTGTGCTCGTCGTAGGCGTACACCTGGATGTCTTCGTCCGTGTTGTGCTTGGCTGACGGGGAGCCGTGGATCCACCGGACATCCAGTGCACGAGCCTGGGGAGTCGCTGCGGTGAAATCGATCAGCGATATGCCGGCGTTCATGAGGCCTCCTCGAGTGCGTCGTCTTTGCAGGCCGGGTACGGCGCATCTCGTCCGGGGTAGGCCGCTACAAGCCTCCGCGGGGAAGCTACCACGGCACAGGACAAGCGATCATCCCCAGACCCGACGACGACAGCCCCGACAATGCCCCGGGCCGTTGGTTCATACGAGGCGGTCGAGGATGGCTGCCAGCTCGTGTGCTTGCAGAACGACACTCACGTGTCCGGCCGCCAGATCGTGTACGTCGAAGGGGTTGTCGGGGGTGAGGTGGTCGGCGTCGTCGATCATTTTCGTCGCCAACGCCGGAGAGATCACGTTGTCTCGGGTGAGACGGATGTAGCTGTGCGGAATCCGGCCCCAGGTATCGGCGTCCACCAGGGCGTCGGCGAAGCTCGTCTGGGCTCCGTCCTCGGGCTGCATGCCGAAGTTGATCACCGTCAACGTCTGTTCCAGGCTGGCTTCGGGCATGTTGGTCCGCCGAAAGCCTTCCAGTGCCAGTAGATCTGGGGACCGGAGGTTGAATCGGATGAGGCCACGCGATACCTGCTCCATTCCTAGAAACAGCGAGTGCTCGGTGTCCGGGACCGGCACATCCTTCATGGCCTCGGGGGTCTGACTCAGCGCTATCGCGCTGGGTGCAGCCGGCGTTGATGGACAGAACGCGGAGAGATAGACAAGCCGGTGGATGGCTTCGGGGATGGCATTGCCGACCAGACCGATCGTGATCCCCCCGAGGCTGTGGCCCACCAGGATGACAGGACCGTACCGCAGAACCCGCTGTACTACCGCGATCACGTGGGTGACGTTGTCCTGCACCGTAATTGCGGACATCGGCGATGCCGACGCGGCGAACGCGGCAAGGTCCTGCGTCTGGTAGGTCAGCGGAATCGAGGCGTCGAGCCCGTGTCCGGGAAGATCGACAGCCAAACCGCGGTGACCGAGCAGAGCGAGTTCACGAATCACAGGAGCCCAGTAGAAGCTGTTGCTGTTCAGTCCGTGTACGAACACGAACGTCGGAGCGGTGGAAGCTGTTTCGTCATCGTGCTGAGCGGAGTCGATCATCGGGTTCCTTCCCGCCTGCAATATTCAGTCCGTGCCGAACGGTAGATCCCTTGCATCGAGGATCAACTCGCATATCTGGAGAAACGCTGATTTACGCAGCTAAAGTGCATATCGCGAATGCAATGACCGTGCCGTGAAACGCAAAGGCGATCAGTCGATTTGCAATGAGATGCCGTTGAACGCATGTTGACGCGGCACCGCGACGACGAAGGGGAAGCGCACCGATGCCGGGAGCCAGACTTACCTTGCAGGAACGGGAGTGCATAGCGGCAGGACTGGCCGAGGGATTGGGGTATACCGAGATCGCAGGTCAGCTCGCGCGGCCGGCCTCGACGGTCAGTCGCGAGGTGAGCCGCAACGGGGGCCCGAGCCGCTATCGTGCCGACCGAGCGCACCGGGCGACGGCAATGCGATCGCGTCGAGGCAAGATGGCCCTTCCGTTGCGGTCCACGTCGACAGTCGAGCCCGATACGGACGATGCCGTGAGTGCGTTCGCGGCTCAGTTCACCGATTTGTTCGTGTACGACGGCATGCCTCGAATGCAGGCGCGGGTGCTGACCTGCCTGCACCTCACCGACTCCGGCAGCCTCACCGCCGCCGAATTGGTGCGTCGCCTCGGAGTGAGCCCGGCATCGATCTCGACCGCTGTGCGCGCACTCGAACAGCGGGATCTCATTCGCCGGGAACGCGATTCGCCACGACGTGACCGGTACTACATCGACGATCGAACCTGGTACCGCACCACGCTCAACCTGGCTCGCGCGTCTGAGGCAAAGGTCGAGGCAGCCCGCCGCGGCGCCGAAATCCTCGGTGCGACGACCCCTGCGGGCACTCGTCTGATCGAGATCGGTCGATACCTCGACTATCTCGGTCGCGAGATGGTGCAAGCCGTTGAACGATGGCACGAATCAGGGCCCAACCCGACGCCGAACCTGCGGTCGATGAGTGCGGTTGCCCAAGGAATTCGGGGCGGAGCAGTTAACTGAAATTGGCATGTTTCAGTGCTTGCGGGCGGGTAGCGTGCGGCGGGATTTCGGGTATCGATTCAGGAGGAAGATGATCGCGCATACTCGACCCGGGCGGCGAATCGGCTGGGGCACGGCAGGGTTGGTGGTGGCTGCTGCCGTGGTCGTGGTCGGAGCGCCGACCGCGGGTGCGTCCGTCACGAATTTCCAGATGACGGCGCAGACCTACTACGTCGGAACTGCCTACGGGATGAGGGCATACACCGTGGAGCACGCCGGACAGCGGTATGTGGCCTTCTACGACAACGGTCAGTGCATCGGCGGCGCGAAGACCTGGACCGCCGGGGAAGTCGAGGTCTACACGCCGACAGCCGATATGACGTGGATCCCGACAACGGCCGGGCGGCATGTCCTCACGGCCGACGATGGGGAGAGTGCCAAGACCCTTACCGTCGACGTACTGCCGGCTGCGCCCGGGAGCACCCCGGCGACCGGATACAAATACCCCGGCTGCGGAGCGCTGGACCGCCTGATCTACACCGGCAGTTCAAGTTTCGGATCCAACTGAGCGCAGCCGACGTCACCGGCGGTCGCGTGCATGTGCGACGAGCCGCCGGTTGGCCGGGGTGTCGGTGTCCGTGGTTATGGTCGGCGCATGAACCAGCCCGCTTCGCGTAGCTTCGATCAGGTTTGGACTCGGTTTGTACAACATCTCGGGACGTATTCCTACGAGCCTGGGGAGTCGGGGAGGCGGTTCACACAGGCGGTGGGTGTGCTGTGGGGCTGCTAGGGTGCGAAGCGGTGACTCGATCGGGGTGACTCGGATCGGTCGGTGAAAGCTGTTCTTCGATAGGGAGTTTCGGTTTGGAGACCACGGGGTCATGGGGGCAGTTCTCGGGGGCGTCTACGGGGTGTCCGGTGATGGGCGCGAAGGCCGAAGAGGCTCGGATCCTGCTGGGGACACCGGAATTCGCCGCTGATCCGCATGGGGCGTATCGGGAGATGCGCAGGACGCACGGGGCGATGGTGCCGATCGAGTTGTCACCCGGAGTGCCCGCGACGCTGGTGGTGAACTATCGGACCGCGCTGCGGATTCTCAATGATCCCGAGCACTTTCCGGCGGATCCGCGGGTGTGGCAGGAGGGGATTCCGGAGGATTCGCCGATCCGGCCGATGATGCAGTGGTATCCGAACGCGCTGCGCAACGCGGGGGCCGAGCATTTGCGGTACCGGCAGGCGTACACCGCGGCCATCGACGGAATCGATTTGCATGCCGTGCATTCCACGGTGGAACAGCTCTCGGAGCCGCTGATCGCGGCGATCGCGGCCGAGGGTAAAGCGGATGTCGTGTCGCAGTACGCGTTGCCGCTGGTCTTCGAGGTGCTCAACCAATTGGTCGGCTGCTCCGCCGATATCGGCCAGCGGGTGGCCACCGGCATGGCCGCGCTGTTCGACACCGTCAACGCGGCCTGGGGCATGCAGACCCTCGGCGAGGCGCTGCTCGAGCTGATCGCCCTGCGCCGCGCCGAGCCCGGCGACGACGTCACCTCCCGAATGGCCCACCACCCAACGCAACTCAACGACGAGGAGATGCTGTACCAGCTGGTCAGCTTCTACGGCGCGGGCATCGAGCCCATGCAGAACCTCATCTCCAACACCCTGCTGCTGATGCTCACCGACGCTCGCTTCGGCGGAGATGTGCTGGGCGGCAGCCTATCCACCCGCGACGCGCTCGACGAGGTCCTCTTCAACGATCCGCCGATGGCCAACTTCGCGATCAGCTACCCGCGCCAGCCGATCCTCATCGACACCACCTGGCTGCCAGCGCATCAGCCGGTGCTGATCAGCCTGGCCGCCTGCAACAACGATCCCGAGATCGCGGGCGGCGACCGCACCGGCAACCGTTCGCATCTGGCCTGGAGCGCGGGCCCGCACGCCTGCCCGGCCCGCTCGGTCGCCTACCTGGTGGCGCAGACCGCCATCGACCAGTTGCTGGACGCGCTGCCGGACCTCGAGCTGGCCGTCCCGAAGCACGAAATCTCCTGGCGTCCAGGTCCGTTCCACCGCGCCATGGTGGCACTGCCGGTCGAATTCCCGTTGAGCCCCGCGCTGCGCGCGGTGTAGAAGGAGCACCACATGTCCAACAGCCCGATCGTGCTGGATGTCACCGGCACCGACATCCAAGCCGAATCCGCGCGGATTCGCGAGCGCGGTGCGGTCACCCTGGTCGAGCTGCCCGGCGGCGTCCCGGCCTGGTCGGTCACCGACCAGGCCGTGCTCAAGAGCCTGCTCGCCGACCCCCGCGTCTCCAAGGATCCGCGCCAGCACTGGACCGCGTTCATGAACGGCGAGATCACCGAGACCTGGCCGCTGCTGCCGTGGGTGATCGCGGAGAACATGTTCACCGCCTACGGCGCCGATCACCGCCGGCTGCGGAAGCTGGTGTCCCCGGCTTTCACCAACCGCCGCACCCTCGCCATGCGCGAGCGGATCGAGGCCATCGTCGCCGAACTGCTCGACGAGCTGGCCACGCTCCCGGCGGGCTCGCAGGTGGATCTGCGCTCGCTGTTCGCCTACCCGGTGCCGATCAGCGTGATCTCCAGCCTGATGGGGGTACCCGAGCACCTCGACGCCGCCATCCACAAGTGCGTCGACGGCTTCTTCGACGGCTCGCTGACCGCCGAGGAGTCGATGGCCAACTACCTCGAAATGGCCGAGCGCATCGGCGAACTCGTCGCCTACCGCCGCGACAACCCGGGTGACGACATCACCTCCGCCATGATCGCGGCCCGCGACGACGAGGACGGCTCGCAGCTGAGCGAGGCCGAGCTCGTGGCCACCCTGATGCTCGTCATCAACGCTGGGCACGAGACGACCGTCAACCTGCTGGGCCAGGCCGTGGTCGCCCTGCTGACCCACCCGGACCAGCTGGCCGACGTGCTCGCCGAACGGGCGTCCTGGAGCGATGTCATCGAGGAGACCCTGCGTTACCAGGCGCCGGTCGCGCACCTGCCGCTGCGCTACGCGGTGGAGGACATCGAGGTCGACGGGTTCACCATCCCCAAGGGCGAGGCCATCCTGGCCTCCTACGCGGGCGCGAGCCGCGACCCGAAGATCCACGGCGACACCACCGACGCCTTCGACATCCACCGCGCCACCAAGGACCAGCACCTGGCCTTCGGCCACGGCGCGCACCACTGCCTGGGCGCGCCACTGGCCCGGATGGAGGCGGCCATCGCACTGCCCGCCCTGTTCGAGCGTTTCCCGAACCTGCGGCTGGCCACGGACGCAAGTGAATTGACTCCGCTGGGCAGCTTCATCTCCAACGGCCACACCAGCCTGCCGGTACTCCTCGACGCGGCCGAGTAGCCGTGTATTCGCGGGCCGGTGCGTGACCGGCCCGCGTAACTCGTTCGGCCTGCTTTACTTCGGGCCCCGCGCGGTCGAGGATGGTGCTTGCGGTCTCCACAGCATTGTCTTCAGAGTGCACAGTGCGTCTTCAGAGTGCAGAGTGCCGCGAGTGTTTCCCAGTGTGTTCAGCGATCCGCCAAACGCCACACAGGAGGAACGAACCCATGCTCAGTCGATCACACCGCCGCTCCGCGACCATCGCCACCGCATTCGCGGCCTTGAGTGCCGCGGGATTGCTCGCCGCCGCAACCGCCTTCGCCGCCAATTCGATCGACGTCTCCGGCGCCGGACCGTCCATGGTCGGCGTCGAATACACCTGCGAGGCCTCCGCGGGCGTCGCCGCCATCAAGGCCATGCTCGGCGACCCCAATGCCGAGGCCCCCGCCGCCACCGGCACCCAGACCTCCATCACCTGCGACGGCTCCCAGCACACCGCCTCCGTCCCACTCACCCCCGCCACAGGCCAGATGCCCTCCTCGGGCTCACCCGTTCAGGTCCGCGCCGCCCTGGTCGACCAGTCCGACACCGTCGTCACCGGCACCGCCAAGCTCCTCACCGCCGGCTGACCTCTGATCGCCGAGCGGCACATCCTGGAGGGCAATTGTCCGAAAGCTCCCTAATCTGCCCTCCAGGATGTGCCACTCGATGAAGCGTGGGTGGGTCAGGGGGTGGCGGGGGGTAGCTGGTCCAGGGCCCAGCGGGCCCAATCGCGGTTCATCGCGGTGGCGCGTTTGCCGTATTCCAGTGCGATGTGGCCGTTTCGGGACAGGTCGCTGTCATCCCAGTCGATGGACCGTTCGAGGTCGAGCAGATCGGCGTGGGCCTGGGCGGCGTCCTCGGCGATCTCGGTGAGGTAGGCGCGGGCGTGGGCGGGGGGAGTGACGCCGAGGAAGAAGACTCGCAGCAGAGTTTCATTGCGCACCGCGCGTTTCGGGCGTGTCGTGGTGAGCCAGGTGCGTAGGTCGTCGAGGCCGGTGTCGGTGAGCGTGTACTCCTTGCGGCCGCGCGGGCCCTCATCGCTGACCTCGATGAGCCGGGCCTCGGCGAGCTTGGTGAGCTCGGTGTAGATCTGGCTCTGCGTCGCGGGCCAGATGTTGGCCAGCGAATGCTTGAAGGTCCGCAGCAGGTCATAGCCGCTGGCGGGGCCTTCGGACAGCAATCCGAGCAGGGCGTACCGGAGACTCATGCCGATCACTCTACATTCCAGTATTGACATGTCGTGAATGGAGCCTCAGGATTGGACATGTCAGAACTGGAATGTCGTGTTGCCGAGGAGTTCTCGAAGTGTCGTATCTCCGCACCTTCGCCCCCTGGATCGTCTATGCGGTGATCCCGTCGCAGTACTGGCAGTGGTCGGCGCTCATCGCGGTCGCCATCTCGGTGGCCGGGATCGCGCAGCAGCGCCGCGCCGGGCGCGGTTGGGATTCGCTGATCATCGATCTCGGGTCCGCGGTGTTCTTCGCGGCGGTCACGGTGCTCGCGTTCGCCGATCCGGACACCGCGCTGCATGCCTACATGCCCGCGATCTCCTCCGGCGTGCTGGCGCTCATCGCGGGGATCTCGCTGCTGATCCGCGTCCCGTTCACCCTTCCGATCGCCAAACAGACCACGCCGCAGGAGTTCTGGGACCAGCCGCTGTTCATCCGGACGGCGTATGTGCTCACCTCCGTGTGGACGGCTGCCTTCGTGATCGGCTGCGTCGCGCTCACCGCGCTGGCGCACGGGTCCTCGGGGCTGCGGACGACGGTGCAGGTGCTGGCCTTCGTCATTCCCGTCGTCTTCACGATCCGCTATGTCGCCCACATCGAGGGCAAGGCGCGCGCCGCGCTGGCGGACTGACCGAGAAAAGGTATCGATCATGGCCATCCCGTATCTCACCGGCAACTACGCACCGGTCACCGAAGAGGTCACCGCCTACGAACTCCCTTGCACCGGAACGATTCCCGAGGAACTCACCGGCTGGTACCTGCGCAACGGGCCCAATCCGCACGAGGCCGCGGCCAAGCACTGGTTCGCCGGGGACGGCATGGTGCACGGCGTGCGGATCGAGGGCGGTCGCGCGGTGTCGTACCGCAATCGCTGGGTCCGCACCACGACCTTCACCGACGGGGCGCTGATGTTCGACGCCCAGGGCAATCGGGATCTCGCCGCGGGCGTGGCGAATACGCACGTCATCCGGCACGCCGGGCGCACCCTCGCGCTGGTGGAATCCTCGTTCCCGTACGAATTGACCTGCGAGCTGGACACTCTCGGCCCGCACGACTTCGACGGCAAGCTGAAGACCGCGATGACGGCGCATCCCAAGACCTGCCCGACCACCGGTGAACTGCACTTCTTCGGCTACGACTTCCTCGAGCCGTACCTGACCTACCACCGGGCCGACGCCGCGGGCAATCTCGAGATCAGCCGCCCGATCGACGTCCCGGCCCCGACCATGCACCACGACTTCCTGCTCAGCGCGGAGCACGTCGTATTCATGGATCTCCCGGTGCTTTTCGACCTCCAGACCGCCATGTCGGGCGACAATCTGCCCTTCCGCTGGAGCGACGACTACCAGGCCCGGCTCGGCGTGCTGCGCCGCGACGACCCGCACGGCGAGGTGCGCTGGTTCGCCATCGATCCCTGCTACGTCTTCCACACCCTCAACGCCCACGACGAGCCCGGCCGAATCGTCCTGCACGTCATGCGGCATCCGAGCATGTGGCGCACCGACTCGAACGATTTCGACGACAACGCGACCCTGTGGCGCTGGACCATCGACCTGACCACCGGCACCGTCCGCGAGGAACAGCTCGACGACCGCGCCGCCGAATTCCCCCGCCACGACGACCGGCTCGCCGGGCTCGACACCCGCTTCGGCCACGCCACCGCCACCCGCGGCGGCCGCGGCGCGGTGCTGCGCTACGACCTGCACAACGGCACCACCACCGCACACGAATTCGCCCCCGGCCGCATCCCGGACGAGGCGGCCTTCGCCCCGGCCGACGAAACCCCCGGCGGCGACGGCTATCTCATGACCTACGTCTACGACTCCGCCGAGGACCGCAGCGACCTCGTCATCCTCGACGCCACCGATGTAGCCGCCCCGCCGCTCGCCACCATCCACCTACCCCGCCGCGTCCCCTACGGCTTCCACGGCAACTGGCTGCCCGACGCCTGAGCGGCCGAACGCTAGTTCTTGCGGAGGGCCAAGCCGGGGTTGGCCGCAAGGACGGCGTCGATCGGCTGGGCGGTGAGGATGTCGGTGTCGGCGCACTGGTGGTTTTGGCTGGTGCCGCCGCTGACCAGGCCGAGGGCCTTGGTGCCGCTGAGGACGGAGCCGCCGCTGTCGCCCTGGACGCTGCAGGTGGAGACGGAGAAGAAGCCCTCGACCTTCACCTTGCGGGTCGTGCCGGGCAGGCCGCCCTCGTTGAAGGTCTGGCCGACCATATCGACTGTGCCGCAGGTGTATCCGGTGATCGCGCCGGACTTGCAGGCGGGCATTCCGGAGACGGGTGAGGCGACGCCGTCGATGGCGATCGTGTCGGCGGCGGCCTGCGATACCAGCGCGGCGCTGCCGACCGAACCGCCGCCGGGCGGTGTCGCGGGGGAGGGCCCGGCCGGGCCGCCGACGACCAGGTTGTTGCGGAATCGGGCCACCTGATCGTCGTTGATCTGCAGGATCGAGTAGTCGTGCGGGCCGAACTCCGAGGTTCCGAAATGGCCCAGCTCGTCCCCGAGGCTGTCGTCCGCGTAGTCGTAGATCTTGTGCGGCTCAGCCGTTTTCGCCGACGGATCGACCAGATTGTTGGGATCGCAGTGCCCGGCGGTGATGGCGACATCATGCCCGGCCGCATCGGTGGCATTGAATCCCAGCGAGCACTTGCCGTATCGGGTGGCGTCGAAGGCGATCCGGAACGGCTGCCCGCCCTTGTACGGCTCGCCCGGCGCGGCGATGGTCACCGGAATCTCCGGATCATCGAGACCCGGGCCCGGCTGCGGCTCATCCACCACCACCAGTTCGACCGCGCCCAAACCGGACGGCACCTGCGCGGTGGTGCCGGAGGTGTAGACCACGACCGTATTGCGCCCGACGTCCACCGCATCACCGATGAACACATTGGCGGTCTCGCGCGGCTGCGTGGCGATCCACTTGCGGACCGCCTCCCGTTGCTGCTGCAGGGTCGCGGCGCTGGAGGCGACCCGCACCACCTCGAACCCGGCCTGCCGCACCGCCTTCGCGGCCACGTCGAAGCCCGTCCCGTCGCTCAGCGACACCAGCGCCCGCGGCCCGTCCATCCGAACGCCGGCGAACACCATCGGATACGCGGCGCGGGCGAGCTTCTCGAATTCGGCCAGCCGCTGCGCGGTCGCGGCCCGATTCATGTACTCCGACAGTTCGATGTGGAGATCGCGCCGGACGGCTGTCTCCAGATCCGCGGGAGCCGGGTCCGCCGGGGCCGGATCCTCGCCCGTGCCTTCGGGCGTCGCCCCCGATATCGGCATCATGGCGGTGAACATCGCCGCGCAGCATGCGAGCACCGGAACGACCTTGGTCCGACCCATTCGTCTCTCCCAGCGTGAGATATTCCGCGGACACCGATTCCGAACAGGCGTTATGCCGATCCGGAATCGTATGCCACATCTACCTCGAAGGGGACGAAACAGACTTCGGCATGTCGCGGGGTCAGCTCCGCTCGGCCGCTCGGACCGCTCCCACCGCCTTGCGGGCCGCCACCTGAATCGGATCCCACACCGGGGAGAACGGTGGGGCGTAACCGAGATCCAGGGCGACGATCTGCTCCACGGTGAGTCCGGCGGTCAACGCGACCGCGGCGATGTCGATGCGTTTGCCCGCGCCCTCGCGGCCCACGATCTGCGCGCCGAGCAGACGGCCGGTGCGGCGTTCGGCGATCATCTTCACCGACATGGGTGCGGTACCCGGGAAATAGCCGGAGCGGCTGGTGGATTCGATGATGACGGTCACGAATTGCAGGCCGCAGGCGCGGGCGTCGCGTTCGAGCAGACCGGTGCGGGCCACCTCGAGATCGCACACCTTGCTGACCGCGGTGCCGACCACACCGGGGAAGGTGGCGTAGCCGCCGCCGACACCGGAACCGATGACCTGGCCGTGTTTGTTGGCGTGGGTGCCGAGCGGAATATGCCGCTCCGAGCGCGAGATCAGGTCGAGAACCTCCACGCAGTCGCCGCCCGCCCAGATATTGTCGTGCCCGCGCACCCGCATCGCCAGATCGGTGAGCAGCCCGCCGGATTCGCCCAGCGGCAGCCCGGCGGCACGGGCGAGATCGGTATTCGGCCGCACGCCGATGCCCAATACCACCACATCCGCCGGATATTCGGCGTCGGCGGTGACGACGGCGGTGGCGCGGCCCTGCGCGTCGGTGCGGATCTCGGTCACCTCGGCACTGCAATGGACCTGAATTCCCATACCCTGCATGGCTTTCCGGATCAGCACACCCATATCCGGATCCAGGGTGGCCATGGGTTCGGTGCCCCGGCTGACCATCGTCACCTGGAAATCGCGGTGGATCAGTGCCTCGGCCATCTCCACGCCGATGTATCCCGCGCCCACCACGACCGCGCGCCTGCCCTCGATCGCCTCGAGGGTGTCGATCAACGCCTGGCCGTCGTCGAGGGTCTGTACCCCGTGTACCCCGGCCGCGTCGATGCCCGGCAGTGGGGGCCGGATCGGCGTCGCCCCGGTCGCGATCACGAGTTTGTCGTAGCCGAGCCAGCTTTCGTCCCCGGTCTCCAGATCGTGCGCCCGAACCCGCTGCCCGCTCACGTCGATCTCGAGCACCTCGGTGCGCAACCGCAGATCGATATCGCGGGCCCGATGTTCGGCGGGCGTCCGGGCGATCAGCGCATCCCGCTCGTCGACCTCCCCGCCGACCCAATACGGAATCCCGCAGGCCGAATACGAGGTGAAATGCCCCCGCTCGAACACCACGATCTCCAACTCCGCCGCACTGCGCAACCGCCGCGCCTGCGACGCCGCCGCCATCCCCGCCGCGTCTCCGCCGATGACCACCACGCGTTCTGCCATACCGACACGTTAAACGCGGACCGCGACGCTGCCGCTACCGGCGGACGGTGTCGCCCGCGCGACTGCGGGCCAATCGGCTGAAGGACTGCCGCAACTGGATGATCCGCACGCCCCCGGCCACCGCCATCACCAGGGCCCCGAGCACCGCGGCGACCAGAATCGCCACCCCGATCGGCAGTGTGAAATGCCAGCCCAGAAACCCGAGCCGGACACCGGTGGTGTTCTGCACCACGAAGATCAGCAACACCACCAGGAAGACCGCGCCCGCACTGAGCCCCACCCAGACCGCACCCGCCCGGGTGCGCTCGACACCGGTGGCGGGCGCTGACGGTGCGACCGGCGCGGGCGGCGTGGCCGCGGGCGGGGGTGGCACGGGTGGCGGCTCCGGCGTCGGCTCGTCGGGAACGCGCCCGGTCCCCAGATACGGTTCGCTCTCACCCGCAGGATTCATGACAACCTCCTCACCGCCCCCGCAATACCCGCTCAACCTCCGGTTATGCGCCCGATCAGCGAAGGCCCGAGCGGGCGGTCTTCAGATCCGCGAGCAGCGCGGAGTACGCCTCGGCGCGGTCGGGGGCCCGCGGCACCGCCGACGGATGCGCGGTCGCGATCACCCGGCACTCGGGCAGCGAAACGAACTGGCCACGTTGTGTCGTGACGCGAAACGACTGTCCGAGTGGGGCTTTGGCCGCGACGCTACCCAGACACACCACCAGCCGAGGCCGCACGATGCGCATCTCGGCATCGAACCAGGCTGCGCACGCGACGATTTCGGTACGGCCGGGTTGCTGGTGGATGCGGCGCTATATCGCTCTCCTGACGAGTCCGTGGCTGAGCACGCCGCGGTCGGTTCCTACCTGCCTCTCGCCTACCCGGGGTCCGAACGCCCAAACGCTGCCGGGATCGCCGGGCCGCGCGGCCCGCGCGCGGTTTGACCGGCGGGGTCCGGGGTAGTCGGCGCACGAGCCGGAGGTGGGACCATGACCGCAGCACAATCCCCGAGTGGTGGAATTCCCGAGAGCCCAACGCAATTGGGAGCGAAATCCTGGTGGGGCGTGCTCAGGCGGACGGTCACGGAGTTCCGGGCCAACAACATCACCGACTGGGCGGCGGCGTTGACCTACTACAGCGTGCTGTCGATCTTCCCGGGGCTGGTGGTGCTGCTCGCCGTACTCGGTCTGCTCGGCCCGGACGCGACTCGGTCGCTGATCGACACGGTGCGCCAGATCGGGCCGAGCGGCGGCACCTCGCTATTGGTCGATGCCATCGAGCAGTTGCAGGGTTCGCGGTCGTTGTCGGGTTGGCTGGCGATCATCGGCCTGGGGTCGGCGTTGTGGACGGCCTCGGGCTATCTGGGCGCGTTCATGCGGGCGACGAATTCGATCTATCACACCGACGAGGGCCGCCCGATCTACAAGACGGTCCCGCTACGCCTCGGATTGACCGCACTGATGGTGCTGCTCATCGCCGCTTGCGCGCTGGGTGTGGTCGCGACGGGCACGCTGGCGCAGCGGATCGGGCACTGGCTGGGTTGGGGTGCGGGCGTGGTGCGGGTGTGGGACATCGCGAAGTGGCCGGTCCTGGTCGTGCTCGTCGGACTGGCGATCGCGCTGCTGTATTGGGCCTCGCCCAATGTGCGGCAGTACGGCTTCCGCTGGCTGAGCCCGGGCAGCGCGCTGGCCGTCCTGATCTGGATCGCCGCCTCGGCCGGATTCACCTTGTACGTCAGCTTTTTCGGCTCCTATAACAAGGTGTACGGCTCCCTGGCCGGAGCGGTGATCTTCCTGGTGTGGTTGTGGCTCACCAATATCGCCGTGCTGCTGGGCGCTCAGTTCGACGCCGAACTCGCCCGCGGGCGACGCATCGAGCAGGGGTGGCCGGAACAGGCCGAGCCCGTCCTGCCACCCCGTGATGAACCCGAGTGAGCCGCTATGTCGTGCGTGCGGTGCGCGGCCCGGACCTGCACGCACCGCTGATCGTGGCGGCGGGCCTCAGATCGGCCGCGTGGCCGGAGATTTCGATGACGCGATCGACGCAGCGGGACCCGGTCACCCACCGCAACGATTTGGCACGGTGGCGAGCGCGGTCGTCGGCCTCGAGCATGAGGCGTAGCCCGCAGAGCCCGAAGAAGCTGAGCCTGGACAGGTCCGTGACCACCAGGTTCGCCTCGGAATCGATGGCCTCGGCCAGGCGCTCCCGCAAGGCGCCCACCGTGCGGCCGTCCACCTCACCGGTCGCCGTCAGCACGGTCATCGCCCGCGACGGTCGGCTCACCATCACCTCCAGCGGCTCGCGTTCGCCGCGCACCACCGCGTGGCTGGAATGGCTCGACACCAAGAACATTCTCGACATGAGAATCCCGATTCATCCGAGCAGCAGGAACCGAACAGGTTTCGCCGCGTGACTGTGTCCGGTCTCCCGACACGGTCCGGGCATCGGCTGGTGACTCAACCTCTCGATGAGTACCCGGCACGCCGGCGAGATAATCCCGTGACCTCGACGAGTTCCTGGTCAGGAGTTCAGCAGGAAGGACGCGAGCTGGTCGCGTGCGTCGTGTTCGCGCGGGGAGAGTGAAAGGCCGAAATTCACGAGGCGAGTCCTCCGAGGGTGCGGAATCGGTAGTGATCGAGCGGGAAATGGCGTGCACGCCACCACATTTCGGGTCCGGTCGCGGGGCGCAGCATGGGAGCGTCGCCGTGATGGTCGAAGTAGTAGCTGTTGGAGGCGGCGCAGTTGGCGGCCATGAACACCGTGTTGCGCTGGCGGCGCAGAATGTCGGCGAAGAACTCCTCGTGCGGCTCCGCGCGGACCTCGGCATAGGTGGCCCCGCGCCGGTCGGCCTCCTTCAGGACCCGCAGCAGGTGGGTGGTGGACGCCTCGATCATGGCGAAATACGAAGCACCGGTGAGTGAGTAGGGGGCCAGGATCGCGAAGAGGTTGGGGAAGCGGGGGACGCTGACGCCCTCGTAGGACTGATAGCGCTGCTCGTGCCAGAACCGGCCGAGCTCCACACCGTCGGTGCCGTACACCGGGAACGGGGGAGTGTTGCCACGTTCGAACACCTTGAATCCGGTCGCCAGGATCAGCGCGTCGATTTCGTGCAGCACACCGTCACGGGTGCGGACGCCGCTCTCGGTGACGCACTCGATGCCCTCGGTGACCAGATCCACGTCCGGCCGCGTGAAGCTGCGCAGGTAATGGTTGGAGAAGGTGGGCCGCTTGCACCAGAAGTCGTAGGCGGGTGTGAGTTTCGCGCGCAGCACCGGATCGGGGACCTGCATCCGCAGATGAGCCCGGCACAGCCGCTCGATACCCCTGCGCAGCGCCGGGAACTGCCTCTCGTAGGTCGCGCTGACGACCATGACGAGCTCGGTGACCGCGCCGGTGGTGAGCCGCACCGCCGATTGGGACTGCGGCAGGCGCGCGAACAACCGGCGCAGCGGCGCGGGAATCGGCATGTCGATCTTGGGTACGACCCAGATCGGCGTGCGCTGGAAGACTTCCAGATGCGCCACCCGGTCGGCGATGGCCGGAACCACCTGCACCGAGGTTGCTCCGGTGCCGATGACCGCGACCCGCTTGCCGGTGAGGTCGTAGTCGTGGTCCCAGCGGGCGGTGTGCATCGTCTTGCCCGCGAAGGTGTCCAACCCCTCGATGGCGGGTGTCTTCGGCTGGGTGAGCCCGCCGACCGCGGTGATGAGATACCGCGTGCTGCCGGTGCGGCCGTCGGCGGTGGTGAACCGCCACAGATGGGTGTCCTCGTCGAAGCGCGCCTCGGTGAGCCGGGTGTGGAATTCCAAGTGCCGCTTCAGCTCGTACTTGGTCACCAGGTGATCGGCGTACGCCTTGAGCTCGGTGCCCGGTGCGTACACCCGCGACCAGTGCGGGTTCTGCTCCCACGAGAACGAGTAGTTGAACGAGGTGATGTCCACGGCGACACCGGGATAGGTGTTGTCACGCCAGGTGCCGCCGACATCGCCGGTCTGCTCGACGATCAGGAAATCGTCGTATCCGTGCCGGCGCAGCTGAATTCCGACACCGAGCCCGGAGAAGCCCGCGCCGACGACGAGCACATGGGTTTCGAGATCGCGGGACATCAGGTGCTCGCCTCCCCGACTGTGGCCGCGGCCCGCACGGCGGGTTGGGCTGTGGGCGAACGGAACTCGTAGTCCCGCAGGTCGAAGAACCGGCTGTCCCACCAAGCCTCGACCGCCGAGGATGGCCGCAGGATGGGGGAGTCGCCGTGCTTGTCGAAGTAGTAGCTGTTCGACGCCGCGCAGATGTTGCTGTAGAACACCGTCGATGGCTGCCGACGCTGGATGTAGTCGAAGTATCGGGCGTGCGCCCGCGCGCTCACCTCGACGACCGCGGCACCGGTACTGCGCGCGTGGGACAGGCAGCGGACCACGTGCCGGGACTGGTTCTCGATGAGCTGGAAATAGGAGCCTCCGGTGAATCCGTACGGCCCGGCGATGAGGAACAGATTGGGGTAACCGGGCATGGTCGCGCCCTGATAGGACTGGTAGCGCTGTTCGTCCCACCACTGGCCGAGTTCCCGTTCGCCGCGGCCGACGATCGGGAACGGCGGAGTGTTGCCCCGCTCGAACACCTTGAATCCCGTTGCCAGGATCAAGGTGTCGATCTCCCGGTGCACGCCGTCGCGGGTGCGGACGCCGGTCTCGGTGACCGCCTCGATGCCCTCGGTCACCAGTTCCACATCCGGGCGGGTGAAGGTCCGGAAGTAGTCGTTGGAGAACGAGGGCCGCTTGCACCCGAACCCGTAGCGCGGGGTGAGCTTGTCCCGCAGCTCCGGATCGGGCACCTGGCGGCGCAGATTCGCCAGGCACACCTGCTCGATGGTCTTCACCAGGAGCGGCATCTGCTTGTTGTGCACGATGCCCAGCGTCATGACCGACTCGGTGGCGGCGGTGGTGACCGCACGGAAACCCTTTTGCATGCCCGGCACCCGGCGGAACGCCCGCCGCATCGACACCGGGATGCGAGCATCGGGCTTGGGACCCACCCAGATCGGCGTGCGCTGATAGACGTCGAGGTGCGCGACCCGCCCGGCGATGGCCGGCACCAGTTGCACCGAGGTCGCGCCGGTGCCGATGACCGCGACCCGCTTACCGGTGAGGTCGTAGTCGTGATCCCAGCGCGCGGTGTGCAGCGTCTTCCCGGTGAAGTCGGCCAGACCCAGAATGTCAGGTGTCTTGGGCTGGGTCAGAATACCGACGGCGGCAACGAGATAGCGGGCGGTGACCGTGCCGCCCCCGGCCAGCTCGACCTGCCACAGACCGTGTTGTTCGTCCCACCGCGACCCGATGACCTCGGTACGAAATCGGATGTGCTGACGCAGGTCGTACTTGTCGGCGCAATGGTCGGCATATGCCTTGAGCTCTCGCCCGGGTGCGTAGGCCCGCGACCAGTCGGGGTTCATCTCGAAGGAGAACGAATACGTGAACGAGGTGACGTCCACGGCCACGCCCGGATAGGTGTTGTCACGCCAGGTACCGCCCAGGTCATCGGCCTGTTCGAGCAGCACGATGTCGTGGAATCCGGCCTTGCGCAACTGAATCGCGGCCCCGAGCCCGCCGAACCCGGCACCCACGATGACCACCTCGCGGTCGGGTAGCGGATGCAGCTCCGCAGGGGTCGCGCTGTCTTCGTCGGCAGCGGTCATGGTTGTGCTCAACTTTCTGGGCGGGATGGCGACATCCGTCATAGGGGAGTGGAAGGAGCCTGGGGCGCGGCTACTTCGGCGGGATCGGCACTCCAGCACGCGCGGGCGAAATCGGTGATCTCGCCCAGCAGTCGCCGCGGGTCACGACGCAGTTCGACGATCGAGCTGGAGCGCAGGAACCGGGTATCGCGCAATTCCCGGACCAGTGCCCGGTCGTCGGCGATCGGATGGATGGGATCGAAGCGATGCCCGATGACAAGGGTTCTCGTCGCGATCGCCGTGCGCTCGGCACGCGGCACCCGCAGCCCGCCGTAGACGATGCCCTGCACGACATCCGCGCTGACTCGCGAATCCTGTGCGATCCAAGACAATCCGAGATCGGGCAGCCCGCCCCGGCGACGCGGTATCCGGTCCGCTCCGCGACCCAGCACATCCACCAGGGGCGCACCGTAGCGGCCCAGCAGCAGCGCCGGAAAGCCGACCGCGGCACAGGCGGGTACCGCGCGCTCGAGCACAGGTGACTCGGTGATCATGCCGCACAATCGATCCGGCGCGAGTGCGGCGGTAGCGAGCGCGATATTGGCCCCGGCCGAGGTGCCGAAGAGCACGGTGCGCGCGATTCCGAGTTCGTCCAGCAGCGCGATCACCTGCCGGGCATAGCCGCCCATGGAGTAGTGCTGATAGCCACGCGGCTTGTCGGACTCTCCCCAGCCCAGCGGCTCCAGCGTGACCACCCGGAAACCATTGCGGTGCAGCGCATCCGCGAGCCGCTCATGCATCCGCCGGGGCATGAGCAGCCCCGGGACCAGCACGATGCTGTGCGCGCCGCTGCCGCGGATGTCATAGGCGAGACGGTGACCTTCGAAATCGAAGCTCCGGCAGGGCGGCTCCATGACCACTCCTCATCGAACCCAGTGCAATTTTACATCGTTGTATATGCAGTGTCCGGGTCCCTCGTGCCGCCTGTCAACGCACGAATCCGGTTGGCGCGGAGAGTCAATCAGCTGGCAGATGGCGTCATGCGGGTTGCCCTATGCGGCGGCGGCCTTGTTGTACGCCTCCACGATCGCGGCGGGGATCCGGCCGCGGCTGGAGACGTCGAATCCGTTTGTGCGGGCCCAGTTTCGGATGGTCTGGGTCTGCTCTCGGTTGACCGTCGGGCGCGGGCGTCCGCTGGCGGCCTTGGCTTTCGAGGCTCGACCGACTTTGCGCGCATAGGGAGTCCACTGTTCGAACAGCGCTCGTAATGCCGCCGCATTCGAAGGGGATAGGTCGATCTCGTAGTTCACGCCGTCGACCGTGAACAACACCGTCTCCTCCGCCGTGGACTCACCGTCGTAGTCATCCACCATCTCCACGATGACCTTGCGCGCCATGGGAACTGCCTTCCGGTCGGACCGAAATAGTCGTTGAGAATTGGAGATTAGCGGAGGCGATGCGGTCGCCTTCCGCAGGGTCGAATGGTCGAGGTACACGGCAATGGCCGCCGGAGGACCCGAACGGTGGTGACATTGTTCTCTGGGGTCGGTGATGCCTCGGGCGGGATGCTCGGGGCATGACCGACTCAGGAGAAGCCATGGAAGAACATGCTGTTCCCGTAGGGAGTTTCGATCAGGACGAGCACGTCGACGGCGGGGTTGTGGTCGGGGCGGACGGGTCGGAGATCTCGTATCAGGCGGTGGCGTGGGCGGCCGCGGAGGCGCGGATGCTGGGGTGTCGGCTACACATCGTGACCTCGTATGCGAGCCCGATCGGGCGGGGAGCCGCGCCGGTGAGCGCCGAGGACATGGCCGAGTTGCGGGCGCAGGGGCAGCAGGTACTGGACGACGCCGTCCGCATGGCGCGATACACGGTTCCGGGGGACGGGATTTCGATCTCCACCGAGCTGATCTTCGACATGATCACGACCGCGCTGCTCGATCGCTCGGCCAAGGCACGGATGGTCGTGGTGGGGAACCGTGGTCTGGGGGCGTTGCGGCGGGCGGTGCTGGGGTCGGTGAGCACCGCGCTCTCCCGGCACGCGCTGTGTCCGGTGGCCGTCGTGCACGGGGTGCCGGAGACGGATCCGATCGGGCGCGCCGAACCGGTGGTGGTCGGGACGGACGGCTCGGCCAACAGTGAGCCCGCGCTCGAGCTGGCCTTCGCGGAGGCGTCGCGGCGGAAGGTCGAGTTGATCGTCGTGCGCGCCTGGAGCGAGACGACCGGTTTCGATGTGCCGGTGATGGGCTGGGACGCCGTTCGCGAGAGCGAGGACGTGCTGCTGGGGTCGCTGCTGGCCGATTATGCCGAGCGGTTTCCGGAGGTGAGGGTGCGGCGGGTCGTCGCACTCGACACGCCGGTGCGCGCGCTGCTCGAACAGGCCGAGCACGCGCAGCTCGTGGTGGTCGGCAGCCATGGCCGGAGTGGCTTCTCCGGCGTGGTGCTGGGGTCGGTGAGCACCGCGTTGCTGCACATGGCCCGGTGTCCGGTGCTGGTGGTCCGTCGGCCGTCGCAATCCCGGGCCGAAGACCCCGCCGGACAGTGACTTTCGGCCGTCACCCCCGGTCCATGCACGGGCCATGCTGAGAGCACGAAATCCGAGGAAGGACACGTGATGTCGAAACATCCCGATCACGACACCGTCCGCGCCGCCCTGGCGCTCGCGGTGCGGGCGCCGTCGGTGCACAACACCCAGCCCTGGCAGTGGCGCGTCGGGGACACCACCGTGCACCTGTACGCCGACGACAGCCGCCGCCTGCCCCACACCGACCCGGACTGCAGGGAGCTGGTGGTGAGCTGCGGTGCGGCGCTGCATCATCTGCGCGTGGCGCTGCGCGCGTTCGGCTGGGAGACGGTCGTGCACCGGTTCCCGAATCCCGCCGACCCGAAGCATCTGGCCGCCGTGGAGTTCCGGCCGGGTGAACCCGACCCGGCCGCGGTCCGGCTGACGCGGGCGATTTCGCGGCGGCGCAGCGATCGCCGGCGGTTCACCTCGTGGGAGATGCCCGCCGCCCAGGTGTCCGCGGTGGTGGCCGCCGGTGCGGGGAGGCCGGGCGTCCAGGTCCGCGAGGTCGATCCGACGGGTGAGCATGCCCGGCTGTTGCGCGCGTTCGTGGACGCGGCGACCACTCACCGCGGTGATGCCGCGTACAACGCCGAGTTGGCCGCCTGGAGCGGTCATCATGCCAGTGCGCAGGGCGTGCCCGCACGCAATGCGGTAGTCGCCACGGACCCGACCGTTCGGCCCTTCGGCGATCCGCGTTTGCCCGAGGCGGTCGTGCACGACACCGAGGAATCGGCGCGAATGCTGCTGGTGTGCACCGCATCCGACGATCTGCTCGGCTGGCTGCGGGCCGGGGAGGCCGCCAGTGCGCTGTTGCTCGAGGCGACCGTGCGCGGCCTGGCGAGCTGCGCGCTGAGTGAGCCGCTCGAGGTCACCGGTGTGCGGACCCGGATTCGGCGGGATCTACTGGGCGACTTCGGTTATCCGCAGCTGATCATCCGCATGGGCTGGGCGGCGACCAGCGCCGAGGAAGTACCCATCACACCCCGACTGCCATTGACGGACGTGGTGCGCCCGCTCGAACCCCTGGATCTCGCGTCCACCCGGTCCTGATCGGGCACGCCCGCGACGAGAGGAATGACGATCATGACCGAACACGCTGCCCCGCAGCAGGACCCCAACCCACCCATCATCGTCGCGGTGGACGGCTCTGCCGTCTCGTATCAGGCCGTGGCCTGGGCCGCGCTGGACGCCGCACGACACGGATGCCGGCTGCGCATCGTCACGTCCGTCTGCGCGCCGGTCGGGCCGCCGCCGACCGCTGTCCTCAACGCCGAGGAGATCGCGTGGCTGGAACTGGAGGGCGAACGAATCGTGGGTGAGGCGACGCGGATCGCGTCCGAGACGCTGACCGGCGAAGGGATAGAGACCTCGTCCGAGGTCATCACCGAGCCCATCATCGCCTATCTCATCGCGCAATCGCGGCACGCCCGGCTGGTAGTACTCGGCAGTCGCGGCATGGGCGCGCTGCGGCGCGGTCTGCTGGGTTCGGTCACTTCCGCCGTGACCCACCACGCGCATTGCCCTGTCGCCGTGATCCATTCGACCGCGGCGGCCGACCCGGTAGCGGCACGGCAGCCGGTGCTGGTCGGGGTGGACGGCACCGAGAACAGCCTGCGAGCGCTCGAGCTGGCCTTCGAGGAGGCGTCGCTGCGCAAGACCGGCCTGACCGCCCTGCACGCCTGGACCGATACCAGCGGCCCCTATATGCCGATGTCCGGCTGGGAGACCCTGGAGGAGCAGGAGCGGGCGACCTTCGGCGAGGAGATGGCCGGATTCGCCGAGCGGTATCCCGACGTCCCCGTGCGCCGAATCCTCGTGAAGGATCGCCCCGTTCGGTCGCTGCTCGACGAATCGGAACACGCTCAGCTGCTCGTCGTGGGCAGCCACGGCCGCGGCGGGTTCACCGGCATGCTGCTGGGATCCACCAGTAATGCCCTGCTGCACAGCGTCGATTGCCCGATCGTGATCGTGCGCGGCAGGTGATTCCGCGAGGGCCGCTCGCTCAGTGCAGCGGTACCGCCCAGCGCAGCAAGGTCCCCGCGCCGTCGGGATTTCGACCGAATGCGAAGGTGCCGCCCATATCCTCGGCCCGGCGGGTCAGGTTTTGCAGACCGCTGGTGGTGATGTTCTCGGGGATCCCGTGGCCGTCATCGGCGATCAGGAGGGTCAGGTCGTCGGACACATCGATGGTCACCGTGATCGTGTCGGCGCCGGCATGTCGCACCGCGTTGGATACCGCTTCGCGCACAACGGCTTCGGCGTGGTCGGCGAGGTCGGCCGCGACCACCGACAGTGGCCCGCTGATGCGCAGGGAGGTGCGCAGACCGGTGTCCGCGGTGTGCTTGCGGATCACCTCCTCGATCCGCTGGCGCAGCCGGGTGCTGCTGCCCGCGCCGCCGTGCAGGTCGAAAATGGAGGTGCGGATCTCCTGCACCACGTCCTGCAGATCGTTGATGACATCGGAAAGTCGTTCCCGCACTTCGGCTGAGCGGGCCCGAGCCACGGTGCCCTGCAGGCTCAGTCCGGCCGCGAACAAGCGCTGGATCACGTGATCGTGCAGATCGCGGGCGATGCGGTCGCGATCGGTCAGCACATCGAGCTCGCGCATGCGCTGCTGGGCCTCGGCGAACTGAATCGCCAGGGCGGCTTGATCGGTGAACGCGCCTGCCAATTCCAGCAGTTCGTCCGCGAAGGGGAGAGCGCCGATCGGGCGCACCATCACCAGTACCCCGAAGGTGGAGTCCTGTGCGTTGAGCGGGAGGATCAGCGAGTGACCGGCGCCGAGGGCGATATCGAGTCCGAGATCGTCCTTGTCGGTGGGGCGCAGGGGTCGACCTCCGCGGAAGACCTCGCCGATCGCGGTGTCCGTGGTGCGCGCGATTCCGTTGTACCCCTGGCCATCCGGGCCGGAGCACTGGCTGATCCGCAGCCCCTCGACCGCATCGAGATCGCCGCCGGGCTCGTCGTCGACGGCCAGGAACGCCCACTTCGAATCGGTGAGCGTGCGCGCGTGCGCGACGACATGGGCCAGCACCTCGTCGGGATCGGTACCGGCCAGGAATTCGGTGGCGATGTCACGGGTGGCTTCGATCCACGCCTGGCGGGTGCGGCTGGACTGATACAGCCGTGCGTTGTCGATGGCGGTACCGGCGGCCGCGGCCAAGGCCTGCACGATCACCTCGTCGTCCTCGGTGAACAGCTGTCCGCCGGACTTCTCGGTGAGATAGAGGTTGCCGAAGATCTCGTCGCGGATCCGCACCGGGACACCGAGGAAGGTGCGCATCGGCGGATGGTGCTCCGGAAAGCCCACCGACGCGGGATGATCGGCGAGGTTCTCCATGCGAATCGGCTTGGGCTGGCTGATCAACAGCCCCAGCACGCCGCGGCCCTCCGGCAGATCGCCGATCCGAGCCCGCGTCTCCTCGTCGATGCCCTCGTAGATGAACTGCTCGAGCCCGTCCTCGCCGCGCACGCCGAGCGCGCCGTAGCGGGCATCGACGAGGCTGATGGCGGTGTGCACGATGGTGCGCAGGGTCTGGTCGAGATCGAGGCCGGAGGTCACCGCCAGCATCGCCTCGACCAGGCCGTCCATTCGGTCGCGGGCGTCGATGATCTGCTCGACCCGGTCCTTCACCTCGGTGAGCAGTTCCCGCAGCCGCAGCTGAGAGAGCGTGTCGCGCACTGAATAGGAGCCGTCTCGGGGCTCAACCGTCATTTCCGACTGTCCTGATCATCTAGGGTGCGTGCACCGTTTGTCCCTTAGCGGCGCTACCAGTCTAATCAAGCTCCCTCCTCCGACATGTATTCGAAGCCGTCCGGCGGACGCGCGGTTCGGTCACAGGTGCGGTGGCGCAGACAAGGCGTGGTCGAGGAGTACTCGCCGTTCGGCGGCGGCGACCGCACGCCGGGTGCGGTCGACCGCGTCCGGGGAGACCGATACCGAGGTGATGCCCGCACGGACCAAGTGCTCCACGAACTCCGGATTCGTCGACGGCGCCTGCCCGCACAGCGAGGACGTGATGCCGAGCGCGCGGGCGCCGGTGACGATCTGCTCGATGGCGTCGAGCACCGCCGCGTCGGACTCGTCGAACAGCTCGGCGCACTCCTCGGAATCGCGGTCGACGCCCAGCATGAGCTGGGTCAGATCGTTGCTGCCGATGGAGATTCCGTCGATGCCCAGCTCGACGTACTCCGGCAGCCGGTAGACGACCGACGGCACCTCGGCCATGATCCAGCGGTGCAGTCCGCGCTGGCGTCCGAGCGGGCTGGCGTCGACGAGCTCGAGGCACCGCTCCAACTCCCAGCGGGTGCGCACGAACGGAATCATCAAGTGCACGTTGGGGGTTTGTTCGCGCACGCGGGCGAGTGCCGCCAGTTCGAGCCGGAACATCTCCGGTTTGCGCACATAGCGGTAGCAGCCGCGGAATCCGATCATCGGATTGTGCTCGCGGGGCTCGTACCGGTTGCCGCCCTCGAGGGCCCGGAATTCGTTGCTGCGCATATCGCTTGCCCGGTAGACGACCGGTCGCGGCGCGAACGCGGAGCTGATGCGGTGGATCGATTCGGTCATGGACCGGATGAACTTCTCGTCTTCGCCGCGCGCGATCAGGTCGCGGGGATGCCGCCCGCCGAGCGCCTGGGTGAGCAGGACCTCCGCGCGCAGCAGGCCGACTCCGTCGGCATCGGTGGCCGCGACCCGCTCCGCGGCTTCGGGCAGCGCCAGATTCACGTAGACGCGGGTGGCGGTGGCCTCGGGCGCGGGCGCCGCGGACACCGGGCGCGGGATGGCCGTGATCGAGGCGGGCAGCGGGTTTCCGGAATACACCTGGCCGGTGGAACCGTCGACGGTGACCGATTGGCCGGTGGTCAGCTGGGTGGTCGCGGTGCGGGCCCCGACGATGCAGGGAATGCCGAGCTCCCGGGCCACGATGGCGGCGTGGCAGGTCATGCCGCCGCTGTCGGTCACGACGCCCGCCGCGCGCGAAAGGGTCGGCAGCCAGTCCGGATTGGTCATCGGCGCGACCAGGATCTCGCCGTCGCCCAGTGCCGATCCCTCCGCGGGCGAGAGCAGTACGCGGACCGGGCCGGTGGCGCGGCCGGGTGCGGCGGCCAGGCCGCGCACCAGTACGCGACCCTCGACGGTGTGCGCGATGGGCGGTTTCGCGTCGACGTCGTTGGGCAGCATGGTGATCGGGCGTGCCTGCACCAGCCACAGGCGCTCGTCGTCGAAGGCCCACTCGACATCCTGTGGGCGGCCGTAGTGGTGTGCCTGCACCTCGAGCGCGAGCCGGGCCACGGCCCGGGCCTCGTCCTCGGTGAGCGCGGGCGCCGCGGCCTCGGATTCGGAGAGCTCGACGCGCTGATCCCCGTCGGGGCCGGCCACGATGGCGAAGGGCTGGCGGCCGATCCGGCTGGTGAGCAGGGTCGGTCCGGCGGCGTCGAGCACGTAGGTGTCGGGGGTGACCGCTCCGGAGACGACCACTTCGCCCTGGCCGCGCGCGGCGTCGATGACGACGCGATCGTGGGAACCGGTGGCGGGATCGGCGGTGAAGGCCACGCCCGAGGCGCGGGCGGTGACCATGCGCTGCACCACCACCGCCATCTCGGGGTTGTCGTGCATGCCGCGCCGGGCCCGGTAGGTCAGTCCGCGCGGGGTGAACAGCGAGGCCCAGCAGTCCGACAGCGCGGTGATGAGCTCATCGTCGCCGCGAATGTTGGTGTGCGAGACGTTCATTCCCGCGAAGGAGGCGCTTTCACCGTCCTCACCGACCGCCGAGGAACGGACGGCCACGGTGACCTTCTCACCGAGCTGGTGGTAGGCCGACAGCACGGCGTCGCGGACCGATGCCGGGATCGCGGTGGCGTGCACGAGTTCCCGCATCCGGCGGCACGATTCGTCGAGCTGATCCGCCTCGGGTCGGGTGGCCCCCTGCGCGGTGGTGAGCCCGCGGGCAAAGAGCTCGTCGAGTTCGGCCCCGTGCGCTCCGGCGCGGATCACCTCCTCGTAGGCGGATTTCAGGACGGCGAACCCGGGCGGCACCGGCAGTTTCGCCGCGACGAGTTCGCCGAGATTGGCGCCCTTGCCGCCGGCCCGGTCGGCGTCGGTCAGTCGCAGTTCATCGAAGGTAGCGACATAGTCACCCATGACTACTCCAGTTCTTTCAGTTCTTTCTTCGACCCCGGCAGCAGGAGCAACAGCAGGATCGTGAGGGCGAGGATGAACAAGGGGAGCGTGGCGGATGGTCACTATCGCCCCTCGGGGGTCTCGAAAATGCCTGCCGCGGTGAGGATGTCGCTGAAGTCGGAGCCGAGCAGAATTCGCCGCAGGGGAGTGGGCAGTTGGGCGAGGACGTGGTCGAGCTGGCCGGGGGAGAAGAGCTGGGCCAGCGCGTCGGTGACGGCCGCCGCGGATCGTCCCGCCTCCTCGACCGGCACGTCTGCGCTGCGGGCGAACTGGTGCAGGAACGATTGCGGATCGTGGGGCACCGGAACGCGTCCGGGTGTCCAGCCTTCGTAGTAGACGCCGCGCAGCAGGGTGGGCAGTTGGGCGCTCAAATGCGCGGTCCCGCCGATGTCGAGGCGGTCACGGGTGGTGTGCAGCCATGCGCGTAGGAGCTGCAGGGCCGTCATCCGGTCGTCGGTGCCGAGTCGGTCGGCGACGGTGCGCAACCAGATGCGGCTGGTGTGGATCGCCGGGCCGAACGGGTCGGTGTGCTGGCTCATCGGCGTGGCCTTTCTCGGAAAGGGGGCGATCAGGGGTGGGTCGGAGTGGCCTGCGGGGCAGGGAGTTTCAGTGCCTGCGCGATGGTGTTGGTCCAGGTCGTGATGGCCGTCCAGTCGCGAAGATCGCCGTAGCGGGTGCCGCCGAGGACGCGGTAGACGGTCCGTGCCGACAGTGAGACGCCGGCACGCTCGTAGTGACCGGCGAAGGCGCTGTAGTCGCGCGGGGGTATCGAGTCACGCACCGCGGCAATCTGTTTCGGGACAACTCGGCCCATGAGACGTCCGATGGGCCCCACCAGGGCGGGTCCGAGTCCGACGCTGAACAGCCACACCGGACGGGTGCGCAGCTCGGTGGTGTGCGTACGGACGAATTGCTCCAGTTCGGGCAGCAGTGCCCGATTGTGCACGGCGCTACCGAGAACAATGGCGTCGAAGTGGGTGAGTTCGGGGGCGTGCTCGGCGTCGGCGACCTCGACGGTCGCGCCGCGGGCGGCGAGGGAGGCACCGATGAAATCGGCGATCTCGCGGGTGGATCCCTGTGCGCTGGCGTAGATGACGGCGATGTGGGTGTCGGTCGTTTCCATGTATCGAGCCTGATCGCAAGGCCTGAATTCGGTGAGAGGACTCGTACCCGCTCTGAATGGGACCATGGTCCCCGGTCGCTTCAGCCTGCCGCCGCGGCGGGATGGGACAGGTCCGACAGTGCCGCCGCGAGCAGGTGGCGGGCCTGCGCCGCTACGTCGGCGAGCTCGGGCCGGGCCATGACGTGGACCAGCAGTTCGGGGTCGGCGGCCTCGACGACCACTCCGGTCTCGTCGGCGCGCACCACGACATTGCAGGGCAGCAGCAGCCCCGCCTGCTGGTCGGCGGCGAGGGCCTGGCCCGCGAGCCGCGGATGGCAGGCGCCGAGGATCACGTACTCGTCGATGTGCTCGCCGGTCCGCTCGCGCAGCGTGGCTTGCACATCGAACTCGGTGACAATGCCGAATCCGTGCTCCCGCAATGCTGTTCGGGTCGTGGCCAGCGCATGGTCGAAGGCGGTGTCGAGGTGGACGGCGATGGCCGGCGCGGGGGCGACGGGAATCCGGATCTCGGTGATGAGCAGCCGGGGATCGCTCACCTCGTCGGGACCGATGAGATAGGCCTCCGTCGGCGGGCCCACCGGCCGGTAGCCGGTCTGCCGCACCCACTCTCGCAACGCCCGGTAGCCCGCGTCGATCTGGTGGTAGCTGCCGCGATGGCAGGTGCGGGCCACCAGCGCCTGCGGCTGGATGACCAGCTGCGCACCGGAACTCGGGCCCAGTGCGGGCGCCGCTTCGATGGGGAGCCCGAAGTCGACCACGATGGATTCCTCGGTGGGCAGTTCCCGGTGAAACGTGATCGTCGGCGCGCCGCTGGCGACCAACCCCGCCTTCTCGGCCACCTCCGCGAGCCGGCCCATTCCGCCGATGATGCCCTCGCTCAACAGGTCCGGGCGGATCTCCAGCGGTATCCGCAACACCGCCTGCGGTGGCGTCTCGCAGACGTTCACCCGGTATTCCATCACGTGCCTCCTCCTGGTTGTTCGTGGTTCCAGCGTGCGTGCGGCCGCCCGGGCGGACACAGAGGAGAAGGTCACGCCGCATCGGGAAACAAGTGCATGACCGGCGATGCCATTCGCTGCCGGGGACCTTTCGGCGCCGGGCGACGCGGGATACCGCCCAATATCGAGGTCTCGGGCCGGCGGTCCGGGTGTCCGAAGGAGGTTCGAGACGGGACCTTCGGCCCTGTCCGGGGCGTCGGCGTTGATGTTGACATGGACCGTGGGGTCTGCGGTTCAGGGGATTTGTGCGAAAGGGTTGTCAGTTCATGGGTGTGCTCCGAGCTCTACCGGTCCGAGTGCGATCGTTGCCGGTGATGTCCGGCCCGGTCGTGCTGCGGCATTCGGAGGTGGTCGCATGAGTGGGCTGTCCGAGGATGCCCTCGCCCCCCGCGCCACCGAGAGCATGGAGCGGGCGGAGGCGCTGCGACTGTTGGCGAGCGTGCCGTTCGGGCGGGTGATCTTCACTCGCGACGCGCTGCCCGCGGTGCGGCCGGTCAACCACCTGGTCGACTCGGGGCAGGTCATCGTCGTACGCACCCGGCTCACCTCCCGGCTGACGTCGGCGGTGCGCGCGGACTCGAATGTCGTTGTGGCATATGAGGCCGACGACATCGACCCGATCGAACAGCTGGGCTGGTCGGTGGTGGTGACGGGCATCGCCCGCACGGTGACCGATCCGGAACGCGTGGCACGGTACGAGCGCCGGTTGCGGCCCTGGGTCGACGGGGTGATGGACTCTATCATCGCCATCGAGCCGACCCTGGTGACCGGGGTGCGACTGGTGGCGAAGCGGGCCGGGTAGCGAAACGGGCTGCGCGGCGGCGCAATCGGTGGTCGGTGCGGCGTTCGCGGGCGGCCGGGACGGTCGGGGTGGTGCGGAAGAACCAGTGCTTGGCGGCCTCGGCCAGGGCGAGGTAGACGACGATCATGGCGAGCAGCGCGACGAAGAAGCCGCCGGGCAGGGGCTGGAAGCCGAGAGTGGCGGCCAGCGGGGTCGCGGGCAGCAGCGCGCCGATCCCGACGGCGGCGAGGGTGGCGGTGAGCAGGGCGACGCTGGGATGGCTGCGGTAGAAGGGCGTTCTGCGGGTGCGGATGACGAACAGCACCAGCGTCTGGGTGGCCAGCGATTCGACGAACCAGCCCGTGTGGAACAGGGATTCGCCCGCGTGGAAGACCCACAGCATGATCCCGAAGGTCGCGAAGTCGAACAGCGAGCTGATCGGGCCGAACACCAGCATGAACCGCTGGATGAGCCGAATGTCCCAGCGGGACGGGCGGGCCAGTTGCTCCGCGTCGACATCGTCGGTGGGTATCGCGAGCTGGCTGGAGTCGTAGAGCAGATTGTTGAGCAGAATCTGCGACGGCAGCATCGGCAGGAACGGCAGGAAGGCCGACGCGCCCGCGGCACTGAACATATTGCCGAAATTGCTCGAGGTCCCCATCAGGACGTACTTCATGGTGTTGGCGAACACGCGCCGGCCCTGGGTGACCCCGTCGGCGAGCACCTGGAGGTCCTTCTCCAGCAGCACCACATCCGCGGCGTCCTTGGCCACATCGGTGGCGGCGTCGACGGAGATGCCGACATCGGCGGCGTGCAGCGCCAACGCGTCGTTGACGCCGTCGCCCAGATAGGCGACATCCACCCCGAGCGAGCGTTGCGCCCGCACGATGCGGGCCTTCTGCTCCGGATCGACCCGGGCGAAAATGGTTGTGGTAGGCAATCTCTCGGCCAGCTCGAGGTCCGACAGCCGGGCCACCTCGGCGCCCGAAAGGCTGTCGCCCACCGGCAGGCCCAGCTGTTCGCACACGTGCGCCGCCACGGTGGGATGATCGCCGGTGATGACCTTGACCGCGACGCCGAGCCTGTCCAGTCGGCTGATCGCTTGGCGCGCAGAGGATTTCGGCGGATCGAGGAAGACGAGAAATCCGGCCAACCGCAGGCCTGCCTCGTCGGCGGCGACCAGCGAGGATTGTCCAGCCGCGGACCGGACGGCCACGGCGACCACCCGGTGCCCGGCCGCGAATTCGGCCTCGAGCGCCCGCCCGACCGTCTCCGGGACACCCTCGCAGCACGCGAGCACGGCCTCGGGCGCGCCCTTGGTGATGAGCAGCCGGTTGCCGCCCGTCGCGTCCACCAGCACCGAGACCATCCGCCGCCGATGGTCGAAAGGCAGTGTGGCGAGCCGTGTATACCGCTGGATGGATTCGTGCGGCGCGAGCGGGGCCGCCCACAGCGCGGTATCGAGCGCGTCCCCGCCGGTCAGATGACCGTCCCGCACCACGCCGTCCGTGCAGATCATGCCCAGGGTGACGACCCGGCTGTCGCTCCCGGCGTCGGTGGCCACCGCCCGCATGAACTCGATCCGTCCCTCGGTCAGCGTCCCGGTCTTATCGGTGAACAGCACCTCGATATCGCCCAGATCCTCGATGCAGACGAGCCGCTTCACCAGCACCTTGCGTTGCGCCAGCAGCCGCGAACCGGCCGCCAGGCTGGTCGATACGACCGCCGGCAGCAGCTGCGGCGAGATGCCCACCGCGATGGCCAGCGAGAACATCAGCGCGTCCAGCAGCGGCCGGTGCAGCACCAGGTTGACCGCGAAGATACCGATGGTCAGCACGGCGGCGACGCGAACCAGCAGCATCGAGAATCGGCGCAGCCCGACCTGGAATTCGGTCTCGGGTTCGCGCCGCGCCAAACCGACCGCGATACGCCCGAATTCGGTGTCGCCGCCGGTCGCGGTCACCACACCGCGCCCGGTGCCGGCGGCGACCACGGTGCCCATGAGCGCGCACGAGGCCAGCTCGGCGAGCGGCCCGGCTTCCGGCACCGGATCCACCGATTTCCGTACCGCCTCCGGCTCTCCGGTCAACACCGATTCATCACATTGCAGGCCGGTGACCGATAGCAGGCGCAGATCCGCGGGCACCAGTTCACCGGGCCGCAATTCGACGACGTCGCCGGGGACCAGCTCGGCGAGATCCACCGCGCGCGCTCGGCCTTCGCGCACCACCACGACCCGGTGCCGGATGCGCTCGTGCAGGGCTTCGGCGGCCTGCTCGGCGCGAAACTCGTTGATGGTGCCCAGTCCCACCGACATCGCCACGATCACGCCGATGACGATCGCGTCCGTGCGCTCGCCGAGGAAGAACGACACCGCCGCGGTCACCGCGAGCAACAGCAGCAGAGGCGAGCGTAGCTGCCGCGCCACGACCGGTCCGAGTCGCGCGTGGTGGGTCCGAATGGCGTTGGGTCCGAAGGTGTGTGCCCGGCGTTCGTACTCGGCTCGGGTCAGCCCGTTGTCGCCGCTGGACAGTGCGGCCAGTACCGATTCGGCGGTCCGCGCGGCGGCGGTGACAGCGGGAACGCAGCGAACAGTCTGGGGCGGAACATGATCCGCTTCGGTGCTCGCGTGGGCGTGGACAGGCATGTAGTCGAGGGTTCCGTGCCGCGCACGGCCCCGGTAGAGGCGGCACGCATGCGTGTCCCGGGACCAAAGGCCTTGTAGCCGAGGACTTGCCGCAACTGCGAGGGCGGCATTGGGCAGCGCAGACTATGAGGGTCGGCCCCCGGGTTACGGGGCGATTCCAACAGCAGAGGCCAGGCGTATCCTGCACGGATCAGGTGGTGTGCCGGTCGATCAAGTCTTCGCCGCGAAACGTGGCTCTTCGGTCACGGAAGGCTCTCACCGGTACCACCGATCCGAACGCCGTGTCCCGGCAGGACTACTGGTGGAACGCTTGGGCTCGGGGGCCGGCTCATGCAGGGCCGGGGCGAGTCGGGACGGCCGCGCACAGACGCTCGCCGTGCCCGCACAGCAGTGCGGGCACGGCGAGCGCATCGAATCCGAGCTACCGCGGTTGCGGGTGGTCGGCCCGCAGTTTGGTCGCGTAGACGGCGGCCTGGGTGCGACGCTCCATGCCGAGCTTGGCGAGCAGGCGCGAGACGTAGTTCTTGACGGTCTTCTCCGCGAGGAACATTCGCTCGGCGATCTGGCGATTGGTGAGGCCGTCGCCGAGCAGATCGAGGAGTTTGCGCTCCTGGTCGGTGAGCCCCGCGAGCGGACCGTCGGACTGGGTGCTGCGGCGCAGGCGATCCATGAGCGCGGCGGCGGCCCGGTTGTCCAGCAGCGAGCGCCCGGCCCCGATCTCCTTGATGGCCTTGGCCAGCTCCATGCCCTTGATGTCCTTGACCACGTAGCCGCTGGCCCCGGCCAGGATGGCGTCCATCATGGCCTGCTCGTCGGTGAACGAGGTGAGGATGAGGCAGCGCAGATGCTCGAGGCGGGAGAGCAGGTCGCGGCAGAGTTCGATGCCGTTGCCGTCGGGCAGGCGCACGTCGAGGACCGCGACATCCGGTTGCAGCGCGGGGATCCGGGCCAGGGCCGTGGCGGCGTCGGAGGCTTCGCCCACGACGGTGATCTCCGGGTCACTGTCGAGGAGGTCGACGAGTCCCCGGCGGACGATCTCGTGATCGTCGACGAGAAAAACCTTGATCATGGCCGGTTCCCATTCTGTTCGGGCTGTATGTACAACGATAGTTCGCTGGGCGAATCGTAGTGATGGCCGAGAGTCATTCGGCCACGGTGGAGGCGGCGGTGACGTCGAGGATTTGCGCGAGCGGCAGTCTCGGGGTGCGGGCGGTCAGCCGATCGGAAGCTGGAACCGTCCCGACTCGGATCAGGACCTGGGGTTGCTCCGTGCGGCCGGTGAGCGCGCGGATGATGGCCCGGCTCTGCGGCAGTTCGGTGACATGGGTGAGCGGGCAGGTCGCGTACCCGGCGACCGTGCATTCCAGCAGGATGGTCGACAGCGCCTCACCGCAGCGCAGCAGATCGGCGGAACTCTCGCCGCTGGACACGACGAGGACCACGGATTCGTCCTCCTCGATTTCGGTCCGGCGGGGTTCATTGTCGACGGTGGGCAGGACACGGGCGACATCGACGCGCCGCCGTTCCTCGGTGGAGACGCGCGCGCCGGGCGGGATTCCTTCGGCGGCCAGGGAATGCCCTGTCCACCAATGTAATTCGGCCTGGTACCCGGAATCGTAGCGGCGCACGGCGGCGGTGAGACGGGACGCCCGGGCGAGCTCGGCGCGGGCGTCACGGGGCAGCACGGTGATCACCGCGTCGAACGAATCGACGACGACCGGCAGGACGGGCTCGAATTCGCGCCAGTCGGCGGGCGCGGCGAAGGGCAGCCGATCGGTGTAGCGAACCTCGATGGCGGCGGCCCGATCCACGTCCGCGTCGGTGACGATGCGCGCGGGCTCGAACTCGACCGTCGCCAGCTGATCGTGACGGGTGGGATTGGGGAAGTACACGACCCGGATTCGCCATCCGACGGCAGCCAGCGCCGCGCGCAGGTGCCCCAGCGCGATACCGCAGCTCAGCAGCATCTGCCGTCCCGAATGGTCGGTGGCGGGCAGCATCCGGGACCGCACCGAGAACAGGTGCAGCGCCGTGCCGTCGAAGACCCAACGCCACGGTTGGCTGTTGTGCAGCGACGGTGCGCGACCGGCCAGGCGGACGGCCGGTTCGATCGCTTTGTCGCCGGGCAGTTGTTGGTCCATGGACTCACGCTAGGGCGCGGTGGGCTGCGCCACAGGGGCCGTTGGTCCCTTCTGGTGTGCTACAGGACCCTTGGCGCGGAATGCGCCGCCCACCAGGCTGGATAGGTGGACACGAGCACAAGGACCACGCCGCTGCTCGATTCGCGGCGCCATGACGCGGTGATCTTCGATATGGACGGTGTGGTGACCGACAGCGCCTCCGTCCACCGAGCGGCCTGGAAGGAGATGTTCGACGACTTCCTGGCCCACCGCGCCCCGGCGCCCGGCGAGGAGCTGTCACCCTTCACCGACGATGACTACCTGCGCTGGGTCGACGGCAAACCCCGCTATCGGGGTGTCACCGATTTCCTTGCCGCACGAGGTATCTCGCTGCCGCCGGGTGATCCCTCCGATGCCGAGGACGCCGGGACGGTCTGTGCGCTCGGCAACCGGAAGGACCGCCTGTTCACCGAACGCCTTGCCCGGGACGGGGTTCCGGCCTTCGAGTCCACCGTGGCGCTGGTGCGCCGCCTGCAGGCGGCGGGGATCGGGGTGGCGGTGTTCTCCGCCAGCCGCAACTGCGCGGCGGTGTTGACCGCCG
>NZ_BAFX01000199.1 GCF_000308815.1 Nocardia concava NBRC 100430
ATTCAAACCAGCGTTCGCTCGCTGGTCTGGATGAGCCCCTTTCGGCTTTCTGGTGAACGAGCGGCTGGTGCAGGCGCGTCCGACCTGGTGGAGGTCGGCGAAGACGGGGCGCTTCTCGTCTGCCACCTGCGGCTCGAACGAGTCTTTCCCGTCATCGATGTAGAAGTGTTGGAAGAACGTCTCGTTCAGCAGGCGGCGCACCTCGGGGCTGGCATCGCGGTACAGCACGTACGGGTCGGTGATGAGGTCGAGTGCATGTTTGAGCACACCGACACCGATGGCGAGTGTCTCGGAGGTGTTCACCAGGCCCGCTTGCAGTCGCTGGCGCTCGTTCTTGAGCTCGATGAGCTTCATCCGGATCTTCGCTTGCGGCATCGAGCCGTCGGTGAGCAGATCGATCAGCCGGTTCTCCTTCTTGTCCAGGTCCTTCAGTTGCCGGTTGAGACGAGCATGCGTGTCGCGGGTGATGTTGTGCTCGTCGGCGACGACCTCTTCCAGCAGTTTTCGGGTCTCGGCCGCGAAGGCTGTCGGGAGTTGGAGGGTGTGGTAGTGCTCTACGATCGCGTCTTCGACCAATTCGACTGGGAGGCTGGGGAGGTCGCATAAGCCCTCCTTGCTTCGTCGGCAGGTGAAGTACGGGTATTTGTTGCCGGTGCGGCTGGTCGTCTGGTTGAACACGAAGCGGGAGGTATATCCCGCGTCGCGACAGCGAGTGCACAGCAGGGCGCCTTTGAGGTAGTGGTTGTGTACCCGGTCGCGGTTTCCGTTGGCGCTGCGGTGTCGAAGGATGTCTTGTGCGCGTTCGTAGAGGTCGTGGCTGATCAGAGGTTCGTGGCGGCCGGGATAGATCTGGCCTTTCCAGGTGACGTATCCGATGTAGTAGGGGTCGCGCAGCATGTTGTGGAGGGTGGAGGCGGAAACCGGTCGGCCGGAGGGGTATTGGCTCGTCGGCGGGGATGTCAATCCGAGGTCGGCCATGGCGGCTTCGAGATCGTCGAGTCCGTGGTCACCGGTTGCGTAGAGCTCCCATGCCTGCACGACGAGTGGTGCACGCTCTTCATCGATCTTGATGGTGTTGACCTGGCGGCCTTCGAACATGATGCGGGCGTTGACGTATCCGAGTTTGGCGCGATTGCAGGTGCCGCCGTTCATTGCCTTGTTCAGCAGCTTGATGCTGATGTCCTGGCCGGAGAGCTTGTTCTGCGTGTCGTTGAAGATGTCGGTGATGGCGGCCATCATGTCGGCGTAGACACCTTCGCCGAAGTCCTCGCGTGCGGAGATCAGCTTCACGCCCATGTTGTCGAGCTGCCGCTTGGTGACTGCGGCGTCGATGTAGTTGCGGAACGCTCGGGATCGCGCGTAGACGATGACGTACTTGATCTGCGGATTCTCTTGGAGGTACGCGATCATCTCCTGGAACACCGGCCGCTTCTCGATCGTGCTGGCCGAGACGCCGGGCTCGACGAACTCCTTGACGATCGACGCCGGTAGAGCGTCCGAACGGTGCTGAACAACGGCGCGCTGAGTCGCGATCGAGTTGCCATCGGGGTCGATATCGATCGCTGTGCTCAGCTGCTTCTTGTCCGAGACCCGCAGATATGAGACTGCGGGCTCGGGGATCCCTGATCCTTTCACGTGCTCTCCTGGGCGTTCTTGGATTCTTTGGCCAGTGCAATGACCGCCCGGCTCAACCTGCGCAGGTCCGGAGGGTCGCGTTGCTCGCTCTCCACGAGCACCCGGTGCTCGCGAGACTCCCCGACGTGGATGCGTTCGCGGTCAGGCATCGTGGACGCCCGCGCTGTCGTTCTGAAGTGTTGCTATTCGGGGAGTGTTTGCTGTTGGCACTTCGAACCTCCTGTATCTCAGCGCAATGCGCAAGGCGGGGAAAGTTGCTACTGGATCGCTAGTGCCTCACCGTGTCGAGCCCTGAGATGTCCGAGGCTTGCGGACAGTACGGCGGATAGCGTCGAGCTCGCGTTCCTGAGCGGCGCCCGTTTCGTCATGGCGTATGCACTCCGAGAGGATTCGGCGCAGGCTTTTCGGCGTGCCTTTCGTTCCTCGGCGGTAGTTGAGCCTTCCGGTTTTCGACATCTATTCTCTCCCTTCGTGTTTCGGCGGACAATGCGCCGTCGCAGTTGTGATCTGGGTCCAGGCCCGTGGTTCACTCGAGCTCGATCGAGGTGCCACGGTTCGGACCGGATTCCGGTGCTGGTGGTGGGGGAGCGGGGATTCGGTGGGCGATGTCCGGCACGGAGGGCTCCGGAGATGCGGCCGCGATGAGGCCACCGATTTGGGCACCGTTCGTGGAAGGTTGGGTCGTCGCCAACTCCAGGTCGAGATGGCGATGCTCACCTTGTTCGAGGTGACTGAGGTGTGCGTCCTGTTCGCGTTTGCGCATGAGGGCGCGGAGTTGGTCGGGGTTGTCGTAGCCGAGGTGGCGGCACAGGGCGGGGGTGGCGTTGAGCATGAGGCTCCAGCCGCGGCGGCGGCCTTTTGCGGCGAGGCGGTCGTCGAGGGCGCGGCGGCGGGCGAGGGCTTCGGGGCTGGCGGCTTCGTTGCGCAGGTCGCGTTCGAGTGCGTCGAGTTCGGCGTGGGCTGCTTTGAGTTCGGGTAGGCGGGTGAATTCGGGGACGGGTTCGGTTTCCAGCTGGGTCAGGCGGTTTCGGTCGCGGTCGAGGTCCCAGCGGCGGTGGTCGAGGGCTTTGGGGAGGTCGGCGATAAGGTTTTCGACGCGGGTCATGATTCCCGAGGCCAGGCGTGCCTGTGCGGTGTCGTGTTCGGCCTGGGTCATGGCGGCGGCTTTGAGGTTGTCGAGGTAGAGCGCTTCGTGCTCAATGGATTTGACGACCGGCAGACCGAACGGTTTGACGTAGAGCAGTGAATCGGCAGCGTTGTAGCGGACTTCGATCTCGATGCCCGAGAGCGTGCCGATGGTGACGGCTTCGTCCGCGGGACGCGCGCGCAATCGCATAGCGGCATCACGCAGCGCGGCCACCAGCGCGGCGGAGGCTTCGGGGCGCTTGTCGTAGCTGACCTCACCGATCATGACCGGTGGCGCGGTGTCGGTCTGGTTCTGGCAGTCGAGCAGGGCGACGATGTTGTCCAGCTCGAAGACGGCCTTCTCGTGGGCGGGGAGCGCGGCCCGCAAGGCAACGAGTTCGCGTTCGCGGCTACGGGTGGCCGCGAAGTAGGAGTCGTGTTCGGTTTGCAGCTCGCCGATGAGCTGGTCGAGTTCGATGCGCCGGATATAGCGCTGATCGCCGGTAGCGACCGCCTTGATCATGGCGGCGTTCTCCGCCAGGTCATTGGCGCCGAGGTCAGCTACACGGCGGGCGGTGCGGTCGGCACGTCGGTATTGCTCGATGAAGTGAGCTTTGCGTTCGACGGTCTGCCACATGTAGACGTCGAAAGTCTTCTCCGCGACGTAGCAGAAGATGTCCACCACAGCGTTCTGGTTGCCCTGCCGGATAATCCGACCTTCCCGCTGTTCGAGGTCTGCGGGCCGCCATGGCACGTCCACGTGATGCAGTGCGACGGCGCGGGTTTGGATGTTGGCGCCGGTGCCCATCTTCTCGGTGGAGCCGAAGAGCACGGCGATCTTGCCGGAGCGGCAGTCGGCGAACAGCTGGGTCTTGGCGGCGGGGCCGGGGTAGTGGTGGATGAACGCGATCTGCTCGGCGGGAATGCCGCCGGCGATCAGTTCGTGCCGGATCGCGTCGTAAATGCTCCAGGTGGAGTGGTCGGTCTTGGGGGTGGCACGGTCGCAGAACACGATCTGCAAGCCGCCGCAGATCGGGGACGGCTCATCGGTTTCCGGGTCGAGGTAGACGTTGTCCTTGGTTACCGCCCAGGTTGCGAGGATACGTTCGGTGACCACCGTGGAACGCAGCTGCCCGGGCTCGCTGAGGTCGGGGATGCGCAGGTGCGCGCATCGGGGGTCAAGGGTGGCGTTGCGGCCGTCGGTGGCGACCTTGAGCGGGTTGTCAATGTCGGGGCGGCGGGGATCGAAGGTGTCGGCGCGGTGCCCGAGGTCGGTGATGAAATCGGCGACCTCCTGCGGTGGCTCGAAGGAGACGACGGTGCGTTCTCCGCCACGCAGCTCCGGCAGGGTGGCCGGGATCTGGTCACGGCTGACCGAATCGGTGAAGGCGCTCGTCATCGCGATGAGATCGCCGACATTGACGAACTCGGCGACGCGGGTCTTGGGCTGAAAGCGCGAGCCCGAGGAATTGAGTTCGATGGTTTCTCGGGTGGCGGTGAACGCGCCGCCCCACGAGTCGAGGTGCTCGACTCTCGCATCGCGCAACAGGTCCGGGCGCAGGTAGCGGTTCATCACCCACAGTTCCGACAGCGAATTCGACAGCGGGGTGCCGGTGGCGAAGGTCGCGACGCGTTCGATGTATGCGTCCTCGGGAATGCCCGCGGCGGCGGCTTCGCGGCGCCGTTTGCCGCGCAGGTACTCCAGCTTCAGCAGCAGGTCTTGTGCTTGTTGGCTGCCTGGGGCGCAAGCGAGTTCGTCGATGTTCGACACGCGCAGCAGGTTCTTGAAGGAGTGGGCTTCGTCGACGAACAGGTAGTCGCAGCCGGAGGCTTCGAAGCCGAGTCCGGTGTCGGAACGAATTTCGGCGAGCAGCTTCTTGAGTTGGTTGGTCGCGGTCTTGAGCCGGAGCTCCAGGATTTTGACGGCCTTCTTGCCAGACAGGACGCCGAGGGCCTCGGTGAGTTCGTCGATCTGTTCCTGGTAGTAGGCCGTGCGGGTCTGCGCCGAGACGGGCATGAGCTTGAACGAGCTCATCGGCACGATCACCACATCCCAGTCCTGGGCGGCGGATTGGGCGATCAAGCGCTGGCGGGATTCGCGGTCGGTGCCCGCGGTCCCGGCCAGGATCTTCGCGCCCGGATACCACTGGGCGGCCTCACGCGCCATCTGCGCGATCAGATGGTTGGGGACGACGATCCACGGCTGCCGCGCCAGGCCGAGGCGGCGCAGCTCCATCGCGGCCATGATCATGGTGCCGGTCTTGCCCGCCCCGACGACGTGATCGAGCAGCACGGTGGGTTCGGAGATGATGCGCGCCACCGCATTCCGCTGATACGGGTACGGCGCGTACAACACCCCGAGACCGAGCAGGCGCAGATGCGAGCCGTCGAACTCGGGGGCGACGATGGTGTTGAACAGCTCGTTGTAGCGGTCGATCAACCGTTCCCGGCGAGCGGGATCGCCTTGCAGCGCCCACATTTCGAACTCCGTCGCCAACCGGCGGGCCTTGGCTTGGGCGGCGCGGGTGGCGCGGGTGTGCAGCTTGTCACCGCCGGTGGCGGCGAGGAACTCCTTGGACTTGTTGATCTGGATCGGCTTGGAGTTGCACAGCGCGGTCAGGATGTCGATGTGGTCGAAACGCTTGCCTGCGACACCGCAATAGGCGACACCCAACTCGTCGGCTTGCGAGTCCTCGAAGTTGTAGCCGCCGTCCTGGTTCGAATAGATCTTCGGAGCCAAGCCCCATTTCTCGACATCGGCTTGCCAGTCGTCGTATTCGGGGACGTCGATCACCCATTCCCCGGCGACGCGCTCGACGAGCACCTGATGCCCGGCGGGGACGCTGAAGGTTTCGCGGATGAACCGCGCATACTCCTCCGGCGGCACCCAAACCGCACCGAGCCGGATATCGACATCTGTGCGCCGCGCAGGCAGAACCGCGGTCAGCGCTTCGACATTGGCGCGGTAGCGCGGATCGGTATCCACGCGGGCGGTCGCCGCGGTGAGCTTTTTGAAGACGTTGCCCGACAAGTAGGACGCGGCACTGATCCAGGTGTCGGGGTCAGAGATCGACCGGAACGCCAACCCGGTGTCCACCAGTTGCTGGGCAGCGTTCTCCTCGGCGACTGCGAGCAGGCGGGCGATGCGTGGGAGGTCGATGACGCCGGTTTCGTCCAGGCTCACCGCGACCGCGTCCTCGATGCTGGTGGCGTGGGTGATCGGTTGTGCCGCAGTGGCGATCACGTCAGAGGTGAACAGCGGCCCCTTGCTGGCGCGGCCGGTGTCCTCGTCGAAGACCTCGAGCGCGAACACCAGCGCGATGGTCGGGTCGTTGCGCAGGACGCCTTCCAGATGCGCCTGCTTGCGGAACGGCTCGCGTTCGGGCTCCCATGCCTGCTCGGTGAAGTGCGCGAGCACCTCGTCGGGAACCGGCCCGGCAAAGGGCTTTCCGTGTTCGCCCTGCTCGATACGCCAGGTGGTGATCGCGGCGTTGACGCGTTCGCGGTGGCGTTTCTCGGTGACCTGGGGCGGTTCGATCCAGGTGAACCGGTTGATGAATCCGTAGGTTTCGAGATAGCGGTCGTAGCGGCGGTTCAGCTCACCGCGCAGCGCGGATCGTTCGGCGTGGTCGCGGCCTTCGAGTTGGGCTTGTACGAGAGTGGCTGCGACATCACGTAATCCGAGTAGCTCCCGCCATTCTGCGATGCGACGTTTGCCGCGGACCGCGGCTTCGGCCCACTCTGTGCCGGTGAACACCTCGATCCGCCCGAGCTTTTTGTTCCAGCGCAAGGTGTCTACCGCGACCTCGGTGCCTTCTTCGACAGGTGTGACCAGGCCGGTGCCGAACGCGTCTGGGCTGGCGATGATGGTGGAGGCGGGGGTCGCGGTCAGCTCCAGTCCGGCGTCGAGGGCGTTGTCGATGATGCGGGTCAGTCGCCCGGTCACCAGGAGGGCGAGTTCTTCGCCGTCGGGGCCTTCCACGTCGAGGGCGTCGCGGCTGTATTGGCGTTGCCGCCAGCACAATTCGCCGAGGATGTGGTCGGGGTGGGCGAGGAAGTACTTGTTGAGTTCGGCTTCGCGGCGGTATCCGTGCTCGTCGCGGACGGTGGTCATCCCGGATTGCAGATACAGGCGGGTGTCGGCGGTGGGTTCGCGGCCGGGTTCCCGGACGCGCCAGATCAGCAGATCCTGCACCACCCCGGTGCCTGCGACGCGCTGGAATGCCTTGGCGGGCAACCGCAATGCTCCGATCAGATCCGCCCGCGCGGCCATGTGTTCTCGGGCGGTGGCGTCGCGGGTCTCGCTGGTGAAATGTGAGGTCAGGACGGCGACGTAGCCGCCGACTCCGACCAGGTCGAGGGATTTGACGAGGAAGTGGTTGTGGATGGAGAAGTTCGCGGCGTTGTGGATCGGGTCGTAGAGGCGCTCCTTCCCGCAGGGCACGTTGCCGATCGCGAGGGTGAACGCGCCCGCCTGCACGCGTGTGTCTTCGAATCCTTCGCAGCGAATCTGTGCTGAGGGGTATAGTGCCGCTGCCGCGCGGGCGGTGATCGGGTCGCATTCGACGCCGACCATCAGCGCCTCCGTAGGGGCTTGGCCGATGAAAACACCGGCGCCGCAGCCGGGTTCGAGCACGCGCCCGCCGGAGAATCCGGCACGTGCTATGGCGTCCCAGAGCGCTTGGGATACAGCGGGATCGGTGTAGTGGGCGTTGAGGGTGCCTGCGCGGGCGTGTGCCAGTTCCGCGGTGTCGAGTAGCTGCCATAGACGCGCGTGTTCGGCCTCCCATTGCGGGTCGTCGGTGAAGATTCCCGGCAGTGCACCCCACCCGGACCAAGCGGCGATCACCTGTTGTTCTTCGGGTGTCGCGTAGCGGTCCTCGGCATCGAGGCGGCGCAAGGTCTCGATGACGCGCAGGTTGGCGTGCGCGCGATCGAGTTCCTGCGACGGCACCCACAACTGGGTGCCCGGCGAGAAGTTCACCGGTGCCGGGAGATCGCTGTCGGTATGCGCGTCTGGGGCGGGTTCCGGCTTGGAATCAGTCGACGGTTCTTCGCGGGGGATGTCGGTGGTGTCCGCCGCGATGGCGTCGGGTCGACTGGTCGCAGAGGAAGCCGCGCTCGTTTCGAGGGCTGCTTCTACACTCTCGCCGGCCGCGTCCGGCGCGGCGGGGTGTCCGGTCGGTGCCGTCGCCGTTTGGCCCGCGGCTTCGCGCCATCCGCGGAGGTATTCGTTGATCAGCTCGATAACTTGGTCGGGATCGACATTGCGGCGAGCTATCGCCGTCGCCAGGTCCGGGTCGATGGGTGCGTTCGGGTCGGTGCGCCCGGCTCGGTATGCCGCACGGCCCAACGCGACGAATGCGGCAGGCTCCAGTGCCGTCAGCGCGGCAACGGTGAGATCGGTCTCGGCCGCAGTGTCGACCAGCGTGACGGCGCTGCCCGTTCCGGTGGCCGGTTCGGAGGCCGCATCAACGATCGGAAGCCGGTGCGTCCGAGGGATTTCGGTGGTGACTGCGGTGGGGCGCGCCGGTGTGGCGGTGAGATCGGCGGCAGTGGAGGGCAGTGGTGTGCCGCCGGGATCGGCGTTGGCGGCATCGATCGCACCGCCGGTATCGAAGAGGGAAAGTTGGTTGGGATCTAGCTGACGGCGCGTGCGCCGGGGCCGTCGAGCGGGAGTCGGTCCGCTCGCATGCCCTGCTCCAGCCGGTTGATAAACGACGCTAACCGTGGATCGCTCGGATCGACCGGCAGCGGTTCGCCGTCCTCGCGCATCGCCTGCGCCAGGTGCGCGGCCATCACCCGCATCAGCATCGACCGGTGCGGCAGCAGCCGATCGGCGAGGTCGTCGAGATCGGGATCCGGCTCGTTTGTCCGCGTCGCCGGATTCCGCCACCGCTCCGCCGATGAGTCGAGCGGCGCTTCCGTCGGTTGCGCGTCCTCGACCGGAGTGTCCTGCGCCGCCGGGATCTTCTCGTAGAGCGCTTCGGTCAGCACCGCTTCGGTCACCTGGTTGCGCAGGTTGTTGATCAGTCCGACCGTGGTCAGGTAGTCCGGCTCCAGCCCCGTCTGCGCCCGCCATCGGGCTAGCGCCTGCGGCTTGTATGCCGCGATCCGCCGTTGGATCTCGGTGTCGATCGTCGCGGTTTCCGCGCTCAGGAACCGCTCGATCTGTTCGTTCGTCCACTCCGGCGGCAGGCCGATGTGTACGCGCCAGGTCGTTTCGACGATCGCGCGTATCTGCTGAGACATGGGTTTCCTCCTCATCGATCGCTTGCTGCGATGGTGGCACGGAGTCGAACAGCGCGGACTGTCCCTCGCCGATATTCTTGCTATTGGATTTCATTTTCGACTCCTTCCGTGTGCTGGCGAAGTCAGGTCATGGCGCGTGGCCTTCCGGGTAGGGACGGGTGTTCGGTTATGCGGCCAGATCGTCGAACCAGCCCGGCGGTACCGGGGTGGTCGGGAAGGCGGGGAGGTCGTGGTGGCGGGTGCTGCCGCAGCGGTACATTGGGCCGGAGTCGCCGTCGCAGAGCACGCGCAGGTGGGGGTCGGCGTGGTGGATCCACCAGGCGCTCATCGCGTCGGCGGATCCGTTGGCGCGGGCGGCTTCCCAGGCTTGCCACAGCGCGGTGAGGCGGACCGCGACTTCGGGGTGTCGCCACCATTGCGGGCACCACACCCGCCCGCCGCTGGCGCCGGAGGTGGTGAGTTTCCCGGCAAGTGCGGGGGCGAGCCAGGATTCGACCCAGACACCGACGTTGCGGAACAGCGGTGCGGGTCGCTCACCGTCGCCAGGCTTTCCCGGGCCGGTCATCGCGCACCGTCCTTGGCGAACGGATCGGCGTCGGGCCCGTATCGGCACAGTGAGTCGCGGATCGCATCGGCGTATTCGGTGGTGTCCCAATAGGTCTTCTTCAACAGGACCGGTGGATTGCCGGAGGTCCACACCACTGCACGGTCTTTGGGCAGTGCGGCGAGTGCCGCGATGGACAGGATCGGTTCGCGCGACCACGATTGCGAGGTCGAGGTTCCGCCGTGCCCGCGCGAGCGCGACCAGCGGGAGACGTCGTAGTCATCGGCCAGCGCTGACAGGTCAGCGAGATAGGTGCGGTCGCGGACGCCGCCACCGTAATAGTGCACATTGGATTGCTCGGCCAGCTGTTTGAGCGATTCCGGGGTCCACACCTCTGCGCCCTGGGCCGGGGATTGCAGGAAGGTGAGTGCGACGACGCCTTGAGAGCCCAAGTGGGAGTACAGCTTCGGTAGTTCCTTCAGTCGGCAGACGTTGGCGGCCTCGTCCAGGATCGCTAGTAGCGGGTCGGGTAGCCGTCCTCCGGTGCTGGCGCGGGCGACGGTGAGCGCTTGGTCGACGATGCAGCCGACGAGCGCGGTGGTCAGTCCGGTGGCCGAGGCCGGGCCTTCCATCGACAGCGCATAGAGCGTGTCGGTGGAGTGCACGAACGCGACCGGATCGAATTGGGGCAGAGGCTGATTCGCAGGCGCGGACCAGTCCGCGAGATCGGTCGTATCGCCGTCGATCAGCGTCCGGACAGGCGGGACGACGGTCGCGGCGGCGGTGGGGTCGTTCAGGACATCCAGGTTGCGGCGGGCCATGTCGTAGAGGCCGTCGCGCTGGCGGGGGTTGAGTGCTTGTGCGGTGGCGAGTTTGGTGGCGGCGAACAGATCGCCTGCGCCGACGAGTTGCCGGTGGGCAGTGGAGTCGTCGGGATCGGCGAGCCAGGCGAGGGTGTGGACCAGGTCGCCGTGCCCGGCGGCAGCGGCCCACAGGTACAGGGCGAGGAGTTCTTCGGAGCCGCCGGAGAAGTAGGCGTCCAGGCGCGCGTTGTCCTCGCGGGCAGCCGAAGCAAACCGACCTGCGAGCGTGCGGGCGTCGCCGAGGCCGCCGACGTAGGCCAGGGGATTCCACCACCAGTCCTGGTGCGGGTGGCCGGTGATGCCTTGAAGATCGGATTCCCATATGTAGCCGACCTTTTCGCGCACGCCGCGGGTGTGGTCGCGCAGATCGCGCTTGTTGGAGGTGGCGATCGCCGCGGCGGGCGCCGCACACAGGGCCGGGATCGCCAAGGCGGCCGTCTTGCCGGTGCGAGGCCCGGCGAAACACACCCCGACGTCCTCCCACCCCATGTACACCGGCTTGTCGCCGATCACGGTGCGCCCGAGGATGATTCCGATATCGATAGCGCGTCGCGGCACGGTGCCGGGGCGCAGGCGCTGTGCTCGTTCGATGGCGGCGGCACCGGTGACTTCGCCGAGGTGGCGCGGTGCGGTCATCAACCGTGCCTGGGCGTCCAGGCGTGCGCGCGGTGTTCGCGTCCAGGGGGTGTACCACCGAGTGAGCGCACCGACTGAGGCGGCGAACAGCAGCTCGGCAGGCACCGCCAGGACTGTGGCCTGGACCGGCCACCGTAGACCGGCGGCGACGAGTTCACCGGCGGCGGCGATCGGATTTCCGGGAACAGGCTGGTCGATCCCTGCCCAGCGGTCACCCAGCACCCAGCATTCACGCGCGATCACGGCTGCGGTGATCGCGACGAGCAGCACGATCAACGCCAGCACCGAATCATCGGTCGCGCCGTGCTGGGACGGGCGCGGCGTCACACAGCCTCACCCCCGCCCAGATCGGACTCCAGGTCTGTGGAAATCACGTGCTGCTCAAGCCCGGTGCCGGTCGCCTCGGTCTCCTTCACCGGCGAGGGTGTGGCCGGTTCGGATGTGTTGTGGTCGGGGTGGGCGGCATCGATCAAGCCCTGGATCAGCGCAGCTTCGTCGAGGGTCGTCGCGTCGGTGTCGCCGGGTGCGGTGGTGACGCAGTCGGCGGGATCGGCGGATTCACCAGTGGGCGAGATCGTGCGGATCGGGGTGAACGGCTGGGTGGGTTCGTTGGCGATGGGGTTGCGCAGCAGATCCGGGTCGATGCCGATCTCCCGGCGAATGCGGTCGTCGAATTCGGCTGCTGCTTGCGGATTCTCGTCGGCGTGAGCCTGTGCCCACGCCCATTGGGCCACGAGCTGTTCTTGCTCGACGCGCATGGCCCGCGCGGTCTCGAGTTCGACGGCGAGGTCGGCGTCGGCGGTGCGGTCGATCTGCTTCCAGTGCGTGCGCACGATGCGTTGCGCGCGTTCGGCCATCCGCAATGCCCGTTCGGCGCGTTGCTGGGCACGGTCGTGGATGCGCTCGGCCTGCTCGCGGGCGCGCTCAGCATTGTGCACGCGGGTCTGATTCCAGTGACCTGCAGCGACCGCGGTGTCCTTGAGCTTGCCTGCCAGACTGCCGAATTCGCGGCGAGCCTGATCGATCTCGTCATGCTCGTTCATGACTACACCGCCTCCCCATCATCGGTCTGAAGCGCTGCCGAAACCGCAGGTGTGTCCCGCGGTTCGATGTCATCGACGAAATCGGCGAGTTCCGTGCTGACCCGGCGACCAGGTTTGCGGCACCACTCGACGGCGTGATTGGTAGCGGCGTCGACGATTTCGACCGTCACTGCCAGGCGAGCGCGTTCGATACTGCCCGCCAGTGCACGCGCGGGGATCTCAGGCGAGGACAGGTGCAGTGTCAGACGGGCGGCGCCGAAGCGGGCCAGGGTGCGTGCACGTCCTGCCAGCCAGATCGCCCGGTGTGCGGCCGACAGCTCAGCGGTGGGCTGGTCGCCGCGGTACCACCAGTCGTCGAGGCTGAGATTGTCGTACCAGACGACCCCGTGCGGTCCGCAGACGGCGAAGCTCTGCTGGGCGTGATCGGCGGCGGCCCACAGCCGCAGCGCCGGTCCGGTGTCGGCGTGGGCGATAGCGGCGCGGCGCGCGGCGTGGGTGGCGGCGCGAATCTGGTCGAAGTCGATGCCCAGCTGGCGGCGCATCTCGTATTTGACCTTCGGCCACAGGTCGGGGCCGTCGAGTCCGTGCATGACCGCCCAGCCGTAGAGCTGGCCGTGTTCGGTGAACCGGCGAAGGTTGCTTGAGTATTGCGTGACGGCCGAAATGGCTTGATACCACAGAGGATCGGTGTCGTGACCGTTGTCGTTCATGGTTCTCGACCTCCTCAATCGTTTGTCATCTCTCCAAGGGGTTTGGGTGAGCTGCTGTCGCGACAGCAGCGGTTGTGTGCGCGAGGATCAGGGTTGGGAGCGGGTGTCTACATCTCCACCTCCGGCTCCGCTGTCGCTTCGCTGCGCAGCTCCGATGCCGGAAGATCTGCCTGCAGCTGTGGTTCATCGACGGCTGTGACTTTGGACGGATGCGCGATGTCGATCAGGGTGCGGATATCGGCTGCTGCGTTCGGATCTGCGTCGGTCTTCGGTGCGGGCGAATCGGCCGATGGTGTGTAATCGGCACTGCCGGTGAGCCATTCACGTAAGGCGGCGTCGAAACGTCGCGCTTGGGGAAGCATCGGTCGGTTGGACAACCCTCGCTCGATGTCGAGATGGCTGGCTCGTGCCCGGATCTCGTCGTCCCACAAGACGAGTCCGTCATCCAGGCGCGGCCCTGGCAGCGTCGGTTCGGGTGCGGCGGCTTCGGCCCTGGCCCAATCGAGAATCTCGACCAGGTCGTAGAACTCCTCCCGATCGTGTCTGGCAAGCGCGAGTACGGCGGGAATACGACCCGGGAGTCTGCTGTGGTGGTCCACGCTCCGCGAGATGACCAGAGCCTTGGCCGTCTCGTGCGACATTGCCTCTCGGCGGACGTGCCGTACGACCTCGTCGTGGGTGCTGCGCACGGCCAGCAGGAGAGTGGGCTCCGGCAGTCGTGCGTCGTGTAGTTCGATTTCCGTGCGCGGGTTCGGCGGCAGGTCGCGCAGGCAGGCGAGTATCTGCGCGTAGGCGTCGGACAGGGTGTGGCAGGAAAATCCCGTGCCCGGGGCGACTTGGGCGTAGTAGGGGCGCTCGGCGAGGGCGTCGTAGTAGCCCTGCCAGCGCGGTTCGACCGACAGTTCGATGCGATGCGTGCGCAGAAATGCTTCGAACCGCATTTCAGCGGAACGGAGCGCGTGCGAGAGGCGTGCGGTCTGGTCGCTCTGATCGACGGGGATCCACCGGAATCCGGTCTCCGTCCAGATGTATGTCGGGTGGCCAGCCCGCTTGTACAGGTCGAACAGGGTTTGTTCCAGGTCGCTGGCATGGTCCTGCGCCGAGGGCTGGGACCCGGGTGTCGTCATCTTGGCCTCGCTGCCATCTGGTCGCGGGCGGCAATCGATTCCGTGTCTGCCGCGTCTCGGGAGGTCGTTGCGTGGATGCCGATCACAGCTCCGCCTCCGGCTCGGCGGTAGGTGAGGAGATATCCGACTCCGGGATGTCCTGGGACGCAGTGCTTTCGGCGGCTGTCGTCGACCCGGCCGGGTGGGCGGTGTTGATCAGGTGCTGGATGCCCGTCGACTGCTCGACCCGCGTGGCGATCTCGCTATCCACTGATGCCGTGCTCTGGCGTGTTTCCGCCGCGTGGTCGAGATAGTGGGTGATGAGTTGATCGACGAGCTGAGTGCGTTCCCTGGCGGCGGGATGCCGTGGCTCCCTGTCAATTTCGAGGAGTCCGTCGATTTCGCTCAGGTGCCGGATCGCGCCTAGGCACAAGCCTGCCTTCTCCATATCGGCATCCCACGGATTGCGGACAGCGAGGTCTGGAGTGCCGACCTCGGCTACCGCCCATCGTGCGATCAACGCTTCGGCGGGCCTGCGATCGACTATCTCCCGAAGCCGATCAGAATCGACCCTGGCTGGGCGCGAATCATGTTCCTGTCCAGATTGTTTGGATCGGTCGACGTGGTCGCGCATCTTGTGCAGCGTGGTCGCAGCGAGGTACTCGTCCGCGCCTCTGCGCACGTGCTGGGCTGCCCTGTCCGGGGAGTCGAGGAACTGGTAAATCGATCGGTCCTCACCGGCTTGATGGATTTCGACCAGCATCGGGTGATCGAGCGGGACTGCCTTGTGGCGGGCGGCGACGTGGTCGGCGGCGAGGGTGAACGCGTCGGCGATGGTGTAGCAGGCGATCGCGGTCATCGGGTGGCTTAGCTGCACGGCGAACTTGTTGTAGTACGCCTGCCAGGCCGGGTGGTCGATCAATTCGTCTGTGTGCGTTCCGAGGTGGTCGATCAGCTGGTTCTCGGCCTCGAAGATCTGAACCATCAGGTCGGCGATATCGGGCAGGGCGTTGATGCCGTCGCCGGCGGCTTGTTCCTTGTCGTAGAGGCGAAAGAGGGTCTTCTTCAGTTCGCTGGCCCTAGCGGCGGCCGGGGATTCCGGTGTGTTCATAGCTGCCACCTCCTTTGGCGGTGAGACAATGGGATGCTCGGTTGTCGCGGTGATCGCGTGAACGACCGACACCGGGCTCTACAGGTCGGCCTCCGGCCCGGCTGTCAGGTCGGGTGCTGCCTCCTCTGGAGGCGGAAGCTCATTGGGGCCGCAGGGTTCCTGCGCGGCGGTGTCAGGAGCCGAGGTCTGTGCCTGGTGGATCAGATGCTGGATCTGTGCGGCCTGATCCAGTTCGGAGTGGGTGCCGCGGTAGGCGACTACCGATCGGTCTTTATCGAGCGTGCGCCCCTGGGCGAGTTGGGTGACCAGCTGTTGGAGGACGCTGCGTTGCGTGCGGGCGTCGGGATGGCGTGGGGTTCGGGCGATATCGATCAGCCCCGGCAGCCTGGCGAGCAGATGCACCGCGCCGAGATCGGCTCCGGCGGCTCGCATCGCAAGGCTCCAGGGGTTCGGGTTCTTTCCGGTGCATTCGGCAATCGCCCACTGGACGGCCAGCGTCTCCGTGGGATTGTGGCGCATCAGTTCTCGGAGATCGGTGACACTCGCAGCGGGGGACTCCACGCGCGACGCCTCAGCAGTCGTGTCCGGCTGTATTCGGCGTCGGCACAAGACGAGGGCGGTCGCGGCGAGGAATTCGCCTGCGGCAGAGCGAAGCTGCATGATCGCGGCGGCGTGGGTGTTCGAGATCTTGAGGAAGGGCTCGTTCGTACCCAGCCGGTACATCTCGACTCGCAGTCGGCGGTCAGGAGCCCCGGTTTCCGTAGTGGCAGCCAGATGCTCTGCGGCGTATGTGAAAGCGTCAGCGAGGCAGGAGCATCTGATCGTGTCGGTGGGGTCGTTGAGGTGCAGCGAGTACTTGTTGTAGTGATCGGACCACTTCGGGTTTTCGGCGAGCTCGTCGGCGTGCTGTTCGAGGAAGTCGCCGAGCCTTCGTTCGGCCTTGCGCATTTCGGCGGAAAGTCCGATGCTCGTGGCCTTTTGGAATATCTCCGCACGCGTGGGAATGTGCCCGGGCCATTCGCCGTCTGGCATGACGACGGCGTCGTAGAGCCGGAAGATGGCTTCCAACAGCTCCTCGGCAGTTTCGCTGGGATCCGATGTCGTCATCACGCAGCTCCGTCCGGGCACTGCACCCCAGTCGCGGTCATAGCTCTAGCTCTGGTGCGGCGATGGTGTCGGCGCCGGTGTCCGACTGCGGAAGCCGAGTTCCGGGCGCAGGTTCAGTGCCGAGACCGTCGGTGGACAGGCGCGCCTCGGCGATCAACCGCTGGATTCTCGCGGCCGACGTTTCGTGGTGGGTGGCCGGCGTCGCGGCGGATGTCGGTGGAGCTTCGCCGGTGATGATCTGTTCGAGCACGGCATACCGGTTGTTTACGCTCGGCGAGTGGGGCACATCGGCCAGCGAGTTGCCCAGCGGATCGGCAGCGAGCTCGCGTACTAGCGACAGGTCGAGCCCCGAATCCTCCAGCGCATGGTCGTATTCGTTGGCGACCGTGGTGTCGGAGCGCCGTACTTCGGCCACCGCCCACTGGGCGATGATCATCGTCGTCGCGGCGCGGGGGTCAACTTGCAAGTCGATGCTGACGATGCCGGAACCGGGCTGTGCCCGGCCTCGTCGAGATTCGGTGCGGGCCAGCACTAATGCTGTAGCAGCGAGTTGCTCGTCAGCGCGGGCCCGGAGTTCTTCGATCACTGCCGAGGCCGCGTTGTAGGCGCTGAAGCGTGCTGTATCGCCGTCGTAGTCGTAGATTTCGACCATCACCCGTTGACCTGGCTGTGCGGTGAGGTCATCGGATTCGAGATGGGCTGTGGCTGCAGCCAATGCGTCGGGGAGAGTGCAGCATTCGATCGTCGTCGCCGGATGGCTGGCTTGCACTGTGTATTTCGGTTCGTCGAGGGTGGTGTATTGGCCCTTCCACCGGGAGTAGGTCGACAGCTCGTCGCGATGCTGCAACAGGAACTTCGACATCCGCCGATCGGCCTCGAAGACCGCGTCGGCCAGTTCGGGGCTTTCGTGCACTCGGGAGACGTAACGGACCGACCATCCCCCGTCGGTCGGCTCGACGTGACGGTCGATCGCCTGGTTGTAAACGCTGACCAGCTCGTCCCAGAGCCGCTTGGCAGTCGTGTGGGCGGAGGATTCGGAGTGCGGAGTGGGCATTGGTCGGCTCCCTTCTGCTGGGTGGCCGGAGCGCGCGGATGAACTGGCGTGGGCGGCCGGAGTGGGCGTGTCCGAATGACTGCTGCTCAGATCTCGATGCCCGGATCGGATGACAGGTCCGGGCCCTCTGGTACGCCGGGATCTTGCGGCGTGGGAGGGAGTCCTAGGTGCGGCGCGCCTGTCGGGTCCTGTGCGCTGCTGATCAGTCGGCGGATCTCGGACGCATTCGATGCGCCGGAGGTGAGTTCGGTGGCGTCGGTCCGCGTTTCGGCGCGCTGGTGCCGGTGGACGTGGGTGGTGACGAGTTCTTCGATCGCGGCCAGGTTGTGCCGTGCAGTCGAGTACCTGCATTGGTCTGCGGTTTCGAGGAGATGGGGGAACCGCATGAGGTGCCGGATTCCGCCCACGTGCATGCCCGCCATACCGACCTGAAGGTCCCACGGATTCGGTTCATTGGTGCGGGTCGCCTCGGCGAGAGCCCAGCGGACGATCACGGGAATGACAGGATCGCATGTGGTCGGTAAGCGACCACGATCGCGAGGGGGCGCTGTTGGCGCGGTCGAATCGTCGGCTTCTCGCTGTTGAAGGAGATTGCGGGCTATGAGGGTCGCTACCGCGGCGAGATGCTCGTACTGGCTCTGGTGCAGTGCGTGGTCCACCAGGCTGGATGTGCCGCAGACCCGCAGGATCGTCGATTGCGTTGCCACGAATTGGATTTCGACGTGCAATGCGGTTTCGGTCGGCGGGGTCGGGTGCGTTTGAAGGTGTTCGCGGGTGGCGTCGAAGCAGTCGGCGAGTGTTCGGCAGGCCAGCACCTCGGGTGGGTGGCCGACGAGCACCGCGTAGCTGCAGTACACGTATCCCCACCGCGGGTCCTCGTCGAGCTCGGATTGATGGTCCAGGAGGAACTTCATCAATCCCGCTTCGGCGGCGTCGATTTCCACGGCGAGATCGAGGTCGTCGGTGAGGTCCTCGGCATCGGAGGCCGTCATCTCCTCGCACTGGGGAAAGGCGCTGCGCGCGGTTTCCCGGGCGTAGAGCAGCTCCAGTGCCTCGTACATTTGCGTCGCCCGTTCGGCTGCGGGCATCTCAGGTGTGTTCATCCGCGACACCTCCTTCGTGCATGGGGATGTGAACGACCGGGATGCGGTCTCGTGGGATTGCTGGGCAGCTGGCCGTCATGGGCTGGTGCCTCCCTCTACCGCGCCGAAACGTCGGATGTCCCAGCGTTCGCCTGACCATCCGGACAGGGATCCGTAACCGACGGGTACGCCGAATGTCGGTGCTTGCAGGACCATCTCGTCGCCGTCGACGTTTCCGGCATAGATCGCGACGTGATGCGAGTCGTTCTGCCCCGGGCTGGTGAAATAGATGAGGTCGCCAGGGCGCAGGTTTGCGCGGTCCACGGGTGCGCCGCGGGGGTCGTCCTGCTGGGCCTGGGTGTAGTGCGGTAGCGCAATATGGCCACCGGAGGCTTGATAGACCGCGTACAGCACGAGCCCGGAGCAGTCGAAACCGCCTGAAGTGGGACCGTTTTCGTCGCCTCCACCCCACACATACGGGTAGCCGATCCATCGGCGGGCCGCGGCGAGAACGGCTGCGCCGAAGCCGTCGGCATCGGCGGCGGCGACCGCGCAGGCGGAGACCGGAATTCCGATGCTGGCACCGATGGCGGCCAGTAGATCTGTGGCGCGGTCGATTTGGCGGGAGTAGGCGTCGGGGACGGCGGAGCGTTCGATGCCTTGCGCGATGGCTTCGGGGGTCATGGTCTGCCACCCCGGGAGGCCATCGAGTTGGTCGTAGAACCAGTGGGCTTGGTGGACTGGGTCCATCAGCCCCGCGATCCCGTCCGTGCCGTGCAGGGACGCGCGGATCTGCCACGGCCCGACCGAGTCGTGATCGTCGCCGACTGCGTCGTGGTCGTAGCGCAATGATTCGGGGACGTTGACGTTGGCCAGATTGCGGAAGTCGCTTTCGGCGCCGGCCGCGAGGAGCGCTGCGGTGATGCCGGTGTCGCTGATATGGCGCGCTCGACCCACAGCGATCGCGGTACGCGCGATCGAGGTCTGGTTGGCGGTGAAGCCGTTCGCAGTCGATGCTGCACCGGCGGATTGGTTCGTGCAGCCGCCGTCGGAAGGGATGACGATCAGGACCAGCAGCAACGGCACCGCCAGGACTGCGACCGCGAGCGTGATGCCCAGCCGCAGCCCACTCCCGCGGTTCACGACAACACCTCATCTGCATTGCTGCGAGAGGCGTCGCGCTCTGCTTCTGTCCGCGGAGTAGCAAAGCCGTAGAAGCGAGAGTTGGTATCCCCGAACTGTTCTCGCTCGATGTCGGTCAGCGCCAGATAGAAGGGGATGCCGGGTCGCCGGTCTTCGCCGATTTTGAGCAGGAACTTGCCGGTGCCCGGCGGCAGCGGGCGGTTCTCCCCGTTGCCAAGAATGTCGCCGCTCAGCGCGGCGGGCGAGGACCAAGAGGTGACCATCTCACGTTCGGTCGCAGTGAACGGAACTCGTGAGTCCAGCCGTGAGATCTCCTCGGCGGGGAGCGCTCCGAATATCTTCGCCCGGGCGCGCTCGAGAAAGCCGAGGGCCTTCGCGGCGCTGGTGCCGAGGTTGTCGAGGTCCTTGATGGTGTGCGAGATCATGATCAGTGCACATGCGATACCGCGTTGCAGGCGGGTGAGTTCGTCGACACGGTCGACCATGAACTCGCCCATGCCCAGGACTTGCCAGAGTTCGTCCATAACGGCCTGGAAGTAGCGTTGGCGGATCAATCCGGCGTCGGCGAGCGCGTTGTGTGCTTCGATAGCGGCGAATCCGGTGGCCCAGCACGCGATCATGACCGCAGCCTTGAGTTTCTTGTCTCCGGCCGGGATGTGGGAGACGTCGACGCAGATAGCACTAGCATCGAGATCGATGCGGGTAGTGGTGTGCCCGTTGAAGATTCGCCCGAATGGTCCTTGGGTCAGCGCGCGGAGTGAGCGGCGGATGCCGATGATGGCTTCCCGATAGGCCGCCTCGGTGTCGGCGGCGGCATCAAGACGGAGGTCCTCTCCGCCGGCCACGATGACGTTCATCAGATCGTCGATCACGGGTGGATGATCGGGTGTGAACCCGTGTCCGCCGGATTTGGTGGGGCAATGCAGGATTCGCAGCGCGGTCGCGATGACGGTCTGCTCGTAGTCGGCGACCCGAGCGCCGCGCACCAACTCGATCAGAGCTGAGAGCAGCGATGCCTGGCGGGCATGCCACTCGTAGCGCATCACCGCGGCCCGTTCACCCTGTCCGGCCTTTTCCAGCGCAACGACGGCAGCGGCCAGTGCACCGCCGTCGAGAGGATTGAGTCGGCCGTATCCATGACCGAGGTCAATGACCTGCCCGCCGACGGACTCCACTAGCTGCCGGTAGTCGGGTTTGACGTCGGCGAGGATGAGTGGAGTGATGCCTTGCGCGACGCCACCGATAACGATCCGGCGCACCAGCGAGGACTTGCCGAACCCGTTGAGGCCAAGGACGAACAGGCTGGGCGCGGACAGTAGTCCGGCGCGGGCGAACCAATTGAGCGGGTCGAAGCAGACGGGTGCGCCGGTGCGCAGGTGTGGGCCGAGGGGAGTGCCGATTACTGGCGCCCCGGCGCCTACGGCCCACGGCCACAGTCCAACGATTTGCGCCGTCGTGCCACGGACCTCCAGTGGTCGACCGACGCCCGCGCACCGACCCCCTTCCGCACCGCAGTAGCCGGTAGAGGTCGAGCGCGCGGTGTGCCGCTCGCGATCCTCCCCATGATCAGCCTCGCTGTGTGATTCGGAGTCACGATGGTGGCGCCCGACCAGGCGGTGGCGACGGCGAGCAGAGTCCGGTATTGCCAAGGAACTTGTGCGACTGCGTAATCGGCGCATCGCTCAGCCCTCCAAGAACTTGGGGACGCTGGCATGCTCGGGCAGGATCACCCCGAGGCCGAGAGACGCGGCGAATGCCGCGGCCTGATACCGGTAGCACCGTTCGATGTGGAGCCGGCACTGGGTCGACAGGTCCTTGGTCAGCGCTTCGATGCGCGGCAAATCAGTTCCAGCGGGATTGGTGACCGTGACCAGAATTCCGTAACTGCTCACGCCATGTCCGCGAGCCTGCTCGGCGCGGGCCTGTTCGGTGGCTTGGACGCGCAGCACGGAGGCCGCGGATGTGATTCCGCCACGCTGGTTTTGGGAGCCGACGAGGGCGTCCTTGTAGTCGTTGTCGACGATGGTGGTGGCCTCGGCGGCAGAATGCGGTCGGTAGACGACGGCGACGCGTTTCCGGGGTAGATCCGGGTTGGGCTCGAGTAGTCGGGTAAGGACCCGTTCGGTCACCACGCCTTGGGGCTGGGCATCCATCTCCCAGCTCACCGATAGCGCACCCATGTGGCGGTAGTGGTCACGCCGTTCGTCGTGCTCGCTGGGTCCGGTTTGCTCCCAGGTGAGCCCGTGTCCATCAGGTTCAGTCGCCGCGGCTTCCAAGTCGGCCTGGGACGACGGGTCGAAGCTGCGGCGGACGAAAGCGATGATCTCCTCGGCGGTCATCGGTCGTGACCGCACCCCGGCTTCGTCGAGAGCCGCGGTGATGCCCGGCAGACGACGCGCGATCTCGAGGGCCTGCTCGGCCGGGTCCTTGCGGCGTTCGGGCGTAGTAGCCCGCAGCGTGATCGCCAGCCGGGCTTCCAACCGGACATGCTGAGCGGGAAGGCTAGTTCCCAACGCCCACAACACCTCTCGCGCCGACTCGGGCGCGTCGGGATCGGTGAGCGTTTGGACCTCCTTAAGTAGCCGATTGCCGGTCTCGGGCACGGTGTCGAGCACGGGAACGATTGCGGCGATATCGGGTTGTCCTCCGACGTCGGCCAGGAACCCGCCCCACGCTGCGACCCACCGGTCCACGATCGGCTGGTCGACCGCCTCGGCGCCTTGTGGCCAACAGGCCAGCACGATCGTGTATTCGTGCAGTTTCGGGGCATGGATCATGCCGAAGGGCCAGCCCGCGATATCCCGCCCCGAGTAGAGACTGGTGCTGACGAGCAGACCGGGGAGCTTTCGTGAGCGGCCGGGCAGGGTCGAGAACGCGCCACCGTGATAGAGGGTTTCGCGGCGGCGGCGAGCATGCACCCAGCGGGCGAGCAGGATGGCGCGTTCATATCCGGAACGGCCTCGGATTCGGATCACCAGCGGTCCAGCGATGGCGGCACCGGTCGCGAGAACGATTCCTGACGCTGGGAATCCGGCGATCAAGTGGGTGATCATCGCGGTGATCACCACCGTGCCCGCACTCACCATCCCGGGCCAGGACAACCCAAGCAGACCCTCCGCGCGGGGGACGGTACCTGCGCTATAGGTGCGTTCGATGTCAGTCTCGACGTGTGTCGCCATGGTCAACCCTCCTTCGTTATGTACAGGTCTCGGCCAGCGAATCCGGCTGGGGGACAGTTAGATCGGGATGTCGTCATCCCCTCGGCGACGTGGCGATGGAGGGGGAGGCGCCGCTGTACGCTTCGGCGGCGGCGCGGCAGTAGATACAGTCGGCGCAGTACTGGTCGCAGTGCGTGTGCGGGCGGGCGCCGCTCCAGCGGGTGTGCCCGACACGTTGGCGGGAGCGGTGGTTGCGGTCGGCGAGGTACTGCCTTGGGTGCCCGCGGCGGTGGTGCGTCCGACTGTCGCTGTGGTCGAGGTTCGGGTGGCGTGACCGGTCGGTGCCGTCCCGCCGCCAGAATCGGCGTTCGACGCGCCCGCACCCACTGCGGCCGCGCCGGCTCCGCGTAACAGCAGCGCCTTGCCGCCGGTGGCCGCCGCGGCTCCGGCGGTCAGCATCACTCCGACCGCGGCAGCACCCGACCCGCCGGACCCGACAGCGGAAACGACAGGTGACACCAGCCGCATCAGGGCGGGTAGGACGAACACCGCGCAGATCAGCAACATCACGCCTACCAGCCGACGCTGTCCGGTGTCGGCGTCCAACGGTGTGGCCGGGTTCATCGCCGGGGTGGTATCGACAGCAGAAAAGGCGATCAGATATACAAGGGCCGCAACAGGTTTCCACAGCAGGAACGCCAAGATCCAGGACCAGAGGCGGTCGTGAGCATGCTTGCCCGACCCGAGCCCGGACCCCGCCGCCGCCAAGGGCAGCATCGCCATGGCGACGACCAGGAATGCCTGGCGCAGGATCGCCATGACCGCCATCGCCAGGGCCCCAAGCATCCCGACACACGCGATGATCAACACCAGTCCTGGCGAGAACCCTTGATAGGCGCTGGTCTCGACCATGAATTTTGCTGTGCCAGTGGCGTTTCCGTCGGTGGCGTCATTGATGATCCATGCTGCAAAGGCATCTGAGGCGCGGGACGCGCCCAGGACGACCGCTCCGGCGATCCAGACGGCGACGATCGAACGCGTCAGTACGCGCATGAGTTCGCCGGCCTGCTCAGCGTGGGCATTGTGGCGCGCGATCGCCATCCGCACCGCGCCGACCATAACGGATGCCGCGAGGAAGTAGACCTGAATATCGCTGGTGTACTTACTGATTCGCGTCCACAGGTCCTGCTCCGCGAGAAGCTTGTCGTTGGGGATCTTGGTCCACCAAACGAGCGCCATGATCAGCGCTTGCCCCAGGCCGTGCAGAAGGGAATCGACGATCGATCCGAAGGTCGTGTCCCACGCCTTGTCCTTCACCGCTTCGACGGCATCGAGCGGATGTGTGGCGACATTGCCGGCCTTGCACAGCCCCGACACCGTGTCCCCGAGCGAACCGAGTCCAGGGACGGTGCTGATGGTGTCGTGCAGCTGGTTACAGGTTTGATCGAATCCGAACGACCCGGGATCGGCGGCACTGTGGCTCATCCCGACGCCTAGCACCGCGACGACGGCGATAAGGATGGAGGCCATCCGGCGACGTAGTCGGCGGTTCGTGCGTTCCCGGGTCACCATGGCGTCCACCCGAGGATCGAGGCGATCTCCTGGCTTCCGGTGAGGCCGGTGCCGGGTACCAGGTTCCAGTCACCGCGGGTCCAGACGACGGTGTATCGAACTGATGTCCATGTAGGAGCCTGGTCGGCTGTGCCGGGCGCGCGGCGGCTCGCGGTCTTCACCACGACGAGATCCGGAGACCAGGACATGATCTGGAAGGCGTCCGGGGCCACGATCCACCGCGTCACGTTCTCCGGCTGTCGTATCGGCAGCGTGCTGTTCGCGACCTTGCTGTGGTAGTCGGCCAAGTCGGCCGGGGTGTAGTTGACCCGAGCGACGACGGCGGGATCTGCTGGCCGCGCGGCGAGTTGGTGGGTGATGTATACCGCCGCCAGTGCTGCGCCGCGTGGCGTGCGCGCGTACCCGGCGGCCATCCCGCCGCGGATCTGGGTGGGCCCGTCGGAGGTCGAGAACGGCACTGATACTCCGTAGACGCGCTGCCAGCCGCCCCGCTCGGTCGTGCCCGCCGGAGCGGCGGTCAGCCATGCAGGGTCGGATTCGGCCACCGGTGCGACGGTTTGCGGCAGCGGTTGGCCTGCGGCAGCGAGGGGAAGGTCCACTCGCCGTCCGAGGATGTCGGTCGTCGGGGGTCCGAATCCGCCCTCGGTGTCACCCCAGCCAATCGTCGGCGGCGTAGGCGTGCCGGAGTCTTGGCTGTCCGAATTATCGGAGCGGACGATGAACGCAACTGCTGCGACGATGACGATCAAGGCCACGAACATCGCTGCCGCGAGCCGACCTTTGGACCAAAACCGTGTGCTTTCGGAGGTGTTCATCGCGACTTCTCCAATCTCACTGCGCTGTCAGGGATTCGGGAGATCGTCTGAACAAGGCGTTGGGTCGAATGGGGATCGGGAAGCTGAAGACGCCAGTCCTCGCCCATCCACACCACGACCGTGCGGGTTGCGGCGAGTGAAGCATCCGGATACGCCGTGAACACGGTCACCTCTGCACGCTTTCCGGGCGTGTACTGGTCGACGTCGTAGCCGAGAATCCTTGGTGCGGACGAAGGTTCGGCGGGTCTGGTGATGGAGAACAGCACCCGTGCAGTGGCCCAGTCGTCTTTGCCGGGACCGGGCGCCAATTCGGCCGCTGCGATCTGTGCCCACGCTCCATCCGCCGCGAGCGACATCCGAATGGTGTGCACGATCGCAGCCACGGCCGCTCCGACAGGTGATGGGTCGAAACCAGCTGCGACGGAGGGCGTATAGGTGCGGGGTCCCTGGTCGGTGAGCGGGATCGCCACGCCCTGGTAGTCGGTCCACCGGATGCCAGTCGGTTGCGCCGGTGCATCGGCGGCACCGCCGTCATGGTGATCGGCACCCGCGCAGGCGACGGCCAACATGAGTGCAGCCGACAGCAGTGCGGCCAGCGCCAACAGAGGCTTCATGCTCAGCCCCCCAACGCAGCGGCCGCTATCGGCACCGCGACCGCCGCGACGGCAGTCGAGACCAGTGTCACCGCGATGACGGTTCCGGCGTGACGGCCGTGGATCTCCGACTGCCGCCGCTCCATCCACAATTGCGCTCCGGCCGCGATGAGCCGGGCCAGCAGTACCAGCTCGCACCCCCAGAGCAGCCACGAAAGAAGCTGCCGGAGAGTCCGGTTCACCTCCGGGTTCAGCTCGGAGGCCGCCCATATCAACGTGCTCGTCATGGTGATCGCCTCGTCCGGCTAGGTGGTGAGCACGACGGTGTTAAGGATGGTCGAGGCCGAGGTAGCCACGACGCCGCCGATCAACGCGGCGACGACCATCTTGGGCGATTCCAGGACGCCACCGGTCCAGCGCTCCCACGCGAATTTCCCTCCCGCATAGGTGATCCCGGCGACGCCGGAGAGCATCACGCCCCACAGCAGCCACCGCACCAACCGGATGATGGCGTTCGATCCAGGTGGGGCCTCAGAGGTGATCGGCTCGATGGCGGAGATGCTCATCGCGAGGAACTCATGAATCGTGTTCATGACGGCAGCCCTCCTTCCTGTGCGGCGCCGGATCCGGATTGCTCTACGAACGTGAGGATTTCGTGCTCGATCACCGCAACATCGGACGGCACTGAGGTGTCGCGCCAGCCGAGGTCTTCGCTGCTGCGGCCGAACATCCGCAGTGGTTGCTGAATGAACTCCTCATGCCACCGGACCCGCCAGACTCGGTCCGTCAGAGCCCCGTAGAGGTCCAGGTCGCGGCGGATCACTGTCGACAAACGGCCGGGGCGGGCGGCGACCGCTACCAGACCCAAAACCGTGCAGCCGCCCGCGAGTTCGGCGTGATGCTGGCGCAGCAGCGCATCGGCTGCGGCCAGACCGGTCACGGTCTCACGTGCTACCAGCACCACGAACTTCGATTCGTCGGCGACAGGAGCCGGCCACACCCGCCCGCAATCGGCGGCCTGTGACCACATCCACGCCAGCGTGCTCACTCCGGCCCCGCCGTGCGCACCGAGGAGCCAGAATGATGGAACCTTGCCGTCGATCGTTTGGGCGGGGCACGGTTCGGTCATCACCTCGGCACGCTGTGCGGCTGGGGGAGCGACGACCGCGCGCGGCGGGAGCCGACGGTGCAGGAGCCCTGCGGATCTCATCGTGCACCGCCACCGTGCGCGGCGGCGATATCCTCGGCCACCGCGGTCAGCCACTCCACTGTCGCCGCTGTCGCGGTGCTACCGGAGTTCGTCGGCGTGGTCTGGTAGGACACGTGGCGGGCGACGGTGTCGCTGAATTTCGTCCACGTGGCCAGATCCAGCAACTCCTTGTTGTCGGTCACGTTCTGTTCGACTGCGGTGAACGCCTGCTGCACCAGCCGACTCGTGGTCGCCGGTGGCATCACCTCCGGGACAGCCGCCGCAAGCTTCTGACCGAACAGCGCGATCGCCGCACCCGGATTGGCCAGCCCGGCCGATATCAGCTCGGTGATGTTCGCCGGGGTCAGTAGCGTTTGGGCGAGGGTTGTCACCGCGTTCAATCCGATCGTGGCGACCTTGAACAGTGCGCGGATCGTTGCGTCGGTGTCGACCGTTGTGCGTGGATCGGAGGCTTCGGCAACCCGCTCCGACAACGATTTCTGTGGATTCAGCGACAGGCTCGCCAGCGACGTGCCAGTGACGTCCTCGTCTGCGACCGTGACAGCAGTCTTGAAGGCCGTGAACGCCAACGCTTCCGACACCGACTGCAGCGCCTTGAGTGGATCGGTCAGGTCGGATTGCCCGACCAGGTTGGTGACCACCCGAAGGATCGGCGCACCGCTGGGGGCGTCACACGCGAGATCGCCTGTCGTACACCACGACGCGACCCTGCCAGTCAGTGATCCGAAATCCGCGGCGACATCACGTTCAGGACCGATACCACCGCCCGTGGCAGTCGCTTCCGACATCGGCGTCACGGATCGAACTGCGTCACCAGAGGTTCCCGGTGCGGCGTCGGGGACGTTTCTGCCCGGAGCGCCAGGGAACAGCGGTGCATCCGGGTTGCGAGTCGGGTCAGCAAAAAGCGCCACCGCGGCAACGCGATCCGCAGGAACCGACCCGCCGCCGCGGCCGGCTTCCTGTGCGAACATCGACGCCACGTGGGCGCCCTGGGAGTATCCGACAATCGCCAGATATGAACTCGGGCACCGACTCAACTGCTCGGTCGCCAACTCCTTCAGGTTCTTGAGCCCAGTGGCCACCGACTCGGAGTACGGCTCGGAACTCCCCGACGTCGCGCCACCGAATCCTGCCGGATATGCGACATACAAGCGGTCGGCCTTGCCAGCTGCACGAACCATCAACGGGGTCAACACGTTATCTCCGAGGAACCCGGAATCGGTGCGCGCATCTGCATCTGGCGCGGATTCGCCGGTCCCCTGCACTCCCAACGCGATCAACCCGGGGCATCCGCCGCTCTCCGTGGATTCAGCGGCTGCAACTCCCGCACTGACCCCGGCGGCTACCAAACTTGTCGCGATGGCCGCGCTGAGACCACGCGAAACGACGCACGCTCGAACGATTCTCCTGGGACGCCTCATGGCATGCCTCCTTCCACCTCCGAACCCCCACGCAGGCAAGCGTTTTGGAGAATCGGCCCGGCATAATGGCGCGAGCGATCCGTCAACGCCCTGCCGCAGCGGCAGAGGATGTGTGTGATTGATCGGTGAAAGAAATGCGCGCGCCAGTCCCACTCGAGTACGCGGGAAGGGAGATCACGCCTTCAGGTACTGCCACCGCAGATCCCTGGGAAGGTCAGTCACTAGGCGACTATCGAGCCACTTGCGTTTGCTGCAATGTCGCTGTCGTGCTGAGGGCTCCAGATTAGAACCCCGGAGTGATCTGTGCAACAAATTCTTCGGATATGCCGATTGAGCCTGCGCTGGACAACGCCGACATGTGTCCTCGCGTGACTTGGCACTGACATTTCGTGCAGAGTCCGCTGATGCCCACCGAAGGGTCGGAAGACCGGCAGTAACGTCGCGCCAGCACTATTTATCGAGCAATTTCTAGGGGACGAAAGGCGGCGATGAATACATCGCAACCGTCGGAGGGGGACCGGCGCTTGGAAGGTGAGGCGGACGCTGGCCGGAGCAGTGCATCCGGCGGCTCGGGTAAGAAGGCTGGGTGCCTTTTTCCTCTGCTGGGGATCGTCGCAATTGTGGTATTGGTCGGGCAATGCGGATCCCATGAGGACTCTAAAAGCTCTGATCGGTCACCGGCGTCGACGGCAACGGCGCGGTTCACCCCGGATGAGCAGGCAGCTCTGGATGCGCTGCATGGCGCGTGTCGTGAGGACGACACAAAGCTTGACGCCGAGGCGAAGAAGGCGAACGAACTACTCCAGCAGGCCGACATTCACGACGAGACCACCGTCACCGTGCTGCAGCACCTTCGTGGTTCACTGCCCGACAGCGCGCCCGTGATGAACTGTGCTGAAATCCTCGGTGCCTATATCACGTTGCGAGAGAAGGGGACTGGTTAGAAGGGCTCGATCAATTGTGATCGTTGATCCGGATCGGGCCCGGCGTTGGGCGCGCTCCCCTTCGAGTCGTTCGCGTTCGATGCGGGCCGCGATTCGCTGCACCGTCAGGTGCTCCTGCACCTGAGTATGGGGATGGACCGGGCTCATCGTTCCGGTGAGCCGAGGTGCGACCCACACGGTCAGCGCGCCCACGGTGATGCCAATCAGGAAGGACCAGAAGATGGTGGACATCATGCTCTCCTCGGTGGCATATCTATTGCGGTAAGACTGAATTCATCACGCCCTGTCTGTGGTGTCGTGTGGCACGACGGGTAAGCGGCGTCGCCCGGTGGAGACCTCGTCCTTCAGGTCCTCGTAGCCAACGGCCAGTTCCGCCAGGCGTTCCCACGAATCCCAGAGCTCCCATTCGCGGGTGCCTGTCAGTGCGGCGTTGGCGTGCACCGTGAACATCGCCAACCGATCGATTACCGCTCCAAGGGTTTCGGTGTGCAGCCGAGCGCAGCCCAGTGGCTGTGTCAGCTCACGAGCAACCCATCTGTCGATGTTGCGGATCAGTTCGACACGACGTTCGTCGATCGGCTCCCGTGCGGCCCCATCCGCGTTGAGCAGCTGCTGGTGGGTGAGTGACAGCTCGGCTGCCCACTGCAGCAGTGGGTGGTTGCCTGGTGCATCGCCCCGGCACGCTGACAAGACGTGATTCTTGGTTGGCAAGAGCTCCACAAAGCTCACCCCTACGAGACGCGCGGGATATCCGGAGGTCGGCTGGAGGTGTCGACCGGCTGAGTCTGAAATAGACTTCTATTTTGGGTTTGCGAATCAAGAGTACAACTGGACTTCTATTTTGGGAATGTATTCTGTGGTTGCTCTTGAAGGTGCGCAGGTCACGCCAGGCTGGTCGGCGATCAAGCAGAGGAGCAGTGCGATGGAAAGCCCCACGATCCAGCGGCGTCGGCTCGGGCTCGCCCTCAAACGCGCCCGCGAGGCAGCGGGGAAGACACAGGACGAAGCTGCGAAGGCCATCGACTCCGCGGCCAGCAAGATCAGCCGGTTGGAGATGGGCCAGAGCGGCATCAAACTGACGGATCTAGGGATACTCCTGGAGCTCTACGGCGTAGTCGGCGACGACGCGGAGTCGATGAAGCAGCTCGCCCGTGCCGGTAGACAGCGCGGCCGATGGAGTGGCGTCCGATCGATCCCGGACTGGTTCCGCCGCTACATCGACCTCGAAACCGATGCGAGCGAGATCAAGTGGTACCAGCACGAAGTCATCCCCGGCATCTTCCAAACCGAGGCCTACATCCGCGCCATGCTGCTGAGTGGCCAACCGCGGGCGGCCGATGACGAGATCGAGAAGGTCATCGAGGTGCGACTCGAGCGACAAAAAGTGCTCGACCAGCGTCGCAAGACTGTCAGCGCAATCCTCAGTGAATCCGCACTGCGAAGGATGGTGGGCGACGAGAAGGTCATGCGCGACCAACTCCGCCACCTCGCCGAGATTGCACAGTCTCCGCGCGTAGCCATCCAGGTTCTGCCATTCAATGCGAAGAGCGTCGGCGACGCCTGGGCGCACTTCATCCTCCTGCGCTTCGATGACGATGCGACCTCGGACGTCGTGTACCTCGATGGCTACGCCGATGCCGACTACGTCGACCGCCCGGAGACCGTGCGGGCGTACGCTCAGCTTTGGGACAGGTTGCAGGCGGCCGCGCTAGGTCCGGTCGAATCCCGCAATCTGATTCTGAAAGTTGCTGAGGAGACAAAGGATTGAGCATGGCCACGGCAGGGTCGTCCGGTGGAGGCTGGCGAAAGAGCACCTATAGCGGAAGCAACGGCGGTGCCTGCGTGGAAGTCTTGTTCGACGGTTCGACTGTTCGTATCCGTGACAGCAAGTACATCGGAGACCCGTTGTGCCAGCCGGAAATTGCTGTGAGCGCCGTCGCGTGGGCGGCTTTCCTAGACGTTGTCTTGAGCGAAGAACCCACGCCCCTTGCCTCAGGCCTCCCGTCGGTTGAGTTCGGTTCCCGCGGAACGGACCTGCGCGATGCAATCGGCACGAGGCTGGCCTACACAAGCGAGGAGTGGAAGGCATTTCTGGCCGGGGTTCGCGACGGTGAATTCGGATGCGCCATCAAGGATAAGAAGGCCTGATGTAGGGTCTCGAAACATGTGACAAATCTCAGAATATTTGGCGGGGATTTGGCGGATCTGCCACGATTTTGAGATCCTGCTGCCTCTGCGAGCCCCTTGCTACCACCGTCCGGGCTGTGAAGCCGATCGTACAATCGTCGAAATAATGTCCGGTGCAAACGATGTCGGTCCGCAACCCTGGTAGCGGCCCATCACCTAACACGGTGCCCGTTACCGCCGTGCGGGTGCGGTTACTCGAAGGGATCGAAGCCGAGGGCTTCCACGCGCGCCGCGTGAGAGCTTGTCCGCCACGGTTTTCCACGTCTGGGATATGTCAACTTCAGTCTCGCGGCAGGTGGGTCGTTGAGGTAGTCGGCCCAGCGGCACCCACTCAGGTGCGGGCACGATTCGACTCCCATGGTGCTGTTGTTGCACAAACGGCACAGCAATCCGCGCACCGCTCCGGTGAAATGATCGTGGTCGATGCCGTGTCCCGGCGCATATCCGCAGGCGTGGCAGTCGGGTCCAAGTTCCCGGGCCAGCAAGGCACGCATCCGGCCGTCGGCAGTTTTCGGGTTGTGGTGGGCGGGCCACCACGTCCATGTCTCCTGAGTCGGGCACCGGTACCGGTTGGGGACGGCCACCGGGTCGGCGGTCGTCTCGGTCAGCCGCACCGACCACCGGAACGTCACCGATTCCGTCGCGCCCGGCCATGGGCAGCAGTTGGGCGGATGGATGCTGTATTTCGTGCCATCGGTGGACCAGACCAGGTAGCTCTCTTGATCGATGCTTCGCTGCGGGTCCGGTGCTCGGCGACGGCTCGGTCCGGTTCCGCGTTCACACACCAGCCAGCCATCCCGGCTGCGGAGGTGAAAGCGTCCGTCGCTGCCCAGCACTGCGGTCAACCCGACCAGGTCTATCCGGCCGCGGTTGCCGTCCCAACGGCACGGCGTTTGTGCACGGTCCATGACCAGCTGTTCGATCCCGTCGTAGTCGAGATCGAGGGCGTGGGTCCACAGCCATGCGGTCCTGCGCGGCTCAGGCAGATCCCCGAGCCGTTGCGGTGCTACCGGGTCGGGCTCGGACGGCATATGTGGATTATGCGCGCACCCACTGACACCGTTGCGGCGTTGCCACTGACGTCGACAGCTGCGAGGTCGTCTGAAATCAACTAAGGATCCCGGCCGGGGGCTTGGGGTTCTTTCCTATCAGGACGCTGGCGCGGCGGCCTCGGGCGGCGGGTCGTCCCAGGCGATCTTCAACTCCGGCTCCGAGAGCCGAAGTCCGATGTACGCCTTGGCGTCAACCAAGGCGCGGTCATGGCTCGCGGATGTCAGGACATCGTGACCGATGCCCAGACGAGTCATCACTGCTTCGATCCGTTGGCCAGCGAGTGCCCGAAACTGGAGGTCGGTGTCGCGGGGCTTGTTGTCGCCGAGCGGCTTTTCCGGGTCGAGCACCGTGCGTAGGACATAGTCGTAGTTCTGGCTGTGGTTGACCACGAGCTCTTCCAGGTGCCGGATCCGCTGGGGATCAGGCTGGCGGCCACTGTATTCCAGCGCGGCTTCGTAGTAGCCCAGGGCGTCCGGGACGCCTCGGTCAATCAAGACCACGTCGGCGTGCAGCCATGCCTCCAGCTCGTTGGAGATTCCGCGGGTCATGATCCACAGGGTGGATGCCCACGTGTGCTGATCGAGGATCGGCAGCCCGGCCTTGAGCGCGTCGTATCCGAGGTCGGCGACGGTGGCGACCTCAATCCTGTTGCGCCGCAGGTCCTGTTCTAGTCGCTTGAGGAAGGTGGTCTTGCCGGTGGAGTGAGTGCCCATCACGGCAACCGTGACCGGGCGGTCTACCTCGTTCGATGTGGTCAAAACAATCCCTCTGGCTCCGGCGGTGTTAGGAACTCGGGCAGGCCGGCGGACTGGACGACGGCGTCCCAATCGAGTTCGCCTTCGCGGACGAGGAGGCAGAGGAGTTGCCATGCTGCCCATGCGTCGTATCCGGCTCGGTGGTATTCCTGGTCGTCGTCCAGTCCGTGCATGTCCAACTGGGCGTGTTCGATGAGCTTGTCGAGTGCGTAGCTCTTCAAGCCGGGCCATACCGTCTTGGCCAGGCGCAGCGTGTCGAGGACCATGAGCGGCTTCCAGTCGGGAAGGTGGGCGGTCAGTACCTTCTGCTCGACGTTCGCGTTGTGCGCCACCAGGGTTCGCCCGAACATGACGCGGCCGATCGCCGGGGACACGTGCTCCCATTCCGGGCAGTTGGCGACGTCGTCGTTGGTGATGCCGTGTACCTTGCGCGTCACGATCGGAGTGATCGGGTTCTTCGGCTTGACCATCCACGAGCGGGTCTCCTCCGGGCTGACCACCGTTCCCGCCACTGGGATGATGGCGATCTCGATGATCTCCGGCGGATTCTGCCCGTTGCCTTCGACGTCGACGACGGCGATGTCGTGTCCGCGCAGGGCGGCGGGGATCTCCGTAAACGCGGTGGTCACAGCTTCTCCTTGGTCGCGGGCCAGCCGATATCGGCGCGGCCGTGATGATGGGGGATGTGCGGCCTATCGACGTCATGCACCTGGTAACCCAGGCCGTGCTGCATCAAGTAGCGCGGCGGCTCGTTCAGGCCTGAGACCACGATCGCGCGCTCATTGATCTCGATGAGCTTGCCACCGAGCCGCCGAGTGAATTCGTCGACCTCGGCTTGGTCGGGCCGCTGCCACGCCTTGGCACAGCGTTCGATCTGCGCGACAGGGCAGATATCGCACAGCTCGCGAATACCATAGTGGCCGTTGTAGTCCGCAACTCCGTGAGCGTAGGTCACGCCACACGAGGTCTTTCGGAACAACGGAGAACCCGCACCGTATTTCTCTGCGGCGGTGAGGATGCGGTGCTCCAGGTCCTCGGGGAAGATCTTGCGACGCGGTCCTTCGAGATACGGCTCGGGTAGGCCGTTCGCCCGGTAGTACTCCCTGATCTCCCCCTTGAAGAACAGGCCGGTGAAGACGGTCGCGTGGGCGTGGTGGCTCAACGTCAGGCCACGCTGCAGGTGTTCGTCGGAGTCGTTCAAGCCCGGGACGATGGGCCGCCAGTAGTGCACGACCCGATACCGGTCCGCGTGCTCGAACGCGGTCCGCAACGACGCGGCGGCGATGTTCGAGTCCACAGGCTCGATACGGTGATCGTCGATGCCGGAGTTCGTTACCAGGACCGTCAGGCGAATGTTGGTGAGGCTGTTGAGGATCACACAATCCTCGGGGTCGATATGCCAGCGCGTGATCAACAGGACGTGATTGGTGAGGTGCTCCTGATCGAGTAGCCGCAGCATCTCGAACACATGCGGCTTCACGCGCGGAAGCATCGGGTCAGTGGCCCGGTTCAGCAGCTGGATCGGGGTGACATGCGGTCGGAAGTAGCGGTGCGTCAGCAGGCGTACGACCGCGGCCTCTTCGTCGGTGAGCCGCTTGGGTACCTTCATCTCGTAGTTGCCGAACAGCGAGCGGATGCAGTACGCGCAATTGAGCGGGCAGCCGATGATCCAGTTGACGCTCAGTCCGGACTTTCGGTACTCGATGACATCGACAAGCGCCGGATCAAGTTTGGCCTGTTCCTGCGCGGTCAGGATTTGCAGAGGTCGTCCGATGATGAAGGGTTCGATCGGGCTGATGGTCATCGCGGGGCCCCGTTCATCTCGGGCAGCTCGCCGGTCGCGCGTCTCGCGTAGGTCGTCTCCGGGTCTACGGTGATGACGTCAGCGGCCTGTACGAGCTCGGGTGGAACTTCGTGGCGGTCGAAGTGCTGCGGCCCTGGGACGATGACGGCCTCGGCGCCTAGATTTCGAATGACGTTGACCAACCGCTGAATCGGCTCGTGAGTGTGTTCGCTGAATGCGACGGTCTTGCGCAGGTTGTAGCCGAGTCTCGCTGCGAGACTGCGCATTCGAGTCTCGTCCCATTGCTGACCGTGTCCGCTGACGTCGGTTCGGAGATAGCCGATTGCCATCGGGAGTGTTCTCGTCATGATTGCCCTCAGAGTGCGTAGTGGCGGCTACTTCGTTCGAGGGAACCTCGGCCGCGACCAGCGTGGAAAGGTGGCAAGTCCCGAGGAAAACCGACTTGCCACCTCGCTATCGGCAAGAATGAGCGCATGTCAGGGGCGGCGAAGCGTGACCCGGTGAACGAAGCAGACCGGCAACTGGCAGCCGTCGCCAACAGCTTGGCGCGCGAAATCCGACGGCTCAGGAAGGCCGCAAACCTCAGTCAGCGCCAGCTTGCGACCCGGATCGGTTACTCGCGCCAGTACGTGTCCATGACCGAATGGGATGATTCCAATCTTCCGTCCTTGGAGCTAATCTCGGCGATCGACGATGCACTCGGCACCGGCGGCGCATTGGTCGCATTGCGGGCGAAAGCCAAGCGCGACCAGCAGATTGGCCGCAAACACTCCCAACCTGCCCCAGCAACTTCGGGCGCGCTGGGTGACGACTCGGTCCTGTTGCCGGTCATCGTCAACGGACTGGTGGTGCATGTACCACTCGATCCGCGTGTACTAGCCGAAGCTGCGACCGAGCCTTTCCGGCCGGTCGGCGAATCTGACGAGGATACGGTGATCGGGCGTCGATCGTTCATTACGCAGGGGTTCGCTGCTGCGACAGCGTCAGCATTCAAACCCAACGGAGCCTTGCGCTCAAGCCCTGTCGAAGCACTTATTCAATCCAAGAGGATCACCGACCAAACCATCACGGGCTTCACGGACGTGACGCGGCTGCTGGCAAGTCAGCGGCAAAGCATCGCACCCGATGCTCTGGTCAGCGTCCTCTCCGCACATCGGGATACCGTTGCGACACTCTTTCGGACCGCCCAAGACGATCGAGTCAAGCATCGGCTCGGGTTGCTGTTGGGCGAGACCTCGATCGTCGAGAGTCGCTTGTGGAGCGCCCTCGGGGATCGTCCTATGGCACTGGCGAATTGCGCGTTCGCGCGGAAACTCGCCGACGAGCTCGAAGACCCGTTCCTGGGCGGGATGGCGCGCATCTTCGAGAGCAATCTCAGATCTGACGCGGCCACGCTGATCGGCTCCGACGGCGACATCGTGATCGGCCTTCGGATGCTCAGCGAAGCCGCAGCCTTCGGCGATGTACTGCCACCATCGGCGCGAGCGCGGATAGCCGCGGAACAGGCACAGGCCTATGCGGTGCTCGAGCTTCACCGAGAATGTCAGGAGGCCTTGAACAGAGCCGATCGCGCCGTGAACGAAATCGGCGAAGCTGACCGAACTGGCCTGTTCAGCGACTGGAGCACGGCTCGCCTGCGCGTCTACGAGGGAACCTGCTGGGTCTTCCTCAACGAGCCTCGCAAAGCGATTACCGCACTCGAAGAGGCATTGAAAGCCACCAGGGAAGGAGACCGGAACGTCGCACTGGCTGCGCGGGTCGACCTCGCCAGTGCTCACGTCCTCGATGGCGAACTGGAGGAGGGTTGCCGGATTATCGGTGAGACGTTCGAAAGCTTGGCTGGAATGGGCAATCAGCGCGGAATCGAGCGTGCCCGACGAGCCATCGAGCGCTTGGCGCCATGGAAGACCGAGCGGCCGGTGCGCGAGTTGGAGGAGCGAGTCGAGAACCTGAGTGTCTAGCGGCCGAGGCCGGTCAGCGAATTCGCCAGGGCCACAACTTCATCCGGCACCATGACATCCACAATCGCATCCGGCGAATGCTGTTCCAGCTCCTCACGACTGGCTCGATGAGTCACGACGATGACATGAAATCCTGCGTGCCGGGCGCAGGCGATGTCGTTCGGCGCATCACCAATGACAACAGTCCGGGCAGGGTCCAGCGGCTCGCCGTACTTCGCCAGGAACCGCTCGGCGATCACTGCAGGGAGGTCGAATCTCGCGCGCGCATCAGACCCGAAGCCGCCGATATCGAGATCCAGGTGGCGATCCAGCCCATTGACGCGGAGCTTGACCTCGGCGGCCGATCGCAGGTTTCCCGTAAGCACCGTCTGGAGGAACCCTTGCTTGTCCAGGCCGGCAATCGTGTCCGCCACTCCGGGATAGGCGGGCTGGTCGCGCGCCAGCTCCGCCTCGCCTTCGGCCATGACCTCGTCAAGCTCCCGATGGAAGCGCTGGACCCCTCGCTCCGCGGCCTCAGCCGGAACGCCGGACGCGAGAGCCGTGTCCACAACGATGGACTCATCGGTGTAGCCGTGCACACGCGCCGCGGGGAACACAACGTCTGCTTCTTCGATGGCGTAGGTACGAGCAACTGCCCTACGGAGCCACCGCAAATCGGCCGGAATGAGAGTGCCGTCGACGTCCCAAACGATGAGTCCCGCGTGCTCCACACCCATACTGCGCATTCTGGCAGAGGCGCGGACTGATTAGCCATACACGTCGAGGTGTCGCCTGGGAACTTGAACAGTCAGTTGAACTTGCCTGCGGCCCATACGATCGCCCTGAACTGGCTGACCGAGAGCGATTGATGGACGGGGACGGCCGACGCGGGTGGAGCGGGCTGGAAGGCGAAGAAGGTCGATGCACAGCGGTGGCAGTAATAGCCCGCCGACCACGTCGCGTATGCCGCCGGTCGGCCGCGAAGGATCCGCGCGGTTCTGCGGGAGCGGGAAGTCGTGACTGCGATGGCAATTGCGATTGGTGCCACGATCAGAACTGCCAGCATCACGCTGCCCATGACTGCTCCCGGCATAAGGGACGTATCACCCTTGGCGACGCTGTGGACCAGGATTCCTACAGGTGGCCCGAACCCGATCAGCGCGAGGAAGGCGATTCCGAGTGTCGCGCCGACGAGACAGCCACTCGATGAGGGCAGTTCGGGAGTCGGGGTGGTAGCGGCCGCGAGAGCGGAGGTCTGAGTGCTGGTCGCTGAGGATGTGCCGAATACCGGAACGAACCCCGATGGCGTGTAGGCGAGCGCGGAATTATTCGCAACCGAGTGGATCGTGCTGACCCCCATGTCATGGATGGCCCGTATGCTCTGCACTCGGTCGACGAATCCGCAACCTGGACAATCGATCACCACGCAACCCCCTTAGTGCCTGACGATTGATCGATCGTAGCGTGGGTTTGCTCGCGGCATGCTGCTTGCGGAATTTCTCAGCTGCCTACCTGGGGGCCGGGTGATGTAACTGAGGCTGGCGACGTCTGGGCTGCCGCGGCTCGACGGTGTCCTGATGTGCTCGCGTTGATCAGTTGGTTCAGGTGGTGTACAGGCATTCCGGTCAGATCGGCCATTTCGGCGACCTTCTCGCCGCGGGCTCGCCATTGCCGTAGGAGTTCTCCTTGTCTGCTTCGCAACGCAGCGAGCGCGTCTCGGTGGTTGGCCTCAGCGGCGCCGATCTGCTGCTCCAGGAGTAGATATGCAGTGAGGTCGGCTTCATTGGCCTGCTCCCGTGCAATTCTCTTTTGACGGCGAGTGGCCATGGCTTCGTGTGCCTGCCGACGAACGCGCATTGTTTCCTTCTTTGATGGCATCGCTTCTCCTCTCGCGTGGGTTCTCCAGTCCGCCTCCTGCCGGGCGATGGGTCGCGCTGGTCATTTTGGGCGCGGTGGAATGAGTGGTAGCACCAGGATATTCGCCGTTCTAGTCATTTTCCATCGTTCGTTTACCTCGCCAACTCTTAACCCCGTCCACGATCACTGTCTACATTCTCTGCCATGCCTCCAAGTCGCCTCCTCTTCCACCTCAGACCTCTTGCATTCAGGCTGCGCGATTCTGGCAGTGTCGCCGGAAAGGTGACAACCCGTAGGTAGTGGATGGTCTTCTGGGGAATAGTCGCCGATCGGAGGCTGGCGCCACGACCCCGCCTGAGAATCTAAGAAGGTGTGGGTGAAGGGTGCCTGAGAATGACGATTTTTTGATGGCTGAAGGCGCGTCTGCGTGTTTACCGTGAAATATGACGGCGACAGTTCACAAACTGTCTGCCGGTGACGGGTTCGAATACTACCTACGGCAGACGGCCGCTCATGACGTGAGTGAGCGTGGGCGCAGTTCCTTGGCTGATTACTACTCGGTCAAGGGGGAGTCGCCCGGTGTCTGGATGGGTTCGGGCTTATCAGAATTCGACTCGATTGCGGTGGGTGATGCGGTCACCGAGCCACAGATGCGAGCGTTGTTCGGATTGGGCAGGCATCCGGACGCCGAAGCGATCGAGGACCGGGTGTATGCCGAGCAACTCGAGGCCGGCGCGAAGCCCAAGGATGCTCGGCGGGCAGCGTTGGCAGCGTCGCAATTGGGGCAGCCGTTCCGGATCTTCGTCGGGGCCAGTGAGTTTCGGCGGCGCTGTGCCGAGGAGTTCACCGCGCACAACCTGGCGTTGGGGGAGCGGTGGAATACCCCGATCCCTGACGAGGTGCGCGCGGAGATCCGGACGCGGGTCGCCCGGGAGTTGTTTGCCGGGGAGTTCGATCGTGCGCCGCTGAACGACCGGGAATTGTCGGGCTGGGTCGCGCGGAACTCTCGGAATGCGACGACCGCCGTGGCGGGTTTCGATGTGTGTTTCTCTCCGGTGAAGTCGATTTCGGCGCTGTGGGCGATCGCTCCACGAGCGATCGCGGAGAAGATCGAACTGGCGCATCGGCTGGCGGTGGCGGATGCGTTGGCGTTCCTGGAGGCACACGCGGCGTATACCCGGTTGGGGGCGAACGGGGTTGCGCAGGTAGACACGCGCGGGCTGGTGGTGAACGCGTTCGAGCATCGTGACAGCCGCGCAGGTGACCCGGATCTGCATACGCACGTGGTGATTTCGACGAAGGTCCGCACCCGGGACGAGGGATTGTGGCGGGCGCTGGATGCCCGCATGTTGTACCGGGTCTTGGTCACCGCTTCGGAGGTTTACAACACCCGCTCCGAGCACTACGTGCATTCGCTGGTGGGGACGGAGTTCGTCGACCGCGGGGATGGTGATCCGGATCGGCCACCGATCCGTGAGGTCGTTGGTATCGCGGAGGAGTTGCGGCTCTTGTGGTCTCGCCGCGACGCAGCGATCGAGGCCCGTCTGGCGGAGTTGGCGCGCCGCTTCCATGCCGAGTGGGGGCGGGAGCCGACGACGGTAGAGATGCTGAAGCTGTCCGAACGCGCAACGCTGGACACCCGCCCGGCCAAACACGAACTGCGCTCGTTGGCTGAACAACGCGCCATTTGGTGGGTCGAAGCGGTCGAGCTGCTCGGCAGCGAAGCCGCAGTGGCGGAGATGATCTGGAACGCCTGTCACCCGCGCCACGTGCCGCGCGTTCAGATAAGCCCGGAATGGGTTGCGGGCGTGGCAGATCGGGTCATCGATGTCGTGTCACGCAGGCGATCGGTGTGGCGGGCCACGCATGTGCGCTCGGAAATCGAACGCCAGATCCGCGGCCAGGTATCCACCGAAGACTGGGAGCGCGCCGCGGAGGCGGTGACCCGCGAAGCCCTGTCGGAATCGCGGTCGATTGCGCGCACACAACCGGATCGGTTCGACGAGCCGCAGCTACTGCGGCGCGCTGACGGTACCAGCGTTTACAGCGTCGCCGAATCGCAGCAATACACCTCGGCGGCAGTGCTGGCCGCCGAGCATCGGCTCGTCGCCGTCGCTCGAGCCGACGGTGGGCGTGTGCTGTCAGGGTCCGCCGTCGATGTGGCGCTGCTGGAGTTCACGGCCAACAACAACGACCGTGAACTCAACACCGGTCAGGTTGCGTTGGTGCGTGAATTCGCCACCTCGGGACGGCGATTGCAGGTCGCCATCGCCCCGGCAGGGACGGGCAAGACCGTGGCGATGCAGGTGCTGGTGCGCGCCTGGCGCGGCGAGGGCGGGTCCGTGCTCGGGCTCACGCCGACCGCTGCGTCGGCAGCGGTGCTGGAGGCTGAGATCGGGGCCGGCGTCCCGGTGCACACCATCGACAAACTCGGCTACATCCTCACCCACCTGACCCCGGAAACCGCCGGGCGAGTGCATGTTCCGGCGTGGGTGCACGCGATCGGCCTGGGCACGTTGGTGATCATCGACGAGGCCGCCAAAGCCTCCACCCGGCAACTGGATCTGGTCGTGGACTTCCTGCTGCGGCGTGGCGCGATCGTCCGAGCGATCGGCGACGATCGGCAGCTGGCGTCGATCACCGCCGGGGGAGTGCTGCGCGATATCGCCGACACCGTCGGCGCGGTCACCCTCACCCGAGTCATGCGCTTCCACAAGCCCGCCGAAGCCGCCGCAACCCTGGCAGTGCGCGCCGGAGATCCGTCGGTGATCGCGTTCTACGCCGACCGCAATCGGCTGCACATCGGCACCCTGGACCGAGTCATCGACGCCTGCTACACCGCATGGGCAGCCGACCGTGCTGCCAGGCTGGACGCGGTGATGCTCGCCCCAACACGCGAGATCGTGGCGATCCTGAACTCCCGCGCCCGCAAGGATCGACTCGCTACCAGCACGGCTGCGGTCGGACCGGAACTGGAGCTGGCAGATGGACTGAAAGCCTCTGCCGGGGACGTGATCTGCACCCGCCGCAACAATCCGCGCCTGCGCATCAGCGCCACCGACTACGTCCGCAACGGCTACCGCTGGCGTCTGATCGAGGTGCGTCCCGACGGCACGGTCGTTGCCGCGCACCTGGATTCCGGCCACCGCGTGCTGCTGCCCTCTGACTATGTGCGCGAGGAGGTGACTTTGGGGTGGGCCACGACCATTGACTCCGCCCAGGGCATCACCGCCGATACCGGGCACAGCGTCATCACGGGTGCGGAGAATCGCGCCCAGTTGTACGTGGCGATCTCACGCGGTCGCCGCCGCAACGACATTTACGCCCATACCGCCGTCGACCTGGCCCACGATCTGTACTCCGAACGCGCGATGCGCCCACCGACGGTTGTCGACATCCTCACTGATGTCCTCGCTCGCGACACCACGGCTCGGTCGGCGACGACCAGTCATCGCGAAACCTTCGCCGTCACAACCCGGCTCGCGCACGCCACCGACGCCTACTCTCATGCGCTGGGAGCCGCGGCGGAACATCTTGCCGGCCCCGAGGTGATGAGCCGAATCGACGCCGATGCCGAACAGCTGCTTCCCGGTCTCAGCGATTGCGGCGGATGGCCTGCCCTGCGCCAACACCTGGCCGTCATCGCGATCACTGCCGACGAGGATGGGCAGCCCAGTGACCCGATACGAAGACTGGCGATCGCGATCGCCGAACGCGACTTCGACGGTGTCCGTGATACTGCTGCCGTCCTGGATTGGCGGCTGTGCCAAACCGATTCGAGCACGAGCGGGCCGGGGCCGCTGCCGTGGCTGCTCGGAATCCCCGACGTGCTGCGGAATCACTCTGGGCTCGGGCACTACTTGACCGCACGGGCGCACCTCGTCACCGATCTCGCGGCTGGCGTGCGGCACCAGACCGAGACCTGGACACCCGACACCGCCCCCGCTTGGTCGCGCACCCTTTTGGGTCTGCAACTCACCGCCACCTCACATCGGCCCGGGCTCCTCGGCGATGTGGCTGTGTGGCGTGCCGCCCGCCGCGTCGATGACGCCGACCATCGGCCCTCCGGTCCGTCGCTGCCTGACTTCGGCCCTGCCCGCCGCCATCAATGCGCGCTCGACAAGCGGGTCGCGGCCGTCGTCGGTGATCACACGGACGCCCTCGGACGATGGGTGCCGACCGTCGCCGCCATCGATCCGCGCATCGCGGCGGACTCCTTCTGGCCTGCGTTGGCGGCCCGGCTCGATCTCGCGCACCGCGCCGGAGTCGATGTTCCCGCACTGCTGCGCGGAGCCGCCGACGCTGGTCCATTGCCCGACGAACAACCCGCCGCGGCCCTGTGGTGGCGGATCGCGGGCGAACTCGATCTCGGCGTCCTCGAGGCCGATCATCGAAACACCGATCCACTGCGACCGGAATGGATCACCGATGTCGAGGACGTTCTCGGTGCGCCGTTGGCAGCATTCGTTCAAGCCGATCCGGCCTGGCCCCGATTGGTTGCCGCCATCGAATCCGCGGACCCGGCCCAGTGGACTCCCCGTGCTCTGTTGGAGACCGCCGACGCGCTCCTGCGCGACGCATGCACCGACGACGACCAGCTCCGCCCGGACCACTACGCCACCGCCCTGGCATGGCGGATCACCGCCCTCACCCGACACCACCTCGACCTGCACCGCGCCAGCGTGAACCTCTCTGAGGAACCTCCAGCACATCCCGACGACGATGCCGAGTACGCCGCTCGCCGTGGCCACCCGCCCGAACCAGAACACCCGCCGATCACCTTCGCCGACAGCGTCGGCTCGCGCATCGGCGACGTTCCGCTCCACGCTGACGCCGAATATCTCGTATCGCTGCAAGCGCTCGTCCCGCCCGGGGACCCGCCCACGGCCGACGCCGACCCGGCATTCGAGAATGCGGCCCCCGACGACGGTGACACGAGTTGGGAACCACCGATGGACCCCGCCACCATTCCCGATCACCGCGACCTCCCACCGATCGAACGCGCCCGGGTACTGCGCGCCGAACACGACGACTACGCCCGTGTCTACCGCGAGCTGTACATCGCCTACCACTGCGGCGCCGGTCGCCACCTTCGCGCCATACAGCCTCATCTCGACCACCTTCGAGCCTGCCGTGACGCCCAACGCCTCCTGCTGCTCGCCGCCCGCGACGCGCATGCTGACTGGATCGCCGCCGACCGGGAAGCCGCCGTCCATCGAGCCCGCGTCGAGGTACTCGCGACCCGCATGCGCGACAAGGACCGCGACGCCGACCTCGATGAACTCGACACGCTGCTCTCGACCATCCCCGATTCTGCGGCGCGCACCGTCTTCGCTGAACAGATCGCCTGCCTGCGCGCACAGCCTCAGGTCGGCGGCGAGGCACTCGACCTGCACCTGGCCCAGGTCTGCGCGGAATCCGCCACCCATGAAGCCGATCGCACGAAAACCCTCTGCGACAACGCTTTCCGAGCCTTGATCGAAGCAGCCGGGGACGCCGGAATCGTCACCGCCGAGGATGTGGAGACAGCCCGGCTCGCCGCCGATGATCTAGATCTGGCGGAACTTGGTCAGGCTCGATTCCGCTACCAATGGAAGCGCGCACAGCTCGAGCGATTCGGCCTGCAATCGACGACGCCACTGGACTTGCCCGCTCGCAGCGAGCTGCACACAGTCGGCGTCATAGGGGCTCCTTTTTCCTACCCGCCGCCGTCGAGGACGCCCGTCGGGTCGGGACCGGATCATCAGCTCGGGCACCTCACCGACTCCGAACTCGACCAGCGAATCCGCGACCTTTCCACCCAGCTCGCGTTGGCCGCTGCCACCGATGCGGTGCTGTTCCGCTGGACAGGCACCAGCACAACGGATTTCGATCAGCAGCTGCACCAGCATCGCCTCGCCGCCGACGTCGAGCGGAAGAATCACGCACTCGTCGCGGCTCGCACCGAACTCCAGCGCCGCGGAGACCTTCCCGGCGAGCAACGGGTGGCAGAAGAAGCGGCGAGGGCACGCCGCGAGGAACACACACCGCCGCAGGCCAACGCCAATGTCGCCGAGCGCGACAGTGCTCCCGAGCCGACCACATCCGAAGGAGCCGAACTCTGATGCCCATCCATCAGCGCGCGTCGCTTGGTCGCGTGGATCCGCTCGGGGCCAGATCGGCTCAGCTGGTCGTCGGCCATGGCCGACATTCGATGAGCAAGAACAGTGGGCGAACGAAATTCTCATCCCACCAAGGGCTTTGCCGCCGCTGCTCGGGTGTGGGATGGGGCTCCCGCAGGTCGGTGACGGCGAAACCCGCCGCGGTGATCATGCGAATGTATGCCTCGAGGGAGTAGAAGCGTTGCACCGACGGCGCGGGGGAGACCCGGCCGGCAACATTGAAGTTCTGTTCGACGGACCGGATGCCGAAGTAGGTGTCCACGGAAAACTCGGTGGCATGCGCGGTGGGGGTCCGCTCGGCGCGAGCGCCGTAGAAGCAGGGGTGCATGCCGAGCAGGATCAGTCGCCCGGACGACACGAGCACGCGCGCGAATTCGTCGAAGCGGCGGCCGGGCTCGGTGATGCCGTTGGGGAGCCGGTTGGCCACCACGAGGTCGACGCAATGGTCGTCGATCGGCAGGGCCGCGACATCGGCGTGATCGAACGTGGTGGCGTCGGATCGGAAGTTGGGATGGGATCGCGCCGAGGCGATGAATTGCTCGCAGGTGTCGACGCCGTGGACGTGTGCTGCGCCGCGGCGGACGAGTTCGCGGGCCAGATACCCCTCACCGCATCCGGCGTCGAGGATACGCAGGCCGGTGCAATCGCCGATCATGTCCAACAACGCTGGGTCGGTCAGCTGGGTCTGATAAGGGTCGATGCGGTCGCGGATGATGCTGATCCAGAATTCCGCGTTCTGCGCATAGGCGCTGGACACCCGCTCGTCACCCAGCACACTCGCTCCTCGCTGTTGTATCGCTGGCTACCGAATCGACTTCATCAACGCAACCGTCGCCGACCGCACACGCGCATCGTCGATGCCGAGATCCAAGCGCTGCTGCACCGCCGTCAAGAGTTCAGCACGCAGCGATCCGAAGGACGAATCATAGTTCAGAGTGGCCGGAATCGCGGTGGTAACCAGGTAATACAGGTAAGCGTCGTTGAGCAGCGACAAATCGCGGATCATGTCCGCCGCGGTCCGCTTCAACTGTTTGGCAGTGATCGCGAACTGCGGCGTCTGCGGCTCGTCTCCGGAGAACGTGGCCAGCGACCACAGTTCGTTACGGCACAGCAGCGGCCGGTTCTCCAACTCGCGGTGATAGGCGAGGGCGGTTTCCGGGTCATTCGTGCGCAGCAGCATGCCGATGACGCTGCTGCGATAGGCGAAGGCCGAACTGCGTTCCGCCGCGGAGGCCGAAAGCTCCACCGGAACGGTGCCGGTCAACTTGGCGGCCTTGTGGACCAAGATCCCGTAGCCCACCGTCGTACGCAGCGAATTACAGCCGGTATCAACGATGCCGATCAGCTGCAATGCCTTGTCGACCAACAGATCCCGACCACCGAGCACTCCGGATATCGGCCCGACTATCGCGTCCAGGGCGATGCTCTGGCCGCTGCCCCAGCACCGAGCCAGGCCCGCGATCGCGTTACGCGAATCCAGTCGCATCACCGCGGCCGCCGCATCCAACACGGTCACCAGATTCTGAACCGACTGCCCGCAGGCAATCAGCGATTCCAAACGATCCAGGTGGACCTCTAGCCCGGAGTCGGCGCACTCGCCCAGCACCGACTCCAGCCGTGCCGCGTGGCTGCGGCCGTTCACGTACCTGAGCAGGCTGGGAATCGCCGTGATCAACCGTTGCAAGGTCGCCCCGGACACCGCATCGAGCCACCGCTCGTCCTGCCACAGCCGTGACAGCGTGGCCGCAGGGACCTTGGACATGACCCCCACATCTGACATGCCCAACTGGTTGGCGGCCGCAATCGCTGCGAGCGGCTGAGCCGAAACCAGTCCGCATCCCGCCGGACCGTCGTCACCGCCTCTCGGACCAGCTCTATTGCCCTCTTCAGCACTGCCTCGCCTGCCAGGTGTGACCTGCGTCATACCACAAGGATAATCCGACTGCAAGGTCTGTTCCGTATGTGGAACCGTCCTGGCCTGCATCGATGCACCCAGCGCAGCATTCTCGAACGAGTTCCGCGACCGATGGCGAGGGGCGGCTGCCAATGCTCGAGTCCGTTCCCCGCCACAGCGGCCCAGAACAGTGAACACGATCTTCGGAGGTGCGAGATGAACCAACAGGACCCCCACAAAGCGCAACCCGCTGGCCAAGCCACCCGCCATACTCCTGCCCGGCGCATTCAGAACCGCGGTGCATCCGGAGCGGACCGGACCACGAAATCCTCCGCCGCCAGCGAATCCTGCGGTTCGGAGCGGGTCCGCCCCAGCGGGAAGAACTGGGTGGTCGCTGAAACGCTCTCGGGCACCGGGCGGTCATCGGTCGTCCTGGACGGTCTGGAGCCTCGCGAATTCTCCAAACTCACCCGCGCGAGCATCGCAGCCAACGGCCTGATCGCCAAAGAACTCGTCTCCGTGGTCCAGGAGTGCGCGACAGTCGCCGACACGTGCAGCAGCGACGTCACCATGCCCGACGGGCAGGTCAAACGCATCGCCGCCCTCCCGGTACTCGGACCCACCGGACAGGTCCACGCCGCCGCCGTCTGGGTGGACAGCGCGAACCGGGACCTCCCCGACAAGCCTCACATCGGCACCATGCAGTGGCGCGCCAACGGCACCGTGACCGCCGACCCCGCCGCCGCCTACCTGCTGCAGCTCCCTTTCGGCGAACTGCCCCACGGCAATACGATTCCCGAACTGCTGTCCCGATTCGACCAATGGGACGACCGCGCCAAATTCCTGTCGATGTTCAACCTCGTCGACCCGACCGACCAATGGATCGGCACCGCCACAACCACCTGCGACGACGGCACCGACCATCGGCTGCACTTCGCCGCACGAGCCAGCGGACACGGTTCCGACCGCACAATCCGTGCGATCGTCTTCGAATCCGCAACAGACCCCACCACCTGCGCCGACCCGCGAACACTGGCGTTCCGGCAGATGCCGATCCCGGCCGACCACGCGCTGGCGTTGGTGGACCTGCCCAGCGGCTTCGTCCACGAATGGGTGGCAGAAGAACACACCGCCTTCGCGGGCTGGCGTCACCACCAACCCGAATTCGACTACAACAGCAGACTTCTCGCCGCCGATACCTGTTACGCCCTCGCGACCGGCGTCCGAAACGAGGCGAAGACGCAAGCACGTCTGCGCTTCTCATCAAATGATGGGTGGATTCTTTTGGAGGCCACGTGGACTCGCATCAAGGGGCGTGGTCGTCCTCAAGCGCTCATCGACATCACACCTATCTCACCGAACCCGGCGCCGATGGTCAGAGAATGCCGGATCTGCCAGGACCTCGTGCGCCGATCCGACTCCCGCGGTATGGGGCGCTGAGTTCGACATTCGGCCGCTGAGCAAAACGGCCAGTGGCGAGCCGGTATTGCCTCGGCGGCGTCGACCTGACTACCGCGAAGAATCTTCAAAGTGCATGCCCCTAACCGAACTGAGACTCGCTCGCGCCTACAACGAAGGCGGTCGTCATGTACCTCCAAATCAAATCAGGTCCGGCGTTCCCTCCCGAAGCCGAAGCCTTTTTCGAGGCCAGGCTTATGGCAGAGCGTCAGGCGGCGGACGGGTCGGCCGAAGATCAGCTGCGCCGGTTCACCGAAACGCAGGCGAAGTACACCGTGCTCGCCTTGTACCAGCAGACGCGCACGGACTACGACGAGGTCTGCGCCATCTTCGGCGACAACCATGCTGCGCCGCAGTGGGTCGAAGCAGACGCGCGCGAGAAGGCGCTGCGAACCGCCCTTTACCTAGCGCTGAGCATCTACCGCCATCAAGCCGACTATAATCCGAACTGGACCCACCATTTGCACCAGATACCGTGAGTACTCATTGATCTCGCGGAGGTGCGGTGCGATGCGACGTATCCCGGATTCGATCGGCACGATCTATGAAGGGCACTAGGTCTTCATGGTGAGGGCCACGTCCGCGTGGCCCGCGCGTTGGCTGACCACCTTCGGGCTGACTCCGGCCATCAGCGATGCCGCCTTGCCGCTGGTGCCAGAGTTGCCATCGGCGTAGCGGCCCAAGATGTCGCGGCCGTCGCCGCGGGGGCGTCACTCGTTAAGACCTTGGGGGCGTTGTGATCCGCCGAGTGTGGCCATGTTGGTGCGCCGTGGAAAACGAGTCGTGATCGGCTTGTCGACGCCGTGATAGATGGCCGCGGCAGCGAGGATGGAGACGAGTAGGCAGACCGTGGTCCATAGGAGCCAGCCTCGGGTTTCGTACTGGTTGCCGTGCAGGAAGTACTTCGTGATCGCGACCATCACTGGCTACTGGATCAGATAGAAGGCGTAGGAGATATCGCCGAGCCAGGTGACGACGGGAGTCGAGTTCAAGGACTTTCGGCCGGATAGGTCGCGAACGCTCGACGTGGCGATGACCGCCGCTGTCGGGAGGACGATCAAGGGGGAGAGTTTAAAGTTCAGGGGGACGAGCCAGGTCATGGCGTAGCTCGCGGCCAGGGCGAGTAGTGGATAGCGCATGTTCGTGAAGTTCCACCGGCCGGAGATCAGGAGTTTGGCGGTGAGGACTCCGATGTAGAACTCGGGTAAGCGGCTCAGCGGGAAGTTGTAGCTGAGCCAGTACGAGGGTGAGACCGGGATTTCGTTCTGCTGGAACCAGATTGGTGAGGCATGGATCTCGTACTCGGGAGTGGCATCTCCTGGCTGGAGTCTGGGTAGGAAGATGTTGGCGATGCCCTTGGGGCCGTCGAATTGCAAGTAGTAGAACAAGTGCAGGCCGACGATCACCAGGAAGAGCAGTGCGATGGACGAGGCGATGAACCGGTCGGCGATGCGGTCCACGAGCGGTGCCAACAGTGGGAAAGAGAGGTAGACAGCATCTCCGAGACCAGCGACCAGGTCGGCACATTGAGGCCGCCGAGGGAGGACCCTTCTCCGGGGACACCATCAAGTCCGACAACCTGATCACCCTCGCGCAGGGCACCGATCTCCTTGTCCACGAGTCCATCTTCGACATACCGGCCGTGCCGCAAGGCTTGACCAAATTCGGTGGCCTGGAGGGGCCGCCGAACTACATGCAGCGCTCGCCCACACCGCCGCGGCAGGTCGGTGAGGTCGCCAAGGCGACCGGGGCCAAGCGCCTGGTGTTGAGCCATTACGGGCCGGGCGACCTTCCGGCGGATCGATGGACGTCGCGGATCGCCGAAGGCGGCTACACCGGACCGGCGACCGTGGCCGCCGATCTACAGGTCTTCTCGATACCCACCTGACTTTTGCGCTTGCGTTCGGCGACTTGCGGTTGGAGCAACCGGATCACCTGTCCCCGGGGTCAGGTTCAGCAGAAAGTCGTCCGGGAGGTTCCGGCGCCGACGGCGGCGATCTGGTTGGGGGTGCCGAGTAGGTACGGAGGTCACGGTCATGCAGATGTTTCGTGGACCTTTGAGACGCCGGACACATGGAACTTGGACCAGTCGTGCACCGCTTGAAACGCATCTGGACCACAGGGGCAACAAGTGTGCCAACAGGGCGATCCGCCCGATCAATGCGGCGGAACCGGTGGGATGTGGTGGGAATTCCAGTGCCATTTTGCGTGCCATTTTGCGGCCAGAACGGTGGGAATCCAAGGGTTTCGGTCGGAACGGATGGGGTGCGTTGGGGTAGTGAAATCCCAGGTCAGAATGGGTAGAACCCCCAAGATCGCCAGGTCAGCGCATGACCTTGGGGGTTCTACGAGATGATGAAAAGTGACGGTCTAGGACCAGGCATTTCGGCCGCTCGGTGGGCGTTTTGCGGCTGTGAAGTGCCACTTTGGGTGCCACTTTGAGCTGGTTCGGGAGGGGTCCGCTACGGTCGAGTCCTTCCTCATCGGCGGGATGATGAAGAAGGATTGACCGTTTCCGCTGGTCAGTGGGTTGCGTACTGCTGAACTACGCCCCGGTGTGCCACTTTGGTGCCATTTTGAATGGGTTCAGCAGTTCCAGGACGTCCGCGTTGTCGACCGCGACCATGCGTGGAATGCCCTGGTGAATGTAGTGACGTTGCGCCATCGACTTGTTGCCGTCCATGTGTCCGAGCTGGGCGCTGGCCCGCTCGTCATCCCCGGTGACTCCGCATCTGGCTTCGTTCATGGTCCGTGACGGCAGTTATCCATGAACTACGACAGCGTTCGTCGGTGTGGTGGCCCCAATTTGTTCGCGAATCTTGACGGCGTCGAGCTCTTGTTCGGGTCCGTGGCAAAGCGGAGCTGTAGCGACCTCACCCTCCAGCCACTCAGTTACCATTCAGCTATGGCCAAGAGCGGTTCAGTTGATGACATCCTGAACGAGTTGGACGACGACCGCAGAGGGCAGGTCACGGCCCTGCAGTCGATCATTTTGGAGACCGAGCCGAACCTTGTCGAACACGTCAAGTGGAGTGCGCCCAGCTATGTCCTGGACGGTGAGGATCGGGTGACCTTCAATTTGAAGAACAAGGACAACAAGGTGCAGCTCATCCTTCACATGGGCTCGACCCGAAAGGAAGACAAGAAGGCTGCTCCCGTGATGGGCGATCCGTCCGGTTTGGTGCAGTGGGTCTCCGATATCCGTGGAATCCTGAGCTTTGATGGTCTCGATGACATCAAGGACAAGCAGCCGACCGTCGCGCAGATCCTTCAGCGGTGGCTGGCGATCAAGTAGCGCTCTGACCACGAATGACTCCGGCGGAGCCTCTGGTCCGGCTCAACAACGTTCAACGGCGACAGGCGGCTCCGCGACGTTGTCGGGCGGGCTGGGTAACCGTTCCGGGCGGTGCGATTCGATTCGTTGGTCATCGTCTGGTGCGGCGGGTTGGTCGTTCGACGACGGGCGGGTCGGGTTGTTGGCTGGTCCTGCTGGCGGTGGCGGCCAGGGCGGCTTTGGTGTGGGCGAGGCGGTAGGAGTCGGTGCCGGTCTCGATGATGTTGCCGCCGAAGGTGAGTCTGTCGACAACCGCGGCGCAGAGCCGTGGGTCGGTGAAAGTCTTTGTCCAGGAGCTGAAGCTGTCATTGGATGCGATCGCAACAGAGTTCTTTTCCTCGCGTTCGGTCAATACCTGGAACAGAAGTTCAGCGCCCCGTTTGTCCAGTTCCATGTATCCGAGCTCGTCGATGCATAAAAGGTCGACTCGCCCGTAGCGGGCGATGGTTTTGGTGAGTTGCTTCTCGCCGGCGGCCTCGACCAGCTCGTTGACCAGCTTCGCGGCCAGGGTGTATCTCACCCGGAAACCGGCCATCGCGGCCTCGGTGCCCGCGCGATCAGTAGATGGGATTTGCCGGTGCCGGAGTCGCCGATCAGGCAGAGCGGAAACCCCTTCTTGATCCATTCGCATTTGGCCAGGGTGTGGATCATGGCGGCGTCGATGTGGGGGTTGGCGTCGAAATCGAAGGTTCGCAACGACTTCTCGCGGGGGAATCCGGCGGCGCGGATGCGTCGTTCGGAGCGGCGGCGGGCGCGGTCGTCGCATTCGGCCATCAGCAACTCGGCCAGGAATCCGCGGTAGGTCATCTGCTCGCGGGAGGCCAGATCGGCCATCTCGTCGAACTGAGCGCGGATGGTCGGTAGCCGTAGCATGCGGCAGGCGGTGTCGACCGCGGCGTCGGCGGCTTGCTCGGTCAGTCCGCGGCGGCGGGGTGCGTCCATCGGGTCATCCTCTCGATCGTTGTGTCAGACGCAGTAATTCGTCATAGGCCCGAACTGACGGCAGTGGTCGCGTATCGGGTGGCAATTGCGCGAGTCGGCGAGCGGTCAGCGACGCGACTGCCGACGCCGACCCGGGCTCGCAGTTCTGCTCGTCGAGCTCGGGTGTGGTGTCGGAGTCGGCGGCCTTGCGGGCCTCGAGCGCGACGGCGTCCGGGGTCAACGCCCCGGCCCGCAAGGCGGTGGCCAGTCCCGCGACGACGTGGTCGTGGCGTAGATGTCGGTGCAGCAGCAACACTTCGATCAGTGCTCGGGTGCCCTCGGCGTCGCCGCGGGCTTTGCGGGCCGCGGCCCACCAGGCGTCGTGAACCGGGGTGAATTTGCCTGCCGCGCGGACTTGCTCGAGCACGGTCGAGCCGGGCAGTGCGCCGGGTTTGTGCAACAGCCCTTCCAGGTAGTGGTCGAGTTCGAGGCGCGCTTCGCCCTTGCCCGGCAGGCGTTCGTGCCGGGTGATCTCGGTGCGGCCGTCGTAGACGATCAACTCCGAGGACCGCAGCAACACCCTCAACTGACGGCCGATCACGCGAACCGGAACCGAATACTTGTTGGCGCGCACCGTGATCTGCGAATAGCGGTCGACCCGCGGGGTGAACCAGCGCCCGGTCTCGAACGGCTCGTCCGGCAGCGGTTTGAGCAGCCCCTGCTCGACTGCGAAGTATTCGCCGACTGTGCGGGGTCGGACACCGATGCGGCGGTCCTCGTCCTCGAGATCCCAGACATCGATCATCGCGTTCAACTCCGCGATCGAGGAGACGTCGGGAACCGGCACCAAATGGTTGCGGCGGAAGCGGCCGATGTCGCCTTCGACGCCGCCCTTTTCATGAGCGCCGGTTTGTCCTGGCTGGCAGTAGAACGCGGTCAGGTCGAAGGCCGAACGAAACGCTGTCCATCGCTCGGTTTCCACTCGTTGGCGCGAGAAGCCGATCACGTTCGCGACTGCTGCCTTGAGGTTGTCGTAGCGGATCTGCCCGGCCGGCACGCCACCGAGCCTGGAGAAGGCGTGGACGTGGCCTTCGAAGAACGCCTCCTGCCCACCCGACATCGATACTCGATGAACAGCTTTGCCCGAGAACGACATTCGTAGCGCGAACAGGTAGCAGCGCACCAGATCACCACGCAGCCGGATCACGATCTCTCCGAAGTCGACCTCGGCCTCCATTCCCGGCCGGTGCGATTGCGGCACGAACACCTGGGCCGGGGCCCGGCCCGACGCGGCGAGGATCTCGGGTTTGCGGTCGGCGACATAGGCGCGCACCCGCCCGTACGACACTCCGGTCATGGCCTGCTCGTCGAGTAGCCGCTGATAGATGCGGGTCACGGTATGTCGTTGTTTACGAGGCGCTTTCAGGTCCGCGCGTAGGATTTCGTCGATGAACGGCTTGTACGGATCCAACCGGGATCCGCGCCGTGGATACTGCTTCCGCGGTTGCGGCCATACCGAAATCAGAGCTGCGTCGACTGTCCGCCAGCCCACCCCGTACTCGCGCTCCAGCGCCCGCTTCGACGTGCCCGCGCGGAAGTCTCGGCGGATGGACGCATACAGGTCGACCTTCGAGATGTTGGGCATCGGTGCGCTCCTCGGCAGCGCCCGACATACTTCCACCACGCCCATCCGGTGCCGTCGAAATTCGCGAACATCACCCGGACGCCCAGGCCAGCGCCGTCAAGATTCGTGAACAGCTGCCGTCATAGATGACGGACAGAGCCACCGCATCGGGCTGGCGGCGTCTGAGTTGCTGGTCGTGTATCTCGAGGATTGGAAATTGTTGGGCAGGCCGTGCTTTCGGGCAGGTATGTCGAGATCTGTACCGAATCCGCGGGCTGTTCGCGGACGAAGGTAGGAAAACGGGCTAGACCTTTGTCGCGAGCCTTCAGGCCGGTTTGCGGGCCTCGATGAGGAAGCGGGTCGTGGTCGCGACGAACGGGCCGTCGGCTTCGATTTGTTCGTGTAGTCGACGGAGCCGATCGCGGTATTCGACGACAGTGAAGCCGGGCACCATCCAGATCACCTTCCGCAGGAAGTAGATGACAGCACCGATGTCGAAGAACTCGGTGCGCAGCTGCTCGAAGCGCAGGTCGACCACCTGCAGACCGGCTGCTTCGGCCTCGCGGCGCGTGTCCTCGGGATGCCGTGCGCGCCGGACGCGGTCGGGTTGTGGTCCCAGGAAGTATTCGACCAGCTCGAAAACGCTTGCCGGACCGACGTGCTGGGAGAAATAGGTGCCCCCGGGTTGCAGCACGCGGGCGATTTCAGTCCACCACGCTTTCACCGGGTGCCGACTGGTGACCAAGTCGAACGCCGCGTCGGCGAAGGGTAGCGGTGGCTCGTCGGTATCGGCGACGACCACCGCACCCCGCGGGTGTAGCAACTGGGTCGCTTTGGCTACATTCGGCGGCCACGACTCGGTCGCCACCATGGTGCGGGGGAGCGTGGGCGCGCCGGCCAGTACCTCGCCGCCGCCGGTCTGGATGTCCAGTGCCGCAGTCGATCCGGCCAACCGCTCACCCATGAGTCGTTGATATCCCCAAGACGGGCGCTGTTCGGTGGCACGGCCGTTCAGCCAGGAGAAGTCCCACCCGGCCACCGACACGGTGTCGGCTTCGGCAACCAGTTCCTCGAAGCTCCGCAACATGTCAGCGATCCTCGCACAGGAATCCGTTGTGAGGCGGCAGGGCCGCAGCCCGTGAGCCGGCGCTGTAGGCGGTCCGTAGGTCGGGATCGAGTCGGTTCAGGATGGACAACAGGACGACTTGCAGGTCGTCGCCGCCGTTCATTCCGGTGTCGAGGAGCTCGATCATTCGGTGCCGGGGGATCGTTCGGACCAGGGAGTTGAGTTGCGCGTCGGATCGCGCGAGTGCCGCACTGCGCAAGATGCCCTCATCGTCTGTCAGGTGTGCCACGAGATATCGGACGTGATTCGCCGGCAGATGCTCGATAAGTCTCCCCGCGGTGTCGTGGTCGTGCCGTCGAAGTAGCTCGATGGCCACTGGCAGCAGAGCATCGGTTGGGATGCTCGGGGCCAGTATTTGCACGGCGAGGGGGTCGAGATGTGGTGCGGCATCGGCCATGTAGTCCGGTCGGAGCCTGCGGATGACCGCTGCGGCCTTCTGCGGATGGGCCAGACCGACCGCGCCCGCCCCTCGGCCCGCGACCAGCGGTGGAATGGCCTGCTGCGCCAGGGTGGCGATGAGAGCCGCGGGGAGTAGCGGGGCGAGCGCGCTGATCCGGCCGAACATCTCGGTCTGATCCGCGAACAGTCTGCGGGCGATGCGATCGGTGAGCTCGCGCAGTTGCGGTAGCCCGAGACACTCGAATCTGTCTATCTCGGTGATATCGGCATCGAGGATCCGCGCGAGGTGTTCGAGCTGTGCTCGAACCGTCGAATCATCCATTGCCGTGCTGCTTTCCGAACAGGATCTTGCGGGCGGGACCGCGTAGGGGCCGCGGTGCCATCCGGAGCGTCTCGGCGATCGCCCGGTCGAGTGCTGTGCGTCGGCCAGCCCGGGCGCGTTCGAACAAGCGGAGTAGTTCGGCGCTGTCGCTCTCGGTGAGCGCGGCCAGCGCGGTCAGGTCCGGGCCCAACTCACGGCGCAGGGTTGCCGACGCGTCGGAGTCCCGATTCATGGTGCACCCCCGGTGATCCGGCGGACGAAATCGCCGATCTCGGACAGCGAGCGCATGCCCTCAGGAACGATGTCGGCAAAGAGTTGGAAGACATGGACCTGACCGCTCCACAGCGTGAGCTGGGCCGGCACGCCCTCGGTGGTGAGCCGGTCATACAGCAGATGCGCGTCGAGCGCGAGGATCTCGGTTTCGGCGGCGTGGATCAGGAAGGGTGGCAGGCCCTTCAGATTCGATCGGATCGGTGACAGCGCGGCGGCCTGGTCGAGGCCACGGGCGAGGACGTGGTTGGCCATCAGATCGCCGCCGCTCATCGGCCAGGCGCCGGCGATCGGGATCATCGGGTCGAGGCGAGCGCGGGGGTCCGCGAACTTCTCGGTCGGATCGAAGTCGATCCACGGGCTGATGATGGCCAGGCCCGCGCACGCCGGGAGGCCCTCGTCGCGGACGCGCACCGCCAGGGCGACCGCGATGGCGGCGGCGCCGGAGTCCGCGCCGATGACCAGCTTCCCGGGGTCGATGCCGTGGCCGAGCAATGCGCGATAGGCGGCCACGGCGTCGTCGACCGCGTCGCGGAATTCGTGCTCGATCAGGAGCCGGAATTCGACCGTGTAGACGGGTATTCCGGCCTCGGCGGACAGTCGAGACAGCATGCGCCGATGGGAGTTGAAGCCGCCCGCGACCAGCCCGCCGCCGTGGAACCACAGGACGGCAGCGTCCGCCCGGGTGACGCCGGGACCGCTGACCCGCTCGATGCGCGGAGGGCAGTCGGGCAGCGAAATCCGTTCGACGGTACTGCCTTTCAGCGGGCGTACCGGCATCAGCAGGTAGTCCGTCGCGGCGACCAGCGTTTGCAGCCACCGGGCTTTCGCGGTGCCCTCCGGACCGATCCTGATCATCATTCCGTACACGCTGATCAGGGCGTTCAATGCGGGCTTGATGGCGATCCGGCTCAGGCGCAGCAACACTCGGGACTGCGGACTCGCCGGACCGGGTGTCACGGTGACGATCGAGATGGGTTGGGGCACCGCCCTTTTGCGAGGGCGGGCCTTGCGCGGTGTGGTCATTGCTCGAGCTCCGGCACTCGATGACGCGCCACGCTGGAGAAATCGAGGTCGGTCGGAATCCCCTGCTCGTTGAAGGGGTTTCGCCCCCAGTCGCGGTCGATCAGTTCCGAGGCGGAGCTGAGCGCCGTCCACGCCCACTGCCCGAGCCGGGTCTGCATGAGCGTCGCCCCGACCCGCACCGGCCACGGGAAATCGGCTCGCTCCTGCGGAGGAAATCCCAGATAGTCGAGTCCCGCGTCGAAGATGTCCTCCACCACCGCATCGTGGAAATACCGCAGGAACAGCGGCCAGATCAGCCGGGTGTACAGGATCGGCTGGGCGTGGATCTCGTGACTGATGATCGCCGTATCCGGTTGCGCGCCAGGTCGAATGACGAAGGCGTGCCCGCCGCGCATGGCGAGGTGCCGATGGAACGCGAAGTGGATCTCCTGCGCGGGCACGAACCGGGTGATCGAGTACTTGACGACCCCGTGGCCGGTGCTCTGTCCCTCCCGCAGTTCACCCGCGGCCCGGATCTCGGCTCCGCGCCGGTACATGTCGGCTTGGAAGATCTTGCCCCACACCGGCTTCGTGAAGGGGCGGCCGTCCAATGTCTCGGTGACGGAGTCGATCTCACCGCCGAAGATCTTGGCGGCCAGCGCGGTGAAGGCCACACCCGCTTGCTGCGCGTCCATCGGCACCTCCCGCTCGTGGTAGTTGCGAGAAATGCCGAAATACTTGTCGTCGAAGGCGAAGTCGTATCGGCCGATCATCTTGGACATGTTCTGTCTCCTCGGTATCAGATGCGGTTACGCAGGCGAATGAGTGCGGCGGGCGCGTCCTGCACGATCAGCCAGGCCGTGATCATGACCAGGAAGATCACCGGGCCCACGGTTGCTCCGCCGAGTCCGATGACTCCGTTCATGGAGTTCAAAGGCCCGGTGAGGGTGAGGAATCCGAGTCCCGCGCTGGTGTTGGTGACCAGGCACAGCGCGGCCGTCCAGTTGATCCAGGTGGGAAACAGCTTCGTCCGCACCGAGATCACGATGAACCCGACCAGGAATGGAACCCAGATTCCGCCGAGCATGTAGGCCGACGCGAACGCGGCGACATGCAGGGTGTGGATGATCTCGGCGCTGACGTGGTCGACGAGCAGTGCGGTGACGGCGAACAGGCCGGTCTCGATGGCGAAGGCCGCGAACAAGAGCACGTCGCTGATCAGCGCCATCCAGCTCACGCGCTTGCCGGGGCTGGTGTCGGCCTGGTAGAGCAGCGCGCCGATAGAGCCGCTGATCCAGATGAGCAGCGGATAACCGAATCCCGCGATACCGGCGAGCGCTTTGATGTAGGGGTTGTATTGGTGGAAGAAGTGGGCGATCTCGGTGCTCGAGGAACCGTCCGGCAGGATCGTGAAATAGATCGTGAAGGCGACCGACACCACGGTGAAGGCCACCACCCATCCGATGGCGTAGATCGTCTTCTGCAAGGTGCCGCGTTCGGCAGCGCCGGCTAGACCGCGGATCAGTGCGGGGGCGGGACCACCGCGCAGCAGGGCCGGTAGCGGAGCTGTGATCGGCGGAGCGGGAGTGGCGAGTTCGGTGGTCATCGGTATTCCTCTTGCTTAACAGGGGATTTCGGGGCAGTGCGGACTGTGTTCAGAAAGGACTCGAGCGCGGCCGACCGCTGGTCGGCGTGCTCGGCGGCGAGAATCCGATCGGAGGTGCTTCGGGTGAGGCCGGACATATTGGCGTTGGTGGGGTTCGTTCCACTCGGGTGGGTCGCGCGCAGCGCGTTGCGGTCGGCATGCCGGAACAGCAGTCCGTAGCGCTGGAGTCGGCGTCCGAGCCACCCGGGCTCATCACCCGTACGGGGATCCGGCAGCGGTTCCCCGGATCCGACCCGCGCGAAGCGGTAGTCGTTGGCGACGTCGAAGGTGTGGTTGTCGAACCAGGCTTTCAAGGTGGAACTGGGCCTGATGAGTGGGACGTCGCCGTGTTCTCCGAAGAAGTAGCCCTCCTTCGGGTTGCAGTTGTTGTTGTAGAACGACGTGTACTTCATCCGGTCGAGGCAGTGCTGGTAATAGCGGTCGTTGGCCTCCTGGGTCACCTGGATTTCCGTGGCACCCCGTTTGCGGGCCTCGACCAGGCATCGAATGAGATGGCGGGCGGCGAAATCAACGGATAGCGCGTAGGAGTGGCCGGTGAAGCTGTAGGGGCCGATGGGGAGGAACGCATTGGGCGCGGAGGGCACGGTCGCGCCGTGGAAGGCTTGGATGCGTATCTCTTGGAACAGTTTTCGCAGATCCTGGCCGCCTCGGCCGTCGACCGGCAGGGGCGGTTGGTCTTCATAGCCGCGGAAGCCGGTGGCCATGACGATCATGTCGACGGGGCGATGGGTTCCGTCGCTCGACCAGATGCCGTCGCTGTCGATGCGTTCGATGCCGTCGGTGACCAATTCGACGTTCGGGCGGGTGAATGCCGGGTAGTACTTGTTGGATACGGTCGGGAAGGTGCAGCCCCATCCGGATCTCGGGGTGAGCCGCTTGCGTAGTTCCGGATCCTTGACGGCCACCCGCAGATTGAGCAGACATATGCGTTCGATGGTCCGGACGATGAAGGGGGCCTTGGTGAAATAGACCATGCCCATCGTTTTCACCAGCTCGGCGGCGGCGTGGATGACCAGTGCGATGGCCTTCAGCACGCTCGGGAACCGGCGAAATATCGCGCGCACCGCTGCGGGGATCGGCGGATCCGGGCGCGGCATGACCCAGACCGGTGTGCGTTGGTAGACGTCGAGCTGTGCGACATCGGGTGCGATGGTGGGGATCACCTGCACGGCCGAAGCGCCGGTGCCGATCACCGCGACCCGTTTGCCGTGGTAGTCGTAGTCGTGGTTCCAGCGCGCGGTGTGCATGACGGTGCCGGAGAATGATTCCAGTCCGGGCACTTCCGCGTATTTCGGCTTCTGCAGGACGCCCCAGCCGCCGATGACGAACCGGCAGGTCACCGTGTGTCCGGTATCGAGTTCCGCGCGCCAGAGGTGATGGCGTTCGTCGTAGCGCGCCGCGGCCACCTCGACGCCGAGGATCGCGTGATCACGCAGCCGATACTTGTCGACGCAGTGGTCGATGTAGCCTTTGATCTCGCTGCCGAGCGGAAAGGTCTTGCGCCACTCCGGGTATGGCTCCTCGTGGAAGGTGTACAGCATGCCCGGCAGGTCGACGGCGATACCGGGATACGTGTTCACATGCCAGGTGCCGCCGAAGTCGCGATCCTTGTCGATCATGACGAAGTCGTGGATACCGGCCTGCCGCAAGGCGATCGCCGTCCCGATCCCGGCGTAGCCGGCGCCCAGGATGGCGAACTCGAAGTCGGGTATCTCGAATTCTGAGGCGGATGCTTCGAAGTCGTCTAGTTCTGGGTTCATCATCTTCTCCATGGCTGTCGCTCACGCGAGGGTGGCGACGAGGACGGGCATGAGCTTGGACAGGCGATGGACGCGGGCGGGCATCGCCTGGGTTTGGGTGGCGTCCACCAGCCGTGGTGCGTGCAGGGTGCTACGCCGCCCGGTCGGCAACTCGATGTCCGCACTCCCGGCGGCGATCAGTTCCGTGATCCAGCGCCGGTTCTTGCCATACGGCAAAGGCATTGCGACGGTGTCACTTTCGACCAAGACGATGACGGAGACGGTCCGGCCGCCGACGGTGAGCTGTGCGTAAGGGGTGCGACGCCCCGCGAACCGCCCGGCAATGAACCGGTCGGCCGCGCGCAAGCCGCTCGGCAGCAGGGCATCACTGTCGTCGGGCCGTCGGGTGAGCATGAGCGGAGCCCAGTGGTAGCGCCGTGGCTCCGGGTGCACGCCGAGGGAGTTGAACAGCATCGCCAGCTGGTCGTAGAGCCCGATCACGAAGAACAGCTCGGCCAGGCGCCGGTCAGTCATGAAGGGCGACAGCTCTTTCCACGTGGTATCGCTGATCATCCGATCGCGCTGGACCTCGTCGACGGCGCGCAGCAGGGCACGCTGCTCGTCGGTCCACCCGGGCTGATCAGGCCCCAGGGTCACCCGTTCGATGGTCTCCGGTGACACCCCGCCGAGGCGGGAGACGTGGAAGTGGACGTACCACTCGTAGCGGCCGTGCGCGTTCCACACGGTCCGCAGGATCACCAACTGGATGTTGGGATCGCGGCGCCGCCGCAGCGGGGTGATGGACGCGCCGTAGAGCGCCCACGGCCACAGCAGCCACGGATTCAGCGACAGGGCCTCGCCGCCGGCGATCGACGGGGTGCCGAGAACCAGCCCCGCGGCGCGGTGGGCCAGCCAGTTCAATGGACCGACCTTGCGGAGTTTGCCGAGTTCCCATCGTGGGCCGGGGATCTCGAATTGCCCGCCGTTCAAGGTGCGCTCGAGGATCGGTGAGCCGTCGGCGGTCATGCGGTCACCTCGTCGGTCCTGGCTGACGGGTGTCGGACCGTCCGGGAGGCGAGTGCCGTGTACGAATAGTCGTCGCGGTCGAATCGGCGCACCGAGAACCAGCTGAAGAGCCCGAGGCTGGGACGCAGGAACGGTGCGTCGCCGTGCTCGTCGACGTAATAGCTGTTGGCCCCGGCACAACTGGGACTCTTGAAGATCTCGTGCTCGACCTTGCGCCGCGTATCGGTCAGAAAGCGCTGGTGGGCTTCGGGTGTCGGTGCCACCCGGGTCGCGCCCCGCCGCCGCGCCTCGCTCAGCACCTTCGCCGCGTGGGTCACCCCGAGATCGATGGTGCCGAACCAGGAAGCACCGGATACGCCGTACGGTCCCGGCACCAGAAACAGATTCGGGAACTGCGGCACGGTCGAACCTTGATACGCCTGTTTTCGTTCGGCCGCCCACAGCTCGTCGAGGTCGACGCCGTCGGCTCCCCGGATGCGGTACGGCACATCGAAGACCTTGAATCCGGTGGCCAGCACCAGCGCGTCGACCTCACGCTCCTCCCCGGACGCGGTGACGACCCCCTGCGCCGTCACCGCGCTGATCGGATCGGTGATCAGTTCGACATCGTCGCGGTTGAACGCCCGCAGAT
>NZ_BAFX01000198.1 GCF_000308815.1 Nocardia concava NBRC 100430
CACGACTCGCGCGAATGGAGGGGAGGATCGCGTTTCCGGCCCTGCTCACCCGTCTTCGGGATGTGCGATTCGCGGCGGGCTCTGCAACTCCGTCATGGAGCGCGAGAACTCTGTTCCATGGTTTGGATATGCTGCCGCTGCAATTCACGCCGACCGACGCTCAGTTTCAATAGGCGCGCAGGCATCCAATTAAGATGGCTACACCGACAGCATTGCTGCGAGGTCGGCCCCGGACAGCGATTTCCTCTGAGAAGGATTTTCGTGCAGGTATTGCAGTACGGTACCTCCGGCCAGGCGATCGGTACCTGAGATGGAGGTGGTGGCGTGGGTTCGGCAGCGACAGTGGGACATGGCCGTCGTCGAGTCTTTCTGTGGTGACGGTACAGATCAACGAATGATCGATCCCACGACCGTAGAAGGAAAACCATGAATGCCAACGAGAATGCCGCTCTTCGCCCGCACTGGCGGGATATCGCCTCCCCAGCGCAGATCGGCATGTTTCGTGCTGTCTGGGTGATCGGCGGGCTCGGCATCGCCGCAGCATTGGTGCTGCTGATCGGGGCCTTCACCGCCAACACGGCGGCGGGGCAGACCGGTCAGGTCGCAGGCCTGCTGGGGCTGATCGCGCTGCTCTTCGGTTCGACCCTCGTGATCGTCGGTCTGTTGGTCCGGTTCGGCGTCATGAAGTCGGTTTCGCGCGGCGTCGACCAGGAGAACTGAGTGGTGGTGTCCGGACGTCGGTCCCACCAGGAGACGAGGTGAGTGCAATCCGTATCGACTCCCGCGGCTGGATTACCGAGGGCGTGGTCGCGATGGTCGTGCTGATCGCCGGGGCCGCCGAGGCGGCGATCAGCATCCGCTACAACGTATTTCCCAACCGCGGGTCCGTCGCCCCAATTGTGGTTGCCGTCGCGGCGCAGGTCGGCCTCGCTCGGCGGTGGCCCCCGGTCGCCCTTGCCGTGGTGTGGCTGACCTACGGATTGCAGATCATCACGGGCGCACCCGTGTTGTTGACCCAGGCCGCAGCGGCAGCGCTGGTTGTCTTCGGAACCGCTCGCTGGGGCGCCAGCGCCAGCGTGACCGCGGGTGCCTTGACCGTTCCGATCATTGGAGTGGCCGCGGCGCTTTCCGGAAGTTCGGGCGTGTACGGCACGTTCCTCATAGTCACGCTTCTCGGTGTGTGCTGGATGGCGGGACTGGCGCTGCGGCGCTTCGCCGATCGTGCGACCCGCTCGCTGGCCTCGCAGCACGCGGCTGAGGCGGACGCCGCCCGGGCGCATCGAGAGAGCGTGCAGGCCAACGAGATCGCGCGGCTGCGCGAACAGCAGGCGCAATTGGCGCTCGACGTGCACGACGTGGTCGGGCATTCGCTGGCCGTGATTCTGGCACAGGCCGAATCCGCCCAGTACGTTCCGGACACCGATGCGCTGCACGCGTCGATGGCCGATATCGCGACCGTGGCCCGCTCCTCGCTGCGGGATGTCCGCCAGGTCCTCAGTGCGGCCACGCCGTCCGAGTCCGGACCGGGTGAGCTGCTCACGCTCGTCGAGGGCGTGCGCGCCAGCGGCCGGGAGGTCACGTTCGAGCAGATCGGTGACGCGCGGACTCTAGCTCCGGAACTGGCCACGGTCGCGTATCGGGTGGTGCAGGAGATGCTGACCAACGCAGTCCGGCACGGGGATCGGGACATCCCGATCGCTGTCGAACTACGGTGGGCGGCTGACGAATTGCGGATCGAGACGGTCAACGGGCTCGTCGCTGAGGAGGTGTCGGCCGGGCCGGGTGGTCGGGGACTGGACGGGATGCGGCAGCGGCTGGAGTCGGTCGGCGGCCGTCTCGACGTGCACCGCGACACCGAGCGGGCCGATGCCACGATGACCGTCACCGCCTGGCTCCCTGTGCGTAGGCTCCTCCCGTGAGCGAGGACATCCGGGTACTCATGGTCGACGACCAGGAGCTCTTCCGCACCGGCGTCGCGGTGATCATCGACGCCCAGCCGGGGATGCGAGTGGTCGGCCACGCGGCCGACGGATTCGAGGCGCTCGACCGCGTCGACGAACTCGAGCCGGACGTCGTGCTGATGGACATCCGCATGCCGGAACTCGACGGCGTCGAGGCCACCCGGCAGCTGTTCGCCCCAGAACGCGTCGCCAGGCGCACCAAACCGCTGCGCGTGCTGGTCCTGACCACCTTCAACCTCGACGACCGCGCCGCGACCGCGATTCGCCACGGCGCCAGCGGCTTTCTGCTCAAGGACACCACGCCGCCCCTGCTGGTCGACGCGATCCGGACCGTGTACAGCGGCAACGCCGTGCTCGCCCCGAACGACCTCGCGGTCCTGCTCGACGGCCGATTCCGTCCGCGCACACCGGTTCCGGAGGCGTACACCACCCTGACCGAGAAAGAGCGCGAGGTGTTCGCCGCGGTCGCCGCAGGCCACTCCAACCTCGAGATCGCCGCGCTCGTCTTCGCCGGGGAGTCCACGGTCAAGACGCATGTGGGTTCGATTCTGCGGAAGCTGGGCCTGCGCGACCGTGTGCAGATCGTGGTCTTCGCTCACGAGTACGGCTTGACCCGATGACGTTGGCAGGCGGGTGATTTCACGCGGCGGCGCGGCGCTGCGGGTCCCAGGCAATTCCGTGGCAAGCGCGGCGTTCTGTGCTGATCACCACCTCCGGCGCGGCGAGTGTCGGCCGTAGCAGCGTCACCGGTTACCTTGGCTACGTGATAGCGCTCGTGGTCGGCCCGGTTCTGCTGGGTCTGTTCGTCGTGATGGTCAAGCGTGAGCCTCGGAGGCTGGCCAACGGGGTGGTGCTGTTGATCGCGCTGATTCTCAGCTTGGTCGCGCTGATGGGAGTGGATACCGACCGGATTCTGCGGCACCTGGCGTCGCTGTTCGTCGTACTGTCGCCGCTGCTCGTGCTGGTGCTGTCGGGACTGCTGATCGTCAATGGCGTGCAGATGTTGCGCAGGGAGGGACGGCGGTTCGCGAACCTGCTGTCTCTCGGATCCGGTCTCGCCCTGCTCGTGCCGTACGCGATGTTCGTGGTGGCACTGATGAAACGCAAGGTGTGGTTCGCGGCTGTGTTCGCCTCGGTGACCTTGGTCATCAGCTTCATCGGCTTCCTGTTGGTGGCGTTCCTGGCGTACTCGTTCATCTATCTGCGGCTGCCGTACCGGCGCGGCATGGGCGCGATCGTGGTGCACGGCTCGGGCCTGATCGGCGCGCGGGTGCCGCCGTTGTTAGCGAGCCGCCTGGATCGGGCGCTGGGCGTGTACGAGGCCGAGGTCGCCGCGGGAGGCGACCCGCTCGTGGTCACCAGTGGCGGTCAGGGTGCCGATGAGGAGATGGCCGAGGCCGACGCGATGGCGGGTTATCTCATCGACAAGGGGCTGCCCGAGGTCGCGGTCCTGCGCGAGGACCGCTCCACCACGACACGTGAAAACCTGCTGTTCACAAAGGATATGCTGGCCGAACGCGGGGTAGCCACCCGAATGGTGCTGGTCACCAGCAACTTTCATGCTTTGCGCACGGCGATCCTCGCTCGGCACCTGGGATTGGACGCCGCGGTGGTCGGTGCACCGACCGCCTTCTACTACCTGCCCAGCGCGATCCTGCGCGAGTTTGTGGGGATCCTGTTCGAACACAAATGGTTCTATGCGGTGGCGTGTGCGGCGTTGGCCGTCGGCCTGCCGAGTTTGGTGATGCTCACCGCCGGACAGTAGTCGTCATTCACCGCGGATTCGGCGGTGATAGTGCTCGCGGGCGTCGGCGTCCGGCCGAGTCCACAGCGTGGTCGCGCCGGTCAGCCTGCCGACCAGAATCCGGGCGGGCAATGGCAGCAGGCGGGTGCCACCGATAATGGCGGCGAGCCGCCCGGGGACCGTCACCGTCAGTCTGCCGGTACCGATGGCGGCGACGATGGCGTCGGCAACGTCCTCCGGATCGACGGTCGACAATGCGGCCATCCAGTGCGGAAGCCGGCCGCCCGCGGACAGTTCCGTGCGCACTACGCCGGGCAGAATCGCGGTGACGTGGATGCCTGATTCGGCCAACTCCAGATAGAGGGATTCGGTGAATCCGACCACCGCGTGCTTGCTGGCACAGTAGGTGGCCAGACCGGGAAAGCCTTGAACGCCCGCCAGTGACGCCAGGTTCACCAGATGCCCGCGCCCGCGCCGCCGGAACCGCTCGACTGCCAGGCGCGAGCCGTTGATGACACCGTGCACATTGATGTCGATGATGCGGCGGGTCATCTCCGGACCTTCTTCGGCGAACAGTCCGGTCGGCATGATTCCCGCGTTGTTGACCAGAACATCCACCGGACCAAACGACGCCTCCGCACTGTCGAACAGGAGCTCGAGGGAACCGGGGTCGGTGACGTCCACCGGCAGGCCGATGACCTGCGCGCTGGGCCGCGCACCGAGCTCGATGGCGGTGCGCGCCACCAACTCGGTGTCGATATCGCCGATGACCACCTTCGCGCCCGCCGCGAGAAAGGCGGCCGCGGTGGCGCGACCGATCCCGCGCGCTCCACCTGTGACGACGACGACCTGGCCGGCGCACGACACGGTCCGCATAGGAATCTCCTTGTTCTGAAAACGATTGCCGCTGTGCGGGATCAGCACACAGCGCCGTCGGCGCAGAGTGCCGCGGCGTGGCCGGGCGTGATGCCCCAGGCTGTCAGAGAGCCGACCGGATCGCCCTCGATCCTGCCGGTGGGCAGATCTGCGGCGGTGCGGCTGAAGCGGGGTGCGGGGGCGGGCTGGCGGAGTCCGTCGACCTCGATGAAGGCTTTGCGGGCCCGGTTGTGCGGGTGTTCGTGTGCCTCCCAGGGAGAGAGCACCGGAGACACGCAGGCATCCGAGTCGGCGAATACCTCGGCCCACTGGTCGCGGGTGCGTTCCTTGAATTTGGCGGCCAGCACGCCCCGGGCGTGGCCCCAACCGGTCGGATCGAACTGGAATGCCAGTTCCGCTGCACGCTCGTCGATTTCGAGGCGGGTGAGCAGTTCCTGATAGAAGTGCGGCTCCACACAGCCGACCGCGACGTATTTGCCGTCGGCGCATTCGTAGGTGTCGTAGAACGCCGCGCCGCCGTCGAGCATGTTCTCCCCGCGGCCGTTCGACCAGGCGCCGGTCGCGTGGAAGCCGTGCAGCCAGGACATGAGCAGGTTCGCACCGTCGATCATCGCCGCGTCGATGACCTGGCCGCGGCCGGAGCGTTCCCGCTCGAAGAGGGCCGCCATCACACCCATGGCCAAAAGCATTCCGCCGCCCGCGAAGTCGCCAAGCAGGTTGAGCGGGGCGTGCGGGCGTTCCCCGGCGCGGCCGAGCGGCTCGAGTGCTCCGGCGAGCGCGATGTAGTTGATGTCGTGCCCGGCACGCGTGGCCAGTGGGCCGTCTTGGCCCCAACCGGTCATCCGGCCGTAGATCAGGCGCGGGTGCGCGGCGAGCAGGTCGTCGGGCCCGATGCCGAGCCGCTCGGCCACGCCCGGCCGGAAGCCTTCGACGAAAACGTCCGACTGCCCGGCCAATTCGAGAAGCAGCGCCTTGCCGTCCGGGTTCTTCAGGTCGACGGTGATCATGCGCTTGCCGCGATCGAACGGGCCGTCGGGCTGCATCAGCCCGCCTCCGCCTCCGCCGCGCTTGACCTGCAGCACCTCCGCGCCGAGATCGGCGAGAATCATGCAGCCGAACGGTGACGGGGCCAACCCGGCCATTTCGAGTACCTTGACGCCCTGTAGCGGTCCCATGGTCGGTGATAATCCAATCTGATGCTCGGGGAATCTCCGACGATAGGAACCGCATCGGTCCGGCGGAAGGACCGCATCACTCGTCTTTCGTGACCGCAGCGCTCGATTCGAAAAGATTCGGAGAACGTCTGGTTTCGGACCGTGATCGGTGTTTATGGTCGCTGCCACGATGGTGCGCGGATTTCTCCGCGCAACTCGAATTTCTCCATTCGATGTGGAAAGGCGGAGGATGAGCGTGCGCAGTGTGGGGCGCGTCCTGGTCCTGAGCGCCGTCATCGCGGCGATGACGGCGGGGACGACAGCGATATCGGCGCAGGCCGCACCGGGGGACACCGAGATACGGATCGAACCAGCGCCCGCGCTGACCCTGCCGCCGGAACTCGACGACTTCTACCGCCCGGCGGCCGGCGTCGTCGCGGCCGCGCAGCCGGGGGAGATCCTACGCGTACGCAGCATCAATCCCGCCTTCATGGGGATCCTGCAGCTGAATGTCGATGCGTGGCAACTGCTGTACCGCACCACCAACAGCCACGGCGAGGCCATCGCCACCGTCACGACCGTGCTGAAGCCGCGCGGTGCGGCACCCGCGGGCGGGCGCAAGCTGCTGTCGTATCAGATCGCCGAGGACAGCGGGGCGCAGTATTGCGCACCGTCGTATGTCGCCCAATCCGGTGCCATTCCGGCCGATTACGTCAATGCCGCGGAAACGCTCATCCCGCTGGCCGCGGGTGTGGGCCAGGGCTGGACCGTCGCGATGCCCGACTATGAGGGCCAGAATTCGGCGTACGGCGCTTCCCGGATGAATGCGCAGGCCACCCTCGACGGTATTCGGGCGGTGGAGAATTTCGAACCCGCACAATTGAGTGGTACCGCTACACCGGTGGCGTTGTGGGGATACTCGGGTGGCACCATTCCGACCTCGTTCGTCCCGGAAATCAAGGACAGCTACGCACCGGAATTGAATATCGTCGGCGCGGCCTCCGGCGGCACCGCGCCGGGCGACTACGCGGAAGTGGTGCGGCACAACAACAACGGCGTCTACGCGGGTCTGATCTCGGCCGCGTTCGTCGGTCTCGCCACCGAATACCCGGACATGGAGCGGGTGATGCGTGAGCGCGTGGATGTGCTCGGTCAGCTGGTACTCGGGTCGAAGAAGGTGCTGTGCCATCCGCAGGGCGCGGTGCTGTTCCCGGGATTCAACTACCTGGGCACCTTCGGCGGATCGGATCCGCTGTCGATGCCGGAGATCAAGTCGGCGATCGCGGACAACTCACTGGGACAGCACATTCCGTCGGTGCCGGTGTACTTCTATCACGCGCAGAACGATGAACTACTGCCCATCGCCGGGACCGACGGGGTAGTCGACAAGTACTGCGCCGCCGGTGCGCCCAGCGTCACCTATGTGCGGGAATTCGCCGCCGAGCACATCTCTGGGGTGCTCTCGCATCTGCCCGGCGCGTACTACTGGCTGCGCGATCGGCTCAACGGCGTTCCCGCCCCGGCCGGGTGCACCATCACCAGCCCGGTCAGCACACTGACCGATCCCCAGTTCGGACAGGCGCTCACCGACATCCTGCCGCCCATGGCACAGGCCCTCGTCGGCCAGGCCATCGGACAGCAGAAGTAGCGCCTCGGCCATGACTCGGAACGGAATGCGAATGTCGTTTCCAGGAAGCACGATTCGTGCCTTGGCGGTCAATGCCCACTCGGTGGGCGTGCTGCAGCGCGCGGGCATGATCAACCTGCTGGATCCGGTGAGTGTCGTGCGCGCCTCGCGTGCGGTCCGGCAGTACGGGGGTATCGCGGGTCCGGTCCACATGTCTGCGCGCCGCGAACCCGACCGGGTGGCGGTGATCGACGAGCTGGGACCGCTCACCTATCGGGAGCTCGAACAGCGCGGCAACGCCCTCGCCCGGGGCTTCGCGGCGATGGGCATCGGGGTGGGCAGCACCGTCGGCTCGCTGGTGCGTGACCGGCGGGAACTGGTCGACACCATGCTCGCGGCGGCCAAGGTGGGCGCGCGACTGGTGTTGCTCAATACCGGGTTCGCCGGACCGCAACTTGCTGACGTCTCGACTCGCGAGGGCGTGGACGTCCTTGTCCACGACCAAGAATTCAGTGCCCTGCTGGCCGTGCTGCCGTCCGGGATTCCGCGGGTGCTGGCCGCGCACGACGATGCGGGGAACATCCCCACCGTGGACGGGTTGATTGCCGCCAATTCCGGCGACGACCTGCCGCCGCCGGCCCGCCAGGGCGGGTTCGTGCTACTCACCGGCGGTACTACCGGTACCCCGAAAGGCGTGCCACGCGAGGTGCGTTCGCCGCTGGCGGCCGCCGCGCTGCTGGAGCGGATTCCCCTGCGCCGCAACCAGACCCTGGTGCTGGCCGCGCCGCTGTTCCACGGCACCGCGCTCAACCAGTTCATCATGGCGATGTCGCTGGCCTCGACCGTGGTGCTGCGCAGGCGATTCGACGCCGAGGCCACCATGGCGGCCGTCGCTGCACACCGGGCGCAGGTGCTGGTCCTGGTGCCGACCATGCTGCGCCGCATGCTGGAGCTGGGGCCGGAGACACTGGGTCGCTACGACACCTCCGCGCTGCGCGTGATGTTCAGCGCCGGTTCGGCCCTGCCCGCGGCCCTCGGCGACGCCGCCACCGCGGCCTTCGGCGAGGTGCTCTACAACTTCTACGGCTCCACCGAGGTCGGCGTGGCGACCATCTCCACGCCCGCGGATTGGCGGGCCGCGTCCGGCACCGTCGGCAAGCCGCCCACGGTCTGCACCGTCCGGCTGTACGACGAGGACGGTGCACTGATCACCGAACCCGGCAGGCGTGGAACGATTTACGTACGCAGCTTGCTGTCGTTCACCGGCTACTCGGGCGGCGGCCACAAGAACGAGATCGACGGCCTGCTGTCCTCCGGCGACGTCGGGCACTGGGATGTCGGCGGTCGATTGTTCATCGACGGACGCGACGATGACATGATCGTCTCCGGCGGCGAGAACGTCTTCCCCGGCGAAGTGGAAGAACTGCTCTACGCGCATCCCGACATCGCCGAGGCGGCCATCATCGCCGTACCCGATGACGAATTCGGCCAGCGGCTGGCGGCTTTCGTTGTTACACAACCCGGCGCGACGCTCGACGGCGACGCGGTGCGGGCGTATGTGAAGGCCAACCTGGCGCGCTTCAAGGTGCCGCGCGACGTCACCTTCGTCGACGAGCTGCCGCGTACCAGCACTGGCAAGCTGCTGCGCCGCGACCTCGTGAACGACTGAACTTTCCCGGAAACACTCAGCGGGCCGGTGGCTCGCGACGATCGATAGGTGATCAAAGACGATGACCGCCAAAGCATTCGGCAGCAGGCCCGTGAAGTATCGAAACACGCTGACCCGTAGGGGATACCGACTCGCGCGTAGCGCCGCAGTGATCGGCGCGCTGGTCGTTACGGCAGCGCTGCCCACGGCACTGCCCGCGGGCGCGATGCCATCGTCAGACCAGGGGTTGTTCTCGAAGGCCGACTCCCGCACCGGATTACCCGACGGCTGGAATCCCGGCCCGGAGATCTACGGCGTCGGCGAACACAAGAACGTCGAACTCCCGATGGCCGACGGCGTGGTGCTGCGCGCCGACGTCCGCTACCCCACCGACGCGTCCGGCGCACCCGCGCCCGGACCGTTCCCGATCGTCATGACCCAGACCGCCTACGGCAAGGACAGCGCCGGATTCCTGCGCCTGCTGTCCTACGACGGCCTCGGGCCGCTGCTGCAGAACGCGCTGCCGACCGTCATCGACACCGCCAAGCAGCTCACCGACGCCGCCGGATACGGCGACTATTTCGTCAAACGCGGCTACATCAGCGTCATCGTCGACATCCGCGGCACCGGAGCCTCCGGCGGGCAGTGGAGCATCCTGCAGCCGCAAGAACGCGAAGACTCCAAGCGTGTCGTGGAATGGGCTGCGGGACTGCCGAATTCGACGGGTGAGATCGGGCTGTGGGGGCTGTCGTACCTCGGTATGAGCGAACTGCTCACCGCCGGGGTGATGGAACCCGGCTCGCCGATCAAGGCCCTGTTCCCGCTCATGCCGGGCAACCACATGTTCCAGGATCTGCTCGATCACGACGGGTTCTTCAATATCGCCTTCCTGTCGTCCATCCTGGCGGGGCCGGTCACCGCGCTGCCGCAGATCGACCCGATCCTCGGGCTGTATCAGCAGCCCGACAAAATGGTCAGTGTCTTCGTCGACCACCTGCTCACCCACTTCCGCGACGACGGCACCTGGCCGTCGATCATCAACGCGCTGCTCGACGGCGACAAGCTCTACAACAGCCCGTACTGGGAATCGCGCGCCATCGACAATGTGGTGGAAAAGATTGCCGCCAACGACATTCCGACCTACCTCATCGGCGGCCAGTACGACCTGTTGCAGGACGGCACTCCGCGCACCTTCGCCGGATTGCAGAACGCCTACGCCGGGCGCTCGCACAACGGCCCGATGCCTGCGGACGCCCAGGGCAGCGGACGCTTCCAAATGCTGACCGGCCCTTGGTTCCACATCCAACCCGGGGTGCAGCGCAATACTGCCGACCTGGACATGCACGCCATCCAACTGGCCTGGTTCGACCGCTGGCTCAAAAACGACCACAACGGCATCGACGAGACCAAGACCCCACTGCACGCCATCGACGTCAACGGCAATGTCCTCGAGAGCGCCAGCTACCCGGTACGCGGAATTCCGGCGCAACGGTTGTATCTGGATGGGGGAGGACGGCTTTCGCCCGACCGGCCGGGCGCGGATACCGGCTCCGATCGAGTGAACTTCACGCCCCTCAATGCGGGCACCATCTGCAACGCTTCCTACTCACGGAACTTCTCCGGCGTCTTCCAACTGCTGACCAGCCTCATCGGCGTCGACGACCCGTGCGCACGGTTCCCCGCCAACCCGAGCGTGCCGGGTCTGCTGGACAATCCGACCTACACGACCGATGCCTTCACCGAGCCCACGGTGCTGGCCGGTCCCATCGGTGCGACCCTGTACGCGATCTCGAACAAGCCCGCCTCGGCGTTCAATGTGACCGTGCAGGATATCGCCCCGGACGGCTCGGTCACGGCGCTCACCGACGGCCAATTGGCCGGTAACTACCGCGCATTGGACCCGGACCGGACCTGGCTGGCTGCCGACGGCAGTGTGCAGGGCGCGTTCCATCCAGGCACCCGGGAGTCTCTGCTGCCGGTCATCCCCGGCGAGGTGACCGAATACAACATCAAGGTGCGCCCGGCTTTCCATGTCTTGCAGCCGGGGCATCGCCTGCAGATCACCATCGGCACCGGCGACATGCCCACCCACATCCTCAACCCGAAGGACTACCCCGCACTACTCGGCAGCGCCTACGACATCGAGCGCAACGCGCGGGATGCCTCTTTCCTCACCGTGCCGCTTGGACCGGCGTCGGCGCTCACCGGTGCCGACAAGTAGCGGATACCCCCGGTCGTGGCCATGTTCGGAACCTGTCGAAATATGATTACCGCTTGTCGTGACTGATGACGAGGCGTTGTCCCTTATGCTCCGACTGTGTTTGCGACAGCATTGCTGTCGTGTCGAGGAAGAGGGAAACAATTGAAGCGCGGAATCATCTTCGCCACCGCGGTGGCCTCTGTATTCCTGCTCGCGGGCTGCGGCAGCGACAAGGGATCGACCAGCACCACCACCACGACAGCGGTGACCTCGACGACGGTCAAGCCGTCGGCCACATCGACCACCCCCGCTCCGCCGCCCGCTCCGACTACGCCTGCCGTGCAGCCGCGTTCGCCCGCCCCTGCCCCCGCGCCGGTGCGGACCACTCCGGTTCCCGCGCCGACCACCCCGTGTGAGGGAACGATCTGCACCAATCCCGATCATGGTGCGGGCACGGACCCGAAGGACAACGGTGGTGCGGTGATGCCGAACCCGAACGGTGACGGAAGCGCCGTCCCGTGCGAGGGCACCATCTGCACGAACCCGAACAACGGTGCGGGCACGGACCCGAAGGAGAATGGTGGTGCGGTGATGCCGAATCCGAACGGTGACGGCTCCACGGTCCCCTGCGAGGGCACGATCTGCACGAACCCGAACAACGGCGCGGGTAACTGAACGACCGAACGGCCGCATGGAAATTAATGCGGCCGTTCGTCATTCGATCACTCGCTGACAAGCGGCAAGCGATCATTCCCCGGGGCGTAGATCAGGGATTCAGCCGATGCTGCCGTCGGGCGAGGCGCCGCCCCAGCCCCACGGAATCCCGTGGCCGCCACTGCCGGTCCACAGGAGTCGCATCAGGCCCAGGATGACATTGCTGCTCATGGTGATTCATTTCCTCTCGGTTGTCGGGCCGGGTGAACGATCCGGCCCGTTGTACTCCGAACATCGAGGGAGATCCGCTGCGGGCGGAGCCCGTCATCGTCGACGAGCAGCTCGAGTTCGGAAGTCTTGACGGCTCGGTGCCAGGCTGGAGGTCAGTGCGCTCCGAGGCCGATGAGCAGGCCGTTCTTGGCACAGATGGACGGGGTCTGGGCGTCGGGCTGGGCGTTGCAGGACCAGCCGTCGACATCGACCGCGTCGGAGTCGCTGATGGTGTTGGCGTAATCGGTTGCGACGGTCAGGGCTTCGGTGCAGCCGACGACACCGGCGTCGGTGCCGTAGGCGATGACGTGGCGGCCGTCCCCGCCCGCGTCGGCGACGATGCCGCAGCTCACGTCGGCGGGCCGGGTGGGTGTAGCGGTGGCCTGCGGCTTGTTGGCCGGGGCCGGTGCCTTGGGCTGGCTCACCGGCTTGGGGGTGTGCGCGGGCTGGACGGGCGCGGCGGCCGGATGCGTCGGCTGCGGGGCCTTGATTGTGGTCTGCGGTGCGGCGTGGGTGGTCGTCGGGACGGCGATCGGGGATCCGTCCATATCGCTGCAGCCGGTCACGGCGGCGGCGGTGAGGATTGCGGCGGCGAGAACGCCGGCGGCATGCACGAGTTTCATTGCGAAGTTCCTTAAAGGTGAAGTGACGGAGAAGAGTTCGGATCAGGCGTGGATGCGTCGGAAGTGCGCGCCGGTGGCGGTCCACCACATGAGGGCCACGGCCGACACGGTGGCGGCCAGTTCCAGCCAGTCGGGCAGCGCGCGGCCGGTGGTGTTCCAGACCGACGCCAGCGACAGCAGCCCGAGGACAGTCAGCGTGACGCGGGCCCACGCGGCGCCGCGGTGCATGCGGCGTGCGACCCAGTACTGAGCGACGGCCAGCGAGATCACCAGCCCGCCGGTGGCGGCGAGTACGGTCGTCGATTCGCCTGCGGCGGTGTCGATTCCGGCGGCCTTGGCGGCGCCTCCGCCGATGAGCACCGCGATTCCGCTCAGCAGGGAGACCACCGCGAGCGCGGTCCACACGAAGTAGGAGAGCCGCACAGCGGCGGGTGTAGTTCGCTGAAAGGTCGCTGTTGTCATGGCATTCACCCTTGATGTCGGGCCGCGGATATCGCATCCGATGCTGGAATCTGTGTGGTGCCAGCGAGTTCGGGCCAACCCTGCTTGTGCTCGAACTCGCTGACAGGTTCCAGTCTCGGGGTTCCGCTACCGCTGGGCATCTGCCATAAGGCCGGTCTTGCGACCGGGTCTCGGCCATTCGGCCGATCGTGGCCGGATCAGTTCATGAGGCCGGATTCCCAGACACGGGCGGCGATTTCGACGCGGTTGCGGACGCCGAGGCGGGTTTGGATGTTCGCCAGATGGGATTTCACCGTGCCGAGGGCGATCACCAGCTCCTCGGCGATCTCGGTATTGGTGCGGCCGCGCGCGACCAGCCGCGCCACCTCCGCCTCGCGATCGGTCAGCTCGCCGACACCGGGGTCGGTCACCGGACCGGCCTCGGGGCGGCCCGCGCCACGGGTCCGCTCGAGCAGCCGGACGGTCAGCTCGGGGCTGATCAGCGCGTCTCCGGAGGCGGCGGCCCTCACGCCCGCGAGCAGCAAGGCCGCGCCGGAGCCCTTCAGCAGAAATCCGGATGCGCCGTGTGCCAGTGCGGTATCGACGTATTCGTCGTGGTCGAAGGTGGTGACGATGACGACCTTCGTCAGATGGGCGACCGCCTTGGTGACCGCCAGACCGTCCAGCTTCGGCATCCGGATATCCAGCAGCGCGACATCGGGGCGGTGGGTGCGGATGGCCTCGACGGCGTCCACGCCGTCCGCACATTCGGCGACGACCTCGATATCCTCGGCGGCATTGAGGATCATGGCGAATCCCATGCGCACCATTTCCTGGTCGTCGGCCAGCACCACGCGGATCGTCACCGTTGTCCTCCTGCTATCCGAGGGTGCGTGGCAGCGTCGCCGTCACGGTCCACCGCCCGTCCTCATCGCGTCCGGCGTGGGCGCTGCCGCCCAACGCGGCCGCGCGTTCACCGACTCCCAGCAAACCGTAACCGCTGCCGCCGCCGATCCCCGCCAGGCCGCTGCCGTCGTCGCTGACCCGAATCGTCACCGCGGAGTCGTCTGCGGTGACGACCACCTCGACAGTGCGGGCATCGCTGGCGTGCCGGCGCACATTGGTGAAGGCCTCGCCGAGGATGCGATGCGCGGCCATCGCTACCGGCACCGGCAGGTCGATCTCCTCGATCCGCGCGATGACCGCGGTGGGCTGGGCCGATCGAGCGAATTCGTCCACGAGAGAACGCAATCCGGCCGCACCCGCGATCTGAGGCGCAAGCGGCGGCCCATCCTCGTCGAGATCGGCGCGCAACGTCGACACCATGGCCCGGATCTCGTCCAGCGCGCGCAGACTCGACGCCTGAATCCGTTCCAGCGCTTGACGGGCGACGGGATCATCGGTGACCGCGGCCGCCGCCTCCGACAGCACGACGATGCCGGTCACCTCGTGGGCGATCACATCGTGCAGTTCGCGAGCCATGTCACGGCGTTCGGCGGCGAGCGCGGTCTGACGAGTCTCCCGCAGCCGCAATCGATGTGAACGTGCCAGGAGCCCGATCCCGACCGAGGTGACGGTCACGATGAACATGACCAGGACGTACAGAATCCGATTGCCGTTGTCCGGATTGGTCGCCGAGGCGGGTTCGGCGCTCCAAGGAGAGACGACGGCGGCCAGCGCCACCAGCCCGGTCAGCAATAGATCGCGCCGTGTCCTCGATTGCGCCGCGCACGCCCCGGCCAGCACAACCAGCGACCACGACATCGCCACCGGCCAGCCGTAGTCGACTTGCTCGGCCACGAAGACAGTGGTTGCGGCGCAGGCCCCGAGCGCCGCGAGCACCGTCCAGCCGGGCGACCGGTCCGCCCGCCCGGTCCGGACCGCGACCACACACACGATCACGGCCACCACTGACGACACCGCCGCGGTGGTGTGCAGGTTGTCCACATCCAGCAGCACCGCCAGCAGCAGTGGAATCACCACCGCCATCGCATTGATCACGTTGTCAGGGTAGGCGTCAGGTGCGAGGCGACCGCATCTCGACATTCCGGCTGCGCAGCTCGATCATGAGTCCCTCCTCGGTGACCGACAGCTTCGCGACCTGGCTACCGTCGATGTGCGGCACCGTCGTCGGGGAGAACACCGGACCCTGCCGAACTCCGATCGCCGCGGCCACCAGTTGATTCGCCGCGAGCTTCGCGCCGAAGGTGTACGAATGACCGTCCACGCAACCCCGAGCGGTGTATTCGCCGTCGGGGCCGAGCTCGGGGATGACGTGCTCGTCGGCCGGATAGGGCACGTCGACAAAGGCTGTGATGGCGCCGGCGCGATGCGTGTGCAGACGCAGATTCTGGACCAGCAGGCGGGAATCCGCCATGCCGGGAGCCGTCACGTGCAGATACGCCGTTGTCACCGTGTCCGTCAGGCGACTCACAGTGAACGGTCGCCCGTGTACCGAGGTGCTCTGCACGGTGATGCCCGGGATCAGCGTCTCCACCGACATCGTCACCTCCTCGGCCAACACCGATTCCGCGTGAAGTTCAGCGTGCACAATCCCACCGACACCGACGCCCAGGACCACCGCGGTTACTACGGCCACGGTTCTTCGCATATCGGACCAGCACTTTCGTCGGAGGAGGGGTGTGCGCTCCAACGGTATGGGCCTCGATCACGGTGGGGCATCAGCCGATCGGCGGATCTACCGTGGGCTATCGGCCGATCGGCCGATAGCTCGCGGCAGATCCGGTTCACCTGGTGCAGCCGGTGTGGAACACCGTTGGGGCCGAACGACATTCATCCTGGGGTCGTACATCGGTCCAGCTCGAGGATTCTCGATTTCCGCATCCGAGCACGGGAGAGCGAGGAAAATAGGGTCGGGTAGACCAGCGACCCCTTCAGGAGGAAGAGATGACAGACGCATCCGGCGACTCCACCAAACCCGCGGTAGCAGGCTCGGTCCCAGACATCGAAGTGGACTTCACTGCCGTCGAGGACTCCAAGACCGCTCAGCTCGACGTGACCGCTGACCCGGACGCGGCGGTGAAGGCCCTGCGCGAAAAGCGTTAGCTGATCGCCGAGGAGAACGGCCGTATCTTGTTAAACGCCTGGGCGGTGACGGCGATGCTGTTTCAGCGTGGCCCCCAGGTGCTGCGTCGCCGGAGTAGCCCCACAGTTCGACTGGCGCCTCTCGGTCGATGTCTGCAGTGGGTGGAGTTCTTGTCTCATAACCCAGAAGTCGCAGGTCACGCGTCATCCCGGCTGCGGGTCGCAATCCTGGTGCACGTTCGCGTGGTTGATGCGGCGGAACCGGTGGGATGCGGTGGGAATTCCAGTGCCATTTTGCGGCCGGAATGGTGGGAATCCAAGGGTTACGGTCGGAACTGGTGGGATGCGGTGGGCCAATGAAATACCAGGTCAGAATGGGTAGAACCCCCAAGATCGCCAGGTCAGCGCATGATCTTGGGGGTTCTACGAGATGATGAAAAAGTGATGCACTAGGACCAGGCATTTCGCCCGCTCGGTGGGCGTTTTGTGGCTGTGAAGTGCCACTTTGGGTGCCACTTTGAGCTGGTTCGAGAGGGGTCCTCGACGGCCGAGTCCTACTTCATCGGTGAGTGGATGACGAAGGACTGACTGTTTCTGCTGGTCAGGGCGATTGTGCACTGCTGAGTGGGGCGTAAAATGCCAGTTTGGTGCCGTTTTGACGGGTCGGCGGCCCGACTGCGGCCGACCCCGCCTTCGGCTCACCTGCGGACGGCTGCGACGACGCCTTCACCGTCGTAGGCCCCGACAACGATCGCCTCGACACCGATGCTCTGACCATCGGCCGACAGTGGCGGAAACTCATGATCTGTCAAGAACGCGCGATATGAGAACGACGAATCATGTTGCAGCAGTATCCATCGCGCCCGCTCCGGCCCTTCCTCAAGGCGGCAGACCGCGTACACGCTCTCGTGCCAGACGACCAGTCCCTCGTCTTCGGAGTTCTCGACGAAACGATCGGTTGGGTGTGCGAGTGGCATCTCCAACACGAGCCATCGTGTAGGAAACCGAGCGCACAACTCGGCCGCCAAACGCGCTCCGATGACGGTCGGTCGAGCTGTGCCCACAGCGAACTGCGTGAGGTCGCCGGAATCGAGCGCTTCCGAGGTTCCAGCGCACAGATCGTAGCGACTGAGCTCAAGCGTCTCGAGCACTTCTTTGGACAGCTCCAAACCGTCTCGCAGGCTCGCTTCGATATACCTCTGGGCCTGTTCGGAAGGCAGTGCTGACCACTTCACGTCTTCGCCTCTCGTCATTCGGGTTTCGGTTCCACGCGCCCATCAGGGAAAATCCGCCACCCTGGTGTTCCGCTTGGTGTGAAGTCATAGTGTGGACCGATGGGAGGAGGGTGGTTCAGGTCGGGATGAAGACTGATCGGTTGATCAGGGTTGAACCAGCCACCAAATTCTCCACCTGGGGGATTTTTGCCACGCCACTCCCATCCAGGGTCGAGCGGTGGCTGCGAGGGATCTTGGTAATTGAAGCGTGGAATCGTGAAATCGGTGCCCGGGACTTTGTCCGGTATAGATGGAAGTGACGCAGGGGCATCACCTGTCGGCACGCCATTCTCACCGGTACCAGGCTTCTTGCCCGGTTGCACGAGCTCTCCCTCGCCGATCTCGGGCCCTCGACCGCCGCCGATCAGTCGACCGAGGCCGACCCCGATCCCAACCTCCGTTCCGAACTCCCCCAAGGCGCGAACCGGGTCATCGTCAAACTGTTGCGGAGTTATGCCGGTGAGATCGGTGGCCAGTTGGCTTTCGCGATCGGTGGAGGCGGTGTAGGTGCCTGGCACCGCAGACATGCCGGTCACCGAGTCCGCGAGTTTCCCGGACAGGTAGTCGAAGGCCGCGACACCTGGTTTGACGACGCCTTGACCGAGTTCGCTGGCACCGTCGGCGGCTTGCGCAAGTCGGTCGGTGCCTCGTAATCGCTGCCGACGCCGTCGCTTCCAGCGCGCATATCGCGGACGTCACCGCGGACATGATCCACGATCGACCTCGAACACGGGGCCGATCCATTCACATCATTGGGAGACAGAACCTAGGTGCGTTCCATCGGCGGCTGCATCTCGTTGCGGGGTGTCGAGGTGAGGCGACGTTCGAGCATGCGTAACGCGATCGCGAGAACCTTCGCCGCGGTGGCGAGATGGTCGTGACCGGACAGGGTGAGCGTCGCACCGGCCAAGTCCAGCGCGAGCGGCCCACCGTGCAGCAGCGCGGCCAATCGTGGGGTTGCCCTGGGCGCCGAGTGGGGGGTGGGATCGGGAGTCATGATCAAACCTTTCGTGGGACCTCGTATTTCGGTCATGTCCACGATCGATTCCGGCGTGGTGTCCGATGTCCGATCCGGATCCGGAGATTCAGCGGCCGCCGTACGATAGCCAGTGCCTATTCGTGTACGGATGAACGACCGCGTTTGCGGACGAAGGACCACTCGTGTCGACAGCTTCCGAGCCGCCGAATGCCGCTGCCCAGACCTCCGGATCTGCCGCCAGCCTGCTCACACACCTGCGTGAATTGCACTCGGCTGCAGGAAGTCCGACGGCGGCGGCCTTGCTGCGCCGTATCGAACGTCTGGGACTCAAGGTTGGTCGCAGCACCCTCTATGACCTCTACGACAAGCTCGTCAGCCCCTCCCACAGCGGTGTCGCACAACCCGCGTGGAATACCGTGGAGGCATTCGTCCACGGTTGCCTCGACATCGTCACCGATTCCGGCTACCCCCTCGATCCACTCTGGACCGACACTGACTGGTGGGAAGACCTGCATCAGAACCGTCCAGAACGTCGGCGGCGCGCCATCGTGCAGATCGGTCGAATACCGCCGATAGCAGAGTGGTTCCAAACACGAAGCGAGCAAGCAGAACTCACCCCAGCCCGCGAGGGCCACCCGCCCGAGATTCGCTCACAGGTCATCACCGGAATGGGCGGGGTCGGCAAAACGCAAATCGCCGCACACGCCGCACACCGGGTGGTGCGTGACCGACAGGTCGACCTGCTTGTGTGGATCAACGCATCGACTAGATCGAGCATTGTCGATCGATACGTCGCAGCCGCGTCCGCCATGGATATCGCCGTCGAACCGGCAACCAACGACCAAGTCGCCGAACAGTTTCTGGTGTGGCTGAGCCACACCAGAAAACGCTGGTTGATCGTCCTCGACAACCTCGTCGATCCGAATCACCTACGAGGTTTGTGGCCACCCACTGACAATGGGCACACTCTGGTCACCACCCGGCGCAGCGATGCAGTGTTCGGCGAGCAAGCGCGCGTGATACTTCCGATCGGCGTCTTCACCGACGAAGAAGGACTGGCGTACCTGTGCCAGTCGCTCGAGGTCGTCGATGCTGCGCTGTCCGACGACCTTGCCGGCGTCGCCGCCGACCTCGGAAATCTCCCGCTCGCTCTGAGCCACGCTGCCGCGTTCATCAAGAACAAAAGGATTCCGTGCAGCAGATACCGACAACGCTTCGCCCAGCGCAGGAGTCTCACCGAAGTCCTGCCGACAGCAGCGGACGCGCTCCCCGACGAATACCAGCACACCCTGGCGACCACGGTATCGATGGCCGTCGACGCCGCGAATTCGTTATCGCCCCCCGGCATTGCGGGTCCACTGCTCGAATTCGTCAGCGTCCTGCATGGATCCGCGATACCGCCCGGCGTGTTCGAGGCCGAGGAACTGCGTGATTGGGTCGAAACCCAACGGACACGCGCCCGCCGTGCACCCGCTGATGCGCAGTGGCTCCCAGCGCAATCCGCTGCCGGACAACCAATCTCCCACGACCTGGAAATCACCGCCGAATCCATCGCCGATGGCCTGCACTGTCTGCGGCTGCTGAACCTGGTCACCATCAGCACAGTTGTCGAAGTACACAACCTCGTTCAAGCGGTGACGCGCGAGCGTCTCGGCGCTCTCGCGCTCTACGAGATCGCCCGGCGCGCCGCAGACGTCCTCGCCTCGACGTGGCCGGACCCGGATCTACTCATTGGCTCTGCGTTGCGGGCAAACACGGCCACACTGAGATCGTTTCTGCCCCAGTGGATGTTGCCGCACAGGCTGCTCACCAAGGCAGCTAACTCCCGAGGATTCGCCGGCGACCCAGCAGGTGCCTACGCCGAATTCCGCGAGCTCCTCAACGACCTGGAAACCAAGCAGGCACTGCTCGTCGGCGGAACTAATTCCATTGAGGTCCTGCACGCTCGAGCACACGCCGCCCATTGGAGAGGACTGGCGGGTGACCCCGCGGGCGCAGCAACCGAACTGGCCGACCTGGAGAAGCGCCTCGCACAGATAGTCGCTACCAATCACCCACTCGCGCTCATGGTGCAGACATCACGCGGTTCCATGCGCGCACGATCGGAAAACGTCGAGACCATCACGGACAACCAGCGACTCGTGACGACGTTGCTGCGCGTGGCCGGCGCTGAGCATCCACTCACCCTCACAGCCCGTCATAACCTCGCGTGGCAACTGATTCACGCAGGCCGTTCCACCGAGGCCGTCGCCGCCTACACCGACCTACTCGCTGATCGCTGCCGCATACTTGGCCCCGACCACCCCGACACCCTGATGACACGTGAGAATCTCGCCATCGCCCGCCAAGCCGGCGGCGACGCCGAACATGCGGTCACCGAACTCAGCGACATTCTCGCCGACAGGATTCGCGTCGTCGGACCCGAACATCCCGTGCTCCTTCAGACCCGACACAATCTCGCCCACGCGCTATTCGAAATGGGTGATTTGACTCGAGCGCTCGAAGAGTATGCCGCGCTGCGAGCCGACCAGGAAACGATCCTGGGCCCCCACCACCCGTCGACGCTTCTGGCCCGCATCAACATCGCATCGATACAGACAGACAACGACGCTCCAGCATCCACCGCGATCGCCGAACTCGCCTCGGTCGCAGCCGAATGCCGCACCCACCTTGGTCTTTCACATCCGTACACTTTGTTGGCTCAGGAGAATCTACTGCTCAACGAGCGAAAACTCGAACGCCCCGTGGCGAGCGTGGGAGCGTTGCGCGCGCTACTGCTCGAATGCGAACGTGTGCTGGGACGCAGTAGTTCACGGGTCCGAGGGCTCCGGCCACTCCTCGCGCAATGGATCGTCGAGGACGCTGACAGCGAGACCGCCGCCGCCATGCTCACCCAGCTCGTCGACGAGATACGCCCACTCGATCCCGACCACAGCGACGACCGCATAATCCTCGACACCCTTGCTGCGGCATGCTACAACGCGAAGCAGTTCCAGGCAGCCGCAGCAGCCTACGACGAACTGCTCCAGGCTGAAATCTGCGCGTTCGGTCCCGACAACCGTCGTTCGCTGGCGACCAGGAATCAGTACGCGATGACGCGGATCAGGATGGGCGACACACTGCAGGGACTCGCTCTGCTGGGCGAGCTGCTCGACGATACGCGACGCGTCCTTGGCCCGGACGACCCGCTCACGTTGGGTATCCATCAGAACGTCGTCGTCAATCTGATGACTGTCGATCACGCAGCCTCGATCGACGCGCACGCAATCCTCCGCGCCGAGCTCACCCGCATCAACGGACCGGAGGACCCCGGCTTAATCGATATTGTGCAAAGCCTCGCGGTGGCGAGCATGGAAGTCGGCGACATCGCTGGCGCAGTTACCGCATACCGCGAACTTCTCGACCGACGACTGCGCGCTGTCGGGGCCGATGACGTCGAAACTCTTAAAGCCCGAAAGCATCTGACGCTAGCCCTGCTAGCCGCCGCAGACTGGACGGGCGCTCTGGATGCCTACTCGCAATACGGTGTCGAGGTGTATCGGGTCCATGGACCCGCCAGTGACGAGGCCACCCTGGCCGATTCCGACATCGCGATTCTGCATGCCATCAACGAAATGCCCGCACAGGACTCGGAGATGTCGTGGAGTGATCAACGATCGCTGGCCGGACTGTCGGCCCTGGTGAACAGCGCGGCATCAGTGCAGTACTGGTCCGATGCCGCTGCCGCGTGTCTGGGTCTTCTCGCTGGAACTATCCGAGTTTTTGGTGCCGACCACCTCGAGGTACGGACAACCCGCGAAGCCCTCGCACTTTTGCATGAGCGCAAGGGCAATTGGCGGGATGCGTTGCGCGCCTATCATCAACTCCTGCTGGATCAGCGCCGACTTGAGCCAACATCGGTCCCGGCCACCTGGGTGACCCGTTCAGCGATGGCCCGATGCCATGAGAACACGGGCAACTGGGAGGGAGCCGGCCGGATATACGCAGAACTCTTGGCTGAGCAGACATCCCTGCTGGCCCCCGGCGCATCCGAGCGCATACTGACCCGCAGTGCGCTGGCAACCTCCTACGAACAGTCCGGCAACTGGGGTGCCGCCGCAATCGCGTACCGCGAACTCCTCGGCGAAGTCGAACTCGAAACCGGTACGGCTGAGGAGCTCATTGTCGGAATCCGATTCTCGCTGGCACGTGCCCTCGCGGCGGCCGCCGACTGGCCGAGTGCGGTCGACGCCTTTTCCGGGCTACTCGAGAACATCCGGTCCGCCCCGGATATCGACCACCACGCTGTGCTTGTCGTCCTGAGCAGCCTGGCCCATTGCCGGACACAATGCAACGACTGGGCCGGCGCACTGCCGAATTTCGAAGAGCTGCTCGCCCTACAGCTTGACAGAGACGATCACGACGACCTCGCCGTCCTGCAAACCCGCGTGTCGATCGCGCAATGTCTCTGGAACACTGATGATTTCGCGCGATTGGTGTCCGCAGGACACGACGCCCTCGGCCATCAACTGAAGGTTCTCCCCCCGGACAGCACCGAGGTGCTCACCACCAGGGACTGGATCGCCCACGCACTGCTGAATACCGGTCGTCCAGCAGAAGCCGTGGCCATGCTCGAAGCATCACTGACCGCCTGCGAGCATGCTGCCCACCTCGGCCCTGTGGCGTTGTTCCAATTGCGTACCAACCACGCGATCGCCTGCGGGAAGGCCGGTGATTGGGAGTCTGCGGCAACTGAACTCACCAACCTGGTGCACGAGATGCGCCACCACTATGGCGATCAGGACCCTCGCACAGTCGTCCTCCGCCGAAGACTGGCCGACGCACTACAAGCGGGTCAGCACTGGAGCGCCGCTCTCAACGCCTACACCGAGGTGCTCACCGATCAGCTCAGAGACCTGGCACCAGACAATCCTGACGTTCTCGACGTCCGAGGCAGAATCGCCTTGTGCCACGCCCGTCTGGGCGACTGGCCTGCGGCCGCAGCCGACTACCAGGTTGTCGCAGCCGACCGGCTGCGAATCTTCGGCCCGAACGACCCCGAAACACGCGACATCCGCCGCGCCCTCGCCATCTGTCACGAGAAACTGACGCACTGGCCAGAAGCCGCGCAGATCTACATCGACCTGCTCGCCGACCATCGCGCCGGAATCGAGATGGCAGATGCCGAAATCGTGCACTGCAAGATACGACTCGCCTCCTGCTTACGCGAGGCGCAGGACTGGGACGGCGCGCTCGCTGCCTGCAACGATGTGCTCACACACCTAGCTGAAAGCACGGACCCCGACCCGAATGCCCTCTTCGCCGCGCGTGGCAACATTGCGCACGCACTAGCGTACGGTGGCCGTCCCGCCGAGGCCATCGCACTTCAGCAAGACCTGCTAGCCGAGCAGATGCACCTACTCGGACCCGAGAACCCCGACGTCCTCGCCTCGCGTCTGCAGCTGGCCATTTACCTGACACAGTCTGCCGACTGGGCCGCAGCTGCCCTCGCTTACGCCGATCTGCTGTCCGCCCAACGCCGCACCCTCGAGCCCGACCACCCACACATCCGCGGATCACCGCGGGCGTTAGGGCTCTGCCACAGAAACGCCGAAGACACCAGCGCCGCCCGGGCAATCCTCACAGAACTGCTCGAATCCGATACACGTGTCTTTGGCCCCGACCACCCCGCCTCTCTCGCCAGTCGTGCCGACCTCGCGAGCCTGCTCGTCGCCGCAGGCGACACCGTTGCCGCCGTCGCAGAGATCCGTTCGGTCGCCGCGGACTTTCTCCGAGTCCTGGATCTGCGGCCCACCCGTGCCATCACCATCGAATGGAATACAGCTACCGATACCCGGATGTCGAATCCGCGCCGCGACAACGTGACTGCGGACCCTTCCGTTTCCAGCGCTACGCAAGCCGTCGCGAAGTGGCGTGCCATCGCCGACCGAAACCCCAACCACCTCCACGAACTCGCGCTTGCTTGGTCGACGCTCGGCGATGCACATTCCGAGGAAGGCCGGCACAGCCAGGCGATCACCGCATGTGTAGAGGCCATAGATTGCTTCCGAACGCTGGCAGCACGCAACTCCGAACACCGCGGCCAGCTCGCCGGCATGCTAGCCATTCTCGGCCTCAGACACGCCGCCCTGGATCAACAACGCGATGCTGTATCAGCGCTGCAGGAAGCCCTCGCCCTCTACCGCGGACTCGCCGGAGACAGCCCTGAGTACCGGTTCCGTCTCGCCAGCGTGCTCTTCGAGCTCGGTAAGCAACTCGCCGTCTCCGATAGCCCCCACCGCGCCATCCCCGCCTACGAACAAGCCGCCGCAACCTTCCGCGAGCTGGTCACAGACAACCCCGCCTACCGATCGAATCTCGCCCTGGTCCTCCACAACCTCAGCATCCAATACGGCGAAAACGCCGAACATCGATCAGCACAGAAAGCCGCCGACGAAGCGGTCAAAGGGCTTAGAGATCACCCGCACGAAACCCTCAAAGACCTACCGGCATTGGCCAGCGCCGTAACCAACCTCGGAGTGCGCAATAGCAACCTCGGGCACCACGACCTCGCGATCTTCAACCACGAGGAAGCGGTCGGCATCTACCGGAATCTCCCCGACCAGCAAGCCGGCCTCGCGGCCGCGCTGAACAACCTCGGCACCGTCTACGACAATTCCGGTCGCCCGCACGCCGCCGTCTCGACCTTCGACGAATCCGTCGCCCTCTGCCGAACGCTGGCCGCCGAAAATCCCACCTATCTACCCCTTCTCACTTGCTCCCTATACAACCTCGGACTTACTCAGGCGAACCTTGAACACCACGACAGCGCACTGTCGACCTTCACGGAAGTCGCAAAGATCTGTCGCACCATCGCCGACGCCCGGTGAAAGCGTTCGGGGAAAACCGCCAATTCGATAGCTGCGCAGTTCGCGCAGGTCGCTGGTGAGGTCCATACCGGCGGTGGCGTCGGGGTGCAGGGGCCAGCGCACCGTGCCCGCGCCATGGCGTGCGAGGTCGCCGATACGCGTCACCGGCAGTTCCCTCGACTCGACCAGCCGGTAGGCCACTGATCGGCTAGGTCGTGGACGGCGGATGTGTCGGTTGTGCCTGAGAAGATCCCGCTGTCAGCAGTATTCGAGCATTGGGATCTGGGGGATTCATGGGTGAGATCGTCTCGGTCGACGTAGAGCCTGGCGGTTTTCGAACACCTGTCGGATATCTAGGTATTTGTGAGCTCAGCGCCGAGCAAGTTGAGCAGGCCACGTTGATCAGATTTCTCAGTCCGCTCTGCTCGATGTCATGGAACGAATGGGTCGATCGACAGGAAGACGAGGTGGAACAAGCCCATTCGATGCGGACGCCCACTGAGCGAGAACGCCTTCAGGGACGGTGGGACCTCAGTGACGATATTTCGCACCACGCTAGACTCTTCGGGTCCTCACCTTTGCCAGATCCATTCCCGCAGGCCGAGTTTCGTCAGCCGACTCCGGAGACGTTTGACAGCGTGTGGGCACAACTCAGGCCGCAACTGGTAGGCAAGGTGTTCACCGCCTACAACGCGCGATACGACCAGAATCTCCTCGGCACTTTGGTAGGTCTTGCTGGTGGCGCGCCGCTCGACTGCCGATGGGTTGACGGATACGCGGTCGCGCGCCATTACTGCTACTGGAAGCGTCCGCACACTTCACCGACTGAACAACTGTGGTCGGAACTGTTCGGACGCGACCCATGGACGGTCGAGGGACCCGAGCCCGGGGCACGCCTTCAGGACGTTGTTGTGCGACTCGAATTGATCAGCGCCGAGGACGCGCGGCTGCGCGCCATGGCGCATCGCGAATGGGGTATCGGGAACAAGCTGCTCCTGCGCGACGCCGCCGAGGATGCCTGGGCCAATGCAATGGTCGTGAACGCCGCACTGGGTTTCGAGGGATTGCCGGCTACCGCAGAGGGCATCGGGATACTCGATGCGATGATCGCGGATCCTGACCCGACGCGGTTGGCGCAGCATCAAGCATTCCTTTCCACCCTGCGTCCAATTGACCCCGAATGCGTACAGTTCCTGATCGGTCGGGCACGTAAGCAAGCCCAGCGGTGCATCACCAGGATGGGCGCGATTCACCTTGCCCCGCAGGAGTGGTCGCAAGTTTTTGCCGTTTGGGAGGCCGCATGCTTTTGGCGGATGAGGCTGAAAGGTGTTGTCGAGCCGGAGCTGACTCGGTTAGTGGCCGCAGAGACGGATGCTGTGATCAAGACCGCGCGCGGGTCCCTGCGTAGGCATCAACGCGGGAAGGTGTACGCGGAAGCCCTCTGGTGCTGGCTCGAAGCCAACCGCCGAAAGCTGGTGTTACAAGGCTACAACCAGAACTACATCCAAACTCGCCTCGATCAGCTCTGCGTCGATGAGGAGAAGGACCGCGTGTTGCGCCGACGAAGGTCGCCGCAGCGAGGCCGCTCGGCTTGAAGAGCTATCGCACAAGCCGATTCCTGTCTCAAACCTCTGGCCGATTGGCCAACTGACGGGAGGATCATGCTAAAGCGGTTGTCCGACTACCTGAGCCAATTGGGCGGTGTCGTCTGGTTCGCATCGTAGGAGACCTGCAGGCGGGAGTGGGCGCTACAGGTGGCTGCCATCGAGCCGCCGATGGTCGGTCTGCCCAAACACATTCGCAATGGCTTTAGTCATCATCGGATCGAAGACAGGGATCTTCACCGGCGCACTGGCTGTTGTCACTCGGAGAACTCCTCAGCGATCTCACGCTCGAATTCGATGGACTCGTGCAGGCACGTCGCCGCGGCCTCCACGAAAGCCGAGACTGACTGCAGTACCTCGTGAAACGTCGGCAGGTTGATGTACTCGTGATTCGGCAGCGTGGGCGTCCCATTGGTCCGCAGGTGGTACCTCAGTTCCTGGCCGTCGTGGTCCATGGTGGTCAGCTGCCCGATAATCCGGGTTAGCACAGTCAGCTCGGCCGAGCTGACAGCGCCAGCCGCTGTCGAAGCGACCATCGCCTTCGTCTGCTCCCAGAGCTGGGACAGGTTGTGCGTACGCTTCAACTTCTCGTTCGGCGTGAGCCGGTGCAGCCGATAGCCAAGAGTAAGTGTGTCTTTCAGCTGCAGCTGGATGGCGTGGCGCCAGTTGTTGACGAACGGAAACACCAGAAAGTCCCGGTCGGCAAAGTCATTCATCATCTGGGTATAGGCGAGTTCGGCTGCTGTTCGGAAGCCTCTGATCCGTCCGTAGAACGTCCCTTGACTGGCGGCGAAGAAGGCCGCTGATCCGGGGGCGCGCCGTTGGCGTCGAGCGTGTGATCACCGTGAGGCCACGGCAGATCGAAGTCCATGCGCCCACGGTAGCCGGTGAGACCGACAGGATCACAGCGATTTTCGGTGCTCTGCAGGCATCGTGAACGTCTCTCGGACCCGGACTTGCCAAACGCATGCAGGCGGAAGTACCACGGGTCGTGGCCTCGACGAACTACGGGGTCCTTGTGATTACCTGCCCTAGTACGCTATTCAGCAACTCATTGGATGCGGTTAGGGTGCTGACGACAAGTCGAACTTCTGCGTAGGTTTCGAGTAGATCGGCGATCGCAGCTTCGTCCCAGATCACGATGTCCTTCAAACCGAAGCGTTCAGAAGACATTCCGAGCCGGTGGTGAAACTCGTCCAAGGGTCCGCCGTGTTGATTGGACGTGGGGACAAGCGAGAGGTTGGTGGCAAAGATGACGTAGTCAGGGTGCCTGTACTTTTCCTCGTCCCGCCAACGGTCGAAGCGATCATCGATCCTCTGCCGCAACATCGGTAGAGTTCGCCGGACCTCGTCGGTGCGGATGAAGTACAGCGCTTCCAGCACAATGAACCCGTCCCATGGTGCGGCGGAGCTGGGGTACCCGATTGCACGTCCATCGAGTGTGGCGTCGAATCCACCAGGGCGTGACCACATTCTCTTGCTGACATCAGTCTTCGGCCCCAGCGTGTGGACGGCTAGGGCCTGGCAGGTCTTCTGGAATCCCTCGGGACCAAGCGCGGTCAGCTCGTAGTGCTGAAAGATCTGTGCCACTTGCCCATCTGATAGGTCTCGCTTGGTTCCATCTGATATTTGGCGGGCCTTCCAGAGCAGTAACTCCTCAACTGGATAACGTGAAGCGTGCTCGTCGACCGGCTTGTGGTGGATTCCACAGAGGAGCAGGAGATTCTCGGGCAGGTTGATGGCGTCTAGCGGGAACGTGGGATCGAATCGCGGTCCGTTGGGCTTTTCCGAACGGATGTGTGCAATCTCGGCAATTACGGAGAACGCGCCTCTGTCCTCGAAGATCAGCGCGGTATTGCAGCCTGGAAACGCGCATTTGCGAGCCCCACCGAACAACAGCTTGATCGTCTTCTCCTGGTACGTACGAGCCATGGGACAACTCTAGGATGGAAGTCGCCGGTGCAGGAGAGGTGAAGCCTGCGGTGCGGTGCCTGCGCTGCCGAACGTTGGACTTGCCCCCGGTGAACCCGTCTCGTCGGCACACGGGGTATCGATCGGCATGAGCTCGGCAGCCAGGTCTGAATCCTGGTGCACCCCGGAACGGCCGAGGGACGGAACCAGTGGGATGCGATGGGAATTCCAGTGCCATTTTGCGTGCCATTTTGCGGCCCGAATGGTGGGAACCCAAGGGTTTCGGGCGGACATGATGGGAGGTCTCGGGATCGTGAAATTGCAGGTCAGAATAGGAGAACCCCCGATCTCGCCCGGTCAGCGCACGATCTTGGGGGTTCTACGAGATGATGAAGAAGGACTGGTCCTCCCTGGTTGCAACGGCAGTCGGGTCGGTATGCGTACTGCAGCTCGACGAGCCCGTAACCGGGTGGTGTCACATCGACAGACGGTCAAAGTTGCGTAGGGCTGTTGATTTGCCGTCTATCCGTTCGGACCTTCGGGCTGCGGGCAACCGCCCCGAATTGAGCGGCGTCGCTGATGATCCTGCTGACAGTGGACCGGCTGCGTCGAATCTCGCGGGAGATCTGGGTGGGAGTCCGACCCTGGTCGAAGTGTTTCGACAAGACAATGGCGACTTCGGTCGGGTCGCGGCGGCGGGCTGGATCGCGGTCACAGATCGTGGTGGCGACCCGCGACCAACCTCCGGCTGGTGGTTCACCGCCGAGTGGTTCGTGCGGACCTTCTGGGCTGGTGATTGTGTGGGCGGGCTCGTTATAGCCGTGCACATGAGCAACTTCGGCGTCCGCACCCAGATTGAACTCCTCGATCAGACGTGCACTCGGTGCTGACAGGGTGCGTGGTGCGGGCGATGCCTGTTTCTGCGCACGCGGTGAATGGGCGAGCGCGAGTATCGCGACAGTTGCCTGTGTCATGGATCTTTCGATGATCAGTGGCCACAGCCAGGCATCCATGCCCGGAATTCCGGCTACTCCGGCGAGGTCACGCAACGCGGTGAACGACAGTCTGAACGCGCCGACCGCGATCAGGGCTGTCATCAGGGTTGCGAGTGTGTGGATCAGGCGGGTATGGACGTGCGCACGCAGCAGGATCGTGACGCCGTGTACCGCCGCGAGTAATGCGATCGGCGGCACGATCGCGACTGCTGCGGCCAGCGCGGTGAGCGTCTGGGCGTGCAGTACTGCGTGGGTGGCGTTGCCGGTGATGCTGATGGTTGCGGCGGTGGCGAGTTCACACCAGAAGAAGGCGTGCGCACGCCGGTTCGCTTGTGCGCCGCCGCCCGGTTCATCTGCCGCAGGGGGATCAGAGGTGGGCGATTGTGGCGGATCGTCTGCGAGATCGGTGTCGATGGGCATGATGGTCCTCGGGCGATATCGGGTCGCGACTAGCGATGCGATCGATTGCCGATCGATTGCTGTGGCAAGAAATTCGATGCAGGCCTCGGCGTGTCGACACGCCGAGTCAGCGTCTGCGCTATTGCGGTGCTTCTCGGCGACCGCCTGGTGCGCGCATGGGTGTGCCGCGTTGGCGGAGTGCGTCGCGGATGGTGCTCGCAGGGAATCCGGTTAGGCGGCTGCAGCTGGCTAGTGAGTGGCCAGCGAGGTAGAGCCGCTCGACGTTGTCGATGTCGTCTGTGTTCATCGACTGGAAGCGCCTGGGGACTTCACGGCTGCTCAGGAGAGACAGGACCGCGGTCTTGGAGATGCCGAAGCGCGCTGCGAGCTGTGCGGTGGCGGTGCCGTCGCGATACGCGTGGATGAGCTCGTCCACCGCGGCCGAGCTGAGACGCCGCTCGATTCTGCGAGGCTGGCGTGGACGGTCCGCGAGAGGCATCTGGCGTCGGCGGGGGAGCGTTGAGGGCCGTCCGGCGTCGATTTTGGCACAGCTGGATTCGAGTTTCCGCAGGTCAGCGCGGTTTGAATAACGTCCAGCTAGGTCCACTGGATCGATCGGTCCATCGCGGACGCGGTGGACCGATTTCGGCGTCGTGACATTAGAGCTGCGAGCGGGTCCGATTGCTGAGTCATCGCCAGCCGATCAGCGTTGCGGCGAGGCTGAGAAATCCGTGGTGGATGTCGGCGCCGCGTTCCTAGTTGTATGGCCGACCGCCAGTACCAGTAATCCAGCCGCACTTAGTTACGTAGGTGCTGGCGTCGCTGGTAGGTAATCATTGACGTTGGCCCCGGGGCAACGCGGCGGTCGAAGGGACTCGGATCTGTTGCGGTGCAGGGTTTTCGCTCGCGCTTGGGAGCTGTGGACCTGCGACGGGTCATCCTCCGCGGAAGCGACCTGCCGGGCCGTGGTCGCCGAACCCACACCGATTCCGCCGATGAGGATCGCGCGAATCAAGATGCCAACGATGCCCCACTCGGTTCCCAATCTGCCGCTCTTTACGAAGAAACTCCAAACTGTCCCCTCGAGTGGCTTCTGGTTTGGCGGCGGTTCTCCGCTATCGGGCCATCGATGGCGGCGAGCGATGATGACTGGTCGTAATGCGCGATGCCGAGGTATCGGTCGGATTTCGCTAGGTACGCGGCGTCGACTTCGGACCAATGAACAGTTATGTCGGACGATTTGATGCGTGATTCGGTGCGGGCCATCGGTGTCTTCGTGACGATGGCGTGAGCGGGCTTCGTACCGTCCCATTACATCGCTCGCAGCACCAGGCCGCGCCCGCCGACCCACGTGGCGGGCACGGCGGCGTGCAGGTGGTGGGCGACTGCCTCGGCGCCGACTCTCGTTGAGGCTGACGCAGTCTCGTTGATCTGAGGTACCTGGCGAATCGACCTCATGTCGGCGAGACGGATGGTTACGGTTGGTCCGTTCGTATGGCGGCGAGGGCCGGTGGTGTGGCGACTGCCAATGCTGCTTTCGGCGGCACGAGCGCATTCACGTTGCGGTACTGGAGATCGACTCCAGCAGAGGGCAGGCGTCTCGGTCAGGCGATCCGTTCGTCAAGTCGTACCGTGATGGTGTCGCCGGGCGACTTGCCCAGGGCACGGAGGAGATCTGCCTTTACCGGCAGTTTGTGGGTTCCGTCGCCGAGTGCCATGAATGAGCTGCGGAATGGTTTGCCGTCCATGGTGCCACGTACTTTTACCAAGCCGCGGGTGCCGAAGTATTCGGCGGAGCCGGGCATGACGACGTAGGTCCAACCGCTTGGGGCGGGGCTGCGTTGTAGGACTGCGGTGAACTCGACGTCGATGGGGCTCCGTCGGTGGGGAGTGGGTGTCATGGATTGTGTCCTTTCGGCACGGGTCGGCCTCAATGAACAAGGCCGAGAACAACTCCCAGCAATGTCAGTTTGAGCAGCCAATCGCCTGCGTGCATGCCCGCAGTGACCGGCGCGACACGCTCCCACATGATCGACCCGGTCAGCAGGATGACCGGCAAGCCGATCCAGAGTACGACCGCGAGCAGTAGGCCTCCGGATACCGATTGCATGCCCGAGCGTGATGAGACCCAATGGAACATCGCTGCCACGACCACGGTCCGCAGCAGCTCGGATGCCACCTTCCATGGTGCGGGCCGCCCGCCGCGGTCCATTGCCGCAGCACCGAGCACTCGCCGCTCCAGCGGAGTGACGACAGCGTAGTAGACGGAACTGGCTACGAATGCCGCCAACGCGGCTACCGCGATTCCAACGACGAGCATTCGAACTCCTCGGTTTTAGTACTTACTCGTACGGTATTCGTGCATTTTTGAACTGTCAAGTACTAAAATGGCGTCATGTCTAGTGCGCGCGGTCGGGGCCGTCCCGGAGGAAGTAGTGGTGCGGAGTTGTTGACCATCGCTCGAAACGAGTTCGTCAGACATGGGTTCGATAGAGCGACCATGGACGCCGTCGCGGCGCATTCCGGCGTGTCCAAGCAGACGCTGTATCGCACCTACCGATCCAAGGACCTGCTCTTCGCGGCCGTAGTCCGCGACTGGGTGGATCAGGGGTACGACGCGTTGCGGCCGTACGCCATCGCCCTGCTGAACTCGACCGATTTCGTCGAGGACCTCTATCGGCTGGCCTCTGCGCTGCAGGCGGGAATCCTCAGTGTCGAGGTGATGCAGATGCGCACCTTGGTCGCCACCCAGGCGGCATCCCTTCCCGACGTCGCTCGGGACTACGTCGCCCGGAGCTGGGATCGCAACGTCAACACCCTTGCCGAGGTGCTCGCCGAGCTCACCGAGCGCGGCGAGTTGCGCATCGAACACCCCAGCGTCGCGGCCGAGCAGTTCGTGTGGCTGGCGATCGGCGCTCCGCTCAACCGGCTTTCGTTGTGTGGCGACCGGATTCACGACGACGACCTGTCGCTCGTCGCCCGAGAGGCGGTCGCCACCTTCCTCGGCCGCTACCGAACAGAGCCACCGCGAGGGCTGCCTCAGCCGTAGCGAGACACGCTTTCGCCTCGGATCAACGAGACGATCCATGCCGGGAATGTGAGGCGCATCTACATAAGAAGGTCGCCATGGCGCTCTGGCAGCTGTCCACCACAATCGGTTCAGGGGTCAGACGCATCGGACGAGGCTGGCGCACCTACGTGATGTTTAGTCAAGGTAAGTCCTCAAACCGGGCATTCCAGTCAACTGCGGCCAAAGGGGTCGGCGGCTTCAATGGCTTGGAGGCGCTACACCGGACACTTGAGGCCCAAGTGCTCCTCGCCGACCGGGTGGAGGCGAGCGCCAGCCGGGCCGACCGATGAAATGAAGAACAATGGTGGTATTCGATCGCCACCGAGGTTGTGTCCGCGACTCGCCGAATCCGACCGCTCGGACCAACTTGCCGGGGGTCAGTCTTTGTGAGTCGCTGACAGGGCGGGACCAAGGCTCCGGCCGGTACCGGCGTCGACCCTCTGCTCGGGTCTTTCCGACGACGAGTTTTGTCGGTAGTCGCGTGGACTCAGTCCGTATTCTCGCTTGAACGCCCTACTCAGGGCGAAGGCACTGCCATAGCCGACGTGATTCGCGATGAGATCCAGTGGTTTGTTTGTGCTGCAAAGCATTTCGGCCGCCATTTCCAGGCGGATCGAGGTCAGCATGGAGATCGGGGCCTTGCCGTACGTCTTGGTGAACCTCCGCGTGAATGCCGCCCGGGATAGATGAACTCGCACAGCCAGTTCGGCGATGGTCCACGACCGTGCAGGGTGGGTGCTCATCAGGAGCAGGATCTGATGCACGGACACATCGCGGTGAGCATCTCCACCGGTTTCGGACCTCGCGAGATCATCGATTTCGAAGTAGCTCAAGTCTTTCGCACTCCTGTGCCGCAACGCCCATCGAAAATTGGCTTCGGGACAATTCGGTGCCGGCACGGAGCGGCAGGGGGACTACGGAGACCTGCCGCGGTTGACCATTGAGGCCGACATCGACGCTGAACTCGCCCAACTCGGACCCGCTGACTACCGACCCGCCACGTCCGCGACGCTCTGTTCCGACCACCCCAGCCGTCGATTTGCGTGGCCTCCGACCAGGTGTACTACCGAACTGTGATCCTTCAGGCGGTCGGCCGGGCAGGGGCATCGGTGAGGAAGGCGGATATGACTGGCAGGAGAAGGTCGGGGCGGTGGACGAGGCTGATGTGGGAGGTGCCGGGCAGAATGGCCAGTTGGGCCTTGGGTAGTCCGGCGGGCGTGTCGCCCTGGATATCGCCGCCGAACGCGCGGAACATCTCGACGGCGTGGTCGAGGCGGATGACGTCGGAGTCGCCGATGACGGTCAGAGTCGGCGCGGTGGCCGTGCGCACGGCGGTGATCGGGAATCGGGGCATCGCATTGGTGTCGTGTTCGCGGATGCGGGACACCAGTTGTGGGAAGTCCTGGGGGCGTGGTGCGTTCTTGAGGTAGTCGGTGTGGAAAGTGGTGCCGTGCAGCATTTCCGGTTGTAGTCCGGCGATGCCGTCGAGCAGGCCGGGCCGGAGCCCGTTCTCGTTGAGGCTGCCGGCGGCGAGGATCTGTTTGCGCACCAGGTCGGGGTGGGTGAGGGTGATCTGCAGGGCGATGCCCGCGCCCATGCTGTAGCCGAGCAGGTCGGCGCGCCGCACGCCGATCGAGTGCAGCAGCGCGACGGTGTCGGCGGCCATCCATTCCTCGCGCAGGGGCCGGTCGGTATCGGCGGTGTGTCCGTGGGCTTGCTGCTCGATGGCGATGACCTGGCGGGTCTTGGCCAGTTCCGGGATGAGTTGGCCGAAGTCGGTGCCGATCCCGGACAGCGCGCCGTGCAGCAGCACCAATGGTGGTGCGCTGGAGGGTGTTCCGTGGATCTCGTAATACATGTGCAGGCCGTTCACGTCGGCATACGCACCGGGGGTCGGTGCGGCCGGGGAGGTGTCGGTGGTGCATCCGGTGAGGAGCACGGCCGCGGCCAGGGCGGTCGCGGTGGCGAGTAGTGCGGTGATCTTCACCGTGGTTCCTTCGATATCGGGTGGTCATTCGGGGAGGGCAGCGGACGCGCCCTCCCCATGCGTGCGCGGGTGGGTCCGGGTTCGCGGGGTGGGGCCGATGGTCAGTGGATGACGTCGAAGACGTTGAGCTGCAAGCCGTTTGCGTAGGCCTGGGATTCGACGAGTTGCAGCTTCTGGGCGTCCTTGTCGGTGGCGGAGAACAGGCGCTTGCCCGCGCCGAGCAGCAGCGGGAAGACCAGCAGGTGGTAGCGGTCGATCAGGCCCGCGTCCGAGAGCGCCTGGTTGAGGGACGCGCTGCCGTGCACGATGATCGGGCCACCCTCGGTCTGCTTGAGCGCGGCGACCTCGTCGAGTGAGCGCAGGATGGTGGTTTCGCCCCAGTTGGTGACCAGGTCGTCGTCGGTGAGGGTGGTGGAGACGACGTACTTGGGCATCTCCTTGTATTCGGCGAAGTCCGCCATGTCCGGCCATACCGGGCTGAATGCCTCGTAGCTGGTGCGGCCCAGCAGGATCGCGGTGGCTTCCTGCTGTTCGCGGCCCTTGATCTCGAAGGCATCCGGCACGAATTCGGTGTGCTTGAAGGTCCATCCGGAGTTGCGGTAGCCGGGTTCGCCGCCGGGAGCCTCCACGACGCCATCGAGGGAAACGAAGGCCGAGCTGATCAGAGTGCGCATGGTGAATCTCCTGTGTGGGTGGTGTTTCTCGTATCTGAACGCTGTACAGAAGTGAAGATACACACGACTTCTGGACGTTGTCCAGTTATAATCTGAACAACGTCCAGAAAACCGGCTGACCAGGGCAGGTACTGAAAAATGAGCGAGACTTCGGCGAAACCGGCGCACCGCAGCACCTATCGGCACGGCGCACTACGGGAAGCCCTGCTCGAGGCGGGAGTGGCGATGGCGCGCGAAGGTGGTGGACCGCAGGCGATCGTCCTGCGGGAGGCCTCGCGCCGGGCCGGTGTCGCACCGAACGCGGCATACACGCACTTCAAGGATCGAGAAGCGTTGGTGCAGGCCGTCGCTCGCTTCGCGCTGGCGCGGCTGGCCGCGACCATGACCGCGGAACAGGAAGCGATTGCGGACACCGAGGACGCGGCCGTCGCCGCCCGGGCGCGCTTCCGTGCCGTCGGCGCGGGCTACATCCGCTTCGCCCGCGAGGAACCCGGACTGTTCCGCACGGCGTTCGCGACCCAGCACGATGTGTCCGCGGTCGCCGAACCCGCCGCCGCGGGCCCCACCGGCCGATCGGCGATCGAACTGCTCACCGACGCTCTCAACGGCCTGGTCGACGCCGGACTGCTGCCGCCCGAAAGACGGTCCGGCGCAGAGTTTCTCGCCTGGCCCACCGTGCACGGACTGGCCTACCTCGCCGCCGACGGCCCACTGCGCTTCCTCGAACCGGCCCAACTCGACGACCTCACCCACCGGCTACTGGACATGCTCGACCGCGGAATCTGAACCCGCGGCGAGCATTTCGACGATCTCCTGGGTGCGACCGGTCTCACCGAGGAGCGGGAAGATCCGTTCGATGCTGTTGCGGTGCGCCTCCGCGTCAAGATCAGCCATGGCATCGGTCGCCAGCGTGACGTGGTAGCCGTGTTCGTAGGCGGCACGAGCGGTCGACTCCACGCCGATGCTGGTGGTGAGTCCGGCCAGCACGATCTGAGTGATGCCGCGGCGGCGCAGTTGCAGATCGAGATCTGTTCCGTAGAAGGCATTCCAGGCCCGCTTGGTCACGGTGATGTCCTCCGGGTGACCGGCGAGGTCATCGACGATGACATCCCAGCCTTCGGGCAAGGAACCCGATCGGGTCGGGACCTCGTTGCGCCCCGGAGTGACATCCGATCCGTCCGCGCGGGCCGTGACTCGCACCAGGACGACCGGGGCATTGTGTTCGCGGAAGGCGCGAGCCAGCTCGACCGCCCGGGCCACCACCTCGGGCCCGGTGTTGGGGACCGTGGGAGCGTGGATGGTGGCGTTCTGCAGGTCGACGATGACCAACGCGCTCGCCGCGTCCAGTGCGGTGACAGTCATGAGTTGTGCCTTTCGGGCGTCCGCGGCTCGGCCGCGACAAGTTCGGGTGTCGGTGAAAAATCTTGGCGGCGGGGTAGCAGTAGAGGGCTGGCGAGGATCAGCAGCCCGACGATCGCGATGGCGGTGCGTAGGCTGGTCGCGTAGGCGAGCAGTCCGCCGAGCGCGCTGAGGACGGCGATGGCGGCGCTGCTGCCGATGGACCAGGCCGAAAGGGTTCGGGCCACCAGCTGTTTGGGGGTGTGCTCGAGTCGGTAGGTGGCGAGCACCGGGGTGTACAGGCTCATGCTGATGATGATCACGAGCTCGACGGCGATCACCGTCACGAGGCCGACCGTCCCAGGCCGCACGAAGGCGAGGCCGATCAACCACACCCCGCGCAGCGCGCCGACCGTACGCAAGATCCGGAATTGGCCATATCGCGCCACGGCACGCCCGGCCAGGCGTGAGCCGATGAGCCCGCCCAGGCAGGGGGCGGCGAAGGCGAGTCCGTACTGCCAGGGTGCGAATCCGAGCTGGCGCAGCAGTAGCACCGCCAACAGCGGCTCGGTGGCCATGATCAGTCCGCTGACGAGCAGCTGGTTGAGATAAAGCGCCCGTAAGTCGTTGTGGGCCAGTAGGTGTCGCCAGCCCGCTAGCAGGTCGTTCGCTCGAATCCGGAGCCTGTCGGCGGGTTGCGCAGGTTCTTCGCGGCCTCCAATCGCCGCGACTCCCAACGCGGAGAGCAGGTAGCTCAGCGCGTCGGCCACCACCGTGACCACTGGCCCGAACAGGCCGATCGCCGCGCCGCCCAGTGGCGGCCCGATGGCGATGGAACTCCAGTTCGTCGACTCGAACCGCGCATTGGCCACGAGCAGATCGTCCGGCCGGACCAGGGCCTTGAGATAGGCCCCGCTCGCCGCCCCGAAGGCGATCTTGGCCGCGGCGACCACGACCGAGACGACCAGCAACTGAACGAAGCTGAGCATCCCGAGGGCGTACGCGACGGGGATCGTCATCATGACCGCGAACCGGGCCAGGTCCATCGAGATCATCACCGACCGCTTGCGGCGAAACTCCACCCACGGCCCGAGCGGCACCGCGATCAGCGCGCCCACCGCCGGTCCCACCGACGACAGTGTGGACACCTGAACGGCATTGGCATCCAACACCAGCACCGCGATCAGCGGCAACGCACCGAACCCCAACCCAGAACCATAGGCACTGACCGCGTAGGACGCCCACAGCCATCCGAACTGTCGGCCCAGCGATCGTCTGAAAACCAAGATCCATACCTCCCGCCTCGAACAACTCACTGTTGATCGAGGTGATCAAAGCAAGCCCGAGAGACCCGGATCAAACAACTGAACCGTCGGCGAGCCACAACGATACGTTGTGCGAGTGAGGGTTTCGCATGGACCTGAACGCTGTACGCACCTTCGTCACCGCCGTCGACGAAGGCCAGTCCCAGGAAGCTGCCGCAGCGCTGTCGATCACGCAGCAGGCGGTCTCCAAGCGCATCGCGACGCTGGAGAGATATTTGGATGTGTGTTTGTTCGCCCGCCCGCGGCTCCCAGCTCACAATCGATGGCCAGGCATTTCCACCTCGTGCCAGGGAGCTGGTCCGGGTCGCAGAGCGCGTCGGCGCTTCCGTGCGCCCTGGCCGCCGCGCACTACGTGTCGACATCGTCGCCCGGCGCGTCGTAACAGCCGTGGTACTACAGGAGTTCCACCGCGCGCATCCCGACATCGAGTTGGACCTCGTCACCCTCGAAGCCGACGTCGACGCCGCGATCGCCGCTGTCGACGCGGGAACAATCGATGCGACCTTTCACGCCGTCCCCCCGCAGCGACATCCCCCCACGGCGATCCGCGCTGCCCGAGTGATCGACGAACCGCACCAACTGCTCCTCGGTCCCCGCCACCCGCTCGCCAACGCCCGCACCGTCACACCGACGCAGCTGGTCGGCCACCGAATCTGCATGCCCGGCCTCGCCGACCGTGGCGAAGTCACCGGCTACTACACCGAACTCACCGCCACATTCGGGTTCACCATCGATGTCCTCGGCCCCATCTTTGCGAAAGAGCACGGCACCTGGGGCAACCAGAACTCCTGGAACGATCTGTCGCCGCGGCTGAAGGCCCTCGGCTACTGCGTCTTCTCACTCAACTACGGCAAGGACACCTCGAGCCTGATGGGCGCCCGGCCGGGTTCGTTCGGCAACGGTGACATTCGAAGGTCCGCCAAGGAACTCGCGACGTTCGTCGACCGCGTGCGCCGCCACGGGCTCGGCCCAGGTCGATATCGTCGGACATTCCCAGGGCGGCACCATGGCTCGGCAGTTTCTGAAGTTCGAGGGTGGATCGAGCGCGGTCGGCGAACTCGTGACCATCGCCGCCACCAACCACGGCACGACCATGGACGGACTGGGTGCGCTCGCGGCCGGTAGCTCCTCGGGTTCGGCGGGCAGCTCCTCCGGTTCGGCCGGGAGCTCGTCCGGTTCCGCGGGCTCCTCGGGTTCCGCCGGTGCTCCCGCCGCCTGGGTGGTCGGACTGGCCGCCGTGCAGCAACTGAATGGCAGCGACTTCATCACCCGATTGAACGCCGACGGCGATACCATGCCCGGAATCGACCACACGGTGGTCGCGACACGCGTGGACAAGACCTCGACGCCTCCGGAGGCGACATTCCTCGAGCAGGGGCCCGGATCGATTGTGAAGAACCTTTGGGTTCAGGACATTTGCGCGAACGACACCTTCGAACACGGCAAACTGCCGCAGTCGCCCGCAGTCGCGTACATCGTCGAACAAGCGCACGATCCGTCCTACCCGGGCCCGGGACCGGCGTGCACCCGCTGACCCGGCCACATGCCGATCGGGGTGGGTAGGGTCGGCAAGCGCTGAGCCTTTCGACTCGCCCTTCCTGCGAGCGGGATTGCGAGTCTCTGCCCATGCGAACACTTTCCAGTCCACCCGAGTCGAGGCAATCAACCCGGCGGAAACGGAATTCGGCGGTGCGCTCCCGCCGCGCCAGGGGGAACTCGTGCTGACGAATCATCGATGCTCAGGTCCGGAGAGTGCGGCTCGGTTGGACGCCGTAGACCTCGCGGTACCACGCCGCGAAGCGAGCCTGGTGGGTGAAGCCCCATTGCTCTGCGATCGACCGCACGGTGGCCCCTTGGGTGGGGTCGCTCGTTTGCAGGTCACGGTGGGCGTTCTCGAGTCTGACCCGGCGCAGATAGGCCAGCGGGGTGGTGTGGAGGTGGCGGCGGAACGCCGCTTGCAATGCTCTGGGGGTCACGCGCGCGTGCTCGGCGATCCGGGCCAGTGTGACCGGCTCCGCCGCGTGACCATCGATGAAATCCACCGCGCGACGCACCACTGCGGGTGCGGCGGGGGCGGGCTCGGACAGATATGCCACGGTCATCGTGGTGTTCGGGAAAGTGGTCAGTAGCGTTGCGGCGGTCAATCGCTTGAGTCCCTGCAAGACAAGTGGATTGATGGCCTTCACGCCGGAGGCGACCAGCTGCCGGTGTAAGTAGGCGCAGTGGTTGTTCCAGAAGGTTTGTGTCCCGGCCACCGGTGTCAGAGCGTGAAAGCGTAAGCGGCCGCCGCTCATATCGCACAGGTCCGCGGCGTGTTCACCGAGTTGTGCCAAGGGGAGCCGAACCAACGCGTACACCATGTCGTGCATGTCGGCGGACCATGTCGAATGCGCCGGCACCAGAATGGGATTCCCGGAGACGACCGGCAGATCCTGACCGGCAACGTTGATGCGCCCTCGACCGACGACGAGCTGTGCCGCGAGCAAGGAATCGGACGGCTCTCCGTCGGCCTGGTAGCCGATACCCGAGAACCGCAGCAGATCCGCGCCGAGACCCTCCGCAGTCACCGATCGAACCTCGACGTGAATTCGTTCGGGTGAGGTCACGGTGATCTTCGCGTGATGGTCGACCACGAGGCTCTTGACCACGAGCACCGCGTCCTCGGTTTCCGTGGTTCTCATGTCGAGCCGCTCGATCGGTACAACCCCTGAGCCGACCACAGCATCTCCCTCGGTAGTCGGCTCCGGTGGAGTCGGCATGTGCTGTCCGTGCATCCCATGGTATCCACTCCGCGAAGTGGAGGGCCGGATAGCGAAACACTCTCGCCCAACTCCTTTCAGGGTGTGAATCGGCTGCCGCAGAATGGAATTCACCGTCAGTCCGGTCACTGCAACGATGCTTCCGGTCAGGCGGTGGTCCTGTCCGTGACCGAGCGACGGCTCACGGGCCGCTTCCTGCACTCGGCGCCCACGGCGAGCGCAGGTCGGCGGTGCATCGTCCAAGTCCCCGGATGCGCCGCCAGAGCCGCACCGGCGCCGCCGCGAGCACCGAAGCACCTGACGTGCGGACCGTGGCGCCGGTGCAGCTTCACAGGTCGACGCTTGGTGGCGGTCGGACACGACGTTCATGGCATCCCCGACACCTGGAGGATCGACTCGGGAAGGTGAACACGTCGCGGGCTCGCGCGTTCGCTCACCGGTTCTCCCCGGTTCGGCTGCTTGACTGGCACCATGGACAGCACTCGCGAGAGCGGCCCGACAACGCGGCGTCGGTTGTTGTCTGCGCTGGAGTCGCCAGGGCAGGTGTTCGGTCATCTGGGCCCCAACTGGTTCGCGCCCGTCATGGGAACCGGCATCATCGCGAACGCGGCAGCCACACTGCCGGTGCGAATCCCGGGATTGCTGGTGTTCGCTCGAGTGGTGTGGATGCTCGCCACGGTGATGTTGGCGGCGGTCGTCTTCGCGGTGGCGGTGCATTGGATCCGACATTCGGCGGTGGCGCGCGGCCATCTGCACAATCCGCAGATGGCGCATTTCTATGGTGCCGCGCCCATGGCGCTACTCACCGTCGGTGCCGGTGGGTTGCTGGTCGGGCAACCGATCCTCGGTGCGGACATGGCGGTGGTGCTCGACTGGATACTGTGGACCGCGGGCACCGCGGGGGGCCTGTTCACGGCGGTCATGGTCCCGTACGTGATGTTCACCCAGCACAGTGTCGAGTCCGACGGTGCGTTCGGTGGGTGGCTGATGCCGGTTGTGCCGCCGATGGTGTCGGCCGCGACGGGTGCGCTGCTGATCCCTCATCTGAAGCCTGGCTCCGGCCGCGCGACACTGCTGTACGGTTGCTATGCGATGTTCGGACTGTCGTTGTTCGCCTCGATCATCATCATCACGATGATCTGGAGTCGCCTCACGCACTTCGGGAGCTCCGGAACCGCACGCGTGCCCACACTCTGGATCGTGCTCGGCCCCCTCGGCCAATCCATCACGGCCGCAGGCTTACTCGGGAACAACGCACACCTCGCGGCCACGCCCGACGTCGCCGACGGAATGCGGGTGTTCGCCGTTGTTTTCGGAACTCCGGTCTGGGGATTCGCGGTCCTGTGGATCGCTCTTGCGACCGCGCTCACTCTCCGAACCGTCAGAGCGGGAATGCCTTTCGCGCTGACCTGGTGGAGCCTGACCTTCCCCGTCGGCACCTTCGTGACCGGCACCGCGCAATTGGCCGTACACACCGACCTGCCCGCGTTCCGGGTCGCCGCCGTCGCCGCGTTCGCGGGCCTGCTGTTCACCTGGTGCCTGGTCACGGCCCGAACCACCATGGGCGGGATCCAGGGAAACCTCTTTCTGCCCCCGCCGACCACAGCTCCGATCAAGGCCGGCAAAGCGCCCACCCGCCGCGACACCGAGAGCTCGGATTCCTGAGACATCCCGTTCCGCCGAAAACGTGTATTCCACAAAGATATTCGCGCTCGAGCCCCGAGAAAGGTGTCGTCGTTTGAACGAACCCGATTTGATCGCCTTCGTGCGCGCCTACCGTCCGCACGCTCCGAACTCCGGACCGTTGCCGACCATGGTGTTCGCACACGGGCGGTTTCGAGTGGCGACTGACCACTAGCGGTTGCCATGAGATTGCTCTGGCGCGAAATTCGATTCACGACTCGGCGTGTCGACACGCTGACTCGGTGAGTGGTTACTGCGGTCCTTGGTGACGGCCACCGGGTGCGCGCATGGGTGTGCCCCGTTCGCGGAGTGCGTCGCGGATGGTGCTGGCGGGGAATCCGGTGAGGCGGCTGCAGCTGGCCAGTGAGTGGCCGACGAGGTAGAGCCGTTCGGCATTGTCGATGTCGTTGGCGGGCATCGACTGGAACCGTCTTGGGACGTCGCGCTTGTTCAGTAGTCCGAGGACTGCCGTCTTGGCGATGCCGAAGCGTGTCGCGAGCTGTGCGGTGGAGGTGCCTTTGCGGTACGCGCTAATGAGCTCGTCGACGGTGGCCGGGCCGAGGCGCCGTTCGATTCTGCGAGGCGTTGGAGGGCGGTCTGCCCGCGGCTTTTGGCGTTGGCGGGGGAGTGCTGAGGGCTTTCGGGCTTCGATTCTGGCCTGGGTGGTTTCGAGTTTCTGCAGGTCAGCGCGTTTTGAATAACGCCCAGCTAGGTCCACAACACAGCGAAGCCGCAGGCCGGAAGGCCTGCGGCTTCACTGTGGTGAGGAGGCCATCCTGGAGCCGTTCCAGAGCCACACGTTCGGCATTGAACTCTGTGCCGAGGTCCGCGTCAGGGTCACCGCGTCGTAGGCAGGGTGTCGTCGCATGATCCGGTGAATACCCGGTCGGCGAGGACACCTCGAGTGATGATGTGGTCATGTCAGTGAAAGCGTTTCTCGAAGGCGGCCCCGAGGATCTGCCCAGCCGCATCGTTCCGGTAGAGCCGCCGGGCCCCGAGATCAAGATTGCCTACCGCAATGGGTACGAGCACTTCGCGCTTACACCGCGGCAGGCGGAGACCGCGGAAGGCCCACTGCCCGTCTATCAGTGGTTCGAACGGACCAAGATCGCCGAGTGAACCGGGGCGGTTCGGGTTACTTGTTTGCCGCGTGTAGTTGATCGGCGCGGTCGCGGGACGATCGTGAGGTGGGCTGGTTACGCTCGGGGCCATGCTGCCAGAGTTGGCCTTCGGGATACCGACGCATGGGTTCTTCGTTGCGCTCGGGGTTTCGGTGGCGGCGGTGGTGTTCTTTTTGGAATGTCGGCGGCGGAATGCTCCGGCTGAGCAGTCGCTGGTTGCGGTGACCGGGGCGCTGGTCGGTGGGGCGATCGGGATGCGGTTGTCGAGTATCACCGAGACCCTGGATCCGTATGAGAGTTGGATGTTCGGGGCTCGCAGTGTGCTCGGCGGGCTGTTGGGTGCGTATGTCGGGGTGTTGGTCGCCAAGAGGATCATTGGGTACAAGGAGCGCACGGGGGATTTGTTCGCGCCGGCGGTGGCGTTGGGGATGGCGGTGGGGCGCATTGGATGTCATCTGACCGAGGCTCCGGGGCGGCCGACGAGGCTGCCGTGGGGTGTGCACGCGCCCGCGACCATTCCGCAATGTCCGGGCTGTGTGAGTGGGGTGGCCATGCATCCCAGCTTCATCTACGAGATCGTCTTCCAATTGCTGGCTTTCGTCGCGCTGCTGTGGTTGCGCACTCGTGTCACCGCCCCCGGCGAACTGTTCACCCTGTATGTTGCGGCTTACGCCTATTTCCGGTTCGCGGTCGAGTTCACGCGCGCCAATGAGACCGTGCTGCTGGATCTGACTCGGCCGCAATGGTTTCTGCTGCCGGGTCTGGTGCTGGCGGCGGTGCGGCTCGGGATCGGCTACCGGCGCGGCACCTATGACGGGATCCTGGGACGAAAGGTTGCCGTATGAGTATGAATCCGCCGCCGTATCAGCCTTATCCGCCGCCGCCACCCAGCGGCGGCAATGGCGGCACGGTCGTCGGCATGGCTATTGTCGGCTCGCTGGTGTTCATTGTCCTCAACGCGATACTCGGTGTCGTGGTGGTGCTCCTGGCGAGCTCGGCCGGGTCGTCCGGTTCCGGGGGTCAGGCGGCGGTGTTGGCAACCGGTGCCGTGGCGAGTGCGGCGTCGGCCTTCATCGGTGGGATTCTCATGGCCCGCAGTAAGAACGCGGTGGTCCGCGGATTGGGCATCGGCTTGATGATCGGCTGGGCGCTGGTCACGGTGTGCACGGTGGGGTTCTGCACCGGAGTCAATCCGGCACTGTACAAGTAGGGGAGTTCGTGAACGGTATGCCGCTGCGCGGGGATCGAATCCTGCGCTATGTCAATGCATTCTGCCCACACTGCCACGACGAATCCCCGGAGCGGCCGCTGCACGAGGTGCAGCGGCTCTCGGGCTGGCTGGCCGAACGTGACGGACGGGTCTATCTCGAGCGCGGCTGCGGCCACCACGGCATGGTCCGCACCCTCTACGACGAGGATCCGGAAATCCTTGCCTACCTGGAGGAATGGACCGCCCCCACCAAGGCGCACATACCCGACCTGGCCGGCAATTTCGAACCGGTGCCCGCCGCGTACCTGCACGGACTGCCGGAGATGCAAACCCAGCACACCTGCATCCTGCTCGCCGATATCGCCGATATCTGCAACCTGCGCTGCCCCACCTGCTTCGCCGATTCCGCGCCGGATCTGCGCGGCGTGGTAGCGGTCGAGGAGGTCCTGGCCAATGTCGACCAGCGCCTCGCCCGCGAGAACGGGCGACTGGACGTACTCATGCTCAGCGGCGGCGAACCGACACTGCATCCGGACCTGGAACGGCTCCTCGGCGAGCTCACCGCGCGGCCGATCACTCGGATTCTGATCAATACCAACGGTATTCGCATCGCCCGCGATGACGCACTGCTGGAACTGCTGACCCGGCATCGCGAACGTGTGGAGGTGTATCTGCAATTCGACGGCCTCTCCGAGGACGCATCCCGCCACCACCGCGGCGGTGACCTGCGACGGCTCAAGGCCGACGCGCTGCGCCGCCTGTCCACCGCCGAGATCTTCACGACGCTGGTCATGACCACCGCCCTCGGCGTCAACGACGGCGAGATCGGCGACGTCCTGCGGGTAGCCCTCGACACCCCGTTCGTGGGCGGCGTCTCCATCCAGCCCCAATTCGGTTCGGGCCGTTCCGGACTCATCGACCCTATGGACCGCCTCACGCACACCGGCGTGCTGCGCCGGCTGGGCCCGCAGACCGACGGTCTGGTCACCTGGCGTGATCTGACCGCCCTGCCGTGCTCCCATCCGCACTGCTGCTCGGTCGGATATCTGCTGCGCGACGATGCCGGACAGTGGCGTTCCTTGGTCTCGCTCATCGGGCACGACCGCATGAAGGACCACCTGGGCCTGGTCTCCAATCGGATCGCCGACTCGCAGATCCCCGCCGAATTGCGCCTGGCCGTCAAGGAATCGCTGATGGGGCTGCTCTCGGAACAGTCCTCCCTGTCGCACCCCGAGATCGGCCGGGTGTGGTCGAGCATCTGCGAAAACTGCGACCTGGGCATGTCCACCCTGCTGACCCTGGCCTCCTCCGCCCTGCCGGGACGCAAACGAAAACTGCGAACCCTGCTGGGCGAGCGGGTGGTCCGCGTGACGATCAAACCCTTCATGGATATGTCGACCATGATCGAGGAACGCCTCACCCAGTGCTGCGTCCACGTCGGCACCCGTGCCGACCAGGCCGACCAGTGCGCCCCCTTCTGCGCCGTCCAAGCCTGGCCCGCCCTGGCCCGCCAACGCCTGTCCCTGGCAGTCCCCGCCGAACGCACCCTGCTCCCGGTGGAGGTGCGATGAGTGAATCGCGCGGCGTCTACTACGACGAGGCCGCGCGCCGCCAGGCCGCTGACGCCGCGCGGCCCTACGACCCGCTCAACCTTTGTGTATTCGCGACCGTCGCCCTGCTGACCTGGTTGATCGGCCCGTGGGCGGTAGCCGCCTTCGGGCTCCTCGGCCTGGTCGGCTATACCCGAGCCTGGCGAAAAGGACTGCGCCACAGCAGATGCTGGCTGCGCGACGTACGCCTGGTACTGCTCTACCTCGCGGTGCTGACCGCATCAGGGATCATCGTCGCCCTGTCGTGAGCGAACCGTCGGAGCCTTATCGCTCGCCACGTGCCGACAGGTCCTGGACGGCTGGGTTCATGGTTGTCCATCATTAATCGCCCGTGGCCTGGAACCGCTCGAACAATGCTCGGTTGGCGTCCAAGGTTCGAGGCTCGGACTCGGGGGATCGGAAAGGGTCAGTGGTAGGCGGCGACGGCGGCGAAGTAGAGGCCGAGGGCGGGAACGACAGTGCCGAGGGCGATGAGTGCCGAGGTCGGGAGCGAATGGCCGCTCGACTTCGCCAGGGCCGCAACGACGAACGCGAGGTTGCAGGCCAACGACAGCGCGAGCAGGAGGCCGAGGAGCTGATTAGTGGTCATGGTCTCAACGGTCGGGGATGATGGAGGCTCCCGACCGTTGCGGGACGATCTCGGGAGAATGCGGGAGCAGAGGCCGAATGACAGGTTTGAATCCTGCGCGCGAGGATGCGCGACCGACGGCTGCCCGCGTACTAGGCGGCCTGTTTCGTGAGAAGTTGCGCCAGTCCGACGTTCGCAATCAAGCCGAGTTGGCCAAGGCTTCTTTTTGCAGCAAATCGAGCGTGTCGGCCCTGCTGAACGCCGAGCGGCCGGTTTCGTGGGAGCTCGTCGAGAAGATGGCGAAGGCGCTCGATAAGTCGGATGAATGGATCGAAGATGTTGCGCTCCACTGGAAGAATGCCGATCGATCATGGGAAACCGAACCGTCTGGATGCAATGCGGATCCATTGTCCAAGGGTGTCGAGGAACCGGTAGCAGCGGACCTGCGAGACGAAATTCAACAGTGGTGTCTCGGCGAGGCTTCCCGACATCGGCGGGCAGTCGCTCTGCTTCCCTACTTGGTGGGACATCCCGATCCGACCGGATTTGATCTGGACGCCGTCACCAGGCTACGGGTGCGGAAGTCGACACCGTATGCCGTCAGCGAATATCTGATTCCGGCCGATCGGGAGCCGGACTCCCGTGAGGGTGTCGGCTATCGGGAACTCGTTGCCGCTCACCGACGCATCCTTCTGGTGGGCGATCCAGGGATGGGCAAGTCCTGGCTACTGCGCATGAATGCCATCCGGCTCGCCTCCGAAGCGGCGGCTCGCGTTGCGGATCCGTCAGTCGCTCTGGAGGAGCTCGTCCTACCCGTTCATGTCCGATGTGACGCATTGGCGGCCGAGTACCGCAGACTCGGCGAGCACGCTACCGAGACGAACCTGTGGAAGGTTGCCACCGTCGCGCTCCGGCGATATGGCTCGGCTCGTTCGTCCCAGTTCTGGGCTTGGCTCGAAGAACATTGCCGTGCAGGCGAAGTGGTCTACCTGTTCGACGCGCTTGACGAGACGCCGGACATCGATCGCGGCAATGTCGAGCGGCCGTTGAACGAGCACGACGCCGCGCACGATCGGATCGTCGTCGCATGCCGCCTTTCCGGCTTCACTCTCGGGGTCTTCGGTTTCCATGAGCGCAAGGAGGCCGAGGTACTGCCGTTCGGACACACAGGTGCGTACCTCGATTCGTGGCAGCTACCCGAGGATCGTCGGCGGCTTCTGGAAGAACGACTCAAGCACACCGCGATTGCGAAAATGGCGCGGATTCCGCTGCTGCTGGCCTTTCTCTGTCATCTCGCCGCCGACCCGGATGAACCGTTGCCCGAAACCCGGACGTTATTGTACGGCCGGATATTGCGTCGGTTCCTGCGTGGGGAACATCGATTGGGTGAGACGGCGGAAGGCAGCCGGCTGCCTCGCGATCCTGTTGCACGTGAGCACGAGTTGCTGGGATTGTTGCGGCCGTTGGCCTTCAGGATCGCGGCGAGCGCCGACGGCTGGCTGGATCGGGTGCCGGAGTCCGTACTCCAGCGGCACCTCGCGGAGCTCGACCGCCCTGCCGGACTCAGCCCGGCCGAGACCCTGCGGGTACTCGCGGTGGAAACCGGAATCTTGGTTCCGGACGGCGATCTCCGTGACGGGCGGCAGCCGCCCTATCTGTTCATTCACCGGACCTTGATGGAATATCTCGTCGCCGAACACATCTCGGCCGATCCCGAATTGATGAAGACGTCCGCGCGTACGCACCTGCACCTAGCCGCGGATTGGCATGAGGTGTGGATACTTGCGGTCGGTCTCGCGCCGGCGCAGACCCTGGATGTGCTGGCGAATCAGCGGCCCGACCTCCTCCATATCGGGTTGGCGACATCGGCGGCAGCCATTGCCGAATTGTCCCCATTGCAGAAATCGGCGATCGAGCCACACATCACTCGTACCTTGGAGATCGCTGCGCGGCTGTTGAAGTCGAGGGCCACGCACCCCCGTGTGCGTGGCTTGTCGATCGATATTCTGGGACTGCTCGGCGAATTCGCGATCGCGGAGCTGCTGGATGTGATAAGCAGCGACGAGCCTCTCGCGTTCGACGTGACCGTAGGAGCAGCGGCCCAGACCGAACTCATCCAGATCGGCGCCCCCGCGGTACCTGCACTGCTACGCGCCGTACGGCAAGATCCAGCGCGGCGTGGTCCGGCATTGGATGTTCTCGGGCGGATCAGCGATCCGTTGGCGGTGCCCGCCTTGCTCGAAGCAGCCGATGATCCTGATCAGGACATCCGCCGCGAAGTTGTCCGTGCGTTGGGACTCATCGGAGATCCCGTCGCCTTGCCGATCCTGCTGAGGGCCATTACGGATAGCGCCATCGGAATACGAGAGGCTGTGGTCAACGCCTTCCACAGGTTCGGTGAAGAGGCAGTCTTGCCGCTGATGGATGCGCTGAAACGACCGGATGTCGACCGCTGCGCGCTGGTCCGAGCCCTCGGTGATACCCGGAGCCCCCTCGCGCTGATCAAACTGACCGCACTGTTGGACAGCTCCGATCGGGCTGTCCGCCGTCAAGCGGTGTGGTCGCTCGGCCGGCTCGAAACACCTTTCGCGGCAGCCGTCTTGGGAGACTGCTTGTCCTGGTGTCCGGCTGACGTTCGACGGATCGCGGTGAAGGTGTTGGCTGAAGCCGGACGTCGTGAGAGTGAGCCGGTGCTTCGAGACTCGTTGACTGATCCAAGTGTGTACGTTCGATACAACGCCGCCTGGGGGCTCGGTAATATCGCCGAGAAAGCAAGCGTCCCGGCACTACGAGCCGCCCTGAGTGATGCTGATCCACGAGTGCAACGCAAGGCCGTGCAAGCGCTCGGCAAGATCAAGGCGACGGTAGTGGCCGACGATCTCATGGCGAAGCTGACGGCGGCTGATGAAGGCGTCAGATGGAGCGCCGCCGATGCCCTCGGCGAAGTAGGCTTCGCCGCCGCGGCTCCCGCGATTATCGCGACTCTGTCCGACGAAAGTCTGCACGTCCGTGCGCGCGGAGTGCGCGCACTGGGCCGGATCGGCGGTTCGGAGGTTGTTGGTCTCTTGACGCCCCTACTTACTGCGAACCATCCGTCGGCCACCCGGTTGGGAGCCATTGAAGCCCTCGCTCGGATCGGCACTCCGATGGCGATCGCCGCACTGCAAACAGTGTCGAGCGATGAGGATCCGACGATTCGCAACGAGTTGGTGCAGGCGCTTGGCGCACAACGCGATCCGGCACTGATACCCGAGCTCGTTACTGCGCTCGCTGACCTCGATACCAGAGTTCGATTCTCAGCCGCTATGTTCCTCGGCCAGATTGCCGACAGGACGTGCCTGCCCGCATTGATGACGATAGCGGCCGGTCCGGACAAGGCGCTCGCCGATAGCGCCGTCGGGATTCTGGGCCAAATCGGCGATCCTTCAGCGGTTCCCGTACTCGCCGATGCTCTGGTATCCGAGTACCGGGAAAGTACCGTCCACAGCTTGAGCAAGATGGGCGATGACGCTGTGGCGCGGGCGCTGTCTCGGTTGATCGGTATGCGGACGTCGCGTTCGCATTCGGCCGCCGTTGATCTGGCCTACGCTCACTTCGATGCCCGAACAGTCGAGCCCGGCAACCGAGACTCGTTGCGTGCGGTTCTGCGCCGCATCACTCGCCTGTCTGACGGTAGGTCAGATGAACGTACGCGGTGACGTGGTTGGAACTTCAAAACAGCGAGGCCACAGGCTAACCGTCACTTTTCTGTACCTGCCCCGAACAGCCGCAGGAACGATTCTTGGATCTTCTGGATCGGGGGGGCACCGAGGCGAGCAGGCAGGGTGTTGACGCGATGTCGTGAATGTTGTGCCGCCGCAACTCGGGTGCATGGCGTGCGACGGTCGCGAAGGCGCTGTCGTCGTACAGCACAGCCAATCCGAGGTGCGCGGCAGTCGCGGCGATGATGAGATCGAGCGCTGAGGCGCTGCGGTGTTCGCCTGCTCGCGACATCCGTTGCCACCCATTAGGTCGACGCCGCATCCAGCGTGGTCGCCTTATCGCGCTTCGTGGCGGTCCTCCTGAACCAAGGCCGGGTAGAACACCTGTGGTCGTCCACCATTCGTCGCCTCGGCGTCGGTCAGGTAGTCGGCAGCTCCGCGGCGACGCCGTTGAGGATTACTTCGAGGCCGAAGGTGAAATCGCTGTCTTCGGCCTCGTCGGGCGGGGATTGGAAGAGTTGGGCAGCGAACAGTTTTGCCGCTTCCGGGAATCGGTTCTGGTCGACTAGTGCTGCCAGCGCTGTGCCGTAGTTCTGGTTGACCTGGGCCGCGTTCAGGCCGGTGTGTTGTCTCGCGTCCGCCAATTGCTGTGTGAGCAGGATCGATTGGCGGACGTGCATGTTGATCAGCATGACGATGCCGACCTTTGTCGCCCAGTCGAGGTCGGTGGCTGCGAGGGGGCGCAGTGCGGCGTCCATCCAGGCGATCGAATGGGGTCCGCGGGGCGGGCCGGTGATCGGTAGCTGCGGCAACCATGGGTGCGTGGTATAGACCGCTCGCAGGGCGCGGGCCCATTGCCGCAATCCGTCACGCCACTGCCCGGGAGTGGTGGTCAGATCCGGGGCGGGTCCGATGGCGTGGTCGGACATCAGCTCGAACAGTTCGGCCTTCGAGCCGACGTGGCGGTACAGCGCCATCTTCGTGAAGCCCAGGGCCGCAGCGACTTTCGCCAGCGACACCGCGCTCAATCCGTCTCGGTCGGCCAGCTCGACCGCGGTGCGCACGACCCGTTCGACGTCGAGCTCCGCCGGGCGCCCGAGCCGCGTCTCGGCCGTTAGTCGCCACAGCCTGCTCAGATCGGCGGGTACCGTCTCGTCGGCCATCGCGGGTGGCGCCTCCTCTGATCTCGGCAGCACCGGGCGGCTGCTCGCCCATGCTAGCCGCGCGTATAGTGTCTTTGGGATAGTATCCGACGGATATTAAATAGTCGCAGTTGAAAAAGATTGGCACTCTTCATGACCGATCAACTGGTTGCCCCGGCGCCCCGGGTGCACGACGTCGACGCCCTGCGCGGCTTCGCGCTGCTGGGCATCTTCCTCGTCAACATCACCTTCATGAGCTCCGGATACCCGGGCAATCTGGTCGTCGACCCGGCCTACACCTCGACCTTCGACGAGATCGTGCGCGGCTTGTCGTCGGTGTTCGTCGATATGAAGTTCTATCTGCTGTTCTCGTTCCTCTTCGGCTACAGCTTCACGTTGCAGATGGACTCCGCGGCCGCGGCCGGGGCCGCTTTCGCACCGCGCATGCTGCGCCGGATCGCGGGTCTGTTCGCAATCGGCGTGCTGCATATCGTGTTTCTGTACGCGGGGGATGTGCTGACCACCTATGCGCTCGCCTGCCTGGTGCTGTTCTGGATGCGGCGCTGCCGGGACCGAACGGCGTTGCGGGTGGCCGCCGTGCTGTACGGCGTCGTGCTGGCGAGTCTGCTGCTGAGCGGATTGTTCCTGGACCCGGCGGCCGTACTGCCCGCGCACGAGACCGCGGTCGCCAATGCCGAACAGTCGACCGCGGCGATGCTGGGCGGCTGGGGCGAGATCGTCGGCCAGCACCTCGACGGACTGTCGCTGCTGATTCTCCAAGCCGTCACCTTGCAGGGCCCGACCGCGCTGGCCATGTTCCTGCTCGGTCTGGTCGCGGGCCGCCGTCGGCTACTCGTGGGTGTGCGCGGCGATGAACCGGTCCTGCGGCGCATCCAATGGTTCGGCTTCCCGATCGGGTTGACGGGCAGCACGGTGTACGCCCTCGGCGGCGGGACCGGGCACGCCCTCGCCGTCGCGGTCAGCGTCGCCACCGCACCGCTGCTCACCGCCGCCTATATCGCGACACTCCTGCGGGTGATGCACAGCCCGCGCACCACCTGGGTCCGCTCGGCACTCGCACCCGCCGGGCGCATCGCCTTGACCAATTACCTGGCCCAATCCGCCCTCGGCCTGCTGATTTTCACCGGGATCGGATTCGGGGCGGCGGGCAGCCTGTCGCCGGTGCAGACCATGGCCCTGGCGGTGTTGATCTTCGCGCTGCAACTCTGCGCGAGCGCGATCTGGTTGCGCCGGTATCGATACGGCCCCGCCGAGTGGCTACTGCGATGGATCACCAACGGCCGCAGACCCAGTTGGCGAACGGTGCCGACCCGGAACCCGATCGCGGGTTGAGGTGAAGATCGTAGGTGCCATTGACTTATGTGCCACCATTTGATGGTCTATAAACATGTGGTGACTCATAGGATCGTGACAGCTAGCGCGGGGCCGAATCCAGATATCGCGTGATGAATTCGTCGACCAGTTCGGCCGCGGCCTGGCCCGGCAGGGCTCGGATCGCCACCGGTGTCGATTCCGCCAGGTCGGCGAACCGGCGGGCGATGTGCTCGCAGGCCGCGCGCATCCGCTCGACCTCGTCGAGTGCGCGGGCGCGCGGGACCCCCGCGCCGACGAGTTGTTCGGTCAGCGCGACCAGGCGCGGATTGCGTTCCCGGTAGGTGGCCACGTCGACGGGCTCGTAGAGGCCGGCGGCGACGATGCGGGCCAGGCCGTTGGGCACCTCGCTGTAGCGTTCGGCCAGGTGGGTGGCCGGAATGCGCCGGGCCGGAGTGCCTTCGCGGCCGGCCAGGCGGGCGGTCTGCTCGGCGCCGGGTTCGGGCGTCTCCTCTACTCCGAGCACATCGCCGAGGTCCTCGCCGCGATCCCAGGCCTCGAGCAATTCGCGGATGCCGTGCAGTTTGATGCCGCGGTCGAGCAGGCGGCTGATCATCTGCAGCCGGTTCACATGCTCCTGGCTGTAGAAACCGGTGCGGCCCTTCAGGTATGGCGGCGGCAGCACTCCGCGCTCGTGGTAGGCGCGCAGGCTGCGCACCGTCATGCCGGTCTCGCGCGCCAGCTCGTCGATCGTGAATTCCGTCTCGGCCACGCCTCCAGGAAACCACATCCGACCGTGGATGCTTCGCGTCCCGCATGGCTTGCCTCGCGTTGCCAAGTTTCAGGTTCGTAAACCTGTCATCACAGCATTGCATGTGCCATCAAACGATGTATATGGTTCACCGCACGATGGTGTGATCGAGGACACCATCTTCCAGCACATGAGAGGTCTCCACTATGGCCACCGTTGAAAGCCGGACGGACGCGCCGGCGTCCGCGCTCGGCATCGAGGCTGAGGATGCGGGCTATCACAAGGCCCTGCGCCCGCGGCAGTTGCAGATGATCGCCATCGGCGGCGCGATCGGCACCGGGCTGTTCCTCGGCGCCGCCGGACGGCTCAAGGTCGCCGGGCCGGGGCTGTTCATCGCTTACGCGGTGTGCGGGATATTCGTGTTCTTCATCCTGCGCGCGCTCGGCGAACTGGTGATGCACCGGCCGTCGTCGGGATCGTTCGTCTCCTACTCCCGTGAGTTCTACGGGGAGAAGCTGGCCTTCGGCGTCGGCTGGATGTACTTCTTCCACTGGTGTATGACCGGCATCGTCGACATCACCGCCATCGCCACGTATGTGCACTACTGGGGCGCGACGAAGGTGATTCCGCAATGGACGATCGCGCTGATCGCGCTGTTGTTCGTGGTCGCGCTGAACATGGTGTCGGTCAAGTGGTTCGGTGAGATGGAGTTCTGGGCCGCCCTGATCAAGGTGGTGGCGTTGGTCAGCTTCCTGGTCGTCGGTCTGGTCTTCCTGCTCGGCCGGTTCAAGGTCGCGGGTGAGGTCACCGGGCCGAGCGTGATCTCCAGCCACGGCGGATTGTTCCCGACCGGGACACTGCCCTTGGTCTTGACCACTACCGGTGTCGTATTCGCTTATGCGGCAGTGGAACTCGTCGGCACGGCGGCGGGCGAGGCCGAGAATCCGGAGAAGATCATGCCCCGGGCGATCAACTCCGTCATCGCCCGCATCGCGCTGTTCTACGTCGGCTCGCTGGTGCTGCTGTCGATGCTGTTGCCGTACACCGCCTTCAAGGCCGGCACCAGTCCGTTCGTGACGTTCTTCAGCAAGCTCGGCATCAACGGCGCGGGCTCGGTGATGAACCTGATCGTGCTGACCGCCGCCTTCTCCAGCCTCAACGCCGGGCTGTACTCGACCGGGCGCATCCTGCGCTCGATGGCCGTCAACGGCAGCGCGCCGTCCGTGGCGGCCCGGATGAGCCGCGGCGGCGTGCCGTACGTGGGAATTCTCGCCACCGCGACCGTCGCCCTGGGCGGTGTCGGTCTCAACGCGCTCGTCCCGGCGAAGGCCTTCGAGATCGTGCTGAACATGTCGGCGCTGGGCACCATCACGGCCTGGGCGGCCATCCTGATCTGCCAGCTGAAGCTGTGGCGCTGGGCCCGCGAAGGCAAGGCCGTACGACCGAAGTTCCGGATGCCGGGCGCGCCCTACACCAACTGGGCGGCACTGCTCTTCCTGGTGGGCGTGCTCGGGTTGATGGCCTTCGGCAAGGACGACACCCAGCGTGGCGCACTGATCGCGATGGTCGTGGTCGTCGTCCCGGTGATGACGATCGGCTGGTTCCTGAC
>NZ_BAFX01000197.1 GCF_000308815.1 Nocardia concava NBRC 100430
GCCGTCCCCGCCCCGACCAGCACCACATCGGCCAGATCCCGCAACAGCGCGAACACCTTCTTGTCCGCGGGCGTCCCCAGCCCGCCGGACCGCCCGTCCACCGTGACCGCCCCATCGATGCTGGTGACGAAGTTGACACGCACATACGGGACGGATGGCTCTACCGGATAGGCGTACAACTCCACCAGGTCGTCGCGGGTGAGATCTGTGAGCTGAATCGCATTCGGCATGTGCTGCATAAGGGTCCATCTCAGCACGGTTCTAGGCTGTGCCGGTGCAGCAACGCCTCGTCGATCGCCACCCGGAGGTTCCGGCCGACCAGCTCGTGGCCCAGATGGTTCCGCCGCCCACCTTCGACGAGGTGAGCTTCGGTTCCTACATCCCGGACCCGAACGAGCCCTCCCAGGCCGCGGCCGTGCAGACGGCCGCCCAGTTCGCCGAGCGCGTGACCGCCCTGCGCAAGGCCGCGGACAAGAAGCCCCTGTTCGGGAAGAAGAAGCCGGTGCACGGCATCGGCCTCTACCTCGACGGCGGTTTCGGCGTCGGCAAGACCCACCTGCTGGCCTCGATCTTCCACAGCGTGCCCAGCCCCAAGTCCTTCGGCACCTTCGGCGAGGTCACCAATCTGGTTGGCGCGCTGGGCTTCAACAATGCCGTCGAGCGCCTGTCGGCCAACAGCGTGCTGTGCATCGACGAGTTCGAGCTGGACGATCCGGGCGACACCATGCTGGTCTCGCGCCTGCTCACCGAGCTGACCGACCGCGGCGTCTCGATCGTGGCGACCTCCAACACCCTGCCCGGCCAGTTGGGCGAGGGCCGCTTCGCCGCCCAGGACTTCCTGCGCGAGATCAAGAAGCTGGGCTCGCTGTTCGAGGCCGTGCGCGTGGACGGCCCGGACTACCGCCACCGCGACCTGCCGCCCGCCCCCGAGCCGACCTCGCCGGAGGATCTGGTCGAGAAGGCCGCCGCCACACCGGATTCCACCCTCGACGATTTCGACGGGCTGACCAAGCACCTGAGCACCCTGCACCCGTCGCGGTACGGCGCGCTCATCAATGGCGTGTCGGCCGTGTACATCTCGAACATCCATCCGGTCGCCGACCAGGCTGTGGCCCTGCGCATCGTCGTCCTGGCCGACCGCCTCTACGACGCGGGCATCCCGGTGACCGTGTCGGGCGCGAAGCTGGACCAGATCTTCACCCAGGAGATGCTGGACGGCGGCTACCGCAAGAAGTACCTGCGCGCGATCTCGCGTCTGCTGGCGCTCTCGCGGTTCGAGGCGCCGGCACACGCCTGACCGAATAACGGACCCGGCGGTTCTTAAGGTCCCCACAGGTAATAAATTTCGAGGGTCAACGAAAATCGGACGCTGTTCGGTTTTCGTCCCCCCGGAAGGAGAAGTACCTTGCGCACCCGTGCTGTCACAGCCGCCGCGGCGGTCACCATTGCCCTCTCCGCCAGCCTCGGATCGGCCGCGACCGCCTTCGCCGCCGACCCGCCCGCCGCCACCAGCAGCGTGCTGGTCAACACCGACAACCGTGCCCTCGGCCTGACCGGTGTCCTGAACGCCCGTGACGCGGGCGGCTACCAGACCGCCGACGGCCACACCGTGCGCACGGGCCTGGTCTTCCGCACCGGCGACCTGTCCAAGGCCACCGACGCCGACCTCGCCGCCCTCACCGCGAAGAACGTTGTCTCCGTGCACGATCTGCGCACCTCCTACGAGCAGCAGCTGATGGGCGTCGACAAGGTCCCCGCCGGCGCGAGCGAGCACCACGACGACATCATCGGCCAGGCCCCGCCGCAGGTGATGGCCTCGACCCTGTCCGCGGGCACCGACCTGTACCGCGCCTTCATCACCGCGCCCGGCGCGAGCGAGGGCTTCGCCAACGTGCTGCGCGATATCGCCTACAACCCCGGCGGCGTGCTGTTCCACTGCACCGCGGGCAAGGACCGCACCGGCTGGACCTCGGCCGTGCTGCTCACCCTGCTGGGCGTGGACAAGGACACCGTCTACTACGACTACCTGCTGTCCAACTACTACCGCGGCGCCAAGGACGGCGACATGATGAACGGCGTCACCGCCGCCGCCCTGGACTCGGCCTTCGACCAGGTGAACCAGAGCTACGGCAGTTTCGACAACTACGTCCGCGACGGCCTGAAGCTGTCGGACGCGGATGTCGCCGCCCTGAAGGCGAAACTGCTCGCCTGACAACGGCTTCAGGTCAGCCAGTACTTCCTGGCCAATGCCGTCAATGCGAACCCGAGGAGCATGGTGGCGACCGAGGTCCACACCGCCACCTTGCCCTGCGGGTGTCCCTTCTGACCGGCGGCCAGCCCGAGAAGTATTCCGGCCCAACCGAACAGGCACGGCACCAGTAGCGCCAGTCCCGCGAAGACGAAGGCGGTGACGACCAGCCCCTTGCCTTCGGGCTGCGGCGCGTCGGCCTGCTCGGGAAAGGGGTGGTATTTCGGCACCGGCGGGGTGGGGCGGACGGGCTGGTCCGGGTAGTCGAACTGCGGGATGTATTCGCCTGTGCCGCGCAGGTATTCAGGTGGCGGCGCGGGTGTGGCGCCGGGTGTCGGCGGCTTCCAGAAGTCGTCGGGTGATGGTTCCGATGGCGTCCCCATGAGGGTCCTCCCGCCCAGGTCGATACGGCATGACCCAAATAACAATTGACGGCCGGGTCAGGCAGTGCCTACTCTACGAACCCTCATGGGTTTCTTCTTCTTGTTCGTGTGATCAGTTCGCCGCGTTGAGCTTTGCTCCGCCGCGAGTCCCTCATTCACCCCAAAAATGGGAGATCACTGTGCTTACCCTCCAATCTTCTGTCGTGTCCCAGCTCACCCTGTCCGCGGTGAGCAAGCGTTATGCCGACCGTGTCGTGTTCGATGCGGTGAGCCTGTCCATCCGCCCCGGTGAGAAGGTCGGAGTGATCGGCGACAACGGTGCGGGCAAGTCAACTCTGTTGCGGCTCATCGCAGGTCGGGAAGTAGCCGACAATGGTGAGCTGATCGTGTCGGCCCCGGGCGGCATCGGCTACCTGGCCCAGACCCTGGAGCTGCCGCCCACCGCCACCGTCGACGATGCGATCGACTTGGCGCTGAGCGACATTCGTGACCTGGAGTCCCGAATCCGCACGGCCGAAGCCGAATTGGCGGTGCCGGGTGCGCTCGGCCGCCGCCTGGACCGCTACACCGACCTGGTGGCCCGCTTCGAGGCGCGCGGCGGCTACCAGGCCGACGCCCGGGTGGACGCGGCCCTGCACGGCCTCGGCCTGCCCGGGCTCGATCGAAATCGACTGCTGGGCAGGCTGTCCGGCGGCCAGCGGCGACGACTGGCGCTGGCGGCCACTCTGGCCTCCGCGCCGGAATTGCTGCTGCTCGACGAGCCCACCAACGATCTCGACGACAATGCTGTCGAATGGCTCGAACGGCAGCTGCGTGAGCACGACGGCACCGTCGTCGCGGTCACCCACGACCGAGTCTTCCTCGAACGCATCACCTCCACGGTGCTCGAGGTGGACGCGGGCAAGGTCACCCGCCACGGCAACGGCTACACCGGTTACCTCCGCGCGAAGGCCGCGCAACGGCATCGCCAGGAGCTCGAATACCGCGAATGGCGCGCCGAGCTGGCCCGCAACCAACACCTGGCCGAATCCAATGTGGTTCGCCTGGACGCGATTCCGCGCAAACTCCCGCTCGCGGTATTCGCGGCGGGCCCCTTCCGGACCCGCAGCCGCGGCCACGGCGCACAATCCCGAATCCGCAACGCCAAGGAACGGGTGTCGCGTCTGACCTCGGAACCGGTTGCCCCACCGGCGGATCCGCTGCGCTTCACGGCGAGCATCTCAACGTCCGAGCCGCTGGATGAAGGCTCACCTCGTCATTCCGGCGCGCTTTTGGCCGGAATCCACCAGGCGGCGATGGATCCCGGCCGAGAACCTGTCGGGATGACGGGCGAGGCTGTCGTGCCGGTGGCCGAGGTGAATTCGGTTGTGGTGGAGGGTCGTCTGCGACTGGACGGCCTGCGGATCGAGGCGAGGGAGCGGCTACTGGTGACCGGTGCCAATGGCGTGGGAAAGACCACGTTGTTGCGGCTGCTGGCCGGTGAGCTGGCCGCTGACGCCGGCGAGGTGAGCGTGCGCGGCCGGGTTGGGCATCTGCGGCAGGAGGAATCCCCGTGGCCGCCGGCGCTGACCGTGCTGGAGGCGTTCGCCGCGGGCCGGGTCGGCTACGCGGACGAGCATGCCGGAGAGTTGCTGTCGCTCGGTCTGTTCCGCCCGGCGGAGCTACGCCTCTGGGTCGGTGAGTTGTCCTACGGTCAGCGCCGCCGCATCGAATTGGCCCGGCTGGTCACCGATCCGGTGGATCTGCTGTTGCTCGACGAGCCGACCAACCACCTGTCCCCGGCCCTGGTCGAGGACCTGGAACAGGCGTTGGACGGCTACACCGGCGCGGTGGTGCTGGTGACCCACGATCGCCGCATGCGGCAGCGATTCGCGGGCCGCCACCTCGAGCTCGCCGCATGAAGCACAGCGGCGGTGCCGCGGGACAGTTCAGAGTTGGTGCTTCATGACGTAGTCGTGGTGCAGCTGGGTCCCGACCGTGAAGGTCTTGGTCCCGGCCACCGTGAATCCGTGCTTGCCGTAGAAGCGCTGGGCGCGGGCGTTCTGCTGGTTCACGCCCAGCCACACGGCCGTGCTCCCGCCGTCACGGGCGGCGTCGAGGGCGGTGCGCATGAGCGCCCCCGAGACGCCGTTCCCGTGCTGGCCGGGCATCACATACATCTTGCTGATCTCGGTCACCGGCCGCTCGGTAATGACCGCGGCCACATCCGGATCGGCGGGCGGGAAAGTGTTGAGCAGCGCGTAGCCGACGATGCGTCCGTCCTGAACGGCCTTGAGAACCAGCCGTTCCGGATCGGCGAGGTACTCGGCGAATCGGTCCGGGGACAGGTGCTCGGCGATGAACGCGGCCTCGTCCTCGGGCGTGGATCCGGGCGGGCAGGCCAGCGGGAAGGTCGCGGCCGCGACGGCGGCCAGCGCGTCTATGTCGTCGGTTTCGGCTCGGTCGATGGTCGTGTCGATGTCTGTGGAATCGCTCACCGCTCCAGTCAAGCAGGTTCGGGCGCGGCCGCGGCGTCCGAGGTGGTCACGGACGCGCGAGCGTGGAAGATCCGCGCGAACCCGATCAGCACCACCGCGAAGGCGAGCGGAATCGCGAATCCGGCACGGAGATTCGCCGCATCGGCGATCGCGCCCACCACCGCGCCGCCGACCAGCGTGCCCGCGTAGTTGAACAGGTTGAGCCGCGCGATGAGCGCGTCCAGATCGCGGCCGCTGGTGAGTTGCCCGGCCTCGCTGAAGCACAGCGGCGCGATCACCGGCAGTCCGATGCCCGCGATCAGGAATCCGAGGATCGCCGCGATCGGTCCCGGCGCCGCGACCACGATCACCAGGCCGACAGAGCCGATCGTCGCGGCCGCCCGCACCACCGTGCGCGGCCCGAAGCGCCGCACCCACAGGTCGCCGGTGAGTCGTCCGAGCAGCGACGCGCCCTGATACGCGGCCAAGGCCAGCGCGGCCAACGTCGAGGAGGAGAGCAGTTCGTCCTTGAGGTACAGCGCCGACCAGTTGCCGACCGCCAGGTCGATGGCGAAGGCCAGCGCGATCACCACGCCGAAGATCAGGAAGATCCGCGTCGGCACGGAACTGGTCGGTTCATGTTCGGCCGGACCGGCTTCCGCCTCATCGGTGCCCAGCAGCCGCGGCCCGGCCCCGAGGCAGCCCGCCAGCACCAGCGCCGCCGCGATCAGCACCGCGCCCCACACCGGCACGTGCAGCGCCTCCGACGCCGAGACGAACAGCGCGCCCACGATCGATCCCGCACTCCACGCCGCATAGAACGAGGACAGCACGAAGCGGCCATAGCCGTGCTGAATAAAGACCGCTTGCATATTGGTTCCGGCGTCCACGATGCCGACCGCCACGCCGTACACCGCCAAGGCCACGAACAGCAGAATCTTGTTGGGCGACGCCGCGATTGCCACACCCGCCACCGCGATCAGCCCGAGCCCGATGCGCAGCGCGGTCCGGCTCGACCAGCGCAGCGCCAGCCGCTCGGCGGTCACACTGCCCACGCCCGCGAGCAGCGAGATGATCGCGACCAATGCCACGATCAGGCCGTCGGTCAGCGCGAATCTGTCCTTCACCTGCGGCAGTTCGGTGAGGATCACGGCCAGGAAGAACCCCTGCAGCGCGAAGGCCACCGAGTTGGCGGCGCGCGCCTGCCGCAGTGCCGGGGCGAGCGCCCGCGACTGCGGGTCGGGGGACTGCGGGGGGAGCATGGCGAAAGAGTAGCGGCGGCAAGACGGTCCGGCATCCCGGGCATCGGTTACGAACCGCCTCTCGTTGATCACGTGGGGCTCGCGATCGGGTAACGAATCTGGTCGCTTTCCTGCCGGTCGGTGGCCGCGTTGCTGCACTCTGGAAGTAACGGCACGGGCTGGTGGTTTCCGATGAGACGGAAGCGGTCCCTGCGGTGGAGTGTGGTGGCTGGGGTGATCTTGTGAGAACGAGGCGAGTCCAGGGTCCGCGCGAGCATTCGGTGGCCCTGGCCGACCCGGATCCGCGCTCGAATCCGACGACGGCGGTGGGTGATTCGCGTGATTCGCGCGGACATGCGGCGGGGGAGCGGTGCCGGGAATCCGACTGCGCGGATTGCCGCTGGGATGAGCGACGGCTCGAGTTCTGGTTGCGCGGGCGGCTGCTGGCCGCCGGCGCCGAGGACGTTCAGGTGGATGCCGCGTTCGGCACGCACACCGTGGACGTACTGTGGCGCAAGGGCGATCGGGTGTGCGCCATCCAGGTGTCCAGCGCCCCACCCGAGTTGACCCGCGCGCGGGTGCTCACCACCGAGCTGCGGAGCGACGGTTGTAGCGAAGTGCTATGGGTTTGCCCGCCCGGATTCTGGACGGCGCAACTGCCGGCCGTGGGCATCGACGACTTCGCCGCCGACGGCTGCGAATATCGAGTGGTCGGCGGGATGCTGGCCGCCGGACCGGGTGGAGTGGCCGCGGCCCGCCAATCCGCCTGCGAACTGCGTGAATTCATTACGGGCTGGGTAGCCGAGGAGATCGCTTTCGGCTGCCGCGACGAGCACACGGGAGGATGGGCGACGGTGACCGACTGGGAGCGCCACACCAGGACCCAGGCCGCCGTCATCGCACGGCAGCGCCAGGAACTCATGAACCAGCGCACGGCACTGGCCTTGGCGCGCAAGGCAACCCGCGACAAGACCAAACAACTCCTGCGCCTGAACCACCGCCTGGAACGCGCCGAGATCGCCGCTCAACAGCAGGCAGACGACCTGGCCCAAACCCGCCGCAAGATCGCCGACCACAACCGCGTCGACGCGACCCTGCGATTGACGGTGGCAAGCCAGAAAACCGCGATCATGCACTGGCAGCTCATCACCTGGTTCGCGGTGATGGTGATCGTCACATTCATCGTGGCGGGACTGGTGCTGAAATAGGAGGGGTCCGGGGGCGTAGCCCCTGGGATCTCGAGGGGGTTCGGGGGCGGAGCCCCTGAGAGTTACGAGAGTTGTCTTCCCTTCCCCTTTTCAACATATATCGCACCCGGGGGCTTGCGGCAAGCCCCCGGGGATAGCGCACAATCGTCGGCCGAAGGTCAGTACCTGCGGAAATAGCTTCCGTGAATTGCTGATCCGAACTTCGACGATGGGTGGGCTTCATGTTCGATGTGATCATTACCGGTGCCGGGCCGACGGGTCTGATGCTGGCTTGCGAATTGCGCCTGCAGGGCGTCGAGACACTGCTGATCGACCGCGACCCGGAACCGACCAAGGTCGTCAAGGCCATGGGCATGCACGCCCGCACGGTCGAGATCCTCGACCAACGCGGGATCGCCGACCGCTTCCTGGAGCTCGGCACCCAGCACCCGACCAACGGCTTCTTCGCCGGCATCTACACCGCCACGCCGATCGAGCTGGACACCACGTTCCCGTTCGTCCTCGGCCTGCAGCAGCCGATCACCGACCGCCTGCTGGCCGAGCACGCGGTCGAACTCGGCACCGAGATCCGGCGCGGTGCCGAACTGGTCGGCCTGACCCAGGACGACGACGGCGTCACCGTCGAACTCGCGGACGGCAGCACACTGCGCGCACGCTACCTCGTCGGCTGCGACGGGGGCCGCTCCACCGTGCGCAAGGCGATCGGTGTCGATTTCCCGGGCGAGCCCAGCCGGATCGAAACCCTGCTGGGTGAGGTCGAATTGACCACGCCGCGTGAGGAAGTCATCGCGACGGTGATGGAGCTCCATAAGACGCACCGCCGTTTCGGCGCAGTCCCCTTGGGCGGCACCCGCTATCGCGTGGGCGCTCCCGCCGAGGGCCTCTCCGACGACCCCCGCGTCCCGCCCACCTTCGAGGAGCTGCGCCGCCAGGTGCAATCCATCGCGGGTACCGACTTCGGCATGCACTCCCCGCACTGGCTGTCCCGCTTCGGTGACGCCACCCGCCTGGCCGACCACTACCGAGTCGGCCGAGTCTTCCTCGCGGGCGACGCCGCCCACATTCACCCGCCGGTCGGCGGCCAGGGCCTCAATCTGGGCGTCCAAGACGCCTTCAACCTCGGCTGGAAACTCGCCGCCGCCGTCAACGGCTGGGCCCCCGCCGACCTCCTCGACACCTACGAATCCGAACGTCGCCCCTGGGCCGAGGACGTATTGAACAACACCCGAGCCCAAACCGAACTGTCCCTGCCCGAACCGGGCCCGCAGTCGATCCGCCGCCTGCTCACCGAACTCATGGACTTCCCCGAGGTGAAGCGCCACCTCACCGAGAAAGTCATCGCTCTGAGCACGCGCTACGACTTCGGCGATGGCCCCGAGCTCCTCGGCCGCCGCCAACGAGACATCACCCTTAAGCGGGGCCGCCTCTACGAACTCCTGCACGAGGGCGGCGGCCTGCTCCTCGACCAGACCGGCAAGCTCTCCGTCGAGGGTTGGTCCGACCGAGTCGACCACGTCGTCGACGTCAGCGAACAACTCGAGGCCCCCGCCATCCTCCTCCGCCCCGACGGCCACATCGCCTGGCTCGGCAACGACCAATCCGACCTCCGCCCCGCCCTCACCCGCTGGTTCGGCACCCCCGCCGCCTGATAAGCCCCCGTCAACCTCGATCCACGCCCGCCACAACCCGATTCGCACACTGCGGCTCGGTCCCGCCCGCCGCTCCTCGCGCTGGCGGTTGCGGCTTGGTCCGATCCTGCCCGCCCCGGGCGCAGCGGCGTGGATCTCCGGCCACAGCCGGCGCAGGGTTCAAGATCAGGGAGCTCTCACGGTCGAGATTTGTCCGAGTTTGCGCACTGGGAGCTCCCTGATCTTGTTGACGGGCGAGTTCGGCGCGGTCAGATGGGGGAGGCTGCGGAGAGGCGGAAGGGGGCGCGGTCCCAGCGCCAGTTGTGGCGGAGGGTTAGGGTGGCGAGGTCCAGGAGGTCCAGGTCCGGGGTCAGGGCCTGGAGTTCGGGCCAGGGGAGGGGGCCTCGGGTCAGCCGGTTGGTGAGGGCGGAATCGTGGCGGGGGTCGACCTTTCGGGACTTCAGGGATTCGAGGGTGTGGCGGCTGCCGGTCCACGTGAGGTGGCCCCAGCCGTGGGTGTGGGCGTGGGCCAGGGAGGCGGCGGCGCGGGTGCGGTGGATGTGGAGGGCGGTGTGGGCCGGGGGGAGGACGTCGATGAGGAGGGTGCGGCCGTCGGTGAATTGGGCTGCGGCGGTGGGGTAGTGGAGGCGGTCGGCGCCGTCGATGGTGTAGGTGACCGCCGCGGGGAGTTCGCGGAAGGTGGTCACGCGGGGGCTGGCGTCGAGGAGGCGGAGCAGGCGGGCCTGGAGCGCGGTGTCGAAAGTTACTTCGCGGCCGAGCTTTTCGGAGTACATGCGGCCGCGGCCGTCATCGTCGTAGTCGAGGCGGCCGGCGGGCAGCACGGGCAGCTCGTCCGGGCTCCCGGCGGGCCAGTCCGCCTGCTTCAGCCAGGGATTCCAGATGTCGTCGGGCACGTCCTCGGGTTGCGCGTTGGGCATGAGATGCCAGCGCCCCTTCTGCTGCCACCCGGCGATCCGCTGAAACACGAAGCCCGCCAGCCGTTTCGAATCCTGCAGATCGTGCCCGGCCAGCCGCAGCTTCAGATACGCCCAGTCCTGTGCGGCGATATCCCCGTCTGTCGCATAGGTTTCCGCGAGCAGCGTCCGCACCAGCCGCTCGTCACCCCACCCCGCCGGATACCGTCGCGCGAACACCCCCAGATCCGGTTCCCCGGTGGCCAGCGCCTGCCGCACCATGTTCCCCACCGCCCGGGTGTACAACTGCCGCGCCCGATCCCGCGAAACCCCGAACCGAGCCCCCAACAGCATCAACGTCTCGGGACTCTCCCCATCGATCCCCAGTCGGCACGTGATCAACTCCGCGTCCCGCGGCCGATCCCCCGCCACCTCCCCGACCATCCCGGCCAACACCTCATTGACCTGCTCCAGCCCGAAATCCACCCCATCACCCGGATCCTCACCCACCCCGCCCGGATCCTTGCGCGACCCATCGCGCCCGGTGCGTACATCACTCGTCGTCAAGGCGGCCCCTAGTCTTCGCCAGTCTGTTCGACGAGCCTATCCCCGCCCACCGACACATCCGGCGTCCTGCACCCCTCGACACGACTCGAGTCCCGCGCCCATCCACACGGATCGGGCAGCGCGGCCCTCGCACGGATCGGCCGCTCTCCGGTTCGCGACTCCGGTCTGCCGCGGCGGAGAGGTCTGGTTCGGGGCAAACATGCACTGCCGCTGGCCCGTTCGTATCGGTGGCCCGTTGCGCGGCCGGTGTGATTCGTCGCGCTGCGGGCCGACCGGGCCGGGGTGGCGGGGGAGTGTGTGTCAGGAGCCGATGGCGGCGTTCATGATGGTGCCGGCGCTGGTGGCGATGATGCCGCCGATCATGGCTCCGGCGACCATCTTCGGGGAGGCGAGGCCGCCGCCGGACCACTTCTCCCAGGCGAAGCGGCCACCGGCGTAGGTGATGCCCATGACGCCGGAGAGCAGTACGAACCAGGTGAAGTAGCGGACGAGCTTGAGGAGCTTGTCGGCGACCGGCGGAGTCTCCGGGGTGGGATTGCCGAGCTGGGCGAGCACGGCGGGCTGGGAGAGCGCCGTATCGAACTGGGAGAGCACAGTGTCGTGGAAGGCGCTGAGCAACATGGTCACCAGGCAAAGGTACCGCGAAATCATGGCGACATGCCCGGGATGTGTGCGAGATCTACTGCGCGGGAACAACTTTCGTTGTCGTGTTGAGCGGATGACGAGATTCGAACTCGCGACCCTCACCTTGGCAAGGTGATGCGCTACCAGCTGCGCTACATCCGCATCGCTTCCTTCGGGGCGTTTCGGCCCGTCCGGCTGCGAGAGAGAACGATAGCCGACCCGCCGCGCATTTCCAAAACGCCTGGCAAACCCCGAGTTTTCCGGCGCGCCGCCGGGGGCTCGGCCCGAAATTCAGCGAATCGGCGGCGTGCCGTGTCAGCGTGTCAGATGTCGATGGTTGCCACCGGCTCGATTATCTTGCAGCCTTGCTGCAAGTAGTTCCGGAAATCAGGAGGTCAGCGTGGCGAAGTTGTCCGGCGGTATCAGCCGTCGCGGTCTGTTCGGCGTGGGTTTGGCGGTGGCCGCGGGCGCCGCCCTGGCCGCGTGTAGCTCCGACAAGGACAGCGGCAGCGCGCCCACCACCTCGGTCAGCAACGACCCCACCGCCGTCGCGGCCGACGCCTACGTCTTCGGCTACCCGCTGGTCCTCATGGACGCCACCCGCACCGCAGGCGGACCGACCAACCAGTTCGTCCACGCCGATTCCCTGCCGACCTCGGAGGATCGGTACGTGGTTCGCATGAACCTGGACACCCTCTACTCCCAGGCCTGGCTGGACCTGACCGCCGAACCTCTGGTGCTGCAGGTCCCCGGCATGGAGTCGGACCGCTACTGGCTCATGCAGATCCTCGACGCCTGGACCAACACCATCCACGACCCGAACAGTATTCGCCCCCAGGTGAATTCGGGCCAGCAGACGCCGCCGTTCACCTATCTCATCACCGGCCCCGGCTGGACGGGAACCGTGCCCGCGGGCATGACCCGCCTGCAGATGCCGACGAATACCGTCTGGGTCATCGGCCGCGTCCAGGTCAACGGCACCGACGACATCCCGGCCGTGCGCGCCATCCAGGAGAAGATGAAGCTCGCCCCGCTCAGTGCGTATCAGGCCGACCCCGAGATCTCCACGCCCGGAGTGCTTTTCAGCGCCGGTCCCAAGGGCGCGTCGCCGTCGAAGGAAGTCGCGAACCTGAACGGCCCGGCCTTCTTCGCCAAGCTGTGCGCGCTCATGGCCGCCAACCCGACCACCGCGGGCGACGCCCCCGCCCTGAAGCGCTTCGCCGCCTTGGGCATCACCCCCGGCGGCACCCCCACCGCCGATGCCGCGGTACTCGACGCCGGTGTCACCGCCGGGAAGAAGCAGCTCGCCGACTACCGGAACCCGCAGGCCACGGAGGCCAACGGCTGGTCGTACTCGGCCAATGTCGGGGCGTACGGCACCGATTACCCGCTGCGCGCCCGCACCGCCCAGGTCGGCCTCGGCGCGAATCTTCCACAGGACGCGCTCTATCCGACCCTCAACGCCGTAGCCGACGTCAACGGCGCCCCGCAGCGCTTCCGCCTGCACTTCGCCCCCGACCAACTCCCGCCCGTCGACGCCTTCTGGTCGATCACCGCCTACGACGCCGATAGCTTCCTGGTCCCCAACCCCGCGAACATCTACGCCGTAGGCCACCTGATCCCCGTCACCAAGAACCCCGACGGCTCCCTCGACATCACCGTCCAGAACGCCGACCCCGGCCCCGCCGTCCCCACCGGCAACTGGCTCCCCATCCCCGCCACCGGCAAATTCTCCCTCACCCTCCGCCTCTACGCCCCCAAACCCGCAGCGTCACAGGGTAAATGGCAACCCCCGAAGCTGGACACGGTCTCCTGACCCCCTGAGCACGGCAGCAGAAGGTCCCCTTGTCATCCCGGCGCGCTTTTAGCCGGGATCCATACTTGCCGGGTGGATTCCGGCCAAAGGCACGCCGGAATGACGAGGAGTACCTCCAACCAGCCGCTTAGGCGGTGAGAATGCGTTGGTGGACATGGCTTCTCGGCCGATGTGTCCACCAGCGCATTCTCGGCGGCTGGGTGGGGCTATTTGGGGGTGTCGGCGTTCAGGGGGACTATGGCGGAGATGAGGGTGGCGTCGCCGATCTTGGTGGTGAGGACGAGTTGGGGGGCCCAGGTGCGTTTGGTGGCGTCGGGGTGTTGTTCGGTGACGACCATGACGTGCTGGCCGTCGAAGGGGCCGGGCATGATCTGGACGCAGTAGGTGGTGCCGGCGGGAATGGAGTCGATGCCGGCTTGGATCTGTTCGATGGTGGGGGCGGCGGCGTCGGGGGCGAACATCTCGCGGACGGCCTTGCCGGAGCGGTCGACGTAGTACCGATTCTGTAGCGCGAGAATGACATCCGGTCCGGATTTGGTGCTGCCGGGGCCGTTGCCGCGGACATTGCCGCCCTTGGTCTCGTTGGGACAGAGACCGGCGGGTACGGCGGCGGCCGGTTGGTCGAAGGCGGAGGCGGTCGGGGGTGTGGTGACCGCCGGTGCGACGGCGGGCGGGGTCGCGGCGGGTGGGGTGGCGAGGCCCGGTTTCGCGGAGGTGCTGTCGCCGGTGAGCTTGGCGATCTGGACGGCGACCGCCGCGGTCACGGCGAGTATTGCCAGCAGGCCCAAGAGCGGGACCGCCCATTTGCGTCCGCTGAGGTTCAGGGAGAAGCCGAATCTCTCACGCTTAGGGGACGTGCGGGTCTGTCGTTTGAGCGGTCGCCGCTCGGTCGGGTAGCCGGGCGGCGGGCCGTCGAGGTCGCCGCGCGCGGGCCGCGAAGACGGATCGAACGAGGCTCGGGCCTGCAGGACGTCGTAAGCCGTTCGGGCACGGGGTGATTTGTAGGTTGCCCGGCGTGGAGTGCCGCTCGGCCGGGCCGCCGGTGGCTGTTCGGCCGCTCGAGCGTGCTGCGGATGCTCGCTCGAACGGCTGTACAGCAGGGCGTCGCGGGATCCCGGGCCGGACTCGGAAGACTCTGCGCGGGAGGGGGAGTGGGGTTCGTAGTACTCCTCATCCGGCTGCGGCTCGAAATACTCCTCACGCGGCAATGGCCGGGGCTCGAAGTATTCGTCGTCCTCGTCGCCGAAGTCGTCGTATTCGTCGTAGCCGGAGGCGTATTCGTCGTCCCGGGTGTGCCGGGCCCGCGTCGGGGCGGGTGCGCCGGTGATCCAGTCCGACCAGCTGCCGGTGTATTCGTCGTCCTCGGCCGGGTTCGGCGGTTCCGATCCCGTTGTCCGCGAATTCGATTCGGTGGTGCTCATGGCGTGGTCCGGCCGCTGAGATCGGGGATGAGAGGTGACCCGCTCGAGGGCGGCGTGCTGGATCCGGGGTTGAGGTCCAGTACCGACGCCCCGCTGGTCGGTGTGGTGGTGGCCGTGGTGCCGCCGCCGAGCGGGAACTGTCCGTTGGGCGGGACGCTGGCGGTCACGGTCGAGGTGCCCGCGAAATCCATTCCCACGCTGGGCTTGTCGCTGCCGCCGCTGGGGATGGCGCCCGGCTTGGCGGCTCCGGACAGGTCGTGGGCGACGGCGGCGAACCACTGTCCGACCCAGCCGGTCGGGCTCGCCCCGAATCCGGCGCCCTGCGCGTGGGTGTAGTCGTGCTTCTGCGCGGTGTCCCAGTACCGCACCCAGGTGGTGATGTCGAGCAGATCCTTGTTGTCGGTGATGTTCTGGGTGACGGCCGAGAACGACTGGGTGACCAGCCGGCTGATCGTGGTGGGCGGCACCAGGTTGGTGACCGCACCGAGCAGCTTGCCGCCGAATACCGCCAGCCCCGCAAGGGGATTGGCGAGTCCGGCGGTGGCGATCTCGGCGATATTGGCGGGCGTCAGGATGTCCTTCACCACGGCCACAATGGAATTGATGGCGATGGTGCCGACCTTGAGCAGCGCCTGCAACGCGCCCGGGATATCGACCTGGGTATTCGGGTTGGAGGCGTCGGCGATGCGTTGCGAGATCGACTTCTGCGGCTGATATGACAGATCCGAGAGCGACTTGCCCGACACGTCGTTGTTCACCACCGAGGTGACGGTCTTGATCGAGGTGAACGCCAGCGCCTCCGCGATCGACTTGAGCGAGCCGATCGGGTCACCCGCCGAAAGCTCCACCTGCCCCGCGATATTGGCGACGGTCCGCACCAGCGGCGCGCCCACCGGGGTATCGCAGGCCAGATCGCCCTCGGTGCAGAATTCCGCGACCCGGCCGACCAGCTGTCCGAAGTTCTCGAGGGTCGCGCTGTCGGGTGCGATGCCCGCCCCGGACGCGGTCTTGGTGGCGGGCGGATCCGAAAGCTGGGCCACCGCCTTGCCATCCGTGCCCGGTGCCGCTGTGGGCAGCTTCTGATCCGGCTTGCCCGGGAACAGCGGGGCATTGGCATTGCGGTTGGGATCGCCGAAAAGCGCTACCGCCGCGATCTTCTCGGCCGCGACCGTGCCCTTGCCCGAGCCAACCTCCTCCGCGAACTGCGCGGCCACGTGCGCGCCCTGGGAGTACCCGGCCAGCGCGAGTTTCGTGCTGGGGCAACGCTCGACGACCTGTTTCGCCATGGAGCGCAGCCGATCCAGCCCGTCGCCGACGGATTTGGTGTAGCTGACGGTGCTGACGCCGGTCGCCCCGCCGAAGGACGCCTCGTAGGGCACGTAGGCGCGATCGACCAGGCCCGCGTCGCTGGCGGCGGCCATCATGGGCCGGAACACTTCCGAGAGCATGCCGGTGTCGGTGGTGACGGCGGCGTCGGGGGAGGATTCGCCGGTGCCCTGGATGCCGAGCGCGAACAGCGCCGGGCATTTGTCGATGGGGACCGTGGTGTCCGGCGGTCCGCCGTGGGCCAGCCCGACGGCGGCCGTGGCGACCACGGTGACCGCCGCGGTCAGTAGGACGGAACTCCGGAACCCCAGGGTGGGCAGCAGTTTTCGATGCACGTCGCACCTCGTTCAGGTCATGGACTTCAGGTTGCCGCGCCGTGCTGCGCGCGTTCGGTGATCCGGGCCCCGGCGGTTCGCGCCGCGGTGAGGATCTGCTCGGCGAGAAGCCGAACCGGTTGCGGGGGAGTGCGGGTGGGGTCGCCGTCGTCCACCGGAGAGCCACCGGCGGCGGGATCCCAGGCCGCCAATTCATAGGGTTCGAGTGCCCGCCACTGCTCCAGCCAACCCAGCCGCCACGTGCGGGCGCCCAGGGCCAGAGCCAGTCCCTCCATTTCCTCGCGCCGCTGCGCCACCGGAACCGGCAGCGGGCGAGCGGCATCCGCGACGGTCAGCACGCCGACCACGTAACTTCCGGCCGGTGCGGCCTGCGCCTCGTACGCGAGCAAGGCGCGGTGCAGTGCGTTGACTCCGCGCAGATGACTGCGGCCCACGAGCACCACCAACGGCGAATCCATATCGCCCGTGAGGCCGATCCGCGCGGGCCACCGCTGCCCGGCATCCCCGGCCCAGCTGAGGCTGGCCGCGAGACTGCTCACCCCCGCGCCCCCATGCACCCCGACCAGCCAGACGAGCGGTGGGCGCGCGGGCCGGTTCGGGACGGCCCGATGCCACATCGGTACCGGCTGCATCGCCGGTGCTGGTGCCGCCTGTGCCGACGTGGGTGCCGACTGTGCCGACGTGGGTGCCCCACTCGTCATCCCGGCGTGCTTTTGGCCGGGATCCACTGCCGCCGCCTGGATTCCGGCCAAGAGCGCGTCGGAATGACGAAGGGTGCTGTCGGTCGCCTGGTGGGCCGCTGCGAGTCCCCAGAGTTGGGTATTCCTCTGTTCGGTGTTCGTCATCGCAGTGCTCCCAGCAGGGCCAGGTACGCGTCGCGGGTTTCGGCGGTGAGGCGATGCCACGAGATGGGCCCGCCACTGGCCAAGTGGATGTCGAAGGGAATCTGCACGACCGCCCGCACCCACGAACCCAGGTGTGTCCGAACATGATCGACGACCGCGGCCGCCGACCCCGGCACCTGCTCGGTGAGCACAATGACCGCGTCGCCGACCACGAATTCGCTGAAGTTCTCGTCCAGCCACCCCAGCGCGGGTTGCAACCGGTTGATGGCGTCGGGCCGCGCCGCGACGGTGATCACCAGTCCCTCCCGCGGATCCGCCAGCAGCGGCGCGGCCAACCGGCTGGTGACCGGCGCGCCCGCATCGAAAACCCCCAGCAGCCCGGCGGTTTCGAGATGCCGAGCCACCGACACCAGAGATTCCCTGCGCGGCAACGGGTCCGGCGTCCGCGCCAGCACCCGCACCCCCGTCGACGTCTGCCCCGAACACGCGCCCACACTCGACGCCAGCCCCGGATACGCAGTCCCCAGCCACTTCTGCAACGTGCTCACCGGCGCGACCGCATCGCACCCTCGCAACGCCACGTCCCCGCCCCCGAGCGTCGCATCGACGACGACGGGCCAGACTTCCCCGTCACTGTCCACCGCAGCGGCCGCAGCCAGCCCCAACGCCGTCGTCGACGCCCCGGACGACCCCGACCCGCCCAGCACCAGCACCGACGGCACCGCCGCCCGCACCAGCCGCCCCTCCCCACCCCGCAACGGCACCGCATCGGTAGGCGACCCCGCAGGCGCAGCCTGCATCAGCTCACTCACCCGCGAATCCCCCTCGCCCTCTTGCCCACTCACCCGCACCGCCTCGATCAACCGCGCCGCCACCGCACTCCGCCTCGCCGACTGCCCCGACCGTGCCACCGATTCGTCGGCCAGCGACGTGCGACCGCTGTGGGGCAATGCGGGGTTCTGGGGCACAGTGGCGTCGTGTGGTGCGTCGGGGTTGTGGAGTGGGGTGGGTTGGTCCGGCCGGTGGGGTGGGCGGGGCCGGTCGTCTATGTCGACCATGGGTCACCGGCTTCCGGCGACGATGGAGGTGATGCGGACCTGGCCGTCGCGGGTGGTGGAGGTGGTGATGACCTGTTGCCAGGTGGTTTGGGTGCCGTCGGGGTGTTTCTCGTCGACGGTCACGTTCCACTGGTCGGGGCTCGCGCCGGTGATGGTGACGCAGTGTTTGGTGTCGGCGGGGGTGGCCGCGATGGCGTCGCGGGTGGCCTGTTCCGGGGCGACGCGCGCGTCGGGGGCGAGCAGGGCGCGCACCGCGGCCGCGTCGCGCTGGACGTACCAGGCGTATTCGAGGCGCATGATGACGCCGGGCCCGCTGCCCAGATCGCCCGCGCTGGCCCCGCTCACCCGGTCCGGCGTGCTGACCTCCTGGCACCACGCCACCAGTCCCGGCTGGTTCGCGGAGGTCGTCGTGGGCGCGACCGCGGTGGCGGTCACCGGAACCGCCTGGGGCGCGGGCGAATCCGCTGGTCTGACCACCAGCCACACCACGACGGCCGCGATCACGAGCACCAGCGAAGCTCCAGCTATCGCGATGGCGCGGGTCCGGATCCGCAGTCGCCGCTGCGTCTGCGCCGCCCGCCGCCGCGCCTCCACAACCAGCGCCGCCATCGGATCCTCGGCCATCAATTCATAAGGACTGACGGCCCTCTCGCGCTCACCCCCGCGCTCGCCACCCTCCCCGGCCCACGAGGCCTCGTTCAACCACGAAGCCCACCCCGGCGTCCCCGCCGCCGCAGGCGCGACCTGCCCACTCCCGGAAGGCGCGAGCGCAGGCATAGGCGGCCGCCCAGCCCCCAGCCCCGCCCGGTCGCGACCATCGCGACCCACGTCGCCGCTGCCGCGACCCGTGTTGTCGTTGCCGCCACCGCTGCGACCTGCGTTGCTGTCGCCGCTACCGCTGCGACCTGCGTTGCCGTTGCCGCCACCGCTGCGAGCCGCGTCGCCGCTGCCGCCACCACTGGGGCTCGCGACGCTACTGTCGCCAGCGTTGCGACCGGCGTTGCCGCTGTTGCGATTACCGGGGCTCGCGTCGCCTCTGTCGCCAGCATTGCGAACGGTGTTGCCGCTGTTGCGATTACTGGGGCTCGCGTCGCCTCTGTCGCCAGCATTGCGACGGGCGTTGCCTCGGTCGCCACTGCTGCGCTTGGCGTCGCCTCCGTCGCCCCCGGCGCGACCAATGTCGCTTCTGTAGCCTTCGTCGCCGCTGTCGTCGCGGCGTGTGAATCCGCCATCGGCTCGGCGAGCCGACGTGGCGTCGTCTCCACGAGGCCGCTCCTTGTTGTCCCCGTGCGCTTTCGGACGCGACCAGTAATTGGGGTCGTCACCCTGAAGCGACGAGATCCTGCGCGGCCCAGTGTCCTCACCGATGTCGCCCGGTGCGCCGCCGCCGAGTTGACCTGCGCCCGAACGAGTTGGAGAGCCGCTACCCGCAGGCAGGTCGGGGCCGCTGCCGGTGGGTTGGTTGGAGCTGGTGCCGGATCGAGAGGCATCGCCGATGGATTGGCCGGTGGCCGGTCCGCTCAGCGGGGTCCCGCCAGCTGGTTGGCCGGTGGACGATCCGCCCAGCGGGGTCCCGCCAGTTGGTTGGGCAGTGGACGATCCGCCCAGCGGGGTGTCGCCAGTAGGTTGGCCGGTGGCCGGTTTGCTTAGCGGGACATCGCCGGTAGGTTGGCCGGTCGCCGTGCCGGTTGGTTGACCGGAGCTGCCGCCGGGTTGCGGAGTGTCGCCGGTCGGTGTGCCGGGGTTGGTGCCGGTTGGCGGCGCGGCGGTCGTCGGTTGGGCGGGACCGGTGCCGGGCCGGGCGGCATCGCCGGTGGGTCGGCCCGTGGACGGTCCGAGTGGAGGGGTGTCGCCGGTGAGGCGGCGGGTGGTCGATCCCGTGCGGCCGGTGCCGCCCAGGCGCACCGTGCCTGTTCCGGGACGTGGGGTATCGCCGGTGAGGCGAGCCGTGCCGGGCCCCGGGCGCGGGGTGCCATCGGTGGATTTGCTTGTGCGCGGGGCGGATCGCGCGGTGTCGCCGGTGAGGCGGACGGCGGGGAATCCTGCCCGGGTTTTGGCGGCACTGGATTCGGTGGGGGTGGCACCGGATTCGGTGGGCGCTGCCTGCGGGGTCGAGTCGGCTGGTTCGGATTCGTCGGATATCGGATTCGAAGCTCCCTGCGCGGCACCGGGAGTGGTGGGTGCCGTGTCCGGGGCGGCGGGAATGGCACCGGATTCGCTCGGCGATCGATCCGCCGCTGAGTCGAGGGTGTCCGACTTCGGTTGTGCCGCAGACGTCGCGGTGCGGGCTTGAGCCGAGGCGGGCCCGGTGCGGGCCGAGTCGGATGGCGCCGCCCGTGAGGCGGGTTCCCCGGAGGTTCGCGGCGGCGCGGGTTCCTCGGAGGTTCGCGGCGGCGCGGGTTCCGTCGAGTTCTGCGCCGCCGCGGGTTCTTCCGAGTTCTGCCGCGCTGCCGCCCCCGTCGAGGTTTGCCGCTGTGCCGGTTCCGGTGAGGTTCGCGGCGACGCGGGATCAGGCGGGGTGGGGGTGAGGTCGGTGAAGTCGGGGGTGGGCTCCGGGGTGGGGGATAGGTGGTCGGGGGAGTCGGCGGGGGTGTTGTTCGTGGTCACGGCGTTGCCCGTGTTGTTTCGGTCACGCACCGGGCGCGGCGGGTTGTAGCGCGGCCATGAATGCATCCGGGGTCAGCGCGGGCATTTGCGCCACCGCCGTCCGGAGCGAATCCACCTGTGTGTTCACGGCTTCCGCGACCTGATCCACCACGGGCGCGGCCTGCGGCAGCACCGCGCTCACCTGCTGACCCACGGCCGTGACGGCCTGCTCGACCACCGGCGCCGCGGCCTCCACCACCGGCTGCACCTGCTCGACCGCGGTCACGGCCTGCTCCACCACTGGCGCGACGGCCTCCACCACGGGGGTGGCCACCTGCGCGATCGGCGCGGGCACGCCGGGCAGATTGGCAATCGCCGAAACCGGCTGCACCGCGGGCGAACCCGTTGCTCGATCGGCACTATTGGCCGGGTCCGAACCCGGTACCTGCGCAGCGGCATCGATCAGCGATGGGACATTCGCCGGAGGTTGGGGGTTGTTCTGCGGTGATACGAAGCCGCCCCACGCACCGCCGAAAATGGTGCCCGCTGTGGCACCAATCAATACTCCGGGCACGCCGAGGGCCGCTGCGCCGAGGGCACATCCGGCAACGCCGCCAACCACAGCGCCGACAGGGGCTCCAACGCCCGCCGTCGGAACGCCGCCGATCAGCGCACCTGCGAGCGCGCCCATCGCCGCGCCAGTGGCGCATCCACCAGCGACGCCAATCGCCGCAATCGCCGGTGCGCCTGCGACGCCGCCGAGAATTCCGCCAGCCAGTGTCGAGGCGGCTCTGCGATCGGATTCGTCCTTGGGCAAGCCCAATCCGTCATAGGCTGCGGCCAATTGCCATTCGGCCATGTCGACATAGGCTTGCGCCTTGTCGCGCGTCTTAAGATCGACCCAATCCGGAAGCGCGAGACTATTGGTGCCCAACCGGAGCTGATGCGGGTCAGCTGGCATTACTTCCGGCGCATTCGCCTGCTGGTCAGGTTGCGTAGCCTCCGGTTGCGTCGGCTGGACCTGCGGCTGCGTCTGCTGGGGCTGGATGATCGTGTCCTGCTGCGGCTGGGTTTGCTGCTTGGGCCGCGGCCGGTTCGGGGGAGCCACCGGTGGGTCCGGAATCCAATCCGCCGGGCTGGGGGCCGAATTCGCCGGCGGCTGCGGGGTACTCAATCCCGGCTGCCCATCCCCCGGAACCGCAAGCCCCGGCTGCCCCGGAGCGGCGGCCGCAACCCCTTGGCCCGCAACCAACGCTATGGGCAACATCGACAACAGGATCGAAGTTCGCTTGTTCTTCATATCCCCAATTCCCATTCACCGAATGGACAGCGACGGGCTCGCGACCCGAATGTCCCGGATGCCAGGGCCTTTCGCATCACGGGGGCCATCCCTACCACCGGCCGACCGCCCAGGTGGCCCATCGGAACCGGGTCGGCCCCGATGATCCGTCATGAAACCCCACCACCTGCGATGATCGTGTTGCGGCCCTGATCTTACCCGGATCGTGAAACCCCACAACCGGTTCCGTGACAGGAGTGACGAATTGTTAAACCCAACCGAGCCTGACTCGTAGGATCAACCGGATCCTGCCCCCGGCATCCGATCTCGCGCCACCCCAACGCTTCTCGATCACCCCGTGATCTACCCGAAGGAATCCCCATGCGCGCCAAGCCAGCACACTACGCGCAAACATTCGCCACCCAGGCGGCCGCACTATTGCTGACGGCCTGCGCGCTCACCGCCTCTGCCTGCGGAGTCGGTGACAACAATGCCTCCGGCCCGAAGACGACGACGGTCGATCCGGCCCGCGCCCCCGCGAACGTACGCTGGGAAAACTATCAGGGCGTCCAGCTTCCTATCGGCGACCATGACGGTCCCAGCAAACTCGGCACCACGGCCGCGGGCTACTCGCACACTCCGCAGGGCGCGGCGCTGGCCGCCATCAACCACAGCACGCGGCTGTCTCTAGCCCCTGACGGTGTCTGGCCACAAGTTGCCGCCATCTCCCTGATTCCGGGTCCGGCCAAGGACTCCTGGGTCCTGGCCCGAGCCCAGGTCTCCGTCACCGCCCCCGCCGATCCGGTGGTCGCCCCCCGCATCACCGCCTACAAGATCACCAACTACACCCCCGACCGCGCCGACCTCACCGTCTACGCCACCTACTCCGACGCCAGCATCAGCGCGACGGCGGAAACCGTCCTCTGGGTCTCCGAGGACTGGCGACTCCTCCTCCCCGACCCCGCCGCCAAAACCCAGACGGTCCAATCGGTCCCCGCCATCCCCGCCGACACGGTCAAACTGGAACCCCCGAAATAGCCGCTAACCCACCAGCTTCAACCCGATCACGCACGCCACGATCCCGCCGAGCAGAAGCAGCTTGACCGCACTGACGGCAGCCCCACCGGTAGCCATCGAGTAAACAACGGTCAGCACCGCCCCGATCCCCACCCACACGGCATAAGCGGTCCCCACCGGCAGCCCGCGCATCGCATAGGCCAACCCGGCCATACTCGCGATCAACGCGGCACCGAACACAACTGTCGGCCCGAGCCTCGTGAACCCTTCCGACTTCCCCAGAGCCGTGGCCCACACTGCCTCGAAAACCCCGGACACGACGAGCACCAGCCAAGACATGACAACCTCCGAAGGCCGTCTTGTCGCACACCGGGTACGGCTCCATCGTCCGGGTCCCAGATCGGGACTACCTACAAGATGGCAAACATCCAGCGACCGGGGCAAATTCCGTGCTGGTGATCTCCGCCTCCATCAACGGAGATCACCAGGTCACTCACCGGAAGAGCCCGATAAACCGATCCCACTGCTCCCCGGAGAACACGAGCGCCGGGCCTCCCGGATCCTTGGAGTCCCGCACGCCGACAATGTGAGCCCCATCGCCCACAAAGGCGACCTCGACGCATTCCGATGCATCGGCTGACTTGGAGGACTTGAACCATTCGGCGTCGCGCAGACTGTTGATCATGTCGCGTACTCCTTCGCGGTGGCGGACAGCAGGTCTCTGGTGTCGTCTTCACTCAAAGCTACTCGTCTGAGGTCGGTGATCGCTCGTCTGAATCGGTCGATCACGTCGGTCTGATCCAAATACAGTGCGCCGACGGAACCTTCGACGTAGACGACTGGAGGCTCAATGAGATGGTTTGCGAAGGGCGGAAATTCAAGCAGGGTGAACGACTGGACGGCGAAACCGGCATGGGTGCCGGCGGCGAAGGGCACCACCCGGATGGAAACGTTCTCACGATGCCCGATATCAGCCAGGTGTAGCAACTGGTCCCGCATCGTCGCCGGGCCTCCGAGTCCGTGCCGAAGCGCGGCTTCCGACAGCAGTGCATCGAAGCGAAACTCCTTGTCGGCGAGTCGCTCCTGTCGCCGCGCGGCGAGTTCCAATCGGCGTTCCATGTCGACGGCCGAAAGATCTGGATGTGTGGCCTCCGTCAGACTGCGCCGGTATTCGGAGGTCTGTAGGAGCCCATGAACCATTACCAATTGGTGCGTGGTGAGGTGATTGGCCGCAGTCTCCAGATTCAGGTAGTGGTCGAAGTGCGGTTTGAACTGGTCGCTGTAGGACCGCCACCAACCCTTTGTGTTGCCAAGCGCTTTCGACACCAGATCCTGTTGCTTCACCTCTTCCCACAGCCCCAGCAGCTCATCTCGTTCGGAGCTGGGGTTCGCGACGCCGTAGAATTCGAGCAGGTCACGTATTTGAGCCGTTGATATTTTGACCCGCTGACCATCTTCCATGCGACTTATGCTTTGCGGAGACATCTCGGCGACACGGGCAGCGACGAATTGCCCCTTGCCTGCTCTTAATCGGAAGTTGCGGAGACTTCGCCCGAGTGCCCTTCGTGGAAGTGTTGATCCGGCCATTTTGTTAGCCTCGCTATCTGGGGAGCGCCGTACTGGAATAGGCCAAACTGGATGTCCAACGAATTCGATGGAATTGCGCTCTTTGATAGTGCCAATTGCTGCCGCCTGATGTCTACTGGGTTTCGGCGCGCCACACCGAATCTCGCAGAAGTGATTGCTAAAGGGAGCCTGAAATGTCCTGGGACGCTTGGGCGCTGCTGTCCATCATCGCGCTCTGCCTCACCGTGATCGCCCGCACCTGCTGGGACTCCTACCGGGTCAACCACCCCGGCAGCAGCGACACCCTCCGGCTCTCTTTATCCACCGGCGGTCATCTCGACATCCCCTGTCCACCAACCCATTCCACCGGCCGCCACCGCACACGACCCAGTAGGTGACCCCATGACCCCCGCCGAAATCGCCGTCCTCGCGGCCCTCCACCCCGACCGCACTCTCACCTGCCCCCAGATCCAGAAATCCGCCACCCTCAGCGCCCACCGCACCCGAACCGCTCTCTCCCACCTCCAATCCCGGGGACTCATCACAGCCACGTACCTCCGCGGCCACTACCGCATCACCCCCCGAGGCCGCGCCGCCCTGGTCACCAAAGGCCGCCGCTTCGGCGCAGCTGCGCCGGACACTCGTGGCCCGGGCGGCCTGCGCGATCAACCGAGCTGAGCCCGCACTATCGCCGGGGAGATGACAAGAAACTGCCTCTCGGGCATGGATAGTGCGGGATAGGCGCGGTTTCGCCCGCGCTGATACGTTGACTGCGATGGGAATTGTGAAGACCCTCTGGGAGACCGGGAGGGTACTGGGGGATGACGCGCTGTACCGTGCCGATGACACCGGCCTGGAGTTATTCGTCGAGGGGCCGGGGGCGTACCACCCGGATGCGGGCCAACCGATTCCGTTTCGGCTCGGTGAGCCGTTCGATGTGGCCGAGGACTTCGAGGCGGACGACCCATTCGAGGAGTGCTTCTGGGACGAGGTCGACGTCTTCTTCGACATCCCATTGCCGGACGGCTCCGGGCGGACGTGCGGCGGCGGCGCCGGCGGTATGGGCAATAAGGGCTTTCTCGCACGTCTCGACGCCGACGGCTCGTTGCGGTGGGTGGCCTACATGTACCTGTCCAACCCGTTCATCAACGTGCGCTACGAAGGCACGACCGCCATCTTCACCAACGACTGGCGCAACTGCCTGACCCTCAACCTGACGAGCCCCGCCCTCCTCTGACCCCGCCCGACCGCGTATCGGATCCTTATCCGCCGCTGATCGCCGGGTTCAGCGCTCGCTCGGTCCGGGGAAGGCGCAGGCCGGGGTGCCGCCGGGGAGACGGTGCCGGTTCTGCGCGACGAGACGGTAGACCACGGCGGCGACCCAGCTGAACGGTGGGATCAACATGACCGTGCCCAGCAGCCGCCAAGGCCGTGCGGCACGCCGCAAAAGCATTGCCCCCGCACGTGCTCCGGAGGCGCGACCCCCGTCACTGCCGATCCATTGCACAGCGTTTTCGACCTGCTCCTCCGTCAGTCCCAGAGCGGGTAGGTCGAGCCGCTGCCACGGGACGAATTCGACATCCGGCCGAATTCGATTCCGTATGCGATCGACACTGGCGGTGCAAAACGCACAGTCGCCATCGAATACCACGAGCGGCCGAGCCGCCGAGCGCAAGCCGAATACTGACTCCATCATGGGCCTTCCCGCCGTTGGGATCGCACCTCCAATCCTAGAATTCCCTTGGCCCCCAGGGAATCCCATCCACATCCGACGAGACCGAACTCACCCCGCCCACTCCAACATCAGCGCCGCCGAGCGGCACATCCTGGAGGGGAATTGATCGTAATGTCCGGCTTTTGCCTCCAGGATGTGCCGCTCGACGAATTGGGGGGTGCGAGGTTGGGAAGTGGGAGGGGGAGGTGGGGGATTCGGGGGAGGATTGTGGGTATGGGAGATGCGGGGGAAGCCTTCTTGGGGAGTGCGGCTGTTGCGGCGGGGGTGAGGACTCCGTGGGGGTTGAGGGGGTGTCGGAGGATTGGGCCGAATTTGTATACGGCACAAGAGGTTGAGTTGGATCTTCGGGGGCGGTTCAGGTCGGCTGTCTTGTGGGGTGGGGACGACGCGGTGTTGGTGAGGAGTTCGGCGGGGGTGATGCATGGGGCGCTTTGGATGGATGACAGGCCGGTTGAGATTGCGGTGCCGCGTCGGACGCGGGGGCTGGAAGGCGTGCTGGTGCATCGGGATGTCATTGCCGAGGACGAGGTTTGCCTGGTGGATGGATTGCGATGCGCCACTCCGGTGCGGACGGTGTACGACCTCGGGCGATCGGTCCCCGGTGACCTTGCCATCGCACTGATCGATTCGATCTGTCGTGCAACAGGAGTCAAGCTCGAAGAGGTCGAAGAGTTCACGACGCGGTATCCGGGAGCACGGAACTGCCGGAGGTTGCTGAGCCTGCTGCCATACGCGGACGCCGGCGCGGAATCCATCCCGGAGACCATGACCCGCCTACTGCTGCACCGATCGGGCCTCCCGAAACCCGAGACCCAGATAGTCGTCTCTCACCACGGAGCATTCATCGCCCGCCTCGACATGGGCTACCGCAATTGGCAGGTAGCCATCGAATACGACGGCGCCCAACACTGGACCGATCCCCGCCAACGCACCCGAGACCTCGACCGCCACAACGACTTGGCAGCCCTCGGCTGGCTCGTAATCCGAACCAACGCCACCCTCCTCGCCGCCCACCCCCGAGACCTCGTCGACCAAGTCCGCTCCGCCCTCCTCGACCGCGGCTACCGCCCCTAGCCTGCCGAGCGGCACATCCTGGAGGGGAATTGATCGTATTGTCCGGATTTCGCCACCAGCATGTGCCGCTCGATGGGGGGGTGGGGTGGGGGATGAGTATCGGGGGCTTATTTGGCGGCAATTCGGGCGGGGTAGCTTCCGAGATGGGTGCGCCCAATGTGGTGGTGCACCAGCGATATTCGTACAAGGGGGGCTGATGATGAACCGTCCATACCCGTATGCCCGGCGAGTCGAGGGTGGGATTCTCATTCCGAAGGCGGTTCACGGGCCAGGTGGGATCATCGGGGACGGGCATGAGATCGTGGGGCCGGAGGATCCGCGTTATGCCGAGTTGGATCGCTTTCTGCGGGAATGGGATTCGAAGACTACCGAGGAGCCGGATGCTCCCTTGGATGAATCGCGGTTGACGAAGCGGCGGTGGTGGTCGCGGCGCCGCTGATCACCTGTCAATGGCTCAGTTGGTGATTCCGCTCGGGTTGAGTTCCCAGAGCTGGATCGTCTTGTCGCGGGCTGAGGTTGCGATCAGGCGGCCGTCGGGGCTGAAGGCGGCGCGAGTGGTGATGGTGTCGTGGGTGATGGTGTGGAGGCAGGAGCCGGTGTCAGGGTTCCAGATTCGGATGGTGTTGTCGCCGGTCACGGTCGCGAAGAGTCGGCCGTCGGGGCTGAAGGTAAGCGACCGCGCATCCCCTCGAGCGCTGTTGGCCTCCTTCGAGGCATGCGCGGACCTCCGCCAGTCGCGGTGACGAAAGGCACGTGAACGTATTGCCGCGCGGATGTCCCACAGAGCGATGTCGCCATCCATATCGATGGTCACGAATCGATCTCCACGCGGATCCCACTCCAGCCAGAATGCCCGGTTCGTGGTTATTGCTCTGAACTGGTCTTCCCCGTCCGTATTCCAGATCCGGATCTCCCCTTCGCGCCTTGTGGTCGTGGCGAGAAATGCCCCATCGGGGCTGAATGAGCACCGTGCGAAATCGTAGGTCGAGATGACCGCCCGGGGATCGCCGCCACTCTGGCTGTCGTACAACAACACGCGCCCCTCGTCGAGCGTGGCGAGCAGTTTGCCGTTCGGGCTGAACCGAACTCCGTGCACCGCGCCGATATTCGCGAGCTGTGCTACCTCATCGCCCGTCGCGGCGTCCCACAGCTTGGCCGCACCCTGGCCGACGGCGGTGGCGAACCTGGATCCATCGCGTGTGAAGTCGATATCGTGGCAGGTGGAGCGGCTCTCGATCACTTTCCGGCGGTTGAAAATCAAGTCGGTTCGAGGCACGACTCGGCGGCCATGCCGTACCGGGAGAATTGGCCGGCCCGAGAGGTCCATGACAACGGCCCTGCCGTCACTACAGACCAACCCCAGGTGTTCGCCGAACGGGGAGAATGTTAGTGCGAGAACCGGTGCCGGTGCCTTGATCGTTCTGAGGCATCTAGGGTGGAGTTCCACCTCGGACACACCATCTGGTGCCTGCGGGCCGATGACTGGTGGCTCGATAACAAGCGGTGAACTCCTCGCCCGCCTACGAACCGGACGCGCCTCGACGGGTGCGATGGGAGCTGAACTCCACTCCGCATTACGGGCCAGCGCGAGTTCGGCGGCGGTGTTGCGGCCCGTAGCGCGTGGGCGGGGAAATCCCGCACTCCGGAGTGCCGCGTCGAGAAGCGCGAAAAGCCGTGTGAAGGTCAGGAATTCACCGCCGTGTGGATCGCCGGTACGCAAAAGGCGGAGCATTGTGCCGGTGAAGGCCGTGCACCCGTCGGGCCCATGGGCAGCGGCGAACCTGGTGGCGGCCGTCAGGACGTATGCGCCTTCGATCTCGGCGTAACTCCGAAGCGCCTCGCCCTCACTCTCTCCGGCGAGTGCACCATGGCCGAACGCCTTGCCGCTGTGGCAGCAGTCGAGGATCACCACTTTTACTGCGGCGCGAGAGGATCGGATGTCGTCGCGGATCACCGAGTAGGGCAGCGTCGAGTAGCCCGGCCGGCGTAGGGATGACGCGCGGTGGGTGAGCGCCAGTTCAGTGCTGTCGTTACCGATGGTTACGCCGTGCCCGGAGTAGTAGAACAGCAGGAGGTCCTCGGCCGCCTCTACAGCGGGTTCGAGTGCCCGGGCGAAGTCCTCCGGGCCATCCGGATCGACCAGTACCTCGATGTGGGTGAGGTTGGTCAGCTCCCGCAGCAGCGCTGCGAACCGCGTCAGGTTCTCGGCGACCTGCGGTACCGGGGCGAAGCCGGAATCCTCCGCGTACGTGGATGTTCCGATCAGCACCGCCCGCGAGCGTTCACTGTGGGGGAGCCGCATCCCCCGGTTCCTGACCGTTGTCGTCGACGGGTTCCGCACCCTCGAGTCGCTTCTGCTCCGCCGAAACCTGCTCCAGCGCCTGCCGAACCAGGTCCTCGGAGACCTGCCCGTTCACCGAGATCGACTTGTCTCCGATCTTCAGCGTGAATTTCGTTCTGCGAGTGGACAACCAGTGAGTCACGCACGCCGTGACCGCGCCCATCAGCGGCGCGGATTCCACGACCAGCCGGATGATGTCCTCGGCGCCCAGCACATCCGGATCCGGCGCCCCGCTGACCAGTTGCTTGCGGACCACGCGCAGATCGTCGTCCTCCACGATCGCCTCGAACAGCGAACCCAGCTCGCCGACATCATCCTCGGCATCGGTGATCGAGATGGTGATCGAAACGGCCACGTGCATCCTCCCCGCGAACAGTGTCCCGCAATTCTAGGTCGCACCCACGGGCTGCGCGTTGCCGATCCAACCCTCGGATTCCCGGGTGAGACATTTCGGGCCGGGGCGCCATGTGGCGACCCGGCCCGAAATGCGCTGCGGAAGCTGGACGGCTATGCGCCGCGCTGGCAGATGCCGTTCAGGATCGGGATCGCGGCGCCGATCATCGAGTTGTCACCCGACTCGAGGGCGCTGGCGTAGTTGTCGATGGCCCACTTCTCGTCACCGGTGGCGTCGAGGGCGCGCAGGCGGTTGGCGGCGTCCTTCAGCTGCGCGCCGTACGGGCCCAGCGAGCCGTAGCTGTTGCTGATGTCGGCGGCGCCCTGGCAGGCGGGGGACAGGGCGTAGGCGTTGCCGGCGGGCAGCACCAGCAGGGCGCCCGCGGCGCTGGCGGCCATCACGGCGGAGGACAGGATCTTGCGCATTCATTCACTCCCGAGTAGCTCGTATGACGTTAGCGACATCGAGTCTGCCTGATACACAGCCGGAATCGATCATCGACGTCCGCGGAACGGCCCGCCGCCGCCAGAATTAGGGGAAATCCCCCAACGCTCCGCCGAGTGGCACACCACCGAGGGATATGCCCGATCTGCCCGCGCCGGCGTGCCACTCGGCGGACTAGCCTTGCCGGGGTGAATGCGCCGAAACTTCGTGTGTCCGAGGCGAGTGGCCGGACGCTGGACGACCCGACCGACACCCAGGTCTACGACCTGTTCGCGGATCTGAACGCGCGCTGGAGCTTCGCCATCGTGGACCGGCTCGACCGTGAACCGGAGGGGCAGTTCTACTTCCAGGTCCGGCTCGATTATGTGGATTCGGAGGGGTCCGTGGACTACGAGGTCGAGTTCCGGGCCGGAAGTCCGGTCGAGCACTACGCCGCGCGAATCAGCGGGGCGAACGGATTCGCGGGAATGGATCTCGTGCACAAGGTGTATCGCGCGTGGCGGGCGGACGACCCGGCGTTGCGAGACCTGGTGTCGTGGGCTCCGGTGGACTTCGACTGAAGCCATGGGCTGAAAAGCGTTGTGGCCCAGTCTAAACCGGGCCACCAGCCTTCCGATGGTGCGCGATACTGGGATTGAACCAGTGACCTCTTCCGTGTCAGGGAAGCGCTCTCCCGCTGAGCTAATCGCGCGGGTAAATCCCCCGTTGAGCGGATGACGAGATTCGAACTCGCGACCCTCACCTTGGCAAGGTGATGCGCTACCAGCTGCGCTACATCCGCGTGCTCACCCGGCCTTGTGGGCCGATTGGCTTGCGGGAGAGAACATTAGCCTACAAGTAGGTGGTTGACGCAAATCGCCAGGACAACCTGGATTTCCGGGCGTGTCAGGCGGCGAGGTTCAGTAGCAGATTGCGGCAGCGCTGCGACACCGGCGACCGAGGGGGCTTGCCGTATGACAGCAGAAAGGCCCGGCGGGAACCGGGCCTGATCTGGGATTTCTATGGTGCGCCATACTGGGATTGAACCAGTGACCTCTTCCGTGTCAGGGAAGCGCTCTCCCGCTGAGCTAATCGCGCAAAGTTGTGTTCTGAGCGGATGACGAGATTCGAACTCGCGACCCTCACCTTGGCAAGGTGATGCGCTACCAGCTGCGCTACATCCGCATGCTCACCGGGGCTTGTGGGCCGATCGGCTTGCGGGACAGAACATTAGCCTACCGATGGGTGGTAATAGCAAATCGCCTGGAAAACCGGGTGATTCGGGCGCGGCGGCGGGGATGGGAGGAATGGCTGCGGTCGACGGGCCGAGGGGACGGAAATCTCACCGACTGCGGAAACCGAAAGGGAGACTCGGCGTGCTGCCGAATCTCCTTCCCACTTCACCATACCGCGCGGGGGAGGGCTTGCGGCAAGGGGCGGGCGGTGGGCTATAACTGCTGGTCGAAGGCCGGACGGGAGGAGTTTCGATGCGGGTGCTGCTGTCGACGATCGGGTCGCGGGGTGAGGTTCAGCCCATGCTGGCGCTGGGGCTGGAGTTGACGCGGTTGGGGGCGCGGGTGCGGTTGTGCGCGCCGCCGGATTTCCGGGGACTGGTCGAGCGGTTCGGGCTGGAGTTCGTGCCGGTCGGGCCAGAGGTGAGTCGGGCCGGGGCGCGTACGACGCCGCCGACGCCGGAGGAGCGGCGCGCGATGATCGCGGGGACGGTGGGCGATCAGTTCGACGCCGTAGGCGCAGCGGCCTCCGACTGTGATGTGCTGGTTGGTTGCGGGGCGCTGCAGATCGCGGCGCACTCGATCGCCGAGCTGCGTGGGATCCCGTACGTTTACGTCGCGTACGCCGCCAATACCCTTCCCTCCGAACAGCTTCCGCCGCCTCCGCTGGGGCCCGGAGTCGACGCCAGTGCCGACAACGGCACGCAGTGGAAGCAGGATGCCCAGCGCTGGAACGCGCTGTGGTCGGAGCCTCTCGACACCCACCGTGCCGCCCACGGCCTGCCCCCGGTCGCCGATGTCCGCGACTACATCTTCACCGACCACCCATGGCTTGCCGCCGACCCCGTCCTCGGCCCCTGGCCTACGCCATCGGATCTCGATGTCTGGCAACCGGGCGCGTGGATGCTGCGCGATCGGAGCCCACTCGCCGCCGAGATCGAGGAGTTCCTCGCCGCGGGCGAGCCGCCGGTGTACTTCGGTTTCGGCAGCATGCATATGGCGGCGGAGGCGAGCCGCGCCGCCATCGACGCCGCGCGTGCGCTCGGGCGGCGGGCGATCGTGCTGCGGGGTTGGTCGGAGCTCGGGCTGATCGACGAGGCGCCCGACTGCCTGGCGATCGGCGAGGTCGACCACGCGGCCCTGTTCCCGCGTGTCGCGGCCGTCGTGCACCACGGCGGCGCGGGCACGACCACCGCCGTGGCCCGCGCGGGCGTGCCACAGGTGGTGGTTCCGCAGCGGTTCGACCAGTACTACTGGGCCGACCGCGTGCGGACGCTGGGCATCGGATTCGCCCACGCCCCAGGCGAAGTCACCCGAGACTCCCTGCTGTCGGCGCTCGGCCACGCCCTTATGCGCGAGACCGCCGCCAGCGACCTGGCTCCGACCATCCGCACCGACGGCGCGACCCGCTCCGCCGAACGAATTCTCACCCTCGCCGGATCCTGACTTCCCGGCGGCGCGCGTATCGGCCGCACACAGACACGGGGGTGACCCACCCACGGCTGGAGCGGCGGCTCAATCCAGGGCGGGCTGAGCCTCGGGCAGGGGAGCGGCCTGGGCGCGCGAAAGGCGCACGGCCGCAACGCACATGACCACGACCGAGGCCGCGACGAAGGCGGTGCCGACCGGGCCGCTGCGCAGGCGCTCGTCCAGGACGGTCATGCCGAGGAATGCCGCGCCCAGCGGTTCGGCGACGGTGAACGCGGGCAGGGACGCCGACAACGGACCCACCTGATATCCGCGCTGCTGCACATACAGGCCGAGGATGCCGCAGGCGACCAGCACGTACAGCTCCCAGCTGGTGAGCGCGGTCGCGACGCTATCGCCGAACAGCTGGGTGACGTTCTCGGTGAGCGCCGCGGAGATCCCGAACAGCAGGCCCGCGACCGAACCCAGCAACAGCGCCTGCAGCGTCGGCACTTTCACCGTCGCGGCCACCACGATCCCCGCCACGATCACCGCCGCCATCAACCCCAGGGGCAGCACCCACCTGTGCCACGGCGCCTCCGACACCCCCTCGGTCGGCTCACCCACCACCAGGAAGCACGCCAACGCGATCGACAGCGCCGCCGCCTGCCCCCACATCGCCCGCGTCACCCGCCGCCCGCTGTAATGCGCCGCCAACGGCAGCGCGAACACCAGCGCCGTCACCAGAATCGGCTGCACCACCAACACCGACCCCAAGGCCAGCGCCGCCACCTGAAACCCGAACCCGCCCGCATCCCCGATCAACCCCGCCACCCACCGCGGATTCCGAATCAACTTGGCCAGCAACGCATCCCCCGCCGGCACATCCGCCGCCGCCCGCTGCTGCGCCACCGCCGACACAGCGAACAACACAGCCCCCACGAAAGCACACACCACAGCCGCGATAGGTAGGTTCACCCGGCCAGTCTGCCCGACCCACCCACCCTGGTCCGTCGCCAGACCCCCGGCCTCTCCATCCACTGAGCGGCACACCCTGAAGACATTCAACGAACGGCACATCCTGGAGACGAAATCCAGGACAAACCAGACAATCACCCTCCAGAATGTGCCACTCGGCCATCGTGCGCGGATCGATCGACATGGCTGGCTGCAGCCCCTTTCGTCCGAAGCCGGGGCGCGGACTGCGGCGAGTGGCTGCCGCGGCCGTGATTCGTCGAGCGGCACATCCTGGAGGCGCAATCCAGGAGAAAGCGGACAAAAGCCCTCCAGGGTGTGCCGCTCGGCATGCTGGTGTGCCACTCGGTGATCGGCGTGTGGTGCTGGCTGGTTCGGGTGTGTTGGTCGGGGGTGAATTCGGGTGCTCGATGGTGAATCGGCGGGCGGTTAGAGGTCGAGTTCTTCGGACCAAGCCTGGAGGCCGGCTAGGAAGCCTTCGCGTTCGGTGGGGGTTAGGCGGGTCATGGCTCGGAGGAGGGGGTTGGAGCGGCGGGTGATGAAAGCGGCTACGTCTTCGCTGCGGGCTTCGGGGAGGGAGAGGAGGGTGCGGCGGTTGTCGGCGGGGTCGTTGTGGCGTTGGAGCCAGCCGGCTCGGTTGAGTTCTCCGGCAAGTTGACTCGCGTTGGTGAGGCTGATGCCGAGGCGGCGGGAGAGGTCGCTGACGCTGATGCTGCCGGCGGCGAGGACCTGGGCCAGGACCGCGCCGTGGCGGTTGCCGAGGCCGTCGGCGTCGAAGGATTCGCGGAGGGCGGGCGGCATATCGCCGTGGGCGCGGCGGAAATGCGTGGCGATGAGGGGCGCCAGCGCTTCCAGTCGCCGCTGGTCCTCGGCGCTCACCGGACTGCCGGTGGGGCGTACCGGAGTTCCGGTGGTGCTCACGGGGCTGCCCGTGGTGTCCGCCGCCCGCTGTCGCCGAGACATATGCGACACGAACCCTCCGATCGATCTCGAACTCTGTCTTGACACAGCAAGGATACAGGTTCAAAAATCAGAACAGTTCGGAAGTCTGAACTATCTGATGACGGAAGGCTCACCCATGCGCACCCGCCTGCTCACCGCGGCCGCCCTGCTCACCACCGGATATCTTTGCGGCGCTTTCGGTTACGGCTTGATCAATGTCGCCCAAGCCTTAAAGACCGTGCCGCTGGATGTTCGCTTCACGTTCCACACCGCCCTCATGAAGGTGAACGGCCCGGTCATGCAATCGACCATGGCATTGGCCGCCCTGACCTCCCTGCTGCTGGCCGTCTACAGCACCGGACTCGTCCGCCGCTGGGCCGCAACGGCTTTCGCGCTGGAGGTGACGTCGTTCCTGATCACGCGTTTCGGCAATGTCCCCATCAACGGCAAGATCAAGCAGTGGGCCGTCGGCCCGGTCCCGTCCGATTACGCCCAGCTCCTGCACCGCTGGGAGCTGTTCCACATCGCCCGCACCACCGCGGCGCTGCTGGCGTTCCTGATCATCATCGCCGTGGCCGTCTCGGCCCAGGCCCCGGCCCGTCAGCCGGTTCTGGTGGCCCCCAACTGAATTCGCGCCGCCGGGGCGGCCCCGTGATAGAAGTGCCGCCCCAGCCCGACCGAGAACACCATCATCCCGTACGCCGCGTGCTCCACCGACGCGGTGAACAGCGACTGCGTGCGCAGATACCGCGCCGCGAACCACGCCGCGTATTCGGCGGCCAGATAGGCTCGCTGCCACCGCCGAATCCTCATGGGATCCACCATAATTTGCGGCCCGCGAACGCGCTGAACACGGCGAATTCTCGCGATTCCGAACTCGGTAGACGTAATGTCTAGTTAGTCTGTGCAGTGTTAGCGAAACCCCACCGCTAGGACCTCTCGTGAGCTATTCACTCATCATCGCCAATGGCACGATCGTCGACGGCACGGGCGCGGAACCCTTCCGGGCCGATATCGCCGTGCAGGACGGCCGCATCGCCGTGATCACCGCGCCCGGTGAACTCGCGCACGCCGAGGCGGAGGAGCGAATCGACGCGGACGGTCTGCTGGTGACGCCCGGATTCGTCGACATCCACACGCATTACGACGGTCAGATCACCTGGGACCCGCTGCTCACCCCGAGTTGCTGGCACGGCGTCACCACCGTGGTGATGGGCAATTGCGGCGTCGGCTTCGCGCCGGTCACGCCGGAGAAGCGGGAATGGCTGATCGGCCTGATGGAAGGCGTCGAGGACATCCCGGGCGCGGCGCTCTCGACCGGAATCCGTTGGAACTGGCAGTCTTTCCCGCAATTCCTCGATGCCCTCGAACAGCTGCCGCTGGCCATCGACGTCGGCACCCAGGTACCGCACGGCGCGGTCCGCGCGTATGTGATGGGGGAGCGCGGCGCGAAGAACGAGGCCGCCTCCGCCGAGGACATCGGCATGATGGCCAAGCTGGTGCGCGAGGGCATCGAGGCTGGGGCGCTGGGGTTTTCGACCTCCCGCACCATCGTGCACCGCGCCATCGACGGTGAACCGGTGCCGGGCACCTTCGCCGCCGAGGAGGAGCTGTTCGGCATCGGCCAGGCGCTGGGCGACGCGGGCCGCGGCGTGTTCGAGCTGGCTCCGGCCGGGATCATGGGCGAGGATCTCGCCGCCCCCGACCGCGAACTCTCCTGGATGCTGCGCCTGGCTGAAAAGACCGGCCGCACCGTGAGTTTCGGCCTGCTGCAACACGACGGCGCACCCGACGACTGGAAACGACTGCTGGACTCCGCCGCCGAAGCCTTCGACTCCGGAATCCCCTTGCGCCCACAGGTTTCCGCACGACCGTTGGGGCTGCTCATCGGTCTGCAGACCTTCAACCCCTTCTCGTTCCGTCCGTCCTATCAGGCCGCGGTCGCCCGCGCCGGTCAGCATCTCGACGCCCTCGTCGCCGAACTGCGCGACCCGGCATTGCGCGACACCATCCTCACCGAGGCCGACCTGCCCGACAATCCGATGGCCTTCATCAGCATGGGCCTGGATCGCACCTTCACCCTCGGCGACCCGCCCGACTACGAACCCGACCCGGCCGCGAGCCTCGCCGCCGACGCCGACCGTGCGGGCATCGAACCGTTCCGCTACATCTACGACCAGCTGCTCGGCCGCGACGGCCGCGCCCTGTTCTACCGTCCGCTGCTGAATTACTCACGCTTCACCCAGGATCCGATCCGCGACATGCTGACCCATCCGGTCACCGCGGTCGGCCTCGGCGACGGCGGCGCCCACGTCGGCGCCATCTGCGACGCCTCCAACACCACCTACCTGCTCACCCACTGGTCCCGCGATCGCGCACGCGGAGAACGCATTCCGCTCCCGCTGGCCATCCGCAAGATGACCCTCGACACCGCCCAGATGTACGGCCTGCACGACCGCGGCGAGATCGCACCGGGAAAGAAGGCCGACCTCAACATCATCGACTACGAGGCCCTCCGCCTGCTCCCACCCGCCGTCGCCTACGACCTCCCCGGCGGCGCCCGCCGCCTCCTCCAACGCGCCGAGGGCTACCGCGACACCATCGTCTCCGGCCGGGTAATCCTGCGCGACGGCCAGGACACCGGTGCCCGCCCCGGCTCCCTGATCCGCTCCTGACCCGGATTACTCGCCGAATAGCATGCAGGCCCTGCGGCCCCGCCGCCGGACTTGCCCGGTGGCGGGGACGTGGATGTGGTTGGGCGGGAGGTCAGCTCAGCTGGACGACGGCGGTGGCGCGGCCGAAGACCTTGCGGCCCTCGTTGAGTGCGGTGATCGCGACTACGGCGGTGGCGGTGTCCGGGTCGATCGACTTGATCTTGCCGGTGTAGTCGATGGCGGTGGTGCCGCCGGTGGCGAGGTAGACCGGGTTGCTCATGCGGACGCTGTACTGCTTCAGCGCGCCCGGGTCGCCGAGCCAGGAGGTGACGAAGCCCGCGCCGTAGGCCATGGTCAGCATGCCGTGCGCGACCACCCCGCGCTCGAGCCCGACCCGGTGCGCGGCCTCGGTGTGCCAGTGGATCGGGTTCGCGTCGCCCGCGACTCCGGCGTAGCGGACCAGGTCGCCGATCGTGAGATGGATTGTGTTGCCGGGCAATTCGTCTCCCACGTGGACCGTGTCCAGCCGCCGCGAGCGGGTGCTGCGGTAGGTCGCGATCACCGGATCCCAACCCGGCAGCGCCAGGCGGCGCGGCGTCCGCGCCAGGAACGTGTCCATCCCGCGATGCACCAGTTCACCCAGCAGCCGATGCGTTTCGACATGATCCTCGGATTGCTCGGCGCGCCCGATGACGCTGGTGGATCCGGTCAGCACCGCCACCCCGTCCGCATCGGTGATGACGTTCTCGAACACGAACATGTCCCCGCCGAACGCCCGCCGGACCGAGCGCAGCGCGACATTGCTGGTCAGTCGATCGCCCACCAGGATCGGGCGATGGAAATCCAGCACCTGATCGGTCTGCACCGAGGCGCGCAGGTCGTATCCGGTCAGCATGCCGCTCATGGCGTGCTGCACCGGCGTGGCCAGCAGAGACGGGAACGTCGGCGAGGCGAGCAGCGCCGGGTACCCCAGTTCCGCGGCAGCCTCCTCGGACCAGTGCGCGAGATGGTCGTCCTGTACGGCGGCCGCGTATTCGCGCACCTTCTCCCGGCCGACCTCGTAATAGGAGTCGAGCCGGAACCGGCGATCCACCATCGAGGCCGCGTGCTCGATCGGATCGGCGATCGCGGGCCTGACCGGATCGGTCATCACAGGCACAGCGTCGGATTCCAGAATGCTCAAGACAACCCCTCTGCGGTATCGGATGTGAACTGGCGGAATGGCACCGAGATCGAGGGGGAGTCCGCGGTGACCCCGCCGCCCACGCCCACGATCCATCGAGGTCGAGCGGGCGGCCGCGGTACGGCGGTGTGCAGAGCCACAGCGTGGCGATATGCGCAGAGAATAGCCACCGCTGCGATTCCGGACCAATGCAGGGGATGTCAGCCGCCGCCGTCCCGATCATCCATCACGCTGAAGTCGAGAAGCCGGGCCTGCTCCATATTCCTTCTCGCGGGAAATCGGAGATGAGGCGCAGGCACAGTGCGCATCCTCGCTCTGGCAGCGAACAACCGGCAGTTGAGCCGGTGGGCCGACGCTGCGAGGGTGTAGGGCATGACGACAACTTTTCCGGAAACGCCTGCCGTGCCGGTGGTCCGAACCGATTTCTCCGATCAGGCGGCCTGGGAGCGGGTGAAGGCCGGGATCGGCTGGGTGACACCGGATGAGTTCGAAGCCGATGTGACGTTTGTCGATGACCGAGCGTTCGCCGGCTTGTCGGCCACCGAGCTATTGGAGCGCATGCCGGTCGACAGCGAGCATTCGTTGCTGCTGGTCGTCGACGAGACCACGATTCGATCTTCCGAGCACCCGGTTCTGGTCGTGGATCTCGGCTCGAAGCCCAGCCCGGACGACAACTGGCCGGGCCGACCCGCCGGGCGATCGTTCCGTGCCCTTCCACACACGATCCAGGAGATCGAAAACAACCTCTCGATCTCGAACATGGATTGGGAGGACTTCGCCGAGGGGGTCGACGACGACGGGGTACGCCGGGAACACCTGCTTTACGGACGCGTCGAAGATCTGGCTGACAACCAGGACGCCGAATAGTCGAATTCGGCCCTAGCGCCCAGCGGAATTCGCGCACCGCCGCGTATACCGCGCCCAGAGCATCGCCACGATGACCTTTCGCGCGGTCGCCCTGGCGCCCTGCACCCGCTCACCCCAACGCGGCCGCGGCAATCTCCCGCGCACATATCCCCAAATGCGCTGTGCCTCACCGTCTCCGAGAGGGGACCGCCCCGCCGGTTCCCCCTCGGAACGGTCCGCCCCCGTCTGCCGGTGAGCCCCGTGCATCCGGTCGCGCTCGATGATCCGTGCGCACAACCGCACCACGACATCCTCGAGCCCCATCCCGAGCGACTCGGCCCGCAGCTCCGCCATCTCCAGCGCCCACTCCCGGTCGATGGCCGAGGGATCACTGAGCATCTCGTCCAGCGCCATCCCGTCGATCGCCTGCTCCCGGGTCAGATCCCACCCCGGCAGCCAGCTCAGCGCCCACGCGCCACCGCCGGGACCGGGCACCAGGTGCGCGGTCTCGGGAGTGCGGTCGCTGGTGATCGCGCGACCTGATATGCGGAGTGCCATGGCCTTTCCAGTCTCTCGGCGGGATACTCCGAACGAATGTACGGGCGGGGGCTTATGACTCTCTATCGAATTCCTTGCGGTCGGCCATTACCGGAGCTTCAGAGCGGCACTCCCGGCCACCAGCCGTCGACCAGCGCCTGCGCATTGCCTTCGGAGAAAGCGAGCAGTTCGCAGAACGAACGGCCGCTGTCGTTGAAGTCGATGGCGAGCATGCCCGCGGATTTGGTCTTGTCGGAGTCGAAGAAATGCCCCCACGTCATCCAGCCGCTGGTCGTCGGCCGTGTCCACGCCTGCGAGCCATCCGTGATGGTGTCGTCCGGTAGCTTCGTCGGCTTCAAGGGTTCGCGATTGGTCTTGCACCCGACCCGCAATCGCACCAGCGGCTGCTTGTCACCATTGCAGGCCAGCATCGCGAAGTCGGATACGGGGACCGTCATGTCCGCCGGTTTTCCGGCGTCGTCGATGGCCGCGCAGCGTATGCCCTGATACCCGGCGGCGTCCGGTGACGCGGGCAGCAGGCCTGGAAACGCCCGGGGGATGAAGGCGTAACTGCCCCAGTTGGCGGTGGGTGTCGCGGAGGTGGTCGACGATTGGGATACCGTTGTGGTTACGGTGGCTGAGGCGACCGGCACCGGTTGTCCCGGACCGGTAGTCGAATGACGGTGCATCGCAACGGCTGTCGCCGCGGCGAGGGCGGCCGCCACGGCCACGGCGGCCACTGACAGGCCGAGGCGTCGGCCCCTGGAGAACCGATGAGGCGAAACCGCCTCCGGCGCGGGGGCGCACGCGGCCCGCGCGGCCGCCGCCAGTTCACCGCATGAGGGATATCGCCGATCGGGGTCCTTGTCCATGGCGCGGCCGATCACCGAATCGAGCGCCGGCGGCAGGTCCGCGCGCAGCGAGCTCGGCCGGGGTGGCGGCTCGCTGAGATGGGCTTCGATGACCTCGGCCGCCGACGCACGCGGAAACGGAACGTAGCCGGTCAACAGCTGATACAACGTGGTCCCGAGGGCGTATACATCGGCGCGGTGATCCACACGCTCACCCACGAGCTGTTCCGGCGCAGCGTAGGCCAGCGTCGCCAGTACCGTCCCGGCGGCGGTGAGCGCGGTGGAATCGGCGACGCTGCGGCCGATCCCGAAGTCGCTCACCAGTACTCGATCCGTTCCGTCCGCACGCTCCTCGATGAGCAGATTGGCCGGCTTGACGTCGCGGTGGACCATTCCGGCGCGATGCGCCTCGTCCAATCCGCGCGCCGCCTGCTCCACGATGTGCACGGCGCGCTCGGCGGACAGCGGTCCACGCGCGACCAGCTCCGCGCCGTTGGCCCCGGGCACGTACTGCATGGCGATCCACAGCCACCCGTCGGACACGCCACGGTCGTGCACCGCAATGATATTCGGATGATTGAGGCGCGCCGCCAGATCGGCCTCGCGCAGAAATCGGGCCCGGAACTCGGGATCGGCGAAATGCTCGGCCGACAGGATCTTCAGCGCATCCCAGCGCGGCAGCCGGGGATGGCGCGCCATATAGACGGTACCCATCCCGCCCTCGCTCAGCAGCCGCTCGATCCGGTATCCGGCGAAGTCGGTGCCGGGCAACAGCTTTCCGCTCATCTGTCCGACTCCGCTCGTACCAGCAGCGCGTATTGTGCCGCGATCCGGTGCTGGGCGTCGGCCAGCGAGCGGCTGTAGGTCTGCACGTCATAGGCCCCGTAGAGGGCCCGGCAGGCGAATCTGACCGCATAGCGGGAATCGTTCACCCCTTCCAGACAGCGGACGTCGGGGATTCCCGCCGGGGTGGGGGCGACCCGCATGCCGGACTCCTTCGCCTCGTCGGCGGTATCGGTGAATTCCTTGCGAGCCGCCGCCGGGCTCTTGAAGCGGACCAGGATGTCGTAGCCGCGCACCGCGATAATCGTATGGCCGCCATCGGGATCGGGATCACCCTTCTTCCAGCCGCCCCAGCGATGTGCGGCCCGCGGGCCGTAGACGAGGCCGTAGGGGAACAGCTTTGCTGTCCATCCGGCATTCGCCGTCACGTTGAGGGCGATCACCGCCGGCCGCGGCCAGACGCCGGGTGCTTCCGGAAGCATGCGCGCGAGCATGCCGTCGGTGTCGAGCGGCAGGGCGGCGAAGGCGCCCACCGGTGTCGGCTTGAAGTCGCGTAACCGGGTCGCCTGCGCGGTGAGCGCGTTGCGGGCGAGTCCGGTGAGCGCACCCGGATCGGTGGTGGGATATCCGGCGAGAACGGTGACCACATAGGCGTCCTGGGCCTCGGTCGCGGCCAGCGTCGGCACGGTCGGCCGCCAATGCGCATGCGCGTCACGATGATCCGGGATCGACACCGCCACGTTGTCGGGGCTGACCGCCGCGTCCACGGCGTCGATCTCCGCCGCGGCCCGCTGGGCCCTGGTCGCATCGGAAAAGCGGATGATCATCACGGTCAACAGCCGGGCATGACCGACAGCGACGGACGGTTCGATCTCCGAATCCGCGCCACCGACCGAGAATCCGGCCAGCATGCCGTACTTGGCGAGCACCGCGCGGCCGGGCGCGGCCAGGTACACCGCCTTCTCGGCCGACGGAATGGGCACCGACGGGTTGGAGCCCAGGCCGTAGACCAGCGTCGGATCGGCCTCGATCGGATCGATCACCGCCTCGCCCATCCGGACCGATTCGAGGATTCGACCGTCGGCCTCGGTGCCGACCGGCGCCGCGCCCAGCGGCTCGGTGCTGTACGGGCCGACGTCCAGAGCGGTCAGGTCCGGTGTGGCCGGGCGCGGGTGCCCGGGTACCGAGCAGCCCGTCAGCAGCAGGGAGGCTGCGGCCGCGAACGCGGCGAACAGGCGAATCCCGGTGCCGCTCATATCGATACCCCCGGCCACCACTGGGCGTGCAGCGTGCTCGCGGGAGTTTCGGCGACGATTTCCAACTGACAGAACGACTCCTGCGGGTTGTCGAAGAAGACCTCGAGCTCCGCCATGGTCTTGCCGGTGGCGGAAAGGTAAGTGCCCCAGCGCAGATATCCGGTCCCGGTCGGCCGGGTCCAATGCTCGTCGCCCTCGACTTGCATGTTCGGACTTTGCGGGTGCCGCGGCGACTTGTCGGCATTGCACGTCAGATTCACACCCCACACCGGGGCGTGGTTGCCCCAGCACGACAGAATGCCGACCGGGGCCTGGTCGTAGAGAGACACATCATCGCCGTACTTGTCGACCGGGTGGCAGTTGAACAGCTCCTGGTAACCGACGCCGAGGCCCTGCGCGGACACCGGCAGCAGGTTCGGAAAAGCGTCGGCGATATAGGCATAGGTGCCCCATAGCGCCGCTTTCAATTCCGGTGATCTGCTGGTGGCGGTGACCGGCCGCGAGCGCGGCGGCGCGGCGGAATCCTTGCCGGGTACCAGCCACGTCGTCAGTCCCGCGGCCGCGGCGAGTATCGCCACCGCGGCGACGAGGAGTGTCCGACGTCGGAGGCGTCGCCGCGGTGACACGGTGGCGACCATGGCAATGCCCGCGGCGTCCGCCGCCGCTTGCGCCAGCGAGACGCAATCGGGGTAGCGCCCGGCGGGCTCCGGCATCGTCGCCTTCGCGACTACCGCATCGAATTCGACCGGCAGCCAAGGATTCTGCTGCGTCGGCACCGGCGTTCGGCCGGGCTCGGGCCGAACGCCGGTGAGCATCTCCGAGAGCAGACAGCCCAGGGCGTACACCTCGCTGCGATTGTCGGCGGGCACTCCGGCGAGCTGCTCGGGCGCCGGATAGGTCAGTGCGGCCGGATCCGCGGTGGGCCGGGACAGCCCGAATCCGGTGAGCACCACCTCATCCGGCGCACCCGGCCGTTCGGCCACCAGGATGTACCGGGGTGCGAGGTCGCCGTGCAGCAAGTCGTTGGCATGCAGTTCGTCGAGCCCCTTGGCCACCTCGCCGGCAATGTGGACCGCGCGGGCCGGATCCAGCCCGCCCCGCCGGATCGCCTCGGCGACGTCGACGCCGTCGACATGTTGGCTGGCCAGCCACAGCCGCCCGTTCTCCTCGCCCGCGTCCCGGACCACTGCCAAGTTCGGATGACGTTGCCGCGCGGCCAGTTCCGCCACCGCCAGGAAGTGCTCGCGGAATCGTTCGTCGCCGCCGAACCGCGGCGACAATACGGTCAGATCGTCGACACGATCCACGCGCACATGCCGGGCCAGGACCGTCTCGCTCATCGGGTCCGCACCGGAGGTCCGCACGGTCGAGTCACCGAGCGGCCGCTCGATCCGGTAGTCGGCGAACCTGGTTGTGGTGTCTTCGTTCATTGGGCCTTCCTCGCCCCGCGCGCAGCGTCACAGGGGTGCATCGCGCCACCATCCATCGAACAGGTCGTTGCCGGTCGTGCCACCCGTCACCGTGATCGAGCAGAAATTCCGTGCCGGATCATCGAAGTGGATCAGTAGGAAACCCTCGGTGCCGCCGCCGTAGGCGCCCGCTGTGTATGCCCGGACCACCCCGTGCCCGGTGGGCCGGTCCCACGGTTCGTTCCGCAACAAGGTGATGTCTGTCTCGATGTCCGGCAACTCCCGGGGAGCGCGATTCACCCTGCAGGCGGCCACCAGCATCGTGACTGGACTCTTGTTCCCCCCGCAACGCAGGAACGCAATGGTTCCCAGCGGCTGGGTGAGCGTGAGCCGGTCGCCCTCCTGGTCGATGGGTTCGCACCGCAATCCCTGATAGCCGCTGGCGATCGGGGCCGCGGGCAGCAGGTTCGGGAAGGCCTGAGCCACGAACTGATAGGCACCCCAGGCCACCGGGCTACCGGTCGTCGAGGTGGGGGCACTCGGCGTGAGGGTGAGCGAGGACGGCGCACCGATGGAGCCTGATTCGTTCCAATCATGCGTCAGCGCAACAATTCCGGCGATGACCAACAGGGCTGCCGCGCCCACCGCGCCGACCAGGGCCCGACGTCCTCTCGGCCGCGTACCCGGCTGCCCTCCGGCGAGATTCGTTCGCAGCCCCCGGAGCGTGACCGTTCGACGTGGTCTCAGTCGTGCTGTGGCGGTGGTTGTTTGCGTCGGCGCACCGCTGGAGCCGAGTGCGTGCGCGGCAGCCCGCGCGAGCTCGCCACACGACGAGTAGCGATCGGCGGGCCGCTTCGCCATCGCCCGCGCGATCACCGCGTCGATCGCGGCGGGCAGGGCCGGATTCACCGCGCTGGGGCGCGGCGGCGGCTCCATCAGATGGGCCTGCATCACCGCCGCGACATTCGCGCGCGGGAAAGGCTTTGCACCGGTGAGCAATTCATACAGCGTGCCACCGAGGGCGTACACGTCGGCGCGATGATCGAGGACCGCCGCGCTCAACTGTTCGGGTGAGGCGTAGGCCACGGTCGCCATCACCGCCCCGGCCTCGGTGAGCTCGGTCGACTTGGCGATGACGCGCGCGATCCCGAAGTCGGAGACATACACCCGATCGAGTCCGTCCGGTCTTGACTCCAGCATGAGGTTGGCCGGTTTGATATCGCGGTGCAGCATGCCTGCCCGGTGCGCCTCGTCGAGCCCGTGCGCGGCCTGCTCGAGGATGTGCTGCGCTCGCGCCGGCGGCAACCCGCCGGGATACCGGCCGACCAGCGCGGCGGCGTCGGAACCGTCGACGAATTGCATGGCGATCCACAGGCAGCCGTCCGTCTCGCCGCGGTCGCGCACCGCGACGATATTCGGATGGTCCAGGCGCGCGGCGATTTCGGCCTCACGGGCGAATCGGGCCCGATACTCATAGTCCTTGCCGAAGTCAGCGGGAAGCACCTTGAGGGCCTCGAAGCGCGGCAGACGAGGATGCTTCACCAGATAGACGGTGCCCATGCCGCCGCGGCCGAGCACGCGTTCGATCCGGTATCCCGCGAAAAGGGTTCCTGCCACCAGAAGTTCGTTCGTCGCCATTTCAGCCGCCGCTCGTCAGCAGGGCGTACTGGGCCGCGGCCCGCTGGCTGGCGCCGGTCGCGTCACGACCGAGCACGACCGAGTTGTAGCGCCCGTACTGCATCCGGCAGATGAAGTTCGACATGCCGGTGAAATCGGGCTTCAGGTTCTGGTAGCAGCTGACATCGGAGGTACCGGCGGGCGGATCGACCGGGCGCAGGGTGGTGTCGGCCGCATCGGTGGCGCGGCTCTTCTCCAGCCGCCGATGCGCCGCGACCGGATCCGAATAGCGGAGCACGATCGCGAATCCATTGGTCACCATGGCCTCCGGCGCGGGACCTCGCTCCTTGTCCTCGGGGCCGCGGTACAACAACGTCGCCCGTGGGCCGTACGAGACGCCGGTACTGATCAGATCGGTGTCCCAGCCGGCGTGCCGATGCTCGGTGAGGGAGACGACACCCGGATACATCCAGCGGCCGGGTGCGTCCGGCACCATCAATCGCACCATTCGGTCGGGATCCAACGGCAGGGCCGCGAGCCGGTCCTCGGGCGTCGGCTCGAAGTCGCGCAGCAGCGGGGACTGTGCGTCGAAGGCCTTGCGCGCCAGCCCCGTGAGAATGGTGAGGTCGGGAGTGGTGTGGCCGATCAAGAGGCTGATCACGTAGTTGTCCTGCGCGAGGGTCGCCGCCAGGGTCGGGACCGTCGGCCGCCAATGAGCGTGTGCGCCAGGATGATCCGGGATGGTAACCGCGACATTGTCGCGGTTGACGGCGGTATCGACGGCGTCGATCTCGGTGGCGGCCTGCTGGGCGGCCGTGGCGTCGGGAAATCGGATCACCAATGCGACCAGGGCCCGGCCCTTTCCGACCTCCAGGCCGTAGACGCCGCCGTCGATGTCGCTGCCGCCGACCATGGCTCCGGCGACCATCCCGTGCCGTTGCAACACCGGGCGCACCGGTTCGGCGAGCAGCATGGCCGCCCGGGACGGCGTGGGTATCAGCTCGACCGCGATACCGGTCGGGGAATGGACGAGCGTGGCATCGATCTGGGCCGGATCCAGCAGTGCCTCGGCCATCCGGGCGGATTCGAGCACGCGGCCGGTTGCTTCGGTGCCGGTCGGGGGTTCGAGTGGATCGACGCCGTAGCGTCCGGTGTCCAGCGCTGCCAGATCCGGGTTGTGCGCCAATGGTTTTCCATCGATCGTGCAGCCGCTCAGCAGCGTCGCCGCGATCGCCGCCCCGAAGGCGATTCTCAGTGTTCTCATCATCGTTTCCACGGTCTCGACCGCCTGTCAGAGCGGTGCGCCGGGCCACCAGGCGGCGCGAAGTTCCGCGCCGGTCGTGGGAAGCCCGACGACTTGGATCCGGCAGAAGTTCCGGTCCGCGCGGTCGAAGTACAGATCCAGCACCCCCGTGGTTCGGCCATCCAGATCACTGCTGCCGCTGTTCTCGAAAGTGGTGTGGCCCCAGAACAAATGCCCCGAACCCGAGGGCCGGGTCCAGGCCTCGTCGCCCTCGGGATAGTCGGCCAGGCTGGGCACCGGCTGCATGACGGTGCGGTCGGCGTTGCAGGTGATCGACACGTCGATGGCCGGGTCGTGGTCGCCGAGGCAGAACAGCTCGCCGACCGGCAGCGAAGTGTCATAGGGGACGCTCTTGGAATTGGGGTCCTGCGCGACGCACCCGGACAACTGCTGATATCCCGATCCGTACGGGAAGCCCGGCAGCAGATCGGGGAAAGCCTGCGCGATGTAGGCGAATGCGCCCCACTGCGAGCCGTCGATCGAACCGGTCACCGGGATCCGGACCGGGCGGGCCTGCGACTCGGTTGTGCGCGAGGTGAATCCGATGATCGCGGCGGCGACAACGATGGTGACCACCAGAGCGGTCGCGGCCAGCAGCCTGGCCCGGCGACGTGAGGGAGCGGGTGCCAAGGCGGCGTGCGCGGCGGCGGCGAGGTCGGAGCAGCTGGCAAAGCGGTCGGCCGGATTCTTCGCCATGGCGGTCGCGATGACGGCGTCGAAATCCCTGGGCACGCGCGGATTCACGGCAGAGGGCCGCGGCGGCGGTTGATGCAGGTGCGCGTACATCACCGAGCCGCTGCTGGTGCGCGGGAACGGGACCGAGCCGGTCAGCATCTGGTAGAGCGTGCAGCCCAGGGCGTAGACGTCCGCGCGGTGATCGACCGGACCACCGCCGAGCAGTTCGGGCGCGGCGTAGGCGAGGGTGGCGGCGAGGCCGCCGCTGTCGGCCTCGGTGTCCTCGGCCGGGCGGGCGATACCGAAGTCGGTGACCAGCACACGATCCGAGCCGTCGGCGTTGGTGGCCAACAGAATATTGGCGGGCTTCACGTCGCGGTGCAGCAGACCCGCGCGGTGGATCTCGTCGATACCGTGGGCGGCCTCGCCGAGGATGCGCACCGCGCGCTCGGCGGTCAGCACCTGGGGGCCACGGTGGATCAACTGTGCCAGGTCGCCGCCGTCGATGTATTGCATCGCGATCCACAGGCGGCCGTCGTGCTCGCCACGGTCGTGCACCGCGACCAGGTTCGGATGGTGCAGCCGCGCGGCCATTTCCGCCTCGCGCAGGAAGCGGGCGTGGAATTCGGTATCGCGGTCGTGGCGGTCGTTGAGCACCTTGAGCGCATCCATGCGCGGGAGTCTCGGATGCTGCGCCAGATAGACCGTGCCCATGCCACCGCCGCCGAGCCGCCGCACGATCCGATAATCGGCGACGACCATGCCGTCGGCCACTTCCATCAGGCTGTTCCCCCGCTCCCGTCCTGCCGTCGACGGGTCCGTCTCGTTCACCACCAGGCCACCCAGCCTCGCGCCATCATCCCGTGTCACGATCAACATCGGATTGCCGCTGAATATAAACGGCTGGTGGAGCCTTCGAAAAGGGTTGCCGGAAAACCTATCCGGCACAGCGAGTCAGGCAGGTGGGCGATCGCGCGTCGGGATCAGCTGTGTACGCCGGTTTCGGCCAGCACTTGGCGCAGGATGTGCTCGATGCCGGTCAGGCGGACACCCAGCACATCGGCTTGCAGGATCTCCAGTACCTCGTCCCGATCCGCGGTCCCGAGGGCCTGCGCGGCCCCCGCCGAGGGGTCCGCGACCAGGCCGATCGACACCATCCCGACGGTGAGCGGCCAGATGTCGTACCGTTGCGACAGCCGCGCGGCGATGTCGAGCGCACGCGCACAGGCGTAGGTGAGCGGGATGCCTTCCCAGGTCGCCGCCGCATAGTCCACGGGATCCAAGACGACGCGGCCGGTGATCGTCTCCAAACCCCCTGCCCGGAGCCACAATCGATACCACTGCCCGGCCGAGTCGGCCCGCATCAGCGTGATCAACAGCGCCTGGGTATCCAACGCGCGTGGTGCGACAGCGGCCCCGGTCGCCCGCAGCGCCAAGTCCACGGTCCCCTGCACGGGCACGCCCACCAGTATCCGACGCAGCGCTGTGGCTTCGGTAGCGGACTTCTGTGCTGTCACAGCGGTTTTCGGCGGCCGCGCGGCCGCTCCCCGCAGCGAGGCTCTGGCCGCCAAAATCAACACGAGCCCCGAGACAGCCACGGCCACGGTCACCCCACCGGCGGCCGCGATTTCCCGCAGCCCGTCGAGCAACCCGAACAGCCCGAGCATCCCGGCCAGAATCCCCGCCGACATCAGCACCAGAATCACAATGTCGGTCACCGACAACGTCTTCTTCGCCATCCGTCCTCCCCGCCCCCGATGCTACGCGCGCGCGAAACACCGAAGTCAACGCCGAATAAGCGCCGGATAAGCGAGCGGACGCGCTGGCCCTCAGCAGAACTCGATGAGGGTGCCGTTCTCGAGGGAAACCCTGGCCGCCTCGAACAGAATGATCCAGGTCTCCAGCTCCCGATCGAACGGATGCGCCTCCTCGCCGGATTGGTCCAGCGCCGCGTAGATCCGATCGATCTCGTCATCGGCGAGCACCCCGTCGACCAGGTTGATTCCCAAATATGGTGCGACATAGACGAGTTCGCGCATCAGCACCGTGCTTGACCCGACCATCCCGCCGCCGGGTATGCCGAGCTCCTCATCGGCGAACAGGACGTCGCCGAATTCGACAGGGACGTAATACCCTTCGCAATCCGAGTGCACGATCAGGTGACAGTCGAAGGTGCACCCGACCTCCTCGATGGCCGGATCATCGGACGCCTGCTCACCGTCGGCAACCGGGGTCAGCGGCTGATCGGGATATTCGTAGGCCCGGGCATACGCGCGCCGCAGATAGTGCAGGAAGGAATACGGAATCCCTGACGTCCGAGCCCGCGACACCGCAGCTCCCTGCACCGTGGGCTCGTCATGAGCCGGAATCCCCTCGCCGGCAAGCAATTCACCCAGCGCCCGCAGCTGCCCGGCGTGCCACTCGAGATCCTCCGGATCGCCACCGTTCTCCATGCTGTAGGCCAGTCCACCGGTGGCCACACTCAATCCCATGCCGCCGAACCTAACCCGCCCGACCGACAGACGACTCCTCGATCACGCCTCGCACAGCGGCAACGCGGCCCGAACCAGCGCGGCCTGATGCAGCAGATCCACGTGCCGTGCCCCGGCGACGGCCAGCACGCTACCGGTCACCCTCGCCGGACAATCCCCACTCGCCAACTCGCCTCGCCGAGCAGACAATTCATCCACGATCCCAACATTGGCGCGATCGATAACGGGCCGAATACCGGCCAGATCCGTCGCCGAAACGGGCGCAGTCACCACCTGGCTCCTCCACTCCGCCACCAGCCCCCGCTGCACCATCTTGTTGGCCTCGATCTGCCCCTCGAACACGTTCCGCACCCACGCCGCGGGCAACTGGTGCTCGCCCCCGAGCGCGGTCATCGCGTCATAGATAGCCGCCTCGCGGGCCGGATCATCGATCATCGGCTCGCCGCCATCCCGAACCGCGGCGGCCCATTTGATCGCCGCGACGGTATCGGCCGTATCGAGCCGTTCGATCAGCAATCCCACCAGCCGATCCGTCGATCCCGAATCCTCTTCCGCCGCAGCCGCACCGGCACTTCCTGTCATCAGAACCATTGCCGCCGCAGCAGCGATCGCAAGTTTCCTCAACTTCCCGGTCCTTCCGTCCCTGCCACGCTACCGCGAATAGACTCGCACCCATGGGCGGCAACGCTCCCACCGAGATCTATGCGTCGAAATCCTTTGCGGTTGTCGCAGTCATGTTCTGGGGCCTTTTGTTGGCTCTCATGGTCTTCGCCTCACTAGCAGCTCCCGGGTATATCCGTCTCGAAGGGATCCTCAGGGTGCGGGCGGCCTATGTCTTCGGCGCCTTCGCGGTTCTCTGTGCTCCGCTGGCCGTGGGAGCCGCGATCAAGCTCGTTCGCCGGGGCCCTGAGCTAGTGCTGACCGATGAGGGACTGGATACCAGGCATTATGGCTGGATGGACTGGGTGGAGATCCGCTACGTCCAGTCGGTCCGCATGCGTCAAAACCATGCGACGTATCGACGGGTCCAGGTACGACTTCGGGACCCCGCCGCCTTCGCCGCTCGCAGCTCGTTCCGGGTCCGCGCGTTGCTGCGCTGGAATCGCATCATGGGATTGTCGGAGATTCCCCTGATCGGCGGCGCGGCGGGCTTCTCACCGGCCTTGGTGCTCGACGAGATTCGCCTGCACTGTCCACCCGAGTTGCCTGTGGGCGGTGAGTGATCGGGCCGTGTCGAGTTCGGAAATGCAGAAAGGCCCGGCGGGGGCCGGGCCTGATCTGGGTGAAACTTGGTGCGCGATACTGGGATTGAACCAGTGACCTCTTCCGTGTCAGGGAAGCGCTCTCCCGCTGAGCTAATCGCGCGGGTCTATTCTTTGCTCTTCGTAAAGAAGAGGCGGCGACGGGAATCGAACCCGTGTGCACGGCTTTGCAGGCCGTTGCCTCACCACTCGGCCACACCGCCAAGCAGGCCGTGTTGGCCTCTCGAGCGGATGACGGGATTCGAACCCGCGACCCTCACCTTGGCAAGGTGATGCGCTACCAGCTGCGCTACATCCGCATTTCGTCCCGGGCGCCTCTCGGCTGTCCCGCTGACGAGGTAGAACATTAGCCGACTATCTGCGCAGGTAACAAATCGCCTGGTAGATGGGGGTAAATATGAACTACAACGGTGTAGTCCGGCGCGGCCTGCCGAGCGCAGGACGAGGCCGCCGCGGAATTCGGCGGGACCGCCCGGTCGCGACGCGGGCCGTCCTCATCCCACCCCACGACCCCCAACCGCCCATGGCCCGCGGGCGACCATCCGGTGAACCCCACGCGACACGACAGACCCGCCCGTCGCAGCCCTATTTTTCGCCCATACGCACGCGATTTGGTGCGACGCCGCAGATCTGTGTAAAGTTCTGTCTCGTTCGAAGCGCTGAAAACGCCGCCGAGAACACCGCCCACCAGGGCGGGAGCTACGGTTCTATAGCTCAGCGGGAGAGCACTCGCTTCACACGCGAGGGGTCGCTGGTTCGATCCCAGCTAGAACCACCATAAGGGGCTT
>NZ_BAFX01000196.1 GCF_000308815.1 Nocardia concava NBRC 100430
AAATCCAGCAGCAGGTGACTCCCGAGGAACCCGGTGGCCCCGGTCAAGAGAACGCACCGCGGCGCGACCCGCTCCGGCGGCCCCACCAGCGGAAGCCGATCGGCACCGGCGAGGTCGGCGAACAGTTGGGCGAGATCATCGGACTCCGCCAGGGCTTCGGGGTGGTCAGCGAGCCAGATGTGCGCCAGCCTGCGTGGCCGCGCGTCGAAGAACACCGTATCGAGATCGGGATCGATGCCCAGCTCACGACTCAGCGCCGCAAGCAATTCCACCGCTGCTACGGAGGTGCCGCCCGCGTCGAAGAAGTCGGTGTCGACATCCATCGGTGTCAGGGCGAACCGATTCGCGACCGCGGTGATCGCCGCGGTCAACGTATCGACGTCCCACTGCCGTGTGTCCGTACCCGGTGCGGGGGTAGCCCCGGCAGCGGGCGCGGACCCGGTGCGTGCGAGCAGCGCGGTGATATCCATTGCGGCGCTGCCACGTTCGAGGCTCTCGCCGCGCGCACGGCGGTCCAGGCCCGAGTTCCGTACGGAGATGCGCTCGTCCGAATCTGTCACCGTTCCTCCCCGACCTGCTCGGCCCGCGATTCCCAGGATCGGAACTCCCGCAACCGGTCCGGGGACACCGACACATCCAGCCGTTGCCCCTCGGTGGTTCCGCCCGGCAGGCGTGCGGCCAGTCGCCGGGCGGGTTCGTTACGGGGAGTGTGCTCGACCGCCATACGCACCGTTGTGCAGCCGAGGGTGTCGGCGCGCTCGGCTACCCGCTCGAGCAGGCGTTCCTCGACGCCACGGCCGAGGGCTCGGCAGCTGAGTTGCCAGCCATCGACCCACAGGTCGTCCTCGTCCTTGCGCAGGGCCAGAATCGAGATCAGTCCGTAGTCGCCGAACCGGTCGCGTGCGGTCGCGGTCCACACCTCGCCTTCCGAGCGCCACCGGTCGAGATCCTCGACGGTCACGGTGCCGAGCGTGAACTGGTTGGTTCGGCGGACGAGTTGACGGGCGCGCTCGAGGGAGGCGTCGGTCAGCGGCTCGATATCGACCTCCAGTTCCAATCGCTCCAGGAACTCCGCGAATTCCGTTGCGGCACGGATGGTGTCACGTTCGTTCTCCTGACGATAGAAGTCGGCGCGCAGCCGATCCTCCGCGGTCGTGGCGATCGGCGTCATCGGCCACAGTCGCGTCAGGAACGACTCCAGTTCCTCGGCGGGCGGGCACGTCACCGACAGCACCTCGGGCAGCTGCGCGCGCATGCGCGCCACCTCGACCGGGTTGTCGTCGAGGAAGCAGAAGCTGTCGAGTCCCAGCCGCAGCGTCCGCGCGATCTCCTCCAGCCGCTCGGGCTTACCGCCCCAGCCCGCGGAGACGGCCGCGAAATCATCACGGCGCAAGGGGCTTTCGGGGCGTTCCAGGATGGCCTCGACAATATCGGCGTCATTGTTGGTCACCAGCACCAGCAGTGTCCCCGCCGCGCGCCACTGGGCCAGCCGCCGCGCCAGCGCCAGCCGCGGCGCATCGAAAACCACTGTGTCGGGGCCGCTCTCGCCCGCCGTACCGCTCCACAGGGTGTCGTCCCCATCCACGGCGATCACCTTCGGCGCGGGTTCGCGCACGGCATCGACGGTCGCGACGAGGGTGAGCGCCACGGCCGCCTGGAACTCGGGCGAGAAGGGCACGTGCGCCAGCACTTCGGTGCGTTCGTCGAACGGGTTGTCCACCGGATGGTTCCGCGTCCACTCCCCCGGCTCCAGCACCGCCACGCCCGCGACGTCCCGCAGCCGTTCGGCGACCAGCCGCTCCCAGGCGAGCAATCGTTCCTCGGTCCGCATCGACGGGAGTATGCCGACGACAACCGGCTTGCGCGTGCGTTCGGCCAATTCGCGCACGGCGGCCGGGTACTCGGCGGCGAGTTCGGTGAGCAGATCGTCGGAGATCGTGCCGAACCGTTCGAGATCGGTCGCCCGCAGCAATACGATGCCGAGCGCGGTCGAAGGCTGCGCGAAGACGCCCGCGGGGTCACGCAGACCCGCCAGCACCTGGTGATAGGGCGCCTCCGTGACACTGATCGCGGCACCGGAGGCATCCGGAGCCTGCGCGGACGCCGCCGCCACCAGCTCGGGCAGCCTGCCCAGCGCGAAGGTCGCCCCGAGCGCCACACGAGTACCGGAAACCGCCAGCCGCGCCGCAGATTCAGGCCGGGCAGGCGCACCCGGATCGGTGATCGCCGCCTCGACCATCGCCAGATATTGCGCACCGAACTCGGCGCAAGCGTCCGCGTCGATGATGTCGCTGTTGTAGGTGAACCACACCTGCCCGGTATCCGGCAGCACCGCCACCATCAGGTCGAGATCGGAGTAGCCGGTGCTGACCGGCACCAACTCGGTCGCGGCGACCGCGGAGTTGGCACGCAGATAGTTGAAGTACACCTCCACGAGCGGTGCGTTGTCGCGATGCAGGCCCTCCGCGGCCAATGCGGTGAGCACCTCCGCGAAGCCCGCGCCGGGCACGAGCAGGGTCCGCAACCGCTCACCGGTACGCCGCAGCACGTCGACGACCGGTTCATCGGCCGCCACCGCCGCCGGGAACGGCACGGGCACACCGAAGTACCCGACGGCATCGGTGGCGTCGGCATGCATGCGGGTGTCCACCGGCACCGCCAGCGCGAACCGATCGACCTGCTGCCGCCGGGCCAGCAGCACGGTCAGCGCGCCGAGGAAGATCGCCGCGGGCGTGAGCCCGAGCTCGCGTGCGCGGTCCGCGACCCGGTCGTGCAGCCCGCCGGGCAGTTCGAGCGCGATCGCGCCCGCACCGTAACTGCGCTGCGCCGGGCGCGGATTCGCGAGCGTCAGCTCGAGCCGGCGCGCACCGGCGAAGGCTTCGCGCCACTGGCCGGTCGCGGCATCGCCGCGGTCGCGCCCGCTGGGCTGGGCGGCGAGCAGCTGATGCATATCGCGGTTGGTCACCGAGTCACCGAGCGGCGCACCGGTCAACTCCGCGGCGAGCTCACCGGCCACCAGCAGCATCGACTGCACGTCGCTCATGCTGTGATGCGCGCCGAAAAGCAGTACCGGATCGGCGGATTCGGCGTCGAGCAGTTCGAAGCGCCAGAGCGGCCCGGTCTCCAGGTCGAACGGCCGGGCCATCAGTTCCCGGAAGCATTCCCGCACGACGACGTCATCGAGACGATCGAGTTGCCGCCAGGACGCGAGTTCGCGCGGTTCCCTGTGGATTTCGAGCTGTCGCCCGTGCTCGCCGGGGCGAATGGTGGTGCGCAGCGCGGCATGTCGGCGGGCCAGTCTCGTCAACGCCTCCGACAGCTGAGAATGGGTGATGCGCGCGGGCAGTCGCACGGCGACGCCGCCGGTCTGCGCGGCGCTGGGAATGCCGAGCTGCTCGGTGCGCAGCAGTCGCATCATGTCCCGCGTCACCGGCAGCACCTCGACCTCGGGCACCGAGGTGGATTCTTCCTCGCCAGCGCGAGAATCACCCTGCTGCAATACTTCTGCGACGAGATGGTTGGCGAGATCGGTGAGGTTCTGCTCGGCCAGGATGACGCCGAGGGAGACCGAGATCCCGGTGTGCTCGCGCACCTTGTTGCGCAGCTCGATCGCCATCAGGGAGTCCAGGCCCAGACTCTGGAAGGTCTCCTGCGCCGACACCGTCTCGGATCCGGAATGGCCGAGCACCTGCCCGGTCCACTCGGCGATCGCGGACACCGCGAGCGCGGTGGCCTCCGGGCGCGGCAGTGACCGAAGTTGTTCGGCGAAGCGCGAATCCGCGGCCACATCCGCGCTCGAGTGGTCGGCGACGGCTCGGCGCGCCGCCCTGCGGACCAGCCCGCGCAGCAGCGGCGGGACGGAGGGAGAGCGCCGCAGCACCTCGGTGTCGAGCAGCAGCGGCACCAGCAGTGGATCGCCGACCCGCAGCGCGGCATCGAAGCACGCCATGCCCTGCGGCACCGAGAACACACGCACACCCGCGCGCTCGATCCGCCGAATGTCGGCCTGCGCGTAATGGTCGTGCATATCGACCTCCCACGCACCCCACGCCAGCGACTGCGCGGGCAGCCCGAGCGCCCGGCGGCGCAGCGCCAGCACATCGAGGTACGCATTGGCGGCCGCGTAGTTCGCCTGCCCGGGGGTGCCGAAAAGCCCGCCCGCCGCGGAGAACAGCACGAACATCGACAGATCCCGATCCACCGTCAGCTCGTGCAGGTGTTGTGCCGCATCGACTTTCGGGCGCAGCACCCGGTCGAGACGCTCGGGTGTCAGTGAGGCGAGCACACCGTCATCGAGTACGCACGCCGCGTGGACCACACCGGCCAACGGCAGCCCGTCGAGCAACTCCGCCAGCGCCGGGCGATCGGTGAGGTCGCAAGCGGCGAATCGCACTCGCGCCCCGCGGGTTTCCAGATCGTCCCGCAGCTCACGCCCGCCCGGGCCGTCAATGCCACGGCGGCTCACCAGCACGAGATCTCGAACGCCGTACGCGTCCACCAGATGACGTGCCAGGGCCGATCCGAGCCGACCCGGCGCTCCGGTGACGAGTACGGCCCCGTCTGTGGGCACCACCCGGCCCTCCACCGCACGCCCCGCCGACTCCGGCAGTCGGGCCAACCGCGGCCGGAACACCGCGCCCTCTCGCACCGCGAGTTGAGCCTCGCCGGTAGCGAGGAGTGCGGCGAGATCCGGCTCCCCATCGGCCGTGTCGATCAGGACGATGCGGCCGGGCTGTTCCGACTGGGCCGAGCGCACCAGCCCCCAGGCGACCGCGCCCGCCGGATCCGGCACCGCATCATCGGTGACGGCCACGGCGCCGCGGGTCCGGACGACCACGGTCGTCCGTTCGAATCGGCTGTCGCCGAGGATCGTTTGCAGCGAGGCCAGGACGTATTGTGCGGTCTTGTGCACCTGCTCGGGTGATTCACCCTCGGGCACGGACAGCACGATCGCGTCGGCGTCCCCGGCCGCGGCGGAGTTCCACTCGCAGACCGTGAGTGCCCGCTCCGGCGTCGGCGGTGCGAGCTCCGTCCACTCCATACGGAACAGGCGGCGCTGCGCGGAGGCGACCGACGCGGCATCCCACTGTGCGGCGGGGACCGGGCGCAGCAGCACCGAGCCCGAAACCACGGGGCGTCCGCTGCGGTCGGTGGCGGACATGGTGATGGCGTTCGCGCCGGATCGGGTCAGCCGTACGCGCAAAGCCGTTGCGCCCGAGGCCCACAGCGCGACATCGGTCCACACGAACGGCAGCAGGGGATGCGCGCCGTCCTCGGCGAACAGGACGGTGGCGTGCAGGGCGGCGTCGAGCAGGGCCGGATGGATGCCGAACCGCGCGGCGTCGGCATGCGCGGCTTCGACGAGTTCGACCTCGGCGAAGATCTCGTCGTCCCGCCGCCAAGCCGACCGCAGCGCGCGGAACTGCGGGCCGTACTCGTGACCGCGCGCGAACAGCTCGCCGTAAAGGGCCTCGACATCGACCCGCTCCGCGGCCGCAGGAGGCCAAACCGATGAATTCACCTGCGGTGGAGCAATTTCGGATTCGTCGACCAGGCTGCCATCGGCATGCAGCGTCCACCCGGCGTCGGGGTCGTTCTCGTCCCGGGCGTAGATGCGCACGGTCCGGTGCTCTTCGCTGCCGCCGACGACGGTCTGAATCCGCACCGCGCCACGCTCGGGAACCAGCAGCGGGGCGCGCAGCACCAGTTCACGCACGACCGGGCTGTCCACCTCGTCACCGGCCCGGATCGCCATCTCGACCAGGGCCGCGCCGGGCAGCAGCACCGCGTTCGGTCCCGCGTGATCGGCGACCCAGGGCTGCAGCCGACGCGAGAGCCGCCCGGTCAGGATGACGCCGTTCGAATCCGGTTGCGGCACAACGGCACCCAGTACCGGGTGAGAAACCTCTTCGAGCCCGAGCGCCGCGGTATCGCGGTTACTGCGCTCGGTCCAGAATCGCCGCTCGTCGAAGGCGTACGTGGGCAGATCGACCCGGCCGTATTCGGGAACCGAACCGGTCCAGTCGAGGTCGTGGCCCGCGACGTAGAGGGCGGCCTGCGCCCTGGCCAGGCTGGTCGGCCCATCCTGGTCACGCACCAGGGAACCCACCGCCACCACCTCGCGGTCGAGACCCTCCGACACCGACTGCACCGCCGCCGTCAGCGCGGGATCCACGCCCAGTTCGACGAAATACCGGAAGCCGTCGGCGATCATGCGCTCGATGGTGGGCATGAACAGCACGGTTTGACGCGCGTTCCGATACCAGTACTCGGGTTCGATCGGCTCGCCCGGCACGAGCTCACCCGTGACCGTCGAATACCACTGTGTGGCAGGCGCATTCGCGGGGATGTCGCCCAGTTCGGCCAAAAGCGGTTCGCGGATGGCCTCGATCAGCCGACTGTGCCCGCCGAAGCCGGTGCCCGAGGCGCGCAGCCTGGTGTGGATGCCCTCCCGGCCGAGCTCGGCCAGCAGCTCCTCCACCGCGGCTTGTTCACCGCTCACCATCGTCGACCGTCGGACGTTGACGGCCGAGACCGTGACCCGGCCGCCGAACTCAGCCAGCCGAGCCCGGGTCTCCGCCTCGGGCAGGCCGACCAGCGCCATCGCACTCGGTTCGGGAACAGCGTGCATGAGGCGGCTGCGCGCGACGACAATCCGTGCGGCGTCACCCAATTCGAGCACCCCGGCACAGTAGGCGGCGGCGACCTCGCCCTGCGAGTGGCCGACCACCGCGTCCGGGGTCACGCCAGCCGCGCGCCACACCGCCGCGAGCCCCGCCATGGCCGCGAACAACAGCGGCTGCACGATGGGTGATTCCCACAGTTCGTCGACGGTCAGTTCGTTCAGCCTGTCCACCAGGGACCAGCCGAGCAGTGCGCCGAATGCCTTGTCGCACTGCTCGAATTCGGCGCGGAACTCCTCGGAGCTGGTGAGCATGTCGCGCGCCATCCCGGCCCATTGCGCACCCTGTCCGGGGAAGACGAACGCCGTCTTCGCATTGGTGAGCACCGCGCCCGCGCCGACGATGACGTTCGTCGACGGCTCGCTGTCCACCAGCGCACGGAGCCCGCCGAGCATCTCGTCCCGATCGGACGCCACCACGACGGCACGGCGCTCGAACTTCGTGCGCTGCACTACCAGCGCGCGTGCCACCGGTCCCGGCGTCAGTCCCGGCTCGGCGGCCACCAGATCGAGCAGCCGCTCGGCCTGACCCCGCAACGAGGCCTGACTTCGCGCCGAAATCGGCAGCAGTACAACCCCACTCCGGTCACCGCCCGAGGTCTCGGGCGCTGCCACGGGTTCGGGCGGTGCTTCCTCGAGGATCAGGTGCGCGTTGGTACCGCTGAGCCCGAAGGCGCTCACCCCGGCCCGGCGCGGCCGATCTCCACGCCGCCACGGCAGCGTCTCGGCCGCGACGGCCACCCCGCTGCGCACCCAATCGACATGCGCCGAAGGCACACTCGCGTTCAGGGTGGCGGGGATGCGCTCGTGCTGCAGTGCGAGAACTAGTTTGATGACACTGCCCACACCCGCCGCAGCCTGCGTATGTCCCACATTGGATTTCAGCGATCCGATGCCGAGCGGACGGGCCGGATCACGACCGGGCCCGAACACCCGCGCCAGCGCCCGCGCCTCGATCGGATCCCCGAGCGCGGTACCGGTGCCATGCGCCTCGACATAGTCGATATCGTGCGGCGCCAGACCCGAGACCCGCAGCGCCGAACGCAACACCTGTTCCTGCGCAGCGCCATTCGGCGCGCTGAGCCCCTGGCTGCGGCCGTCCTGATTGACGGCGGAACCGCGAATGACCGCGAGTACCCGATCCCCGTCCCGGCGCGCGTCGCCGAGCCGTTTCAGCAGCACCAGCCCGGCACCCTCGGCCCATACCGTGCCGTCCGCATCGGCGGAGAACGGCGCACACCTGCCGGACGGTGACAGCACACCCAGCTTGCACAACTCGATGTGCGCGATCGGCGACATCAGCAACGTGGCGCCACCGGCCAGGGCGAGATCGCATTCGCCCGCCCGCAGGGCCTGCATCGCCGAATGCATCGCGACGATCGACGAGGAGCAGGCGGTGTCCATGGTGACCGCAGGACCGTGCAACCCCAGCGTGTAGGAGATCCGGCCGGAGGCGACACTCGGCGAAATGCCAGTTCCGACTTGACCATTGAGTTGTTCGGGCGCGGGATCGGCCAGATAGCCGGTGCTGTACACGCCGAGGTATACGCCGGTCGAACTGCCGTGCAGGGTGCGCGGATCGCGGCCGGATCGCTCGATCGCCTCCCATGCCAGCTGCAACATGATCCGCTGCTGCGGATCCATGACCGCGGCCTCGCGCGGACCGATGCCGAAGAAGGCGGCGTCGAAGCGGTCGATGCCATCGACATAGCCGCCGCGGAAGGTGTACGCCTTGCCGGTCGCGGTGGTGTCGGGGTCGTACAGGCCCTCGATATCCCAGCGGCCCGCGGGCAACTCGCCCAGTGCGTCACCATTGCCGTCGAGCAGCCGCCACAGCGCCTCGGGTGAATCCGCGCCGCCGGGGAATCGGCAGGCCATCGACAGAATCGCGATCGCGTCATCGTCCGCGTCGTCCTCGCGGGCATCCGCACCCTCGTCTGTCCCGGCAGCCGCGGCCTCGATCCCCGGCTCGATCGGTGCGGCGGGCGCGAGCGCCGCGGCCACGCCGTCGATCGTGGGATGGTCGAAGAACATATTGGTGTCGACGAAGCTCCCGACGAAGTCCGACAGCTCGATCACGAGCTCCACCAGATCGTGTGAGCCCAAACCGAATTCGACCAGCGGCCGATGCACATCGATGCGCTCGGGATCCAGCGCCGCCTGCTTGGCGACCTCCAGCACCAGCCAGGATCGGATCGCCTCCGCGGACGGCCCCGCCTCGGCGGCCTCGACCTCCACGCTCGGCGCTTCCGGTTCGTAGTCGTACAGCTCGTCCTCGGGCGAGCGCAGCGGACCGGCTGTCAGCGTGAGCAATTCACCGGACAGATAGGCCGCCCGGCACGCCGACCGCTGGATCTTCCCGCTACTGGTCTTGAAGATCGTCCCCGGCTGGATCAACAGCACCGTCTCGAGCGTGAGCCCGAACTCCGCCGAAACCGCCCCGCGCACAGCGTCTTCGATCGCGGCCAGTTCGCCGGGATCCTCGGTCCGGACCTCGGCCACCACGACCGGCCGCTCCCCCGCCGCGAGCTCGACGGAGAACGCCGCGACGCAACCCGGCCGAATCCCTTGGTGCACGGTCTCGACAGACGCTTCGATGTCCTGTGGATAGTGATTGCGCCCGTCGACGATCAGCAGATCCTTGCTCCTGCCCGTGACGAACAGCTCTCCACCGGAACGAATTCCGAGATCACCCGTACGGAGGTAGCGCCGATCGTCACCGGGCAGCGTCGCCCCGAACACCTCCTCGGTGGCATGCGCATCGCGAAAGTACCCGGCGGACACACTCTTTCCGCTGACCCAGATCTCCCCTTCGACCCCGTCCGCGCGCTCGGTGCCGTGTTCGGGGTCGACGATCGCGATCGACATCCCCTCGACCGGCCGCCCGACACCGACCCACTCCCGGCGACTCTCGGTCCCCGTGATCTCGCGAACTGTCGGTGCTTCGGTCGTGGACGAAGCGGTCACGATCAACGTGGCCTCGGCCAGCCCGTACACGGGCTGATGGGATTTCGCGCGGAACCCGACCCCGGCGAACGCCTCGCTGAACCGCCGCATGGTCGCGGCCCGCACCGGCTCCGAGCCGTTGAACGCCACTCGCCACCGGGTCAGATCCACCCCTTCGAGCTGCTCGGGCGTGATCTTGCGCGCGCACAGTTCGTAGGCGAAGTTCGGGCCGCCGCTGGTATGGGCGCGATACGTGGAGATCGCCTTCAGCCAGCGCTCGGGCCGCTGCAGGAAATGCAGCGGCGACATCAGCACCGAATTCGCGCCCATGTAAATGGTGTGCAGCAGCGGCGCGATGAGTCCCATGTCGTGGTACATGGGCAGCCAGCTGGCGAACAGCGCACCGTCCCACGAGTCGGCGATCGCGCGGTCGTGCCCGAGCCCGTCGGCCAGCGCGGCCTGATTGTGCAGCAGATTCTCGTGGGTGAGCAGAACGCCGCGCGGCGCGCTCGTAGACCCCGAGGTGTACTGGATGAACGCGACCGACGACGGCCCGAGATCCGGCTCCCGCCAACGCATTGCCTCATCGTCGGCGATCAGATCGGTGGCCAGCCACGGCACCGCCGCCAGTTCGGGAATCTCGCCGTGCAGCCCAGTCGCGTCCGCGACGACCTTCTGCGGCGCCAGCACCACATCGACCTCGGCATGGGTCACCATGCGCCGCAGCCTGCGCAGGGAACGGTTGTCCCACTCGGGAAGTGGCGCGGGCACCGCGACCACACCGGCCGCCAGACACCCCAGGAACGCCTCGGCGAATTCCCGGCCCGCCGGATAGAGCAGCAGCGCCCGCGGTGCCGAATCGCGCCGGGGCAGCGACTCCTGCAGTGCGGCGGCGATCGCCCGCACCCGCAATCCGAGCTCGGCATACGAGACTTCGCGGACAACGCCGTCGACGTCACCACTGTCCAGGAACCGGTACACCAACTCGGCGGGCCGAGCTTCGACCTGAGCGAACAGTGTTTCGACGAAAGTGTTGACCACGAACTACTTCCTCTGACGGAAAAACCGAGCCACGACAGAGCTATCTTTGCACCGCCGCCGGACCTGGGCGAGATCAAAGATCTCCCGCCGGGGCCCCGAAAAATAGGGGCGGACGAAATGCGACAATCATTGTGGCCAAGGGAATTTCGTGATTGCGCGGAGTCGATCCAGTGGCGAAGATGGCTGCGTGCTCCAGACCGCGATATCGCTGAACCAGCTGCCCCGGCTTCGTACCCGCCATATCGGCCGGCTCGGCGGACTCCTGCGGCCCGGCACGCATCAATCCCCACTGCTGAACCTGGGAAAACGGTTCGTGGTCTCGGCGCCCGGATTCCCCACCATGCTGGTCACCCACGACATGGATGATGTGCGAGAGGTATTCGCCAATCACGACGACTTCTCGATCGGGCAACTGCTGAGTCGCCTCTCCAGCCACGACCGCATGTTCGGCAAAGAGACCCTGATCTTCCTCGACGGCGAGGCGCACCGGCGCGAACGGCGATTGTTCTCACCGCCCTTCCAGAGCAAGGCTTTGCGCTCCTACGAGGACCTCATGGTGGAGGTGGTCGAGCGTGAACTCCCGAATTGGCCGGTGGGCGAACCGATCGAGTTCCTGCGCGTCGGCTACGACCTGGCGATCGGCGTGCTGCTCGGCGTCGTCTTCGGCGATGTGGCGCCCGGCCGCCGGGAGCGACTGCGGGACGCGGTGCGGCAGTGGTTCGGTGAAATCGAAAGCCGCGGCTTCCTCGCCGTCACCCTGCTCACCCCGCTCCTCGGCGGCTACACCCCGCCCTATTTCCCGCTGCAGCGCCGCGAGGCCGACGTCGATGCGGTGATCATCGAGGAGATCACCGCGCGCAGGGCCACCCCCGGCCACGCCGAGAACCGCCGGGACATGCTGTCCCGCTATATCGATACCGACCTCGATCAGCACGACGACGTCGCACTGGCCCGCAATATGCGCGGAGTCCTGTTGGGCGCGTACGAAACCACCGCGATCACCCTCGGCTGGATCGCCGCCATGCTCGCCGCGCACCCCGAAGCCATGGCCGAACTCGACGCCGCCGCCGACTCCGGCGACCGAGACCGCCTGGACGCCTACCTCGACGCCGTAGTAGCCGAAACCATGCGCCTGCGCCCGGTCTCCCCCTTCACCGGCCGCCGCGCCCTACGCGACACAGTCGTCAACGGCGTGGCAATCCCCAAGGGCGCCATGGTCATCGTCCCCGTCCTCCTCATCCACGAATCCGAACAGCACTACCCCGACCCCCTGACCTTCCGCCCCGAACGCTTCCTCACCGACCGCCCCAACGGCCACACCTGGCTCACCTTCGGCGCCGGCCCCCACCGCTGCCTCGGCGCCCAATTCGCCCTGGCCGAGGCCCGAATCCTCTTCCGAGTAATCCTCGAACACCGCCGCATCGAAACCACCCCCGGCCACCTCGAACCCCCACGCCGCTTCCACACCGGCCTCAGCCCCATGAACAACGCCCGCATCACCCTCCAGCCTCGCTGATTCCGTATCCAAGTCCGCTGGGGATTGCGCCGATTCAGAGAGTGAGTGTACGGTCACTCATACAACAGTGACTGACCAATCACTCATAGGCGAAGGGATCGAGACGATGTCGACTACCACCACTGCCATGGAAATCGTGTTGCCTGGGCAGGTTGAGGCCGCGGGGCTGCTTGTCATCCACCGGGAGATCGGGGCGCCGGGGCCGGGGCAGGCGCTGGTTCGGGTTGAGGCCAGCGGGGTTTCGTTCGCCGAGCAGCAGATGCGGCGGGGGAAGTACTACGACCAGCCTGCCTATCCGTTCGTACCGGGCTACGACCTGGTCGGGACAGTCGAGGCGGTCGGGGCGGGGGTCGAGGCGGGGTTGGTCGGGACTCGGGTGGCGGCGCTGACGAAGATCGGTGGGTGGAGTAGCCATGTGCTGTTGGAGGCCGCAGACTTGGTGCCGGTGCCCGCCGGGTTGGATCCCGCCGATGCGGAAACCTTTGTGGTGAACGGGATTACGGCGTGGCAGATGCTGCATCGGATCGCGAAGGTGCGGGCGGGGCAGACCGTGCTGGTACACGGGGCCAACGGGGGTGTCGGATCGACGCTGGTGCAGTTGGCGCAGCTGGCCGGGGCGCGGGTGATAGGGACGGCGTCGGCGCGCAATGCCGAGCAGGTGCGGGCGCTGGGCGCGGAGCCGGTGGACTACCGGGGCAACATCGTCGCGCAGGTGCGGGCGCTCGCTCCCGAGGGCGTGGACGCGGTGTTCGACCACGTCGGCGGGGCGGGCATTGTCGATTCGTTCGGGCTGCTCGCCGACGGCGGGACGCTGGTCTCCTACGGCACGGCCGCCACCAAGGACGATGCGGGCAACTCCAGGCTGCCGGTATTGAAGCTGATCGGCCGCCTGCTGCTGTGGAACGCGCTGCCCAACGGCCGCCACACCCACTTCTACAACATCTGGGCCGGTAAGCGCCGCCCCGCGAAGTTCCGCGCACAACTCGCCGCGGACCTCGGCGCGGTGCTCGCACTGGCCGCGCGGGGACAACTGACCGCACAGGTCGGCGCGCGGTTCCCGCTGTCGCAGGCCGCGCAGGCCCTGGCCACCGCCGAATCCCACTCCGTCACCGGCAAGGTCGTGCTCGTCGCCGACGCCCGCTGATCCGCCGCCACGTGCGGCCGCCGGGGTCCGAGCTCGGCGTGGCGATCGGGCGGTCAGTATGGTTCCGGCATGCGTGATTTCGGGGCGGGGTTCAGGTACCTGCTGCTGGGGCAGCGATGGGTGGCGCGGCATCCCCGGCAGTTCTGGTTCGGAGTACTGCCGGGGGTGATCACGCTGGTCCTGTACGGGGCGGCGGTGGTCTCGATGGTGGTGTGGGGCGGGGATCTGGTGGATTCGCTCACGGGGTTCGCGGATGCGTGGCCCAGCCCGTGGCTGGGATTGTTCCGGGGGTTGTTCACCGTGGGACTGATCGCACTGGTCGCGCTGGTAGCGGTGCTGACGTTCACGGCGGTGACGCTGTTGATCGGGCAGCCGTTCTACGACGCGATCTCCGAGCGGGTGGATCGTTCGGTATCCCCGGACGGAACCGCGCCGGAATCGGGACTGCCACTGTGGCGGGAGATATGGATCGGGATTCGCGACGGTGTCCGAATCCTGGTGCGCGCCTTGCTGTGGGCGCTGTTGCTGTTCGTGCTCGGCTTCATCCCGGTGGTGGGGCAGACCGTGGTGCCGGTGATCGCGGTGTTCGTGACCGGATTCTTCCTCACCCAGGAGTTGACCGGTGTCGCGTTGCAGCGGCGCGGGATACAGCTGCGGGAGCACCTGACATTGCTGCGGTCGCGCCGCCTGCTGGCCTGGGGATTCGGACTGCCCCTGGGACTGGCGTTCCTGATCCCGGTGGTCGCGGTGTTCCTGATGCCGGGCGCCATCGCCGGCGCCACCCTGCTGTCCCGCGACCTGCTGCACGAGCCGACCGTCGGCGGCGTCGCGACAACCTGACGGGACAAATGCCCCTACCTACGGAACCGTAACCTACGGCACCGTAACCGGCATGGCGATATCGGATATCAAGCAGTATGCCCACCTCTCGGAGGCGGATGTAGCGGCGATCGGTGCCGAGCTCGACGAGATTCAGCGGCAGATTCGCGCCTCGCTGGGCGAAGCCGACGCGCGGTACATCCGCAAGGTGATCCGCCTGCAGCGGGCGCTCGAACTGGGCGGGCGGGCGGTGCTTTTCGCCAGCTTCCTGCCGCCCGCGTGGCTGGCCGGGGTGGCGCTGCTGGGCACCGCGAAGATCGTGGAGAACATGGAGATCGGCCACAATGTGCTGCACGGGCAATGGGATTGGATGAACGATCCCGAAATCCACTCCAGCACTTGGGAATGGGATATCGCCGACCCGGCCGAGCACTGGAAGATCACCCACAACTACCTGCACCACAAGTACACCAATGTGCTCGGCATGGACCGCGATGTCGGCTACGACGTGCTGCGGGTGACGCGGGACCAGCGCTGGAAGCCGTTCCATCTGGGCCAGCCCGTGATCAACCTGGCGCTGCAGCTGCTGTTCGAATGGGGTGTGGCCACTCAGCATTTGCAGCTGGGCCGGCTGATCACGGGGCGGATGCCCGAGAACGGTCCGGTGCGCGAGCAGTTCGAGAAGGACAAGCGGCTCGTGCTGCGGAAGTCGGCGCGCCAGATCGCCAAGGACTACGTGTTCTTCCCGCTGCTCACCGGTCCGGCCTTCCTCAGCACCCTGACCGCCAACCTAGCCGCCAATGTGGTCCGAAATATCTGGGCCAACGCCGTCATCTTCAGCGGCCACTTCCCCGACGGCGCGGAGAAATTCACCAAATTCGACGCCGACAACGAGACCCGCGGCGAATGGTATCTGCGGCAGATCCTGGGCGGAGCGAACATCAGCGGCGGCCCGCTGGTGCATTTCATGACCGGCAACCTCTCCTATCACGTCGAACACCACCTGTTCCCCGATATGCCGAGCAACCGGCTCGCCGAGGCGTCGGTGCGGGTGCGCGAGCTGTGCGAAAAGTACGACCTCCCTTACACCACCGGTCCGCTGCCGGTGCAGTACTTCAAGGCGTGGCGCACCATCATGAAGCTGTCGCTGCCGAATGCCCTGCTGCGCCGCAGCAGTGACGACGCGCCCGAGACCAAATCCGAACGCGCGGTCGGGGGCCGCCCCTGGATCGACCCGATGACCGGACGCCGGCGTGGCCTGCGCACCGCCCTGCAACAGGGCCGTCGCCGCGCCGCCGCGCGCCACCTGGTCGCCGTCAGCTGAGCCGTCACCATGTCGATCGCCTCGGCGACGACGGAATCGAGCACTCGAACAATGGTTCTCACCGTGGAACAGAACCCCCTGCGCGGCCTGGTCGCGCGCCTGACCACTCCCCTGCTGCCCGACGATTATCTGCAGCTGTTCAACCCGCTGTGGTCGGCTCGCGAACTGCGCGGCCGCATCGTCGAGGTGCGGCCGGAGACCGCGGATGCCGCCACCCTGATCATCAAGCCCGGCCGGGGCTTCGACTTCCGTTTCGCCGCAGGGCAATACATCGGGATCGGGGTGCTGGTGGACGGCCGCTGGCATTGGCGCTCGTACTCGCTGACCTGCCCGCCGAGCCGGCTCGGGCGGGACCGGCGCGCTGGACGGCTGATCTCGGTGACGGTCAAGGCCATGCCCGAGGGCTTCCTGTCCGGGCATCTGGTCAACGGCGTCCCGGCCGGCACCATCGTGCGGCTGGCCGCGCCGCAGGGCGATTTCGTGCTGCCCGAACCGCCGCCCGCGAAACTGCTGTTCCTCACCGCGGGAAGCGGAATCACACCGGTCATGGGCATGCTGCGCACCCTGGCCCGGCGCGGCGCCATGCCCGACGTCGTGCACATCCACTCCGCGCGCCAACCCGACGACGTTCTGTTCGGCGACGAATTGCGGGAAATGGCCATCGAGCACGCGGGCTTCACCCCGCACCTGCATTTCACCGGCGTCCGAGGCAAATTCGCGCCGACCGACCTGGACGAGATCTGCCCCGATTGGCGCAGCCGCGACACCTGGGCCTGCGGCCCGCTGCCCATGCTGAAGGATCTCGAAACCCATTGGGCCGCAGCCGACCTCGACAACCACCTGCACACCGAACGTTTCGAGGTGGAACACGCGGCCATCGGCGAGGGCGGCACCATCACCTTCGCCCGGTCGGGTCACGCCGTCGAGGCCGACGGCGCGACCACCGTCCTCCAAGCCGCCGAACAGCGCGGCATACGACTGCCCTCCGGCTGCCGCGTGGGCATCTGCCAGACCTGCCTGGTCACTGTGACCGAAGGCCACACCCGCGACCTACGCACCGGCCTCGAGCACCACGCCGGAGAGATGGTCCAATCCTGCGTCAGCGCCGCAGCGGGAGACTGCTCGATCGACGCCTAGCCCCGAGGAGCGCACCCGGCGCCGGAAGGTGTCCGCGGATGCGTGGGGCGGACGCGAACGCAGGACGGAGTTCTCGCGTCGAGCGCGGACACCGGGCGAGTGGAGGCTCATCGTCCGGCACCGGGTGCGAGACATAGTTTCCGCCGATCACCGTGCCCGGGTGGTGACGTACGGATGGCGTTCCGATGACCGGCTGTAAAGCTGTGTCCCCCAAGGCCGTACCGCTCGTGGTGAGGATGCTCACGATCACGCAGCGGTGGTTGTGGTCGCCGCGGTGTGCATGGGAATGCAGGCCGCGGCCATGCTGGTGGCCGACGGCGGGGAGCCGACCAACTATCTGACGAGCACCCTCACCGGTTTGCTCGGCGGCTTGGCGGCGGTGGGCGGCTCCCTCGATCGCGATGCGGCCGGTCGCGTCGTCGCCCTGATCGGCGGCGCGATCGTCGCCGTAGCCCTCGAATGTGCGGCCGCCGGCTGGGGATTCGTGATCCCCGCGCTGTGCCTGCTGGTGGCGGTCGCCGCTCTGCGCCGCCACCTGCCCTGAACACCGCGAAAAAACATTGCTGATTGTTCGCGAGAGTTTTCAAAACGTTCCATTTCAAACGTCTGACCAGCCTAGACTGCCCGCATGGAAGTTCACACTCGGCAGTTGCAGTACTTCATCGCCGTCGCGGAGGAGTTGAGTTTCACCCGGGCGGCCCAGCGGCTGCACGTGTCCCAGCAGGGTCTGAGCACCCAGATCAAGCAGCTGGAGCACGAAATGAACGTCACGTTGTTCTCCCGGACGACGCGGCAGGTGGAGCTCACCGCGGCGGGTGCGAAGTTCCTGCAACATGTCCGAGAAGCACTGAGCAACTTGAATTTCGGGCTCGAGGAAGCCCGTGCCGTCCATCGCGGCGAACACGACCGGCTGGTACTCGGCTGCCTCGAGGGCGCCGCACTGACCCTGACCGAACCGATCCTGGCCGCCTTCCGGACCCAATACCCCGGAGTCACGGTCGAATTGAGCCACTTCACCTACGACACCCCGTCGGCGGGCTTGGCGAACGGACTCGTCGACGTCGCCTTCGTGCGCCGCCCCTTCGTCGACGCGGGGCTGCGGTTCGAGCCGCTGTTCACCCAGCCGCTCATGGTGATGCTCCCGGCCCACCACCGCCTCGCCGACCGCGACGAGGTCACCGCGGCGGAGCTGCTGGAAGATCCGATCCTCGCCTCCGGCCCCACCGATCCGGTCTGGAATGCCTTCTGGCGGTTGGACTCCCACCGCGAGGGCCGACCCGCCTCGATCGCCCTCGAGGTGAAGACGCTGCTCGAGGAGCTGCACCAGGTCGCCACCGGCGCCGGAATCGCACTGACGGTCCCCTGTGCCGCCTGGATCAAATTCCCCGGCGTGCGGGTGATTCCGGTGACCGACGCCGCCCCGAGCGAGGTCGCCGTATGTTGGCGCACCGGCCACCAAAGCCCCTTGGTCCAATCCTTCGTCGAAGTCGCCCGCCGAGTCCGCGACGCGAATCCGGACCTGGTGGCCCGCCTACGAGCCCCACACCGCCGCGCCCCTCAACCCGTCGCAGCCTCGTCCTGAATCAACAATTCCTACTTGTCGATAATCCAAAACATTTGATTTCAGTTCTTTTCCACAGTCCCATAACGTTTTTCGTGATGAGCGCGGCTCATCCGAAAAACACCCGAAGGAGAAGAACATGGGTTCCGCCGAAAAATTGATCATCGACGCGATCGTCGCGCAACTGACCAAAATCCTGTTCAGCGGCTCCGGCGGCTCCAAGTCCTAATTGGATCCGCTCCCACGAACAAAGGGGCCCGGAACCTGATGGTTCCGGGCCCCTTTCATGGTCGACGCCAGGCGCTTGTCATTCCGTGCCGAGCGCGGCTGCGAGCAGGGGCCAGGAATTGTGGAGGTCGTTCTGCCAGTAGGCCCAGGTGTGGGTACCGGCGGGGCGGAAGTCGACCTGGGCCGGAATGCCCAAGACCGTCAGGCGATCCGCCAACTGATGGGTGCAGGAGTTGGTGGCGGCCTCGATCAGGCCGCCCAGCACCATTTGATTCGCCTTGGTGATGAGTTGGTCGGCGGTCGGCTGACCGGAGACCGCCTCGGCGGGGCCGGGCAGGCCGGTGCCGCTGGCGAGGTAGATCGCCTTGCCACGCAGGCTGTCCGCGTTGAGGATCGCGTCGTGGGCGCGCCAGGCCGGGTCGTCGTCGGGTCCCCACATGTTCGTGGGGTCGGCGTCGCCGCGGCCCAGCACCAGGCGAATATAGGCGCGCCCGGCGGGATCGGAGGTGGAGGCGCAGCCGCTGTAAGCGGCGACGCCGGAGTACACATCCGGTGCGGCCGACATCAGGTCCAGCGCCGAAGTGGCCGACATGGACACGCCCGCAATGGCGTTCACGCCCGATGTGTGCAGGGTCGCGTCGATGATGGGCGGCAGCTCCCGGGTCAGGAACGTCTCCCACCGATTGCGGCCCAGATTGGGATCGTCGCGTTGCCAGTCGGTGTAGTAGGAGAATTCACCGCCAACCGGAGTCACCACGTTCACGTTCTTGCTCCAGAAGAACGAGACGACATCGGTCCGGCTGTACCAGTTGGTGATGTCGGTGCCGCCGCTGGCGCCATTGAGCAGATACAGCGTGGGCGAGTTCGGCTGCGCGGCCGCGATGACCTGCAACGGAATAACCCTTTGCATGGCAGCCGAATACACGTGGAACATCTGCTGTCGCTGCCCCGCCCGATCGATGTGATCGAGATGCGGAGCGGCGACTTCGGCACGGGAAACCTGCAGCGCGCCGGGAGCGACGTAGAACAGTGCCGCGGCGGCCGCGCACGACACGATGAGCGACGAAATGGTCCGTCTGGGCGACACGACTGACTCCTCGGAAACACGGTGACACAAGGGTCCTGGGCCGCGGCGGCCGCGCACACACCACGGCCCAGGAGTTCATGGCGGTGACTCAGCTGCCCATCAGGCGCTTGATCACATTGGTGATGGTGTCGGTCACCGAGCCGGTCGAGCTGAGCTGGTTCTGCGAGGAGCCGAGACCGCCCTGGTCGAGGCTGCCCAGCAGGGCCTCACCGGGATTCGCGCCCCGGCCGATGAAGCAGACGCCCATGCTCGGCTGGTTCGAGCCGACGCCGACGGTGCCGCCGACGCCGATGCCGCCGCTGAGGACCTGCTGGCCGTCGGTCACCGAGCCGGGCACCTTGTAGGTGAACTCGGCGGTGACCGGGTAGCTGGAGCTCACGAACCATCCGGTGCTGGTCACCTTCCAGCCGCCGTAATCTGGCTCCGGCGTCACCTCGACGGACTGCTCACCCGTGCCGAAGTGATAGGCGGTGACGACGGTCTTGACCGGTTTATCGAAGCCCGGCGGCGGAAAGTCGTTGATCCGGTTGACATACGGATTACCGATGCTCGTGGTTCCGACGACGATCTTGTAGGTCACCAGGGTGCCCGCCGCGGCGCTCGCCGCCGAGACCGATTTGTCGTAGGTGTGGGTGATCCAGGCACTGCTGACGCCGGGGTTGTAGTCGACATGCTGGGTCTGGACGCAGGAGTCGGGAGTGTCCGCGAGGGCGGGCGCGGTGCCGACGGCAATTCCCGCCCCCGACATCACCAATGTGGCCGAAGCGATTCCAGCGGCCAATTTCGGGGTCTTACGCATGATTCCTTCCAGCAGTTCCGTCCGAACGCGGAACTGATAACTAGTGAGCCGGTGTGGAATTCGAGCCTTCGCTCACCCCGGGAAACGCTAGAGCACAATGGAAGAGAACTTAAATCCCGTTTTCGAGACCATTGACAACCCCGCCTTGTCAATCGGTGGTGAACTACTGTTTCCACGCGGCACCGATCACCTACTACGTTTCTCGCATGCTTTCGAAAGGCTCAGTTCTCGCCATGGCCGTGGCCCTGTCGTGCGCGGGCGTCGCGGCCCAGCAGACCCCGCGGGCGGCGGCGGATCCGGTCAGCTTCACCCTGCCCCAGCTCACCGTGTCGAACGGCGTCATCACCGACGTCACCGGGCGCACAGTGCTGCTGCGCGGCGCGAATGTCAACCAGCTCAACGATTATGCGCAGAACGATCAGCCGTTGCCGACCGTCATGCCTCTCGACGGCACCGACTTCGCGCAGATGGCGGCGCTCGGCTTCAATGTCGTACGACTCAATGTGGCCTGGTCGGCACTCGAACCCACACCGGGCGCGTTCGACAAGGACTATGTCGCCCGCATTCACACGGCCGTCGACGACGCCAAGGCCAACGGCATCTACACGGTGCTGGACATGCACCAGGACGCTTGGGGCAAGGCGGTCGGCACCCCCAAGGGGCAGGGCTGCCCGCTGTTCATGAAGCCGGGCATCGGCTGGGACGGCGCTCCGGCCTGGGCGACCCTGACCGACGGCTGGACCACTTGCAATTTCGGCGGCGTCCGCGAGACCGCGCCCGCGGTCGCCCGTTCGTTCCAGAACTTCTACGAGGACAAGCAGGGCGTCCAGGGCCATCTGGTCGACACCTGGGCGAAGCTGGCCGCGGAGTTCCGGGATGAGCCCGCCATCGCCGGATACGACCTGCTCAACGAGCCCAATCCCGGTCTGCGCGACCCATTCTCGGCGGCGGACCAGCTCGGCAAGTTCTACCAGCGGGTGATCGCCGCCATCCGGCAGGCCGAGCGTGGCAGCCCGCCGCACCTGGCGATCTTCGAGCCCAGCGCCATCTGGTCGGCCCTCGGCATCGACGCCACCCCGCCGGCGAAGTACATCACCGATCCGCTGACGGTGTTCTCACCGCACCTCTACAGCGAGTCCATCAATATCGTCAACGCCTTCCCGACCATCGAGGTCGGCTTCAAGTTCGCCCTGGACGCCGCGGCCAAGTACAGGGCGCCGGTGTGGAGCGGCGAGTGGGGCTGGTTCGGAGATCCGAATTCCGATGCGGCCCAGGTGGATCGGTTCGTCGACCAGCTCGATGCCAATCGACTGGGCGGCGCGTGGTGGTCGTGGAAGCAGGCCTGCGGGGACCCGCACGTGGTGAACGGCGGCGGCACGAACAAGCCGACCGGCAATATCAACCCCGTCGCCTGCCCCTCGGGCACACCGCTAGGCCAACCCGCCGGATACGCCCGCCCACTCGCCCGCGCCTACCCGCGCGCGGTGCCGGGCACCTTGGCCACGGTCGACGCGAAGGGTTTCACCGGCAGCGGCACCGGACGCGTCGAGGCGTGGTATCCCGGTGATCAGCGCCCGAATGTGCAGTCCACCAACATCTCCGACGTCACCTTCACCCAGGTGCCGGGCGGCTGGCGAATGACCGGGAACGCCGTCGGCGCGTACTCGGCCAAGCAGTCCTGACGGTTCGAATCTCGTTCTCCCCCAATGTAAGCAGGTCACCCATGCCCACATACAAGTCCCCCGGGATCGATGCCGCCGCGGTGGCGCTCGCCGGAATGCTCGCCTTCGGCGCGGCCGTGGGCGCGGCTCCGGCCTCGGCTCAGCCCGCCGATATCGCCGGATCCGGTTCGGGCTCCGGCAGTTCCGGTTCCGGCGGTCTCGGCTCGTCCGGCTCGGCCGGGACCGGTTCCGCCGCCGCGAACGATCCGGTGTCGACCCTGCCCGCGCCCGCCTCGACCGCCATCCGGCTCGACGGGGTCCGCAACTTCCGCGATATCGGCGGCTATCGCACTTCGGACGGGCACACGGTCCGTACGGGTGTGGTGTTCCGCGCCAATCGGCTCGCCGACCTGACCGACGCCGATCTGGCGAAGTTGAGCGCTGCCGGGGTGACGCTGGACGTGGACCTGCGCAATGGTTCCGAACGCTCCGACGCTCCCGATCGGATTCCGGCGGGCGCGCAATACAAAGTGGCCGACGTCGTCAGCTTCGACAGCGGCATCTCTTTTCACGAGTTCCCGGTGATCACCCTCGGGCGCGCCGTGCTCGACGGCCTGATCAGCGGATCCTCCGATCTGAAGCAGTCGATCGGCTATCCGTTCATGGTCGACTTCCACGGTTCGGACGTCGCGTTCGGCACCCTGCTGCGTTCGATCGCCGGAAACACCGGCGGCGCGACGGTGTACCACTGCACCTCCGGCAAGGACCGCACCGGTTGGGCCACCGCGGTCCTACTGAGACTCCTGGGTGTCCCGCGCGATGTGGTGAATGCCGATTATCTGGCCAGCAATGCCCTACTGGGCGATCCGCAGGCAGTCGAATTGTCGTGGCTGGAAGCGGCTTTCAACGAGGTAGATCGGCTCTACGGCAGTGTGGACAAATACGTGCACGAGGGCCTCGGCCTGGATCAGGCCACCATCGACGCGCTGCGCGCGAAACTCCTGACCTGATTCGGCCGATAGCTACAAGAATTGCTTGTGGACAAACCGGATATTGTGATTTCTCTTGCGTCCCAGCGGATTTTAGCATTTTCGCGTGAGCACAAAGGGCTCACGATCGAATGCAATTCGGAATGACACAAGGGAAATCGCAATGGGACGACGAGCAATCACACGCACTGCCGCGGGTGCCGCCACCGCCATCGGAATCGGGGCGCTGACCCTGTTCGGGACGGGCACCGCCGGGGCCGAACCAGCCACGCTCACCTGGAACGGCAACGGCTCCCAGTACACCCACACGGTCAGCGACAGCACGCCCGCAGTAGGCGACACCATCACCGTCACCACGGCGTTCTACCGCACCCAGAACCCGGACGAAACGTTCAACTGGTTCAAGGACTTCCACCCCTCGTGCCTGACCTACGTCACCGATTCCGCCAAGGTGACCGATGCCACCGGCACCCATCCGGTCGAGCCGTATCTCGAGATCAAACCCGATTACATCGCGGCCGATTTCACCACCGCCAATTTGAAGTTGGTCGCCAAGGCGGGCAGCACCCCGTCACCGGTCTTCAGCGCGCAATACAAGGTCGGCGCATGCGCCACCGGCACCAGCCTGACAACCGGAATCGCATTCCTGTCGACCGCCGGGGCATCCGATTACTCCAAGAAGGGCCCCGCGATCACCGTCGGCGGCACGCCCGGCGGCGGCACCGACACCGGCAGCAGTGGCCTCGGGTCCGGCAGCAGCAGCCTGACCTCGCTGTTCGGTGGTCTCGGCTCCAGCAAGTAGAGCACCCGGAAACATCGGCGGTGCAGCGGTTCACGCCGCACCGCCGATGCCGGTGGCGGTGGCGATCAACGCAGGCATCTTCGATCCGCGAGCTCCTCGCCCAGGGCGTAGGCGATCGCGGAGGCCTCCAGCTCGGCCCAGGCGCCGAAGTCGGGGTAGGGCAGGTCCATTCCGGCCGTACAGTCCCAGCAGGCGCTCGGCCCGATCCCGGGCACAGTCGGGAACACCATCACGATGAACCGCTGTGCCGCAGCGGCTTTCCCGATCAGCACCCGGCGATATCCGTGCGGCACGACGAGCGCGCTCGAGGCCTCGGCGGCGAAGTACATCTCTGCGAACGTCGAATCCCGCCGCCATTTCTCCCCCGCGCCGAGGTCCGCCGCGCCGTACAGTTGAATGGTCCCGAATCGCGGCCAGCCGTCGCACACCCGCAGGAAGTCACGGAACGCGCGATCGAAGCGCACGCCGAGCCGCCGCTCGGCGGCCGCGACCACCGCATCGGACGCGGGCCGATTGGGCGGCAGCGCCATCCCCCGTTCACCGATGCGCTCGGCGGCCCGGTACTGCACCTCGTACAACGAGCCCACCAGGGCTTTCCAATTCGTCATCGTTTCCTGACGCCGGGGACGGATCTCGATCGGAGAAGATGCCGATACCGCTGGCCGTCCCCGGCTCCTCGCTACGGTTGCCAGCGGTACCGACATTGCCTCAGCACCACGTGAGGCGAGTACGAGCCCGGGGGAAGCGGAGGGCTCGCACATCTGGAGCCGACCGCCGCCGGGCAACGCTCTGCAATGGGCCAACCATCGATTCGGCTCGAATACGGAACGGACGCTTCCTGTTTCGACGATGGCGAATGCCCTGGAAAACGCTAGTGGACCCGGGCGCCGAAGAGAAATCATTGTTCACGGACCGTTGACAAGCGCGAATTGTCAATTACTGGGACCGTTCAGCGATAGGGTTCATTTCAGACTGCGGATCGACCTAGACTGCGCGCCATGGAAGTTCACACCCGTCAGTTGCAGTACTTCATCGCGGTAGCCGAGGAACTGAGCTTCACCCGCGCGGCGCAGCGACTGCATGTTTCGCAGCAGGGCTTGAGCACCCAGATCAAACAGCTCGAGCACGCGATGGACGTGGTGTTGTTCTCTCGGACCACCCGCAATGTCGAACTGACGGCCGCGGGCGCGGTGTTCCTGCAGGATGTCCGAGGCGCGCTCACCGGCCTGGATGCCGCGGTCGAGCGGGCCCGCGCGGTGCACCGCGGTGAGCAGGACCGGCTGGTCCTAGGCGCATTGGAGGGGGCCGCGCTGACCCTGACCGAGCCGATGCTCTCGATGTTCCGCAAGCGCCACCCCGGAATCACCGTGGAATTGCGCCACTTCACCTACGAGGACCCGTCGGCCGGTCTGATCACCGGCACGGTCGACGTGGCGATCGCCAGGCGCCCCTTCGTCGATGAGGGCATGCATTTCGAGACATTGTTCGCCGAGCCGCTCATGGCCATGGTCCCGACCAATCATCGACTCGCCGACCGCACCGAGGTATTCGTCGACGATTTGCTCGACGAGCCGTTGCTCGGGGCCACCACCAACGATCCCGTGTGGAATGCGTTCTGGGAGTTGGCCGCTTTCCGCGGCGGCGCCCCGGCACCCGTGGTGTCCCGATCGAATTCGCTGCTGGAGGAACTGCACAAGGTCGCCACCGGTGTCGGCATCGTCCTCACCGTAGCCTGCGCCCGCTGGATCCCGTTCCCGGGCGTACGCCTGCTGCCGATCGTCGACGCCCCGCCCAACGAGGTGGCGGTCGCCTGGCGCGGGTCACAGGAATCGCCGCTGGTCCGCTCTTTCGTCGAGGTCGCTCGCGGCGTCCGCGACACCCACCCGGAGCTGGTCGCCAGCCTGCAGGAACCCGACTTCGCCGACTGCACGGTGCCGCCCCACCTCTGATCGACGCCCCGGGCCATCGGCCGAATCCGGCCGTGTGCGCACCCGGCCTCGGCCGATTGACAATCCTACCCATTCCAAATACCGTCAGTATTTGAGTTCTACGGGTATCCAACAAGGAGGTTGGGGATGGGCGCGTCGCGGCAGCCTCGCATTGTCATCATCGGGGCCGGGGTGTCCGGGATCGCCAGCGCTATCACATTGCAGCGCAATGGATTCCACGACTTCGTCATGTTGGAGAAGGGATCCGATGTCGGAGGCGTGTGGCATTGGAACCACTACCCCGGGTTGACCTGTGACGTGCCGTCGCAGCTGTACCAGTTCGGGTTCGCGCCGAAGCCGGACTGGTCGCATGTCTTCGCGCCCGGGCCGGAGATTCAGCGGTATCTGGCCGATGTCGCCCGGCAGCACGGGCTGCTGCGGTCGCACGTGCGGCTGAATTCCGAGGTGGTGGCGGCGAACTTCACCGGCACCGAGTGGCACGTCGAGACGGCCGACGGGACCCGCTACGAGGCGGACTTCGTGATCGCGGCGACCGGCGTGCTGCATCATCCCGCCGTGCCGGACATCCCGGGGCTCGGGGACTTCACCGGCGACCTGGTGCACACCGCGCGCTGGGACGATTCGCTGGCGACCGCCGGTCGGCGGATCGCGGTGCTCGGCACGGGATCGACCGGCGTGCAGGTGGTTTCGGCCCTGCAGCCCGAGGCGGCGCACATCACCCACTTCGTGCGCAGCCCCCAGTGGGTGATCTGGGCTCCGATGCAGATTCCGCAGCCCGCGATCGTCGGCGCGGTACTGAGCAAGCTGCCGCAGGTCAATCGCGCGCTGTACCAGGCGGGCATGACCGGGGCCAAGCTGTTCACCGATGTGGTCACCCGGCCCAGCTGGCGGCGGCGCGCGGTCCAGGAGTACGCCCGCCTGAGCCTGCGCGCGCAGATCACCGAACCCGAACTGCGCGAACAACTCACGCCCGATTACGAGCCGCTGTGCAAGCGCCAGGTGCTGTCGGGCACCTACTACCGTGCCCTGCGCGCCCGCAATGCCGAGCTGGTCACCACGGCCATCGACGCGGTGACCCCGACCGGCATCCGGACCGCCGACGGCCGCCACCACGAGGTCGACATGATCGTGCTGGCCACCGGATTCCGCGCCCACGACTACATGCGCCCGATGAATCTGACCGGGCGAGAGGGCATTTCGATCGACGATGCCTGGGAGAAGGGCCCGCGCGCCTACCGGATGACCGCGATTCCGGGCTTCCCCAACTTCTTCACGGTCCTCGGCCCGCACTCCCCCACCGGATCGATCCCGCTGCACCATGCGGCCGAGGTGACGGCCCGCTACATCACCCGCTGGATTCAGCGTTGGAGCGCAGGCGAATTCGACACCGTCGAGGTCACCGAGGAAGCCACCGGCCGCTTCGAATCCGAGGTCGCCGAGGCCATGGGTCCGACGGTCTGGAACACCGGCTGCAACTCCTGGTATTTCACCGAAGGCGGCAGCATCGATCTCCTCCCCTTCGACCGCGCCACCATGGAATCCATGCTCGCCGACCCGGATCCGGCCGACTTCCACCTGCGCTCCGCGCCGAGCGGGGACCGCGTTTAGCAGTCAGCGCGCATCGAAGATGGCGCAGGTCGTGGTGGCGTGGGCGTAGAGCTTGCCGTCCGCGACGCCGATGAGCTGCGCCTCGGCGGTGGCGATGGTGCGCCCGACATGAATGGCCCGCCCGGTCGCGCGCAGCTTGCCGGTGTGGGCGAAGGCCGGGCGCACCAGATTCACATTGAGCTGGGCGGTGGTGTAGCCGGACCCGCCGGGCAGCCGCGTGCACACCGCCGAGCCGAGGGCAGAGTCCAGGAGGGTGGCCAGGTAGCCGCCGTGGACCGAGCCCATGGGGTTGTAGAGGTGTTCGCCGGTCTCGCCCTCGAAGATCGCCAGACCGGGTTCGGCGCCCACGAGTTCGAAGCCGAGGGTGGCGGAAATGGGCGGCTGGGGGCGGCGGCCGTCGATGATCGAACGCAGGAAGTCCAGGCCGGTTTCGGGGTTCTCGCTGTTCACAAGGCCAAACTAGCGACGCCCCGCCAGCCGGGCGGTACGGAATCCGTACCATCGTGTGCATGAGTGGATACGGCCAGTTCTGTTCCATCGCACGGGCGCTGGAGGTGCTGGGTGAGCGGTGGAGCCTGCTGATCGTGCGTGAACTGCTGCTCGGTGAGCGGCGGTTCGGCGATGTCCAGCGCGGTATCCCGCGCATTTCGAAGACCATGCTGTCCACTCGGCTGAAGGAGTTGGAACGCGCCGGTGTCATCGCCCGCGACGACGACGGCTACGCGCTCACCGAGGCCGGCCTCGCCCTCACTCCGCTGCTGAAGGAACTCGGCGGCTGGGCGGCGCACTGGGATCCGCGCGGACTGCTGCCCGAGCATCTGGATCCCGACGCGCTGCTGTGGGATCTGCACCGGCGCCTCGTACCCGAAAACCTGCCCGCCGCACCGACTCTCGTCGAATTCCGGTTCACCGATCGCGACCCGAAGCCCTACTATCTGCTGGCCCGGCGACCCGACGTCACGGTCTGCGACGAGGACGGCGGCCACCCGGTCGCACTGCACATCGAGGCGAATCTCGATGCGCTGACCCGATATTGGCTCGGCGAGGTGAGCTGGGCGCACCTGCTGCGCGAGCACCTGATCACACTCACCGGGCCCAGCGACCTGCGCCGCGCCTTCCCGACCTGGTTCAGCGGATACCTGCTCGCCGCCGAGTCCGCGTGAGCGCCCGGCCCAGCAGCCAGGTATGTCCCCCGGCCCCCGTAGCCGCGTGAGCGCTGCCGGTCAGGACAGCAGCGCGCGGGCGTACCAGTCCTGGCCATCGGTGACACCGGGCAGCACGAAGAAGTAGCCGCCGCCGAAGGGCTGGACGTAGTCGGTCAAAGGCTCACCGGCCAAACGGGTTTGGATGGTCTCGAACTGACGTTGGATGTCCTGCTGGAAGCAGGTGAAGATGTGGCCGGTGGCGAGATTGCCGTTGGGGTCGACGCCCAGGTCGTAGTTGTAGGACCGGCGCAGCAGCTGCTGGTTGTCGGTCTCGGGCGTGCGCGGATTGGCCAGGCGGATGTGGGCGTCGGCGGGGATGACGGTGGCGTCGGGATCGGCGGCGTAGTCGGGGATGTCGAATTCCTTGGAGCCGTCCAGGGGCGCGCCGGATTCGCGGCGGCGGCCGAACATGTTCTCCTGCTCGGCAATCGAGACGCGGTCCCAGAATTCGACGAGCATGCGGATGAGCCGGACCACCTGATAGGTGCCGCCCTTGGTCCAGGCCGGTTCGTCGGCGGCGTCGACCCAGACCAGGTCGGCGGCGCTGGATCCGGTCGGATTGGCGGTGCCGTCCTTGAACCCGAGCAGGTTGCGCCCGGTGCCCGAGGGGCGCGGCGGGGAGTTGTAACCCTGGATCTTCCAGCGCAATTGGAGCGCGCCGCGGGTGTGGCGGGTGATGTCGCGAATGGCGTGGTGGACGGTGTCGGGGTTGTGGCCGCACAGCTGCAGCAGCACATCGCCGTGCATCCAGGCCGGGTCCGGGGAATCGTCGGGGAAGGTCCGCATCGGGGTCAGGTGCGCGGGCTTGCGATCGGCCAGCCCGAAGCGCTGGTCGAACAGGCTCGCGCCGACACCGGTGGTGATGGTCAGACCATCTGCCGGGATATCGGGGCCGAGCACCGCGCTGTCGGCGGGCGGGTGGCTCGGGCCCAGATCCTGCGGCGCGCCACCGGTGGTGAGAGCACGGGCGCGCACGGTGAGCGTCTTCATGAGCTCGGTGAGTTCCGCGCGATTGGCGGCGGTCACATCGAATGCGGCGAAGCACGAGGCGTTCTGGCGATCGGCGGGGGCCGGGGTGAGAATGCCCGCCTGGCGTTCCCCGTGGAACGGGTAGGCCGGGGTGAGGGCGGATTGCCCACCGGCGGAGGCGGCGTCGACCCGGGCCCCTTCGGCGAGCACACCCGCGGTCAGGGCGGTTCCGGCCGCGCCCGCGGCGGCGCCGGAGAGGAAGCGGCGGCGGCTGACAGTCATGGTGGAAGTCCTTCGGTGAGAGTCAGTTCGCTTTGGTTTCCAGCAGCCGCGGCACCCGGGCCAGCGACTCCAAGGCCCCGCCCAGGGCGGCGGCCACCGCTTGCCGCTGCGCGAGTGGCGTCTGCGCGGGCGCGCGCCAGCGGCCGTTGTCCTGGGTGGCCAGCAGCGCCGTGCGCAGCTTGTCGAGCTTGGCGGTGATCTCCGGGCGCAGCTTCAGGTCGCGCTCGTCGACCAGCGAGCCGAGCTGATCCAGAACCGCCCGGGTGACATCGATATCGGCCAGCGTCATCGGATAGGCCGCACCGCCGCCCGAATCGTCGAGACCCGAGAGATGGTCGCGCAGCGCGTCTTCCAGGATCTCGTGGGAGCGAATCGGCAGAGTGGCCGGATCACCCGCGATATCGGTGCTGGTCAGACCATCTGCAATGGCGGCGATATCGGCGCCGAGCTTATCGACCACGGGCAACAGCTGCTCCGGGCTCTGGCCGTGCCACAGGCCGTATTCCAGCCGGTGCATACCCGTGAAGTCCGGATCGTCGACGCCACCCGGCAGACCTCCCGGCAAGCCGTCGACGCGGGTCCCGGCATCCCCGAAGCTGTTGTAGGACGCGCCGACCCGCTCCCATTCCTGCTGCGCCAGCAGCCAATCCGCCTGCGCGGCGGGAATATTGCGCGCCCTCAGATCCCGGCCGACCACGCCGACGGCCGCGCTGAGCCGGGTCAGCACCTGCCGCACGTAGGCCTGATAGGCGTCGTTGGGACCCCGAAGATCGCTGGTGCGCGGCGGTTTGAAGGCCAAGGGCGCGTCGGTCTGCGGCCCGGTGGCCCGCACCCGCGGCGAGGACAGCGCGGGACGGCCCGACAGCAGGCACACGATCGTGTAGTAGCCCGGATTCAGGGTCGCGGTGAGCTCGGCGGTGGTGCCCGGGCCGATGTTCTCGATCTCCCCCGCGACCGCGCCGTCGGCATCGACCAGATCGATCTCGCCGGGCTTTCCGCTGGAGTTGCGTACGGAGATGGTCTGGGTGCCGGTGGAGGCCGAAGTCCATTCCGGCGCACAGGCATCGGCGGTCACGGTCACCGTTTTGGTGGCGTTCGCACCCGCCGACGGCAGCAGCGCGATGGCGGTCGCGGCGGCGAGCACCGGAACCAGGACCAGTGTCGCCCCGACCAGCACCGGGCGCGGACCCGCGACCCGCTCCCACCAGTCCGCGTGCGCGGCTTCGGCTTCCGACTCGGCCGCAACCGGTTCCGAGGCAGCGGGCGCGGGAGTCTCGACGCGGCCTGCCCGAACGAACAGCGGAATCACCGTGGCCAAGTACGCGATCCAAGCGACCACCTGCAGCACGGTCATCTTGGGCGAGAGATTGGTGATGCCGGTGAGGATCGAAACCCACCAGGAATTCGGATCGACATGTGCGGTCAGATCGAACGCGATCCAGCGCGCGCCGGGCAGCCACCCCGCCTCCTGCAGATCACCCAGCCCGTAGGCGAGCACGCCCGCGGCGATCACGATGAGCAGCACCGCGGTCCGGTTGAAGAACACGCCGAGGTTGAGCCGCACCGACTGCCGGAACAGCAACCAGCACAGCGCGATCGCGAGCACCAACCCGACCGCCGCACCCACCAGCGGGGCTGCCGTCGATCCGGCCGCCTTGATGGCGGTCCACACGAACAACGTGGTCTCGAGCCCCTCACGTCCGACGGCCAGGAACGCCGTCACCGCGAGCACGCCCGCACCCAGCCCGGCGGCCCGCGCCACCTCGCCGCGCAGTTGCCCCGACAGCGAGGCCCCGGTGCGCCGCATCCAGAAGATCATGGCGGTGACCAACGCGACGGCCAGCACGCTCAGCACGCCCGCCACCGCCGCCCGCGCCGAACTGGTCAGGACAGCGGTCGAATAGGTCAGCACCGCCGCGAAACTCGCCGCCACCGAGACCGCGCCGAGCACGCCCAGCCACACCGGCGTGGTGGAGACCGGCCGCTCGGGCGTGGACAGCCGGCGCACGGCGGCGAGCAGGATGGTCACCACCAGTCCCGCCTCGAGTCCCTCCCGCAGGCAGATCAGCAGATTGGGTACAGCCTCGGCAACACTCACGGCTGCCAAGGTAAGCCACACCTATGTGTCAGTCCATCGGGGCCCGCCGCCGACCGATGACTCACATGGTCATCCCGGTCATCAGGCCCTGTTGCTGCAACCACATCATGATCGCGCAGCACACCCGCATCACCGGCGACTGCATATCCATGCCGTTCATATCCATCGATCTCAACTCCTAGACCTCGGGCCGGATGCCTCACCGGCCGCGCCGAATTCGACGATCGCACCGCGCGCTCGGCCGCCATCAGGGTCCGAGGGCCTGATCTTCGCGGCCGAAGTTCCCGCGACCGGACCGGGTGCGGGACGCTAACGTGCCGCCATGGCCACCGAATCCGGCACCGCCACGCGCTGGCCCGCGTGGCTGACCCCGAATCTGCGAGTGCTGTGCGGGGTCAGCTTTCTCGCCGACACCGCGAGCGAGCTGGTCTACCCGATCCTGCCGATCTTCCTGACCGGCGTGCTGGGCGCGCCGGCGGCGGTGGTGGGGGCGGTGGAGGGCCTGGCCGAGGCCGCCGCGGCGGTCACGAAGATCCTGGCCGGACGGCTCGGCGATCGCTTCCGCAGACGCCCCCTCATCGCGCTCGGCTACGGGCTCGCGGCGGTGGGCAAAGTCCTTGTCGCCGTGGCGGTCTCGTGGCCGATCGTGCTGGCCGGACGCTGCGTCGACCGGTTCGGCAAGGGTGTGCGCGGCGCACCGCGCGATGCCCTGCTCATGGTGGACGCCGACCCGGCCGCCAAGGGCCGCATCTTCGGCGTGCACCGCGCCGCGGACACCGCCGGGGCCGTCCTCGGGCCCGCCATCGGGCTGCTCCTGTACGAGCTTCTCGACCACCGGATGCGGCCGCTGCTCCTGATCGCGGTGGTTCCCGCCATCGCGGCGGTCGTGCTGATCGCCGCCGTCCGCGAAAAGCCCGCCGCACCCGCGACTTCCGCGCCCGAATCGCGCCCGGTGCGCGTGGCCGCCGGACCATTGCCGACTCGCCTGAAGCGCGTCATCACACTGCTGACGCTGTTCTCGCTGGTGAACTTCCCGGATTCGCTCCTGCTCCTGCGCGCTCATCAGCTCGGCCTGTCGGTGGCCGGGGTGATCGGCGCGTACATCCTCTACAACCTCGCCTACGCGCTGCTGGCGTACCCGGCCGGTGCGGTCTCGGATCGGCTGCCGCGACACCTCGTATTCGCGGCCGGACTGGCCTGTTTCGCGTTCGGCTACCTGGGGCTCGGACTGGCATCGGGCCCGGCGTGGGTGTTCGTGGTGCTGCCGCTCTACGGTGGGTTCGCCGCCGCGACCGACGGCGTCGGCAAGGCGTGGATCGCCGACCTCGCCCCGGCGGCACGGCAATCCACCGCCCAGGGCCTCTATCAGGGATTGAGCGGCGGAGCCATCCTCATTGCCGGGCTGTGGGCCGGACTGGCCTGGCACGGCGACGGCCGGATCCCGCTGCTGATCTCCGGCGGCGTCGGCCTTGCCCTCGCGGCCGTACTGGTCCTGGGCGGCCGCCACGTCACCGGGCAGCACGACGGCGGCGCGCTATCGGCCCGATAGGGTCCGGTTCCGGAAGACGATCCAGCGCATGGCCGAGTACATGAACAAGCCCTCGCCCAGGCCGCCGAGGATGCGGGCGAGGCGGTAGTCGAGCCCGAGCGCGGCCACGGCACTGGTCACGCCGAGGATGAAGGCCAGGTAATTGACCACGACCACAACGACATAGACGGCGAGCTGGGGGCCGACGGCGGCGTGGGATTCGAAGTTGAGCGTGCGATTGAGCAGATAGCTCAGCCCGAACGCGGTGCAATAGGCCACCGTCACCGCGATCGGCAGGGCCACCACCGCGTGCAGCGCGGTGAGCAGCAGCAGATCCACCGTGAAGGTCAATCCGCTCACCAGCAGGTACCCGACGAAGGTCGGCGCGACGTGCCGCCGCAGCCGGGCCGGGAGCAACGCGACCAGCCGATCGCACACCAGATGGAACCAGCGCACCGCCCGAGGCGCCCGCGCCGACTCCGCACCGTCGTGCATCGTCTCCATCCGCACCCGGCCACGGTGTCATCGCCACATGACCGCCGGGTGATCACCGAGCCAACTCCGCGGGTCCGGTGTGATCACCATGCGGAATCGATGTCCGCCGGACACCAATCGCCAACGATGCGCATTCGGGTACCGGACGGTAGCGTCTGGCGCGCCGAGAGGGCTGGGGACGGACGACGGATCGGAGATTTCTGATGGGACGTGGATTCGCCAGAACAAATCGGCGGACGGTATTGGGGTCGATGCTGGCCGCGGGTGCGGCGGGCGTGGCCGGGCTGCCCGAGGGCATGGCCGAGGCACTGGCGGAACCTGGGCGTTCAGGCTCGATGGATCAGGTTCAGCACGTGGTGATCCTGATGCAGGAGAACCGGTCCTTCGATCACTACTTCGGAACCATGAGCGGCGTAAGGGGTTTCGGCGACAAACGCGCCGTGCGGTTGCCCGCGGGCGGGTACGACCCGATTCTGCAGGCGGCGATGGACACCGCGATGGCCGGTGGGCCGGGCACCGATCTGGGTAGCGGGTCGGCGGGCACCGGCAGTGCGAGCGGCTCGGGCGCGGGAAGCAGCAGCGGGTCGGCGGGCGGTGAGCACCGCGACGCGTTCCATCAGCCGGATGCGTTCAGCAGCACCGGATTCCTGCTCCCCTGGCATGTCGACACCACCCGCGTGGACGGCCAGGATCTCGGCGATCTGGCGCACGACTGGAACACCACGCACATGGCGTGGGCCGGCGGCGCGTACCACTCGTGGATCGCGGCCAAGTCCAAGATGACCATGGGCTACTTCACCGAGACCGATATTCCGTTCCATCGCGCCCTGGCCGCCGCGTTCACCATCTGCGATCACTACTTCTGCTCGATCCAGGGACCCACCACGCCGAACCGGCTGTTCCACTGGACCGGCACCATCGACGCCGCCGGGCGCGCGGGCGGTCCCGCGGCGTCCAATCCGCCGGATTACCGGCCCGTCTACAGCTGGACCACGTATCCGGAACGCCTGCAGCAGGCCGGAATTTCGTGGCAGGTGTACGCCGACTCGCACAGCGGCAATGCCTTCCTCGGCGACTACGGCGACAACCCGCTGTGGCTGTTCCAGGCCTATCACGATGCCGCGGCCTCGTCCGATCCCGCCGTGCGCCAGCTGGCCGACCGCGCCAAGGTGACCACCACCGGAATGACGCCCGCGCCCGCCGGGGTGGACGGCAGCGACGTCGATTACGTACTGCAGCAGTTCATTTCCGATTGCGCCGCGGGCAGTCTGCCGCAAGTGTCCTGGGTCGTCGCGCCCGCCGGTTACACCGAGCACCCCGCCTATCGTCCTGCCGACGGTGCCGCCTACCTCCAGCGCGTCCTGAAAGCCCTGTGGGACAACCCGAAACTGTGGGAGTCGACGGTCCTGCTGGTCAACTACGACGAGAACGACGGCTTCTTCGACCACCTGGTGCCGCCGACCGCGCCGCCCGGCACCCCCGACGAGATCCTGCCGTCGATCGAAATCACCGGCAGCGACCTGAATTCCGGCTCGGCGACACTGGGAATGCCATCCGGTTCGGCGAACATGGATACGCTCATCAGCCGCGCCGGGGCGCTGCTGGGCGGGAATTCGCCGATCGGACTGGGCCCGCGCGTGCCGATGCTGGTCATCTCACCGTGGAGTCGCGGCGGCTGGGTCAATTCCCAAGTGTTCGACCACACTTCGGTGCTGCGCTTCCTCGAACAGTGGACCGGCGTCCACGAGCCGAACATCTCGGCGTGGCGGCGGGCCGTGTGCGGCGACCTGACCAGCTGCTTCGATTTCGGCAAGCGCGACACCAGCATTCCCACGCTGCCGGACGCCAATGCCGAACGCGCCCGCGCGGCCGGGCAGACGAACCTGCCCAAGCCCACCCCGCCGTCGCCGGGCGGGCAGCAGATGCCGGTGCAGGACGGGGGCCGGGCCAAGGCGCGGCCGCTGCCGTATCAGCCGGTCGCGTGGCTGGAGGTGGCCGGATCGGCCGCGACGGTCAGGTTCGGCAACCAGGGCTCGGTTGCCATGCCGTTCCAAACCTTTGCCTACCACGACAATTCGATCCGTCAGACCGTGGTGGACGCGGGCGGCACGGCCCAGGAGCGATTCCAGGTCGGCGGGTCCTACGATTTCGCGGTGCACGCACCCAACGGCTTCCTGTTCGAGGCGTCGGGCACGGCCGAAACCACCGCCCTGACCGCCACGGCCGCGGTCGGTGGCAGCGCCGCTCAGCCCACTTTCGTTGTCACCGTGAGCAATTCCGGCGGGTCCGCGCTGACGGTACAGGTCGGCGGCGGTTCCGCCATGACCATCGACGCCGGGGCCAAGCGCGACATCACCGCGCCGCTCGACCAGGGCTGGTACGACCTCACCCTCAGCCTGGCCGGAAACTCCGCCTGGGTCCGGCATTTCGCCGGTCATCTGGAGAACGGCAGCGCGAGCAGCACGGCGTGACGGTCAGGACTCGAAGGCGGAACGCCATTCGGGCAGGGCGTCGGGATCGGCGCGCAGGTATTTGAGCGACTGCTTCATGTAGACGCGGGGATTCGTATCGAGGTGGCGCGCCCACGCCGGTTTCGGATCCCCGCGCATGACGGTCCAGCAGGCCAGCGCGTAGCCGAACATCGGCTGGGACAGATAGCCGAGCCGCTGCCAGCGCCAGCCGCGACTGTTCTGCGAGAACTGGAATGCCGCATTCGCATTGAAGACGCCGAGCCCGAGGAAGACGGTCGCCAGATCGGTGAGCTGCTCGCCGTCGTGCCGCTCGGGGTCGATGCGGTGCTCCCCCACCAGGCGTTCGTGGGCCAGCTCATGGGCGATCGTCGCCACCAGGGTGACCGGTGACCGCAGCCGCGCCAGTTCGAGCGACACCACCGACCGGCCGTGTTCGACCCGGTAGTGCCCGGCTTCGTGACTCGGCGATCCCGCCAGGTAAGGGAGCTGGTCCGAGAGGCTGGGGCCCACCGAGTCGAACTCCACCACAATGCGATCCCGGCCGACGCCCATGTACCCGGCCACCCGCTCGACCACGGACAACACCTCCGCGCGAGACCCGTTATAGGCATCCGGGAAGAAATCCGAGGTGGGCAGCACCACCGGCATGCGCAGGGTGCGCGGGCCGAATTCCGCCACGCACCAGCGCAGCATCTCCTCGACCCACATCCGCTCCAGCTGATCCACCGGAGCGTGCGGCCGGAAAAATCCCATGCCGCATTATGTCCGCCGCGCGACCGGAGCGCCCCTCGAGGAAATCGGCGGCGCGTACTCGCTCACCACGGTGCGAACCCACCACGCGCGGGTGTCGAGCAACTCGCGGACGGTGGTGAAGCGGTATTCGTAGAGCCGGGCCCGGACCCAGCGGGGCGGCGCGTCCGGGAACGGATTGTGGCGCAGCAGGCGCAATGTCGCCGGATCGTTGCGCAACAGGCGTTCGAGGAACGCGCCGAACCAGGGGCGGGCGTAGGACGGCGAGTGCGCCGCGAACCAGAGCAGCCAGTCCAGACGCAGGTGGTACGGGGCCCTTTGGCGCGGAAGACGTTGCGGGTCACCGGGTTTGCCCTTGAATCCGTATTCGCGCCAGTGCGTGTGATCGGTCGGCTCCGGATCCTCGGTGCCTTCGATCACCACCTCGTAGCGGACACGGTCGATACTGCCGAACGCTCCGAAGGTGTTGATGAGATGAAAAGGGTTGTAGGACTGATTCATTCGCTGACGACTCGACAGCATATTGCGGACCGGCAGATAGCTGAGCACCACGGTGACGCCCGCGAATGCGAAGACCAGCACCGTGAACCACAGCGGTGAGCCCGGCATATCCGGGGCCGCAGCGGGATTCGAGATCGCCGCGCACGCCAGCACGATGGTCAGCCAGTTCAGCCACGCGAAGTTCCCCGACAGCACCAGCCACAGCTGGGTGACGATGATGATCGCCGCCGCCACGCTCGCCACCGGTTGCGGGGCGAACAATCCGAACGGAATCACCAGCTGGGCAACATGATTGGCCGCCACCTCGATTCGATGCAACGGCTTGGGCAGGTGATGGAAGAACCAGCTCAGCGGCCCCGGCATGGGCTGGGTCTCGTGGTGGTAGTACAGGCAGGTCAAGTCCCGCCAGCACCGGTCGCCGCGCAACTTGATCAGCCCGGCCCCGAACTCCACCCGGAACACCAGCCACCGCGCCAGCCACAGCGTCAGCACCGGCGGGGCGACCTCGTCATTGCCGAGGAAGATCACCAGGAATCCGGCCTCGAGCAGCAGCGATTCCCACCCGAACGAGTACCAGACCTGCCCCACATTGACGATCGACAGGTACGCCGCCCACAGCAGTAGCCACACCGCCATGGCGGCCCACAGCGGCAGCAGATCGGCGAGCCCGGCCACCAGCGCCACCGACACCGACGCCCCACTCCAGGCGACGGCCGCGAAGAACCGGTCGGAGTAGTGCAGGTGAAACACGCTGGGAGACAAGCGGAACGGCCGCCGTGCCACATACCGCGGCACGGGCAGCATGCCGTGCTCCCCGATCAACGCCTTGAACTGCCGGGCCGCCGCCACGAAGGCGATCACATAGACGGCCGCGACCCCGCGCTCGACCACCTGCCGAGCGAGCCAATAGTCCGGTGCGATGAACCACTCCATCCCGCGCCTCCTGCGCCGGTGCGTATCGCATACCCGTGCACAGAAAGCCTACTCAGCGGTGGAGTGCCGGTCAGTGCGGAATGAAGGCCGTCACGATGCCGACGATATTGGAGATGATGCCGGTGACCTGGCTCGTCAGACTCAGTGCGGACGAACCCAGCTGCAGGATTTCGTTACTCATGAGGCCTCTTCCTAAGACTGCGTCGTGATAGGGAGGGACTGCCTGTTCGAAATCACTGGACAGCGTAGGCCGTGCGGGGCGGCATGATCGCGCGGCCGGGGTCGCGGCGGCATCGCGGTTTCGACACGTTCTCGCGGCGCTGCCCCGGACGTTCTCGTGGCACTGCCCCGGACGTTCTCGCGGCGCTGCCCCGGGCGGCCGTTAGCTCCCCGCCCGCCAACGGCCGCGGGCGCAGCAGCGGTACAGGCCGGAGCCGCACACCGTTCCGCACGGTCGAGAATGCCGGAACCGGACAAGTCTGTCTGTCGGACGTTCGACGGACAGCGGACCCCGCTACCAGCATGCTCGGCCCGATCCGCTTGGGTACCGTGTCCGGGTGCCGCGCGACGAACCGACCCATGCCGCGGTCGCGCAGGAAGCGATGCTGCTGGCCATCCGATTCCGTCACGCGGCCTGCCTGCTGCTGACCGTCGTGCACCTGGCGAGCGGCGGGACCGATCCGGCTCCGGGCCACGCGGTCACGGTCCTGCTGGCGGTGTGGTCGGCGGCGCGCCTGTGGGGGCGGCGACTCGGGCCGTGGTGGACCGCGGCCGACCTCGCGGTGGTGGCGATCTATCTGCTGGGCACCACGAGTGTGGCCGCGTCCGGGATCGGCACCAAGGACCTCATCGATGTGAAGGTCGTCGCGGCGACGGTGATCTCGGTGGGCATCGCGGAACGGGTGCGGGTGTCGGCCGCGGTGACCGTGGTGATCCTGCTGCTGCTCTACCACGCCAATCGCGAGACGCCCGGCCTCACGCCGTGGAGCTTCCTCTCCGATCTGTCCGTCGGCTACCTGGTGGTGGAATGGCTGCTGGCCGTCGGTGTGCGCCGGGTGGTGCTGCGCGCGGCGACCGTGCACGACCGCACCGTGACCGCGGCCGCCGACTCCCGCATCGCCAGCCGGGTGGCGGCCGCGCGGCGGCGCTACGAACACGAGCAGTGGGCGGTCATGCACGACACCGCGGCCGCCACGCTGCTGATGGTCGGGCAGGGCGCGGCCGCGGATCCCGAACGCATCGCACGGCAGGCGGCGCGCGATCTCACCGTGCTGAACTCCGGTATCCCGCTGCCCGGTGACGAGGCCGAGGCCGATCTGTCGAAGCTGTTGCGGGAGTTGAGCACCGCCTGCGCCACCCCGGTCACGCTGCGCACGCCCGGCCCGCTGCGGATTCCGCGCGCACTGGCTTGGACGGTCACCGCCGCGGCCCGCGAGGCGCTCACCAATGTCGACCGGCACGCGCACGCGAGCGAGGCGGTGATCGACGCCGGAGCGGGACGCCTGGTCATCACCGACGACGGGATCGGATTCGACGGGCCGCCCGGCGAAGACCGCTACGGCATCCGGCACTCCATCATCGAGCGGGTGCGGGAGGTGGGCGGCGATGCGGACATCATCAGTGCGCGCGGCCGCGGCACCGAGGTGCGGCTCAGCTGGCCGGTCACCGAACCCGTTGCCGCCGAAGTGGATTCGTTCGACGAGTCCGAGACCGATACCGGAATCGAGCGGCTCGGAAGGAATTTCGGGTACGGCATGGTGGGCATCGCCGTCGTCGACACCCTGCTGCAGTCCACACTCACCACGGCGGCGGCTACCCCGCCGACGGTGGTGAACGCACTGCTGGTCGCGACCAATGTGGGGTGTGCGCTGGCGGCTTTGATCCGACGCCGCAGCGAGCCCGTCACCCTTGGTCTGATGGCCGTGGCGACCGCCGCCTCGCTGGTGCTCACCGCGTGGCTTCCGGTGGATGCCGTTCTCGCAGGTGCGAATTGGTCGATCGGCGCGTCCGGCTGGGCCGTGGTCGCGCTCGGCTTCCGGCTGCCGCCCCGGCTGGCGCTGTCCGCCCTGACCGCCTGGTGGCTGCTGGTGTGCGCGGTGATCCTGGTGCGCGCGCCGAGCGCCGAGAACCTCACGGTGCTCGGGTATCACACGGCCGCCATCTTCTTCCTGCAGGTGTTCACCGCCTGGTTCGCGGCCACCCTCGACCGCGCGGCCCGGCAGGCGGCCGCCCTGCACGGGGAACGCCTGCGACATCGCACCACCGACGCCGTCGCGCGCATGCACGAACAGGAATGCGTGCGCCGCTATCGCGAACTGCTGACCGAATTCACCCCGCTGCTGAGAGGTTTGGCCGACGGCACCCTGAGCCCCGAGGATGCGGGTGTGCGGACCGCGGCCCGCACCGAGTACGCCCGGCTGCGCCGCCTGTTCACCCAGCGCGACGGCGTCGGGCATCCGCTGCTCGCGGACCTGCGCACCGGAATCGACGCCGCCGAACGGCGCGGAGTGGCGGTCACCGTCGAGACCGCGCCCGCCGCACTCGAGCTGCCCGACGCCGTCCGCGGCCACCTGGTGGCCGCGACTCGAATCATGCTGGACGCCAGCCGTTCCCGCGCCCGCGTGGTGGTGACCGCCGACGCCGACGGCTGCACGGTCAGCGCGCTGGGTGACTGCCCGATCGAAACCCTCGACCGGTTGTCCACCCTGACCGACTCCGCCGTGCACACCGAGGTGGTCACCGCCGGCGAATTGCTCTGGGCGCGACTGCATCACCGCTTCGAGTCAGAGGGAGCCCGATGATCCGCATCGCCATAGTCGACGACCACCCTCTCATCCGCGACGGCGTCCGCGGCTGGTGCGCCGCCGCCGACCCCCACATCCAGGTCGTCGCCGACCACCCCGACCCCGCCGCCTTCCTCGCGGCCACCGGCCCCGACCGAGGCACGCTCGACGCGGTGGTCTTCGACCTCCAATTCGACCAGCGCGCACCAGATCTCACTGCCCTCGCCACCGTCTGCACCCGCGGCCACCGCGTCGTCATCTACTCCCAGCACACCGAACCCCACCTGGTCCGAGACTGCCTGGACCTGGGGGCGGTCACTTACCTCTCCAAAACCGAAGGCCGCGACCACCTCATCGCCGCCCTCCACGCCGCCGCCGATGTCCGCCCCTACCTCAGCCCCACCATGGCCCGAGCCATGAGCACCGACGCCGACGACCGCCCCAAACTCTCCCACCGCGAACGCGAAGTCCTGCTGGCCTGGTTCCAAACTGAATCCAAAGCCCTGGTAGCCCAACAGCTCTACATCACCGTCGGCACGGTGAACACCTACCTCGAACGTATCCGAGCCAAGTACGCCTCGGTAGGCCGCTCAGCCCCGACCAAGGCAGCCTTGGTAGCCCGAGCCATCCGCGACGGCCTGATCACCACCGACGATCTCTGAAAATTTTCGACCGCACCCAACACCCGGCTACCGGTGAGCCCTAGGCGGAGGGGCTGGCGATCAGGCACCACAGGGCGATAGCCGGGTCAAGGTTGCACCACCCGCCCGCAACCGGTTCGGTTGCTGCCGGAGTGGGGGATTCGAGCGGGGCCGGGGAAGCCATGGCCGGGGCGGCGGCGGTCACGGTCGCCGCGGCGATCAGGGCGCCGACAAGAACTCCACGCTTCACGAACATTCGAAACTCCTCGGGACAAGATCGAAGACTGCTATGGGTCAAAGGTTGGGTGAATCAGCTTGCAATGCAGGCAGATCCGACATTGATGCCGGTTCCGATGTCCACGGGCTGCCTGATCTGAGCCGTGGCATTCGGCTGGACGGCATAGATGTAGGTGACCTTCGTGGACGATGGAGTCCACGTCGCCTTCGCCACGCCGCCGACAGGCTTCGCCTCGGCAAATCCGCTGGGACCCTGCCCTTCTTCGAAGAAGTAGACCGTCTGACTGTCGTCGTCGACCGACACCGTCACGGTGTACGAGCAGGTTGTCCCATAACGATGAGTGCCGAACGTAGAGGCGGGCGCAATCGCGATGCTGGTGACGGTCGCGGATGCCGACGGCGCCGACAAGGCGGTGAGCGTCGCGGCAACACCCAGCCCCACAGCCGCCGCAGCGCCCCGTTTCATGTTGTACGACTTCGAAATTCGCTGCACGAGTATCCAAACTCCTATCAGATGTCAGGGCCCGCGACACCGGCCGATCCGACATCGCTCCCACACGGACCTGCCTACCCGCGTGATCATTCCCACCCCATTCGTCGGATGATCCGATGCAGCCGTTAACCCAACCCACGACCCCAAAACTAGGGTCTGGCGGCGTGTGGCCCCCAAGAGCGACGAGCATGCAATCCGGCAGGCAAATCGCGAGAAGAGTTGTGCGTCAGTGCATTCTCACGGAGTCAGCCGAGCCAGGGGGTGTGGCGTTGGTCCTGGTGGTGCTGAAGTCTCAGGCGGACGGTGGGGTGCACCGGTAAGGATTCGAGCTCGCGTTGCGAGAGGAAGCGAACTTCGGTGGATTCGTCGGAGACTTGGATTTCTCCACCCACCACGCGGGCGTTGTAGACGACGGCGAACTGTTGCCGAACCTCGCCGTCAGCGTATTCGATCACATGCTCAGGATCGGTGTAGATACCCAGGAGGCCGGTAATTTCGATGTCCAGCCCTGTCTCCTCACGAGTCTCGCGAACCACGCAATCCTCCAGGGTTTCACCGATCTCCATGATCCCGCCGGGCAACGACCAGTTGCCGGAGTCGCCGCGACGTTGCATGAGCACGCGGCCGTGCTCATCGACCACCAGAGCCGAACCCCCAGGCTTCAGCGAATTGGGCTTGGGCGCGTTCGGGTCTCGGTAGTAGTCACGCCGTGAGCCCATTGGTCAGTCCTTGTGTCGTCGTGTACGGGGTTGTCGTACCCCATATCTGCTCGAACTGGTCCGCGAACGACTCGAATATGCCGTGCGGAGACAACCTCCGCAGATGCAGCGCGGTGTGCTGGTAACCCCTGGCTCGGAACAGGTACGGGGTAACAATCATCTCGGAGTCGAACCGAAAAACGGAGTTATCATCGTCACCGATTCGGAGGGGATCGGGTTGCACATGCGAACTTTTGAAATTCTTGCGGGACAAGCGGTTTACGGGGAGGACGCGAAGCGGTTGATCGGCAAGGCACTGGAAACGCACCAAACCAGCTGACCCCGGGCGGATCGCTAGTCGCCACCTTCCGCGTCGAGGTCTACTTCGATTTTGTCGCGGTCGGCCCATTCGAGGAGGGGGTCGATGTTGAAGACGGCTTCGTCGATGCCGGCGTGGAGGTCGCCGAGGTCGGCGTAGCGGGCGGGGACGGTTTTGATGGTGAAGTCGGCGGGGTGGATTTCGGGGATTTCGTTCCAGCGCACCGGAGTTGACACGGTCGCCTCGGGGACGCCTCGGACCGAGTAGGCCGCCGCGATGGTGTGGTCTCGGGCGTTTTGGTTGTAGTCGACGAAGAGTTGGGCCGGGTCGCGGTCTTTGCGCCACCAGGCCGTGGTGACGTCTTCGGGGGCGCGGCGTTCTACTTCTCGGGCGAAGGCGAGGGCGGCTCGGCGGAGGTCTTGGAAGCCGAAGTCGGGGGCGATGCGGACGTAGATGTGTAAGCCCTTGCCGCCGGAGGTTTTCGGCCAGCCGACGGCGCCCAGGTCGTCGAGGACCTCGTGGGCCACTTCGGCTACTCGTTGGACTCGGGACCATGGGCAGTCGGGCATGGGGTCGAGGTCGATGCGCCATTCGTCGGGGAGTTCGGTGTCGAAGCGGCGGGAGTTCCAGGGGTGGAACTCGACGGTCGACATCTGGACTGCCCAGATCACGTCGGCGAGCTTGTCGACGCAGAGTTCGTCGGCGGTGCGGCCGTAGCGGGGGAAGTACAGCTGGACGGTGGGAATCCAGTCGGGGGCACCGCCGGGGATCCGCTTCTGGTGGACCTTGCCGCCGGGCAGGCCCTTGGGGAAGCGATGCAGCATGCAGGGTCGGTCCCGCAGGGCGTTGACGATGCCGTCGCCCACGCTCATGTAGTACCGGACCAGGTCGAGCTTGGTCGCCCCGGTCTCCGGGAAGTACACCCGGTCCGGATTGGACACGCGCACCGTGTGCTCGCCGACCTCCACCTCGATCGACGGAGCTGACTTGCTGGCCACCCGTCCGACGGTAACCGGCATTCCGGTCTGCCGCATGCCGCGACGCGGTCAATGTGGTGAACTAGAACACGTTATAGTTTCAGGCGATTCGGGCAGTGCTAGCCGGTTTTTCGTGCGAAAGGTGGTCGCAACGGTGCGGACCTGGGATTCTTCGGCCGATGTCGTGGTGGTCGGATACGGCGGGGCGGGGGTCGCGGCGGCCTTGGCGGCGCGGGAATCCGGGGCCGAGGTGCTGGCACTGGACCGGTACCTGGGCGGCGGGGCGACCGCGCTGTCGGGCGGCATCGTGTACGCGGGCGCCGGCACCTGGGTGCAGCGCGCGGCCGGGGTCGAGGACGACGTCGAGAACATGCTGGCGTATCTGCGGGCCGAGGTCGGCGACACCGTGAGCGAGGCGACGCTGCGGCGATTCTGCGAGGAGTCACCGGCCATGATCGACTGGCTGACCCGGAACGGAGTGCCGTTCCAGGCGTCGCTGTGCCCGTTCAAGACCTCGTACCCGACCGACGACTATTACCTCTACTACTCGGGCAGCGAAAACTCCGGCGCCTTCCGGGAATTGGCGACACCGCGCCAGCGCGGGCATCGCGCACACGGGCGCGGGGTCTCGGGCAAGAAGCTGTTCGGACCGCTCGCCGCGACGGCCGCGAAGAACGGCGTCCGGGTCCAGATCGGAACCAGGGCAACGAAACTCGTGGTCGAGGACGGCCGGGTGATCGGAGTCGAGGCGACCACGATCAGTGGCGCGCCCCTCGCGGTGCGGCGCCGGTTCGCCGCGCTGGCCAGGATCTCATCGAAACCCGGTGTATACCACCAGGGTTTGCGCAGGGCGGTACAGCTGCTACTGGACCGCATCGAGCGACGCTACGGCCGCGCGGTGCGCATCCAGGCCCGCTCCGGGGTCATCCTCACCACCGGTGGATTCATCGCAAATGGCGAGATGGTCGCGCGGCACGCACCCGAGTACCCGTGGGCCGAGGGCCTGCCGCTGGGCACCGCCGGCGACGACGGCAGCGG
>NZ_BAFX01000195.1 GCF_000308815.1 Nocardia concava NBRC 100430
GGATCACACCGCGCCCGACTCTAGGATGCTGGACAGTAGCTGCAAGTAGGTCCGAGGGTTGGGTAGGTGCGCATGTCTTCGGACGAGCTGAAGCTTCCCATACCCTCGCTCGGCGACTACGTCGCGTATCACCGCAAGCGGCTGCGGCTGACCCGGGAGCAATTGGGGCAGCGGGCCTTCCTGTCGGCGCGGACCATTCAGAAGCTCGAGCGCGGGGAGCAGACCGGCCTGAGCCTGCCGACCCAGGAGGCGCTGGGCCGCGCGCTCGGGCTCACGACCGAGGACGAGTTCCGGCATCTGGACGATCTGACCCGGGTTCACATATCCCGGCCGTGGCTGGGCGAAGGCATGCGGAGTGAGGCCACCGCCGCCGAACAAGCCATGCTCGACGACCTGATGCCGCGCCCGGCCGCGTACTGCAACTGGGCCTGGGAGGCCATTGCCGCCAACGAGGCCTATGAGCGGTTGTTCCCCGGACGGCTGTCGTACGGCAATCTCATGCTCTGGCTGTTCGGTCCGATCGGCCGCGAAATCCTGGTGGAGTGGGAGACCGAGGCCAGGAATGTCGTCGCCCGAATGCGCGGCATCCTCACCCATTTCGGCAATCCGGCGATCGGGGTGTCCGTACTGCGTGCGCTCCAGGATGATCCCGACTTCGCCCGCATCTGGCTCACGCGCAGTGTCGGTTTCGATCGCGGACTCGACGAGCCGCAGCACGTCTACACCGATGCGGGTCCGGTCAGCGTGACCATGCAGTTGCAGTCCTTCCCTCCCGGGCGCGAACACCTGCATCTCTGCGTAGCAGTGGTTCGTCCCTATGTGGGCGACTTCGGCCGAACAGACCCTATTTAGGGTTACCGGGACAGCTTGTCCCGGATGTCCGGTGTCCGCTTTGATTTCCTCCGGCGGTGCCGTGGAGGGGACGGCATCGCCGAGACATCCGTCCAGTCTTCGGCAACGAATACGAACCGACTAGTTAGTCACGGGTATTCGATTTCACGAAGGAGGACAGACGAATGATTCCGCATTTCATCGGCGATGTCATCGCTGCGGTGCACGGCCTCCTCGAGAGGCTGCTCATCCCGTAGTACCGATGTCCCGGGGCGGCTGGAGCCGCTCCGGGACTCGGATCGCCGGTATGGTCCCCGACTGATACCGTGCTGGCACATGGCACTGAAAAATGTTGCGGCACAGGTGGCGAACTCGCTCAACGCGGGCATCGTGGCGTTGACCAAGGCTCCGGTGATCGGTTCGCTCATGGGTCGCGGCTTCGTCGTCATCACCTACACCGGCCGCCGTTCGGGCAAGACGTTCAGCACGCCGGTCAACTACTGGCGCAAGGGCGACGAGATCATCATCGGTGTCGGCATGGCGGACAAGAAGAACTGGTGGCGCAACTTCCAGGGCGACGGCGGCCCGATCTCCCTGCACCTGAACGGAGCCGACCGCACCGGCCACGCAGTCGCCAATCGCGATAACGGCCGCACCACGGTGCGGGTCAAGCTCGACGCCGTCTGACGGGCATGCCCGCCGCCTCAATACAGTGACCGCATGGACATCTGCGTGTTTCTGTCGGCCGCCGACCTCGACGAGCGCTACACCGGGCCCGCGCGCGAATTCGCCGAGCTGATCGGCAAGGGCGGCCACACCCTGGTGTGGGGCGGGTCCGATGTCGGGCTCATGAAGGTGGTCGCCGACGGTGTCCAGGAGAGCGGCGGGCGACTGGTCGGCGTCTCGGTGGAATTCCTGCGCGGCAAGGCGCGGGCGAATGCCGACGAGATGATCATTGCCGCCGACCTGGCCGAACGGAAGGCGAAGCTGCTCGGGCTGGCCGACGCCATCGTGATCATGGTCGGCGGTACCGGCACCCTGGACGAGGCCACCGAGATCCTTGAGATGAAAAAGCATGGGCTGCACCGGAAGCCCGTGGTGCTGCTGAACACCGCCGGGTTCTACGACGGACTGCTGGTCCAGTTCGAGCGGATGGAGGCGGAGGGGTTCCTGCCGCTGCCGCTGTCGGAGCTGGTGTATTTCGCCGATGACGGCGCGCACGCCCTGGCCTACCTCGAGCAGGCGGTCCGGAACGGCTGATTGCCACGTCGCGAGGTCCGTGCCAGCCTGGACGCAGAGGAATGTGTACGAGGAGGCAGTCGTGAGGTCCCGGGTAGGACTCGACGAGTCGGCGCTGCGCGTCACCGTCGACTTCACCGACGCCGCGCACCGGTCGCTCGGCATCGGCTGGTCCCTGAACGCGGACGCGCACAAGCGATTCGAGTCCGTGCGCATCTTCCTCGTCTCACTGCGTGATGAGCCCTCGCGCACCTATCTGGGCCTGGTCGACTGGCAGGACCGCGCCTCGATCGAACTGCCCGAAGCCCTACCCGCGGGCCGCTACGCCATCGACATCGATGCCTACGGCAGCGCCAGCTGGGGTGACGGCCGCCTCGACGCGCGGGGACGCAGCGCCACCTTCACCGTCGATCCGGTATGACCAGGTCGAGCGGTCCGAGCAGATCCGCCACGTGCAACAGCTGCCCCGCGTACCAGGGGATCTGCTCCGGATCCTTCAGTTTCCCCGAAACCGATGTGTAGGTGAGCAATTCGTTGCCCACGAGGCTCCACTGCGGCACCGCCCCAGCGATGTGCGCGGCTACCAGATTCGGGCCGACCATCGCCTTGGCGTGGCCGGGATCCGCGGCGTCGATCCGGAACTTGGCGTCGAAGAGGACATTGCCGGTCGCGGTGGGCTTGTCGCCGAACAGCGCCCGCCCGAATTGCGATACGAGCCCCCGCTGCCGCACCGCCAGCGGCGGATGCGGCCGGTCCAGCAGAACCAGCGCCACGATGTAGTGGTGTGTCGTGGTGGACTGGGAATCCCCACTGCCGGAAGTGGTTTGGTACGAATACTCCGCCACGGTCACCCAGCGTCCGCCCAGCTGCCCGGTCACCGTCACCCCGAGTCCGTGCCGATTGCGGCCCGGCAGCCGCGCGGTGAAGGCCGCGGTCGACCGTTCCCGAAACATCCATCCGTGCGCCGCGGCCCAACCCCTGATCCGCTCCTTGCGTTCCCGTTCGGCGTGGATCGCTATGGGTATGAACACGATCAGCAGGAGTACCGGAACTGCCAGCAGCGCGACGAAGAAGATTGCCGCGAACGCCATGTGTTCCCCCTTCCTTGTCGCCGACAGCTTCCGCGACCGACCTTCCGGTCCGCTTAAGAGATCTTTGCGAACCGGGCAAAGCCGCTTCTCGTGTGCTGGATGTGGGCATGATGGGGATGCCCCGCCGATTCGAAAGTGACTTCCTCCATGAAGGTTCACCATCTGAACTGCGGCACCATGCGCATGCCTTCCATCACGCTGTGCTGTCACGTCCTGCTCATCGAAAACGGCGACGGCCTGGTGCTCGTCGACACCGGATTCGGACTGCTCGATATCGCCGATCCGAGACGGGTCGGGCCGCAGCGCCGGGTCAACCGGCCGACCCTCGATCCCGCGCAGACCGCGGTGCGGCAGATTCGTGAACTCGGATTGAATCCGGGGGACGTGCGGCACGTGATCACCACCCATCTCGACTCCGACCATGTGGGCGGTCTCGCCGATTTCCCCGATGCCACACTGCATCTCACCGCTGCGGAGGCGCAGGGCGCGATGCATTCCCCGAGCTGGCGGGAGCGCCTGCGGTACCGCCCGGAGCTGTGGTCGCACGATCCGAAGATCGTCGAATACGCGCCCGAGGGCGAGAGCTGGCGCGGTCTCACCGCGCAGGAGCTGACCGATATCGGTCCCGGAATCGTGCTGGTGCCCATGCCCGGGCACACGCGCGGTCATACCGCCGTCGCCGTCGACGCGGGTCATCGCTGGGTGCTGCATTGCGGGGACGCCTTCCTGCATCCCGGCCGGATCGACGGGCGCGGTATTCCGGTCCGGCACGCTCTGCTGGAGAACATGCTCGCCTTCGATCGCGACCGGGTGCACGACAACCATGCCCGGGTGGCGGAGCTCTACCGGGCGGGCGATCCGGATCTGCTGATCGTGTGCGCCCACGATCAGGGCATGTTCGAGCAGGCCGTGGCTACCGCGAGGTAGCCCCTTCCCTCTGAATTCAACATATTGTTGAATGTGGGGCATGACCCGGATCCGCATCACCTGGCCCGCCAATCAGCTCACCGCCACCCTCGAGGACACCTCCACCACCAAGGCCCTGCTGGCCGCGCTGCCCATCTCCTCGAGCGCGAGCACCTGGGGTGAGGAGGTCTACTTCGAGACCGGTGTGAGCGTCGCGCGGGATCTGGACGCGCGGCAGATCGTGGATCCCGGCACGGTCGCCTTCTGGACCGACGGTGATTCGCTGGCCCTGCCCTACGGCCCCACCCCGATCTCGCACGGCGACGAATGCCGCCTGGCCAGCGCCTGCAATGTCCTCGGCGTCATCGACGGCGACCCGCGCCTGCTCGCCACCGTCCGCCCCGGCGACCCGATTCGCGTGGAATTGGCCTGACCAGACGCCGTTAGCCGCCTGGGCCCCAATCCCATTCGAGGAGACCCCCGCATTCGCACCCGCTATGCTGCACGGCGAACCGCCGCGCCGTGGAACAGGGGAGCGGGGGAGGATCGAGGGGAGCGGCCGGTTCAGGCCGCACAACGGAAGGGCAAACAGAATATGCGGGGAGGATGGGCCAAGCGGGGCCTGGTGGGAGCCGCGGTGGCCGCGATGCTGCCGTTCGGGGTGGTGGCCGGACCGGCCGCGGCGGATACGAATCCGAATGCCTTCGACTTCTACGTCGACTCGAGCATGGGGTCGGTGAAGACCCGGATCGTGCGGGCCGCGGACGGAAATACCGACCGGGTGGTGTACCTGCTGGACGGGGAACGCTCGCAGAACGACTACAACGGTTGGGAGATCCACACCAGCATTCCGGCGGCGCTGGCCAAGTTCAATATCAATGTGGTGATGCCGGTCGGCGGCGAATCCAGCTTCTACCAGGACTGGGATTCCCCCAGCAGCTTCGGCGGCGTCAACCCCGACGCGAACCTCTTCCCCAGCCGGGATTCCGGTTCGGCGGTCGCGGGCTGGGACGAGACCTCGGGTAAGTCCTACACCTACCAGTGGGAGACCTTCCTCACCCAGAACCTGCGCGACGCGCTGCGAAATCGTCTGGGCTTCAGCGACTCTCGTAACGGCGTCTTCGGTCTGTCGAGCGGCGGCAGCGCCGCGTTGCTGATGGCCGCCTACCACCCGGACCAATTCAATTACGCCGGTTCGCTTTCCGGCTACCTCTACATGTCGGCCCCCGGCATGCGTGACGCACTGCGCCTGGCCCTGCTGGCGGCAGGTGGCTACAACATCGATTCCATGGCCGCCGCGGGCAGCCCGAAGTGGCAGCGCATGGACCCGTACGGCTTCGTGGACAAGCTGATCGCCAACAACACCCGCCTCTACATCTCGGCAGGCAGCGCGGTCCCCGCCCAGCAGGACCTGTCCTCCTCCGACGCGGTGATCCAGGGCATGCCGCTCGAGGGCATCGCCCTCGCCAACACCAAGTCCTTCCAGTCGAAGCTGGACGGCCTCGGCTACGACAACGTCACCTACGACTTCCCCAGCATCGGCGTCCACAACTGGGGCAACTGGGAGCAGGTGGCCAACCGCATGCTCCCCGACATCGCCCAGCACATCGGCAAGCCTTTGCCGCCCGGCGCCCAACCGGCCCCGCCGGCCGACGGCCCCGACGGCGCTCAACCCCCGAACGGTGCGCCGCCCGCCGGTGGACCGGCTCAGCAGAACTGACGCTCGAATTCGAAAAGACCGCCGCTACCCGGTATTCCGGGCGGCGGCGGATTTCGTCTGTCGGGTGTCGTCAGATCGGGGCGGGGACGGTGATGGTGAGTTCGGCGGGGGTGGGGTTGGTGCTGACCGAGACCGAGACTCGGCCGGAGCCGGGAAGGGTGAAGAAGGCTGCGTGCCAGCCGTAGTGGCCGTCGTACTGGGTGGATTTGGTTTCGGTGTTGGAGACGCCGGTGTCGAGGTTGCGCATGGTGACGGTGGTGGAGATTTCGCAGGCGTCGCCGGGGGAGGCGGAGAGGGAGCCGGCGGGGTTGGTGTCGGGGGTGAAGTTCACCGTGACCCGGGTCGAGCTGTCGATGAAGTCGGCGAATTCGCGGGCCTGCTGGCCCTGGCTGGCCGATACCTCGGCGGTCACCTTGCCCGAGCAGCCGGGGGCGGGGCTGATGGGGGCGGAGTCGAAGTAGAGCGGCGCGTCCGCGGCGGCCGGAGCGGCCGGGATGAGGAGCGCGGCTATCGGCAGGATGGGCGCTGCCGCGATCAGAACGCCTCGTTTCATAGCGGTCACCCTACCTGCGGCGCGATCGATCGCGGGGTAGGTAGTGCGGCTCGGAAAACCAGGTAGTTGCTACTCGTGAACGGGCGGCGTGGCAGGCGGATGCTGGCGGTGTCTTATTACTACGCAAGCGGAGGTGGTCGTCATGGCCGTTCTGTGGATTCGCACGCGCCGGATGACGCTGCCCGACACGTTTCGGGATATCAACGATCTGAAGGCCGACATTGTGCCGGTGCTGGTGAACAACGCGTTCAGCGATGTCGTGAACACCGATGGGGAGGTGGCGGGGAACCGGGGTGTCATCCGGCTTTCCGTGATTCACCTCCCCATTTTCGGGCGCGACTTCTATCAGCAGGTCATCGCCTCGGGGGAGGATGCCGACGGGACGCTGTTCGTCGTCGAGGACATTCAGAGGCAGATCGCTGTGGGGTGAAGCTGCAGGGGTCAGCGGGTTTGGGTGGGGTCGGGGGCGGCCATGATGGGGGTGTCGTTCACCCAGCCCCACCGGTCCTCGATACGGACCTCGGGGGTGGCGGCGGGGGCGTCGACATACGGTGTGAGGCGCTGTAATTCGCCCCAGTCGCGGGTCCAGTCGTGGTCGAGGTAGGCGGGGATGGGCTGGGACTTCAGGAGGAGGGTGGTCCAGCCGACGGGGCCGCCGCCCGCGTCGCCCTGCCAGGTTTCGGAGACCTGGGAGTTCAGTTTGTCGGGGAGGATGCGCCAGGACGGGAGTTGGGCCAGGCCGTCGCGGTGATCGAGGGGGTGCTGGCATGGGAAGGCCAGGCCCACATGGAAGTCGGTGAGGACGGGGGCGTCGTGGCCGACCATTTCGTCGAGGGTGACGAGGTGGGGTAGGCGGGGTGGGGTGAGGGCCAGCCATTGTTTGCCGGTGGGGTCGTCGGTCTTGGCTACCAGGCGAATCGCGTTGGTCCCGGCGGGGATTCGGTCCAGGGCGATGGGGAGGTTGCGCCAGCCGGGGGCGCCGCCGACGTTCGGCGGGGTGAGGTCGCCGAGGGGTTGGACGGTGCCGTCGTCGGCGCGGTGAGCGAATTCCAGGCGCAGTCGCGCGCCGTCGATCTGGTGGCCGTTGTCCTCGGCGGCGATGCGTCCGGCGACGGTCAGGATCAGGACGTGGTAGCTCGGATCCTGTTGTGCCGCAGCCAGATCCATGCGGTACCACTGCGTGGTCAGGTGCGCGGGCTGGGGCTGGGGCTGGGCGGTGGTGTAGCTGCCCAGGACGGGGGTCCGTTTGGGGTCGAGGCCGTACGGGAGGGCGACCGTGCTGCCATTGATGCCGGGCTCGGGCTTGGGCTTGTCGGCGGGGCCGCCGCCGGGAGGCGGAGTCTTCTGGCCGCCACCGCCACCGCTGGTACCGCCGCCGGGTCCAGCGCCCTCGGGGGCGAGGTCGCCGACGCCGTTGGCGGTGAATCCGCTGTTCTCGGCGGCAAGTCCGTCGGCCGCCGCGCCGGTGTACGGCGTGAGCAGGGAATCCTCGGGCTTGTTCTCCACCAGCACGTCATCGGCCATGGCGCACGGATGACCCTGGAGCGCACGGAGATTCGAGAGTGCGACCGAGTACGCGGGGTACTGCGACCAGGCCGCCGAGGCCATCGTGCCGACCTCGAACAGCACCAGGACGGCGGCGGCCAGCGTGAGCGGGCGGATGGCGATCCGGTCGAAAGGCTTTGCGGGCGAGCCGCTCTCGCGATACGGCTCGCGGTAGTACTGCCACGCCGCGACCACCAGGCACAGCGCGCCCAGGCCGAAGACGAACGAGGCGACGGTCGTCCCGCCGAGCACCGGCGCGCGATCGGGCCAGCGGACTCCGTAGCCGGACACGTACCACCAGCCGTTGGAGCCGGTGAAGCAGAACGCCACCAGGAACAGCACCGCCGCCGCGAACAGCGAACGCAGGTAGCGCACGCGAATACCGTTGCCGCCCACCGTGACTGCCGTCACCGCCGCCAGCGCGGCGGCCAGCCCGGCGTAGACGCCGAAGTGATGGGTCCACTTGGTCGGGGTGAAGGCCATGAGCAGCAGCGACATGGCCGCGATGCCGAGCACCCGGGCGACGGGGCCGCGTGAGGTGTCGGGAATTCGTCCGCCCTTGCGCAGTACGACCGCGAAACACACGCCCAGGCACAGCAGCATGGCGAGGACGCCGAAGCGTCGCGACAGTGAACCGTCCGGGGTCAGCGACAAGAGCGAGATCCAGCGGGTGGGCTCGTCCGGCCAGGAGAGGTTGGGGCCGACCAGTTTTCGCACCCGGGTGGCTTCCAGCACCGACGCGATGGTCTGGTCGGCGAAGACCACGGTCAGCACCAGTGTTCCCGCCGTCAGCACCGGCGCAATCCGCGCGAGATATCCCAGGGGGCGGCTGGATTCGGTGCGGACCTGGGCGACCAGGATCCCCAGCACCCGCCGCGAACCGGCGAAGAGCGCGGCCAGGCAGATCAATCCGGAGGGTCCGGCGGCCAGTGAGAACGCCGCGATCAATACCGCGACGGCGGCAGGCAGCAGTCGCCGGGTGGCGATGGCCCGCTCGATGGAGCACCAGGTCAACAGTGCACCCAGTGCGATCAGCGGTTCGGGTCGCAGGCCGTTGTTGTAGGGCAGCCACAGCGCCTGGAACACCAGCGCCGCCGTCCACCGCGCCCCGGCCCCGCTGCGCACGCGGGAACCCAGGCGCGGCAGCACTTCCCGGCTCACCACCCACCAGCACAGGATTCCGGCCAGCAGCGCGGGCATGCGCATCCACAGGCTCGCATCGGTGAGCCGCGTCATCTGCGCGAGCAACTCGTACGGCCACCCGAACGGCGCCTCGGCGACCCCGTACCAGCGGTAATAGTTGGCGGTGTATCCGGCGTACTTGGAAACCCTTGCCATGGTGAGGATGTAGCCGTCATCGGAGGTATTGGCCCCGACCACATGCCACACGCCGAGCGTGATCAGCACGAGCGCATCGGTCAGCGTGAACCGCCACCAGCGCGCGGGCAGGAACCGCCGCCTGCGCCGACCATCGGCGGCATCGATGAAATACAGGCACACGAGCGCGATCAGCGTGCACAACACCGCACCCGCCATGGCCGCGAGCTTCAATGCACTCGGACTCGACGAGAACCGCGTATCGATATCGGCATGCAGCCGAGCATCACTGAGCCGCGTGCGATCGAGATCGGTGTACACACCGACGATCTGGGGCCGCACATCCTTCTCGATGACGGTCCGCATCGGCGAACCGTCCGGCCGATTCAACCCGGTCAGTTCCGCAGTGGTGGCAGATGCGGTCGAATGCACCACGAGCGCACCACAACCCGCATGTGGTGCGATATTCGGAGTCACCCCAGCTCCAGCGCCAGGCCCGATCGCTGTATTCGCACCAGGGTCGGTGCTGCTCGCGGGTGGTGTCGGTGCGTCGGCGGGCGGCGTGCTTCCGGGTGGCGGAGTCGCGCCCGGGGGTGGTGTCGCGCCCGGGGGTGGTGTCGCGCCCGGGGGTGGTGTCGCGCCCGGGGGTGGTGTCGCGCCCGCGGGTGGTGTGGCTCCGGATGCAGGGTTCGAGCCATTCGGCGGAGTTACCCCGGCGGGCGGTTTTGCGCCGGAAGGCGGTGTGGCTCCGGGGGATTGGTTCCCGCCGGTCGGCGGTACTGCACCGGCAGGTGGGCTCGCGCCCGGCGTCGGGGTCGGTGTGGCGGTGGGTGATGGCGTTACGCCGGAGGGCGTGGTGATTGCCGGTTCGGAAGCTGTTCCGACGCCGGTCATTTCGAAGACCGATGCAGTGAGGAGGGGGATGCTGCGCAGGGTCACCGAGAGGGTGCGGCCGGTGCCGGGCTTGTCCTCGATCCGGGCGATCAGGCCCTTGGCCTCACCGCCGGGCGCCTGGGTGGGCACGGTCGAGAGGATGGTCCCGCTCGGGACGTCGCGCAGCACCGCGCACGGCACGCTCACATCCAGCGACAGCGGCACGTAATCCACCAACGGCGCGGTCAGCTGCACCGCCTGCGCCTGCGGCCATTCGATACTCGCCCGATCCTGCCGAACCGGCAGCAGCGGCGTGAGCACCGCCAAGACAACACCGAGCACCCCCGCTATGAGGGCGATCAGTCGAATTCGGAAATCTCCCCCGGAAACTGAACGCACGAACGCCGATGCTAGCCACAACGTCGGCGAACTTCACCGCCGAATAATCGGGCCGGTACGTATGCGATCGCGCCTAGGGGCTTGAAGTGAACGAAACGGTTTCGTACACTTCAGGTCCGGAGGTGATCGAAATGCCAAGTGTCAGAGCCCGTCTGCTCATCGCGGCCATGCGTGCACTCCGCGTCCGCAATGCGATCGACGGCCCCGAGCGCATCCGCCGCACCATCGCCGCGGATCGGAAGAAGGGCCCGGCCACACCGTCGGCACTGCATCGAGCGGGCCTGTCCGTGGGGGAGGAGACAGTCGACGGCTTCACCGTCTACACGGTCGATCCGCGCTCCGGCCGCTCCGACCGGCGAGTGCTCTATCTCCACGGCGGCGGCTGGTGCCGCCCGATCACCGACCCGCACTGGGAGTTGATCGCGAAACTCGTGGACCTGTTGGACTGTTCGTTCATCGTGCCGATGTACCCGCTCGCACCGGAGCACACGGCTCGGGAAACCCACGCCTGGCTGCTGTCGCTGTATGCCGACCGAGCGCCCGGCACGGAACTCACCCTGATGGGCGATTCCTCCGGCGGCAACCTGGCCCTGTCGCTGGCCATGCGGGCCCGCGACCACGGCCTCCCGAAACCGGCTCGCCTGGTACTGCTCTCGCCCGCACTGGACGCGACCGTCGCCGATCCGGCCATCGACGAACTCGACCCGCTCGACCCGGTCGTCCCCGCCCGCGGCCTGCGCACGCTGACCCGCATGTTCGCCGGCGACGTCGATCTGCGCGACCCGCTGGTCAGCCCGCTGCTCGGCACACTCGAAGGCCTCCCGCCCATCGCCCTGTTCATCGGCACCCGCGAAATCCTCAACGCCGACGCCCAGCGCCTGCGAAAACTGGCCGCCGAGCAGGACTTCTCGCTGACCTGGCACGAATACCCCGGCATGCCGCACGTCTGGCCGCTGTTTCCGATCCCCGAAGCCCAGCGCGCACTCGCCGATATCGTCGCCTTCGTCACCGGCGGTGTTTGAAGTGTACGAAACCGATTCGTACCCTTCGACCATGGTTCGAGGACAACAGCGGGTCGACGCGATCCTGGCCGCCACCATGGATCTGCTCGCCGAGAGCGGCTACCCGGCGCTCACCATGGACGCCGTGGCCGCGCGCGCCAGCGCCAGCAAGGCCACCATCTACCGCCGCTGGCGCAACAAGGCCCAGCTGGTGAAGGCCGCCCTGGACGCTTACGACGCCCAGCACAATGCCGATATCCCCGACACCGGCACCCTGCGCGGCGACCTGGTGGCGGTGCTGGAGGCCCTGCGCGTCAAGGATTCCGAGCGCATGACCGCCCTGATCGGCGGCCTGATCGCCGCCATGCGCCACGATCCCGAACTGGCGGCCGCGCTGCACGAGCACCTGGACAACGAGGAACTGTCCCCGTTCCACGACGCCCTGCATCGCGCCATCGACCGCGGCGACCTGCCCGCCGACACCGACACCGAACTTATCCATGACGTGGCCGAGGCCATGATCACGCGCCGTATGCAGATCGGCACCCCCTTCGACGACGCCTTCATCACCCGCCTCGTCGACGACGTGCTGCTGGTTCTGCTCGATCATCGAGGAACTCCACCATGACCGTTCTCATCGTCGGCGCCGGGCCGACCGGACTGACCCTCGCCTGCGACCTGGCCCGCCGAAATGTGCCGTGCCGCATAGTCGACAAGGCCGCCGGGGTCTTCCCCGGCTCCCGCGCCAAGGGCCTGCAACCGCGCACCCTCGAGGTCTTCGACGACCTGGGCGTCATCGACGCGGTGCTGGCCGGCGGTGAGCCCTTCCCGAAATTCCGTCTCTACCAGGGCCGCGACGTGGTCTGGGAGCGCTCGGTCGCCGAAATGCTGGGCGCACCAGGGCTTGTCGCCTCACCCGCCGTGCCCTATCCCGAGACCTGGCTCATCCCGCAGTGGCGGACCGAGGAGATCCTGCACGCCCGCCTGGTCGAACTCGGCGGCCGCGTCGAATGGAACACCGAAATCCTCGATGTCACACAGGATTCCACCGGCGTCACCGCGCGCACCGCATCCGGCGACCTCCGCGCCAACTACCTCGTCGCCGCCGACGGCGGCCACAGCACCGTCCGCAAGGCGCTCGGCATCGGCTTCGAGGGCGATACCTTCGAGACCGAACGCACCCTGATCGGCGACGTCCGCGCCGAGGGTCTCGACGGCCGGTTCTGCCACATCCTCACCGGCAACGGCAATGTGGGCAAACGGTTCTCGCTGTGGAACCTGCCCGACAGCGACTACTACCAGTTCGTCGCCTCGATGCCCGCCGACCAGGCGCCGGAGCTGAGCCTCGACGCCGTGCGCCAACTTTGTCGGGACCGTTCCGGGCGCACCGACATCCACCTGCACGATCTGCGCTGGATCTCGCTCTACCGCGTGAACGCCCGCATGGTCGACCGCTACCAGGTAGGCCGGGTTCTCCTGGCGGGCGACGCCGCCCACGTGCATTCCTCGGCGGGTGGCCAGGGCCTCAATACCGGCGTCCAGGATGCCTACAACCTAGGCTGGAAACTGGCCGCCGTGCAGTCCGGCGCGGACCCGCAACTCCTGGAAACCTATGCCGCCGAACGCATGCCGGTCGCCGCGAACGTGCTGGGCCTGAGCACACTCCTGCACCGCCAGGACTTCCACGGCGGCGGCGCACCCGCCATCCACCAGCTCGACATCAGCTACCGCAACGGCCCCCTCGCCCTCGACGACCGCGCCGACCCGGGTACCCTCCGCGCCGGTGACCGCGCCCCCGACGGCTTATCCACCTCCGGCACAAGACTTTTCGACTACTTCCGCGGCCCCCACCCCACCCTGCTGACCTTCGACGCCCCCGCGCCGGACTTCGACGTTCCCGTGCTCCCCATGTCCTCCTCCGAGGGCTACGACATCTGCCCGGGCACCTACGTCCTGGTCCGCCCCGACGGCTATCTCGGTGCGATCAGCGAATCCGCCGAAGTCATCGGCAAATACCTGAACCGCTGACGCCCTCGACATGGCTCCCCGCGGTTCAGCGGCGATCCTTCCCGGGTGCTCTATGGTTTGTGCGGGCAATCGATGGGTAGGCAGAGTACGCGGAAATCGGACTCGGGAGTGGCGATGTCGGAGGTGCTCGAAGGCGGAGTGGTGCGGACCCTGGTGCCCGCCCGGATCGATCGGTTGCCCTGGTCGAGATTCCACACCCGCCTGGTGGCGGCGCTCGGGGTGGCGTGGATCCTGGACGGGCTGGAGATCACGGTGGCCAGCGCGGTCGCCGACACCCTGACCAAACCCGAGACGCTGCACATGTCCTCGGCCGCGGTCGGGCTCATCGCGACGGTGTACCTGGCCGGTGAGGTGGTCGGTGCGCTGGTGTTCGGGAACCTCTCGGATCGGCTGGGGCGGCGGAAGCTGTTCCTGGTCACCCTGGGCGTGTACCTGGTCGGAAGCGGGCTCACCGCCGCCACTTTGGGCAACGGCGCGGGCTGGGTAGCGTTCCTCTACATCACCCGGTTCATCGCCGGCACCGGTATCGGCGGCGAGTACGCGGCCATCAATTCGGCCATCGACGAACTGATTCCGGCGCGGTACCGCGGGCGGGTCGATATCGCCGTGAACGGAACCTATTGGGCCGGAGCGATCATCGGCACGCTGGGCACCTTCATCCTGCTCAACCACATGAGCCTGTCGCTGGGCTGGCGGCTCGGATTCCTGATCGGCCCGGTGCTGGGCCTGGTGATCCTGGTCGTGCGCAGGCATCTGCCGGAGAGCCCGCGCTGGCAGATCATGCACGGGCGCGCACGGGAGGCCGAGGAATCGATCGAGGAGATCGAGCGGGACGTGGCGGCGACGGGCGTGGAGTTGCCGCCGGTCGACGAGTCGCGCGCGATGGAGGTGAAACCGACCGATCGGATCGGCTATGTGGCGCTGACCCGGGTGCTGTTCCGGGAGTATCCGCGCCGCGCCATCCTCGGCGCGAGCCTGATGATCAGCCAGTCGTTCCTGTACAACGCCATCTTCTTCACCTACACGCTGGTGCTCGGCAAGTTCTACGGTGTGCCATCGGAATCGACGCCCATCTATCTGATCGCCTTCGCGGTCGGTAATCTGGTCGGACCACTGACCATCGGGCATCTCTTCGACACCATCGGCCGCCGTCGCATGATCGCCGGAACCTATCTGCTTTCCGGTGTGCTGCTGGCAATTTCGGCGGTGCTGTTCTACACCGGCGTCCTCAATGCCATCACCCAGACCATCTGCTGGTGCGTCATCTTCTTCTTCGCCTCGGCGGGTGCGAGTTCGGCCTATCTGACCGTGAGCGAGATCTTCCCGCTGGAGGTGCGCGCCAAGGCGATCGCCGTATTCTTCGCCATCGCACAGTGTTTCGGCGCACTCGGGCCGGTCATCTACGGTGCGCTGATCGGGGACGGCGAGTACCCGGGCCGGTTGTTCCTCGGATACCTGCTCGGCGCGGCCGTCATGATCGCGGGCGGGCTGATCGCCTGGTTCCTCGCGGTCGACGCCGAGGGCCGCTCACTGGAGGACATCGCACTGCCCCTGGCGGCCGCCAACCGCAAGGGGCCGACCCGGGCGGAGGGTGCGGGCGCACCGTTCTCGACCTGAGTTCGATACGCCCGCAGTGGATCTCAGCCGACGATGGACTTCATCCAGTCCTTGACGACGGCGTGATAGTCACGCGTATTCGGGGCAAGGTTGATGGCATGCCCGCTGTCCGGCAGCACATAGGTGCGCAGCTTGGCGGCAGGCCCGAAGTACGGGCTCTCCGCGGCCTGCAATGCGGCGCTGTCGGTGCAGATGCCGAAGCCCGGTCCGCAGGCCAGGCGGTCCCGGCCGCCGTTCACCAGCAGCACCGGGACGTTCATCAGGCTGGACTGGCCGGGCAGGGTGGTCAGCAGGCCGTCGGGATACTCGCTGAGCGAGAAGGTCTCCTTGGTCGCCTCGTCGAGAGCCACCACCTGCGGGTCCGGATTCAGGCCGTAGAAATTGGCGGCGCGGGTGCCGGGGCGGGCCACCAGATAGCCGGAATCGTAACCGCGCCCGGCGAATCCGGGCTCGTCGATGGCCGAATGATAGGTGCCGATGACGCCGAGGACATCGGGCACGCTGAGGGTGTGGGAGTAGCCGGTCAGGATGACGCCGTCGACATCGTGATAGCCGATCTGCTCCATCATGGAGGTGCTGGAGGTGAGCGAATGCCCGGCCGTGACGACCTTGGTGAAGGGCGCGTTCCCGGCCAGCCCGGCGCGCAGGGACTGCACGATGACGTGCAGCGCGTCCGAGGTTCCGGTGGCCGTCAGCGAGAGACTGGGCGGTCGGCTACTTGCGCCGTTGCCGAGCCGGTCCGCCACCAGCGTCGCGTAACCGGCCCGGTTCATGTCCTCCCGGAAGTTGTACGTATCAGGCTGATACGGGAAATCCCAGTAGACATGGTTGTAATTGGACCCCGACATCAGGACCATGACCGCGTCGGTCGGCCCGTCCGGCAGACACAGCGTGCCCGCCAGGGTGCCCTGGGACACCTGGAAACTGACGTCCTGACAGTGGCCGGCCGCCTGCGGATCGGCATGGGCCAGGCCCGGGGTGAAGCTGAGCAGGGTCGTGGCCGCGCCGACGGCCAGCGTCCGGAGTAAGGTGCGCACGTTATGAAATCCCTTGGCTGAAGTCGAATTCCACGGCGTCACCGGCCACCGCGCCCGCGACCACCTCGAGCGTGCGGGCGTCGATCGCCGTGCAGCCCAGGCGTTCCAGAGTGTCGTAGCGGTGGTCGCTGTCGGCGACGCCCATGGCGTGCTCGAGATCTTTTTCGGTGTCGTACAGCGTGATCGAGAACATGGTCTCGTCCTGCCGGTCGAGAAAGAAGAAGACTTGCCGGACGCCCGGTTCGGACATCGCGAACGGGACGACCTCACCCTGGATAATGGGGAGATTGACCGCCATCGACTCCGGATCCACGGGACATGAGGCCTTCAGTAAACGGGCATAGAGCTTCTTCATCACCGAATCCCTTCCCAGGATTGGTTCCGAGTCCGGCCATCTTCTGGCGAATGACGATACCTCACACCGTGATCCGCGACCTGCGCATTCGGGAACGTGGTTGAAGATCTAATATGCACGGTATGGGCGCGCGAAATGTGCACTTCGTCGGCAGCTTTCCGGCGGAGAGCACCGGCGATGCGATGCGGGCGATGCTCGATGGAGCGGGCTCGCGGCTGCGTACGCTACCGACCGGGGAGACCCGGCGCTACGAGTGGTACATCCAGCCGATCGTCGACGATCTGGTTGCGCAAGGGGCGCTGGAGGTGAAGCGGGAGGGCTCGTGGCTCGCCAGCAAGGAGCGCCCTATCCACCGGGCGGCACGCGGGGTCGAGCTGACCGGCGACATGATGGAGCTGGGTTACCTGGGTGAGGCGCGCGAGGCGCTGCCGATCTTCCGTGGGCTACGCGCGGAGCGGGATCTGCCGGAACTGTCGCTGCAGATCGGCATGCCCACCGATTTCACCTTGGCGTTCATCGCCATGGGCATGCGCGGGGTGCGCAAACATCGGAAGGCCTTCCGCGACGCCACCATTCGCGATATCGCGGCCATTCGTGAGCTGGTCGGCGACGATGTGGTGATCCAGTTCGAGGCCACCGCCGAAATGGTGTTGATGGCCAGGGCGCGATCCTTGCACCGCCGGGCCGAGGCGGTGCTGGGCTTCGGGCGCGGCATCGCCGAGCTGGCCGCGGCGACTCCGCCGGGCACGCGCATCGGTGTGCACCTGTGCCTGGGCAGCATGCGCAACAAGGCCCGGGCCACCCTGCGTGATACCCGGCCGCTGGTGGGATTGGCGAATTCCATTGCCCACCAGTGGCCTTCGGGGCGGACGCTGGAATACGTCCACGGTCCGCTGGCCGCGGGTGACATTCCGCCCGCGACCCGGCCGGAGTTCTACGCGCCGCTCGCCGCGCTCGAACTGCCCGCGAGTACCCGGTTCTACGCGGGCTTCGTGCACGAAAGTCCCAGTGAGGCAGAACAGATCGAGACGCTGCGCATGATCGAGTCCGCGCTGCGCCGCCCGGTCGACGGCGTGGCGAGCGCCTGTGGCCTGGGCCGGCGTCCCCGGTCGATCGCGGATGCCCTCATCACCCGGGCCGACACGCTGGCTGGCGCTGGCTGATTCGGCTCTCTCAGTTCTTTTGGCCGACTCCGCAGAGGACCACCAGGCGGGTGGCGGGCAGCTGGGCATCGAGCCATTCATTGGCCGGAAGCAGCCCGGGCGGCAGCATTTCCAGGCCCTCGAAGAATTCCAGTACCCGTTCCGGGTCGCGGAACTCGGGCTGGGAAGGAGTGTTCTGGGCTCCGGTGGTGGAGGTGTTCTTGAAGAACGGATGGGTGTTGACGGAGGCGTGCTGGATGATCAGCCGGCTGCCGGGCACCATGGCCTCGCGCAGGCGGGCCACGGCCTCGTAGGGCTTCTCGTCGTCCATGACGAAGTGCAGGACGCCGACGATCAGGAACGCGACCGGCTGGGAGAAGTCGATGCCCGCCTCGGTGTGGGCCAATTCGAGAACTTTGTCGGGTTCGCGAATGTCGGCGACGATCGGCGTCACGCCCGGCGCGCCGGTCAGCAGGGCATTGCTGTGGGCATAGACCACGGGATCGAAATCGATGGACGCCACGATCGCGGTCGGCTCGATCTCCTGGGCCACCTCGTGCACATTCGGGGAGATCGGGATGCCCGCGCCGATATCGATGAACTGGCGGATGCCCGCCTCGGCGGCCTCACGGACGGCTTGCAACAGGAAGCGACGGCTGTGCCATGCGGTGATCTTGGTGTCGGGTGCGACCTCGAGCATCCGATCGCCGTAATCGCGATCGGCGTCGTAATTGTCCTTGCCACCGAGCATGTAGTTGTACACACGAGCAGGGTTGGGCCGGAACGGGTCCACGCCAACCGGTACTCGATTGTTCTCAGGCACCGCACCTCCCTCGACTTCCCCGCCGATCGTAACCAATCCGCGGCCCTCCCCAGAGGAAAACGCGCAGCTTGGCGGCAACCTCCCAGGGATTGCCGCGCTACACAATTCGACCGTCCGGTCGTCTCGCCGGTCGCATGAGGTGATTCGATACGGCCGACCGCTCGGGATGGGGTCGATCTCCCGCGGGTGATCACTGCTTCCGCTGGGCCGGGCTGCGGTGCGTACCGAGCCGGACCGGCGAATCTGGTCCTATTAGTCCGTATTTGGCGGCATTATTGGGGGCTGTGCCGCCTCCCGCGGGAAAAATGCCACTGCGGCCGCCGCGAAAAATCGGCCGAAACCTCGCCGTGGGAGCTCGATCCGGAGGGGTGGAAGGGATGGAATGGTGCTCATGACGCGAATCGGAACCGAGCGGGTGCCGGTGGGGGCGGGGCCCTTGAGCCCGGCGGCGGTGGTGGCGGTGGCCCGCCACGGGGCGCGGGTGGAGGTGGCCTCGGATGCCCTGGCCGAGCTGGCGCGGGTGCGGGGGCACATCGACGAGCTGGCGCACAGCGATCGGCCGGTGTACGGGGTGTCCACCGGGTTCGGGGCGCTGGCGCTGCGACACATTCCACCGGACCGGCGAATCGATCTGCAGCGCTCGCTGATTCGCTCGCATGCCGCCGGGGCGGGGGAACCGGTGGAGGCCGAGGTGGTGCGGGCCATGATGCTGCTGCGGCTGCGCACGCTGCTGTCCGGGCACACCGGGGTGCGGCCCGAGACCGCGCGGGCGCTGGCCGGAATGCTGGACAGCGGGCTGATTCCCGTTGTGCCGGAATACGGATCGCTGGGGTGCTCGGGTGATCTGGCCCCGCTGGCCGCGGTCGCCCTGGCGCTCATGGGCGAGGGCTCGGTGCTCGGGCCGGACGGGCCGCGGCCCATCGCGCCGCTGCTGGCCGAACACGGGTTGACGCCGATCACGTTGGTGGAGAAGGAAGGTCTGGCGCTGACCAATGGCACCGACGGCATGCTGGGCATGCTGGTGTTGGCCATCGAGGATCTGCGCCGACTACTGGATCTGGCCGACCTGACCGCCGCCATGAGCGTGGAGGCGCAGCTGGGCACCGATCGGGTGTTCGCGGCCGAGCTGCAGGCCCTGCGGCCGCATCCCGGGCAGGCGGTGTCCGCGGCGCGCATGCGGGCGGCGCTGGACGGGTCGGAGATCGTGGCCAGCCATCGGGGCGAGGACTGCCCGCGGGTGCAGGACGCGTACTCGCTGCGGTGCGCGCCGCAGGTGCACGGTGCGGCGCGGGACACCCTGGACCATGCGTCGACGGTCGCCGAGCGCGAATTGTCTTCCGCCATCGACAATCCCGTGGTGCTGGCGGACGGGCGAGTGGAATCCAACGGCAACTTCCACGGTGCGCCGGTGGGCTATGTGCTGGACTTCCTGGCCATCGCCGTCGCGGATGTGGCGAGCATTGCCGAGCGGCGCACCGACCGGATGCTGGATGTGCACCGCTCGCACGGGCTGCCCGCGTTCCTGGCCGCCGACCCGGGCGTGGACTCCGGGTACATGATCGCGCAGTACACGCAGGCCGGGGTGGTGTCGGAGCTGAAGCGGTGCGCCGTACCGGCCTCGGTGGATTCGATTCCGTCCAGCGCCATGCAGGAGGATCATGTGTCCATGGGCTGGGCGGCCGCCCGGAAGCTGCGCCGCGCGGTGGACGGGCTGACGACCGTGCTCTCCATCGAATTGCTCACCGCGGCAAGGGCCTTGGACTTCCGCGCGCCGCTGCGGCCCGCGCCGGTGACGGGTGCGGTGCGGGATCTGCTGCGGGAGCGGGTGCCCGGGCCGGGACCGGATCGGCATCTCGCACCCGATATCGCCGCCGTCGTCGACCTGGTGCGGTCGGGGGCGTTGGATCACCTTCTCGCATTGGGGGTTTCGTCATGACCAGAACCGTTCGCGCCGCGCGGGGCTCGGCGCTCACCGCACGCTCGTGGCAGACCGAGGCGGCCTGGCGCATGCTGCACAACAACCTGGATCCCGATGTCGCCGAGCGGCCGGAGGATCTGGTCGTGTACGGCGGCACCGGTAAGGCGGCCCGTGACTGGCCCAGTTTCGACGCCATCGCCCGCACCCTGGTCGACCTGCGCGAGGACGAGACGCTGCTGGTGCAATCCGGTAAGCCGGTGGGGGTGGCACGCACCCACGAATGGGCGCCGCGGGTGCTGATCGCCAACTCGAATCTCGTTCCGGACTGGGCGAATTGGCCGGAGTTCCGGCGGCTGGAGGCGGCCGGGCTCACCATGTACGGGCAGATGACGGCCGGGTCCTGGATCTATATCGGGACGCAGGGGATTCTGCAGGGGACCTATGAGACGTTCGCGGCGGTGGCGGCCAAGCGATTCGGCGGCAGCCTGGCCGGAACACTCACGCTCACCGCGGGTCTCGGTGGAATGGGCGGGGCGCAGCCGCTGGCGGTGACCATGAACGGCGGGGTGGCGTTGTGCATCGAATGCAATCCGCGGCATGCGCGGCGACGGGTCGAGACGCGGTATCTGGACGAGATCGCCGACGATCTGGACGACGCGCTGCGGCGGGTGCTGGCCGCCAAGGCCGAGCGGCGGGCGTTGTCGGTGGGGTTGATCGGGAACGCCGCCGAGGTGCTGCCGGAGTTGCTGCGGCGCGAGGTCGAGGTGGATATCGTCACCGACCAGACCTCCGCACACGATCCGCTGACGTATCTGCCGATCGGGATCGCGCTGGAGGACTGGGACGACTACGCGAGCAAGAAGCCGGACGAATTCACCCGTCGCGCACGGGATTCGATGGCCATGCACGTGGGGGCCATGGTCGGGTTCATGGATCGCGGGGCCGAGGTGTTCGACTACGGCAATTCGATTCGGGGGGAGGCGAAGCTGGCGGGTTACGAGCGCGCCTTCGACTTTCCCGGGTTCGTGCCCGCCTACATTCGGCCGCTGTTCTGCGAAGGGAAGGGGCCGTTCCGGTGGGTCGCGCTGTCGGGTGATCCCGCCGATATCGCCGCCACCGACCGGGCGATGCTCGAGTTGTTTCCCGAGAATGAATCCCTCGCGCGCTGGATTCGCCTGGCCGGTGACCGCGTCGCGTTCCAAGGGCTGCCCGCCCGCATCTGCTGGCTGGGTTACGGCGAACGGCAGGCCGCCGGGGTGCGGTTCAACGAAATGGTCTCGCGCGGAGAGGTTTCCGCACCCATCGTGATCGGCCGCGACCACCTCGACTGCGGGTCGGTCGCCTCGCCGTACCGGGAAACCGAGTCCATGGCCGACGGGTCGGACGCCATTGCCGACTGGCCGCTGCTCAATGCGCTGGTGAATACCGCGTCGGGGGCCAGTTGGGTGTCCATTCATCACGGTGGCGGGGTGGGGATGGGGCGCTCCATTCATGCCGGGCAGGTCACCGTCGCCGACGGCACCGCGCTCGCGGGGCAGAAGATCGAGCGGGTGTTGACCAATGATCCGGGGATGGGGGTCCTACGTCATGTCGATGCCGGGTATCCGGAGGCGGAGGCCGTCGCTCGCGCCAAGGATGTTCGGATTCCGATGTGGGAGGAGTGAATCGGTGACGGGCGAATGAGTACCTACTGGTGTCCGCGAGCGTGGCTGCCCGGCGGAGTGGCGGAGGCCGTGCGGATCGATATCGCCGAGGGAGTCATCACCTCGGTGGTCGCCGGTGAGAAGCCCTGCGGGACGGTGCTTTCCGGACTCGTGGTGCCCGGCTTCGCCAACGGGCACTCGCACGCCTTTCATCGGGCGCTGCGCGGGCGGACGCATGGCGATCGCGGTAGCTTCTGGACCTGGCGGGAGCAGATGTACGCGGTGGCACGGCGATTGGAGCCGGATTCGTACTATCGGCTGGCGCGGGCGGTGTACGCGGAGATGGTGCTGGCCGGGTATACGAGTGTCGCCGAGTTCCATTACCTGCACCATCCGGGGCGCGGGCAGCGGTATGCCGACCCGAACGAGTTCTCCCACGCTCTGGTCGCCGCGGCTGCCGATGCGGGGATTCGGCTGACGCTGCTCGATGTGTGTTATCTGGCAGGTGGTTTCGGTGAGCCGACCACGGGGGTGCAGCAGCGGTTCGACGATGGGGATGCCGAGGCTTGGGCGCGTCGCGTCGAATCCTTCGATCCGGCAGGTGAATTGGTCATTACCGGCGCTGCCATCCACTCGGTGCGTGCCGTGCCCGCCGAGCAGATACCCGTGGTCGTGCGCGGTGCGGCCGGGCGGCCGCTGCATGTGCACCTGTCGGAACAACCCCGCGAGAACGAGGAGTGTCTGGCCGTCCACGGCTGCACGCCGACCCAATTGCTTTCGGCGGCAGGTGCTCTCATTCCGCGCACGGTGGCGGTGCATGCCACGCACCTCACGCCCGGCGACATAGCCGAGCTGTCCGGCTGCTGGGTTTGCCTGTGCCCCAGCACCGAGGCCGATCTCGGCGACGGCATCGGCCCGGCCCGTGCCCTCGCGGATGCGGGTGTGCGCGTCTCGCTCGGCAGCGACGGTCAGTCGATCATCGATCCCTGGTTCGAGACGCGGGCGCTGGAACTCCACGAGCGACTCGCGAGCGGGCGACGGGGATGCTTCGAGGTCGGCGAACTGCTCGCCGCGGCCACCGCGCACGCCGCGTCCGGGTGGACGAACCTGGGAGCGATCGCACCCGGCCGCGATGCCGACCTGGTGTGTGTGGACACCGAGTCGTCCCGCACGGCTGGCGCGAAGGACGCCGGAATCCTCTTCGCGGCAACGGCATCCGACGTCACCGACGTGATGATCGCGGGCCGCTGGGTGGTGCGCGACCGCACCCACCGAACCGTCACCGATGTGCCCGCCGCCCTCGCCACCGAGATCGGAGCGCTATGGCAGTGAACCCCGCCGCGACCGTCATCACCGGCATCGGTGAACTCACCACCAACACAGACGAATTCGGCGTCATGCGCGATGCCGCCCTGGTCCTGGAGGGCGACCGCATCAGCTGGATCGGCCCGTCCGCCTCCGCCCCCGACGCCGATCACCGTGTCGATGTCGGCGGCCGCGCCGTCCTCCCCGGCTGGGTCGACAGCCACACCCACCTGGTCTTCGCCGGCGACCGCACCGAGGAATTCGGCGCCCGCCTGAGCGGAATCCCATACTCCGCCGGAGGAATCCACACCACCGTCGCCGCCACCCGAGCCGCAACCGACGACGCCCTCGCCGCGAACCTCCGCCGCCTGCGCACCGAAGCCCTCCGCCAGGGCACCACCTACCTCGAAACCAAAACCGGCTACGGCCTCACCGTCCCCGACGAAAAGCGCTGCGCCTCACTGGCAGCCGAAGTAGCGGACGAGGTCACCTTCCTCGGCGCCCACGTAGTCCCACCCGACTTCACCCCCGACACCTACCTCGACCTGGTCTGCGGCCCCATGCTCGACGCCGTCGCCGACCACGTCCGCTGGATCGACGTCTTCTGCGAGACAGGCGCTTTCGACGCCACCCAATCCGCCCGAGTCCTCGAAGCAGGAAAGTCCCGAGGCCTCGGCCTCCGAATCCACGGCAACCAACTGGCCCCCGGCCCAGGCGTCCAACTGGCCGTCCACCACGGCGCAGCCAGCGTCGACCACTGCACCTACCTCACCGACACCGACATCGAGGCCCTGGCCGCCTCCGACACGGTCGCCACCCTCCTCCCCGCCTGCGACCTCTCCACCCGCCAACCCCTACCCCCGGCCCGCCGCCTACTCGACGCCGGAGCCCGAATAGCGCTGGCCACCAACGCCAATCCGGGATCCTCGTACACCACCTCGATGCCATACTGCGTCACCACGGCCATCCTTCAAATGGGCCTCACGGTCTCGGAGGCCATTTACGCGGCCACCGCGGGCGCGGCCCTGTCCCTCTCCCACGACCTCGCCGCCTCCGGTGCGGTAGGCGTTCTCCGCCCCACCGCCACCGCCAACCTCCACATCCTCGACGCCCCCTCCGCCATCCACCTCGCCTACCGGCCCGGTGTACCCCTCACCCGGTCGGTATGGCTCAGGGGTGCGGAGGTTTTCGGATCGCTCCCGGGGTAGCGCCGTCAATCCAGATCGATCCGCACCGTCATCAGATCGGTGCCCACCACCCGCACCGCCGCACTGTTCGCCCTCGGCAGCGAGCGCAGACGGGCGATGGGATCATCATCGGGCAGCAGGTGGGCGGTGCCGGTATGCCACCGGCCGCGCAGCCGCAGCCGAACCCGATTGTCGGCCTGAATATTTCGAACATATTGGGACCGGGTGCCGAATTCGGAGACCAGCCAGAAGGAATTGCCGCTCCGCCGCCCGCCGATCGGTGTGATCCGCGGCTGTCCGCTGACCCGTCCGGTCGTCTCCAGCAACGTCTGGACGGGCAATCGTCCCAGAATCGGATTACCAACTCGCCGTTGAAATCCCGTCACCAGCGCATGCTGCACATCGCGTCGGTTCACCATGTCACCGACGCTAGCACCAGGCCTCACCGTGCGAGCTGCAACACCAGCGTCGCCGCGGCCGGAGCCAGGTAGAGCAGCGGGAACGGTGTTGTCTTGTACGAGCGAGCGCGAATGGTCGTGGCCGCCGCCCCGGCGAAATACAGAATCAAGCAGACGGCCGCCGCGACACCCACCGCCGGAACGAAGAACCCGGCGACAAGACCCAGCGCCCCAGCCGATTTCGCCAGCGCCAGCAAATTCCACCACGACTGCGGCACGCCATATTGCACCAGCGGCTCCACCACGAATTCCTTCTTCGAAAACAGCGAATACCCCGAGAACCCGATCCACAGAGCAGCCACGACCCCGACGATGTGGTAGGCGATATTCATGAAACTCACGTCCTTTCGGTAACGATCACTCGATCGCCTGAATGACGGAACGCGTCCCCGATGTGTGACATCTGCTGGTCAATCGCCTTTGAGCGCCTGACGGCGGTGTGCTGCCGAAGCAGTCGTCAACTAGTGGTTGACGGAGGATCTTGCGTCAACTATTAGTTGACGCAAGGCGATGGGTCGTGGATGGCTCTCGCCGACCGCACATCGAACCGAGGAGTCGCAATGGAAGCCTTCGAAAGTGCTGCGCACCGGCAGGTCGAGTCATCGGGCAGGCGGGCAACGGTCATCGGCGCGGGCATCGCCGGGTTGGCTGCCGCGCTGCGACTGCGTCAGGAGGGCTGGGACGTCGTCGTGGTCGAACGCGCGCCGAGTCGTCGCAGTGGTGGTTACCTGGTGAACCTGCACGGACCCGGATATGCCGCCGCCGAGCGGCTCGGGCTGCTACCGGCGTTGACCCCTCGCGATCTCGGATTCTTCACCTCGGCACTGGTCCACGCCGACGGCCGCGAGAAGCTCCGGATTCCCGCCGCGGTCACCGAGGCCGCTGTCGGGGACCGGGCATTGAGCTTGTTCCGCGGCGATCTGGAGTCGGCACTCTACGACGCCGTCGCCGAGTTCGCCGATATCCGTTTCGGCACCACCGTAGGCGCCATCACCCAGTCCCCTGGCGAGGTCGACGTCACCCTCAGCGACGGCACCCACCTCCACACCGAACTCCTCGTCGGCGCCGACGGCGTGCACTCCCGCGTTCGAGAGCTCGTATTCGGTGCCGAGTCCGAGTATTTCGTGGACCTGGGCCATATGGTCGGCGCGTTTCCGCTGGAAACACCTCCCGCCCACATGCCCGACGGTCTGGGCCACACGTTCATCGGTCCCGGACGCACGGCCGCGGTGATGAACATGGGCCCGGAAAGGTCCTCGGCGTTCTTCGCCTACCGCTGCCCCGACCCCGGCGCCGAACTCGCTCTCGGCGCCGCACCCGCCCTCACCCGCGCCTTCGGCGACCTCGGCGGCGGCGTCGCCGACGCACTCGCTCAACTCGACACCGCCCCCGGCGCCGCCTACTTCGATTCGGTCGGCCAAATCGAGCTGGACCGCTGGAGCCATGGCCGAGTCGTCCTGCTCGGCGACGCGGCCTGGTGCGTAACGGTATTCGCCGGCTACGGCGCCGCCCTGGCCCTCGACGGCGCCGACCGCCTCGGCACCGCACTGGCGGCACACGGCAACAACATCCCCACCGCCCTCCACACCTGGGAAACCGCACTACGCCCGGAGGTGCACAAGCGACAAGCCCTGGCACGCAAGGGCATAGCCCGATTCGCCCCACCCTCCCGCACCCACGTGCGAGCGACCGAACTACTGCTCCGCGCAATCCAACTCCCCATCCTCCGCACCCTCGTCCAACGCTCCATCCACCGCGCCAACAACTAACCACCCCAACGGCCCGTCGACGAGAATGCATTCGGGCACGCAAACGTCGAGAAGGCCTCTGCCTCAGTGCATTCTCCTGGTGCATGAGCTGCTGCTGGCCGCGAATGTCCGGAAGTGCCTGCGGGTTCAGGCGGAGTTCTGATGTCGGTGCGTGGCCGGCCCGCCCCGAATATTCGCCTCGTCCTCGCTGGTGATGGGCCTATTCCTACACAAACCGGTGTGGGATGGCAGTTTCCTGCCAAATTCCGTGCGGAAATGTAGGAATAGGCCCATTCGAGATGGCCGGGCGTGCCGATGGGTGGTGCACTCGGGGTATCGAGTGCGAGCTGTTGGAGTTGAGACGTCCCGACCGGGGTAGACGTGGGGAGTTCTTACCGAACTGTGAACTGTTCGGTGGATCGGCTGTTTTGGTTCGACTTCGAGGTGCGTTGCACACGATCGTGGATCTCGTTTCGGGAATCGATGCGAGGAGCCAGGTATGGATTGGGAGGATATGCCGCCACGACCGAGCCGGCGCGCCGTGCTGGGCGCGGGTCTGGTTGCCGGGGCGGGGGCGGTCAGTGTCGGGGGGTTTCTGTTCGCCGGGAACGCGGTGGGGCCGGCGCGGTTGACCGCGCGTCGGGTCGTGGATGGTTTGCAGAGCGCCAATGGGTTCGTGCCGGGGTATCGGCGTAACCACGCGAAGGGGATCGCGGTCGCGGGGCGATTCGACAGCAGTGGTGACGGCGCGGAGCTTTCGGCCGCGTCGGTGTTCCGGGCGGGCAGCTATCGGTTCGACGGGCGGTTCTCGCTGGCCGGAGGGAAGCCCTTCACGCCCGATACCGCCGCTGCGCGTAGGGGATTCGGGCTGCGGCTGGCCTTGCCCGAGGGTGAGGAATGGCGGCTGGCGTTGCTCAATATCCCGGTCTTCACCGATGCCTCGGCGCAGGACTTCCACGACCGCACCGCCGCTTACGCACCCGACCCGGGGACCGGGAAACCCGATCCCGCGCGGGTGTGTGACTACGTGGGCGCGCATCCGAAGACCGCCGCCGCACTGCGGGTCATCGAACAGCAGCCGGCCACCGCGAGCTTCGCGACATCGACCTTCCACGGTCTCAATGCCTTCGAATGCGTCGATGCCCACGGGCGCGCGACGCCGGTGCGGTGGCGGCTGGAACCCGAAACCGTCGACGCTACCGCCGCGTCCGGGGACGATCAGCTCTTCGCGAGTCTGGCTCGCGATATCCGCCGGGGTCCGGTGCGGTGGAAAATGATTGCGGTGGTGGGTATTCGGGGTGTCGACCCGACCGATGACCCGACCGTCGCCTGGTCGGCCGACCGACGCCGCATCGAGCTGGGCACCGTGGTGGTGACCGATATCGCCACCGAGACCGCCGTCAATGTGCGGGATGTGAATTTCGATCCGCTCGTCCTTCCGAAGGGTCTGGCCGCCTCCGACGACCCTGTGCTGCAAGCCCGTTCGGCCGCCTACGCCGAGTCCTACCGTCGTCGTGCGGGCGAGCGGGCCGCGCGGCAGCCGCTGTGCGCGGAGGACCTGGCATGAGCGAGTCCACCGACGAATCCACCCCGGTGGTGGGCGCTCTGCTCGCCGAACCCGACGGTGAACAGCTGGAACACGGTGATTCCCAGGAAGATTCACTCGAACCCGAGCCCGACCCCGCCTTCGATCCGCTGACGCGGGGGCTGCACTGGCTGATGGCGGTGCTGATCGTCGCCATGTTGTTCCTCGGCGCCGCCATGGTCGGGACGATCGGCGATTACGGTGTGCTGCTGAGCATTCACCGCACGGTCGGCCTGGCCATCCTGGCTCTGGCCTTGGTGCGCATGGCCAATCGAGTACTGCGCCGTGCCCCTGCCTCGCACGCACGCCTGTCCCGCGGTGAGCGCTGGGCCGCGTTCGCCTCGGAGCTGACCTTGTACGTGCTGTTCACCCTGCAACCGCTGCTCGGCTGGGCGCTGGTATCGGCATCGGGCATACCGGTGCGGGTCGCCGGCGAGGTGCGCCTACCGGCCATCGCCCCCGAAAACGCGCGCCTGTACGCCGAACTGCACCTCGTCCATACCTGGCTGGCCTACGCCCTGCTGGCACTGTTCACCGCCCACATGTGCGCGGTGCTCTGGCACGCCGTCGTCCTCCGCGACGGTTTGCTGCGCCGGATGCTCCCGGCCTCCCGTCTGCGGCGTGAACGACGGAGTTCATAGCGGGTGTGAGGGCGGGGCGGTGAGGGTGAGGCGGAATTGGGTTGGGGTGGTGGAGGTTTGGGTTCGGAAGAATTTGGTGAAGTTGGCGGGGTCGTCGAAGCCGAGGCGGCGGGCGCATTCGGCGGTGGTGATGGGGGAGTGGGCGAGGAGGCGTTTGGCTTCGAGGGTTACTCGGGCGTTGAGGTATTGCTTGGCGGTGGTGGAGGTGGCGGCTTGGACCGCGCGGGAGAGGGTTCGGGGGGAGTAGCCGAGTTGGGCTGCGTACCAGGCGACTTCGCGGGTTTGGGAGTGGTAGCGCTCGGCCAGGCGGGCGAAGCGGTCGAAGAGGTCGGTGGGGTCGGGGAGGGGTGGGAGGGCGGTGGAGAGGCGGAGGGCGAGGGCGCTGAGGAGGTGGCGGAGGATGGCGGGGTTGGGTGGGGTGGCGGTGTATTCGGTGATCAGGTGGGTGAAGGCGGCGTCGGTGAGAGGGGTGGCGGGGAGGATCGGTGGGGTGGCGGGGGAGGGGAGGTGGGCTTGGGCTGCGGCAGGGATGAGTTCGGGGCGGCAGAGGAGGGCGTAGCCGTGGAGGTCGGTGAGGTCGTCCCAGCGGTGGGTCCAGCCGGGGCGGATCCAGGCGAGGGTGCCGGCGGTGAGGGGGTGGGTGACGAAATCGACTGTGATGCTGCCGGTTCCGGCGGTGCAGTGGGCGAGGACGTGGAAGTCGCCGCGGACCACGGCGCGACCGGCCACCGGCATGGGGCGCAGCTGGTCGAAGGTCAGCAGTTCCAGGCCCGTGGCCGAGCCGGGCTTGAGCGCGTATTGCAGGGTTCGAATCGGTTGTCCATTTTTGACCATGAGCGGTCACGAATCTACCTGGCCGGGACGGGTTTGGGGACCATACCGTCCAGGTATGAAGAAAATCGCCGTTGCCGGAGGATCACTTCCGATTCACCTGCACGAGGGCGTGTCCGACGCGCCGACACTGGTATTCCTGCACTACTGGGGCGGGTCGCACCGCACCTGGGATCCGCTCATCGACCAGCTTGAATATCCGGGGCGAATGGTCACTTATGACCATCGCGGGTGGGGCGAGTCCCGGGAGCTGCCCGGCCCATACGACATCTCCCAGCTGGCCGCCGACGCCCAATGCCTGCTCACCGAGCTCGCACCGGAGCGCTTCGTGCTGATCGGGCATTCGATGGGCGGAAAGATCGCGCAGTTGCTGGCATCCCGTCGTCCGGCCGGGCTGGAAGGCGTGGTGCTCATCGCTCCGGCGCCCGCGCGCCCGGTCGTCACTCCCGACGAACAGCGGCAACTGGTGCACGCCTACGACAGCGCGGATGCCGTCGCCCAGGCGCTCGTCCATGTCCTCGCTCACCGGCCGCTTCCGGATACGTTGCGCGAGCAGGTGATTCACGACAGTCTCGCCGGATCGGCGGCCGCGCACGAGGCCTGGGCACTGGACTCCATCGCCCGCGACATTTCCGCCATCGTTCCGCGCATCGACGCTCCGGTTCTGGTCCTGGCGGGTGAGCACGACCGGGTCGACCCACCGGCGGTGCTCACCGAACACCTGCTGCCCTACCTGCCCACCGCGACGATGCGGATCCTCCCGGACACGGGACACCTTTCACCGCTGGAGAACCCACAGGCGCTCGCTGCCGAGATCCGCGCGGCGCTCGACCACCTGGCCGCTACTTCGCCTTCGCCCCTTTGAACTCGATGGCGGCGACCATGGCGCGGGCCAACTGCTCGGGATCGTCGCCGCCGAGCGTGGAATCGGTCAGTGCACCTTCGCGCCACAGGGTGGCGAAGCCGTGCACGAGCGACCAGGCCGCCAATCGGGCGGCAGGTCCGCCCGTCGCCGGTATCCCCAGTTCCAGTACTCCGGAACTCAATTCGCCGCCGGAGCGGGTCCGAGCGGCGATCAATCGCTCATCGTCCGCGCGCAGCAGATCGTGCCGGAACATCACGTCGAAATGCCCGGGATGATTGCGCGCGAACCGGATGTAGGCGACCGCGACCTCGCGGAAATCACCTGACGCCGAACGTAATTCGGCATCGAGCAGCTCGAAACCCTCGATCGCGAGCGCGGTCAGCAGGCCTTGCCGATTTCCGAAATGATGCGCCGGGGCCGCGTGCGACACCCCGGCCCGCTGCGCCAGCGCCCGCAGCGACACCGAATCGACCCCCTCGGCCGCGATCTGCTCGGCGGCGGCCCGCAGCAGGGCGGTCCGCAGATCTCCGTGGTGATACGCGCTCTTCGTCACTCCTCGATGGTCGCCCAGAATCTAGACATTGACAAGTTCCCGAGGTCGCGCCTATCTTGTCAGTGTCTAGATTGCTCCGATCACGAGGAGTCCGCGATGGCCCCCCTCATCGTTCTCATCATCGTCACCGGGCTGGCCCGACTGGCCGGCCTGCTGCACGCCACCGACTGGCTGAACTCCTGGCCGCATGCCGTCCGCCTCGGCCTGGCCGCCATGTTCGCCCTCACCGCCTCCGCGCACTTCCTGCAGCCCCGCCGCGACGCCCTGATCGCCATGATCCCGCCGCGCCTGCCCAACCCGGCCGCCCTGGTCACCCTGACCGGCGTACTCGAATTGGCCGGAGCGATCGGCCTTCTCATCCCCTGGGCCGCACCGCTCGCCGCGGTCTGCCTGGCCCTGATGCTGCTGTTCCTGTTCCCCGCAAACATCCGCGCCGCGCGTGCGAGCGGCGGAATCAAGACCATGCCGCTGCCCCTGCGCGGGCTGGTTCAGGTGGTCTTCATCGCGGCATGCGTGCTCGCCGCGTTCTGAAAAGTGTTCGGGGCCAGGGGAATAGCCGTGGCCCCGAATTCATGCCGATTGAGTCATTTTCAGGTCCAGCCAGTCATTTGATCGCGACCGGGCTGATCGGGGATCCCACCGCGCCCGGAACGTTCAGGGCGGGCGCGCACAGCAGGAAGTCGTAGACCCCGTCCTCGGCGCAGTCGCGGCCCAGTGCCTCCAGGTCCCAGATCTCGCCGAGCGGCATGCCCATATCGCGCAGCGCCAGCATGTGCAGGGGCATCATCACGCCGTCCTCGGGGCGCATCACCTCGACGGCGGGATTGTCGACGGCCACCGCGGCGATGTCGTGCTCGTGCAGCCATTCCGCGCAGCGCCAGCTCAATCCCGGACTGCCGCCGAACCATTCGGACTGCCTGCGGGTTTCGAGGAAGCGGGTCCACCAGCCGGTGCGGATGACGAGGATGTCGCCGGGCAGGAGTTCGACGCCCTGCGCCGCGATCACCGCGTCCAGATCGTGTGGGCCGACCACCGTCGCGGGTTCGAGCCGATCGAGGCCGCGGTACCTGGCGACGTCCAGCAGTACGCCGCGCCCCACCACACCGCCGCGCGCCGCGACGTGCTCGATTCCGAGTTTGGTAGCCCCTCGGCTCGTGACGGCCGCAGCCGGATAGCCGTTGTACAGCAGCCCGTCGTAGTACACGTGCGAGAGCGCGTCCCACTGCGTCGCGGCCTGCAGCGGCATCATGATGTAGTCGTCGTTGAACCGCATCGGACTGTTCGCGTACATGGCCGCGATCTGTGCATCCCCCGCACCGCCCCACTCGGCGAGATGCGTCGCGAGATCGGCGTCACCACCGTCGACGGCCATCAGATGAATGGGATTGCGCCGGAACCCGCTGGACCCCTGCGGCCCGTCCGCGTCGAACGGCACCCCGAGCGCGATACCGCGCCCCTGACGTGCGCGGGTGGCCGCATACGCAATGCGCTCCGGGGTGAGCAGATTCAGCGTCCCGAGCTGGTCGTCTGCACCCCACCGTCCCCAGTTGCGCACTCTCTCAGCGGCTTTGCGCCAGGCTTCGGTCACGGGGACGCCTCCATCCGACGGGTCGGTTCGATCTTTACCCGGTCCCGCGGAGCCTGTCGAGGGTCAGTCCCGGTCGGTCTGGTTGGATGGGCGCAGTGACCAGCGTTCCCTTCCGATTGATCGGCGACCAGCGGCTGGACCGGGTCATGCCCGCCTGGGCCGAGTCCTATCCGCCCTACGACACGGTCGTCGGCTACTCGGATCTCGGTCACGCCTTCCTGATGAGCAGCCGCACCGGCGAATACGGCATCTTCGACCCGTACAGCCCCGGCGTGAAGGACTACGGCGTCTTCACCGAGGTCACCGACTTCGTCAGCCAGGTGCTCTTCGACCCGAGCGTCATCACCTACGTCCTGCAACCCGGGCACGTCGCCGAGATCCGCAAGCGACTCGGCCCGCTCGGCGACGACGAGGTCTACATCGCCACCCCGTACCCGTTCCTCGGCGGGTCCGAAGCGCCGGAGTCGTACCAGAAGGGCGGCGTCTGGGTATTCTTCGACCTTGTGGCGCAGGCGCACGAGGACGAATGACTCCCGACGAGTTCGACGAGCTGGCACGCGCGGAGGACTACCGGTCGATTCCGCGGCTGACAGCCATGGTGTTCGACGATTCGCTGCCCGAGTCGATACGCGACCGCGCCTCACGGGTGCTGGAAGGCTTCGACGACTCCGTCACCGGCGAACAATGCCGAACCTGGTGGGCTGGTGGAGATCCCGTGGTCATGCGGCATGCGTTGCGCTTCATGACTCGCGCCGAGGCCGACATCGTGACCGCCGTGGCGGGTGACGATACGCATCCATCGCAGGCACTCGCTCTGCGAACCATGAGTTTCGGGTACGGGGAAGCCGAATTCGTGCCGTTACTCGTGCGCGCACTGTCGCATGGTGATTCCCGGGTCCGCAGGGCGGCAATCGAGGCGTCGTTCTGGGAAGAGCCTGCGGCCGCCGAGACGGGATTGCTGGCTGCCGCGAATGACGAGACATTCGAAGTAGCCGAGGCGGCACTCGAGGCGCTGCCGTACTACGCCACTCAGCGGGTACTGCGTGGTGTCGCCGAACTGCGAGCCCATCCGGACGCGCGAATCGGTGAGGCTGCCACGAAGGCATTCGAAGACCTGCGCGAAACATTCGAGGATGCGGCATCCGAAGGAGACCCGAAAGCCGTTGCCCTGCTGCGTCAGTGGATGCGGCCGGTGCGCGAACTAGTGGCCTGGCCGGAGGAGATCACTCTAAGTGAACGGGGTCAGCCCATTTCCCGGCAATGGCCGGCGGTGGTCCCCGAACCCGGCTTGATAGCTCTGCTCGACAACCCGGACACCGATCGGGAAGAGCTCGAGCGGACTCTGCGCGGGGTCGACTGGACGGGTTACGACTCGGACGAGCGGGAACGGGCGGCCGCTCGACTGACGACTCACCCGAATCCGCTTGTTCGCGAAATCGGCTGCGCCGCACTGGTCGACTGGGATCGCACGGACGACCTCATGCGTATGACGGGGGACACCAGTTCCAACGTCCGCAAGTCGGCGATCTACAACCTCTCACTCCTCCCTGCGAATCCCGCTGTCGCCGAACTGGCGTGGCGGTACCTGCCCACCGTGACCGGGACGGCGGCACAAGAGGCCCTCAAAGCCTACGTCGCTCACGCGGAAGGCTCGGCGACCGATCGGCTCGTCGAGCTGGTTCGGTCCGATCCGCGCGAAGCCGTTCGCTACGAAGCCATTCACGCTTTGGGGAAGCTTCGTGCCGTCAGGGAGGTTCACGGCCTCGCCGATCTGCTCGCCGAGCCACCGGGTGTCCACTGGGGCGTCCATACGGCCCTGCTCTGGGTTTTGCGCGAGCTCGAGCTCGCCACGCCTCTTCCCGCGCAGCTAGCCACCGTCGACAACCTCCATCTTCAGATTGCCATCGCTCGATACACCGCGCACCAATCGTGATCAACCGCCGCTTCGCGGTGCGGAACAGACGGTATGGTCGGGAGGTTGTGCGCTCCCTCGGGTCCGGCCCCGCCGCGACCGGGCGGTGAGCCGTTGAAAGGGAGTGGTGGACATGGTCGTTCGTCGCAGCTTCGCAGTCGTCGCCCGGCGCGCCGCGCTGGCAGCGGGTGCCGTGGGTGCGTGTGCCGCGTTGACGGCGACGGCCGTTCCTGCCACGGCGGACAGTGCCGATCTCGGTCGGATCGGCGGAATCGAATTGCTGGACAGCGCATGGTCTTTCGACAAGGCGGCGGTATCGCTCGGCCTCACCTATTCGACCACCGATCAGCGTGGTAATCAGGCCCGCGCCACCGCCGGCCTGTACCTGCCGGCGGGTCTGCCGCCCGCCGGTGGCTGGCCGCTGGTCGTGTGGGCGCACGGCACCATCGGCATCGGCAATGATTGCGCGCCGTCGCACCGCCCGCAGTCGGAGCGGAATCGCAACTACTTCAACCAGATTCTCGACAATGGTTATGCCGTCCTGGCTCCCGACTATCAGGGCCTCGGCACCGGCGGCAACTTCAGCTACTACAACACGGCCGTCGAGAGCCGCTCCCTACTCGACGCCGTCACCGCCGCCCGCGGGCTCCCGGTTCCGCTGACCGGCCACTATGTGCTGGTCGGCCAGTCCGAGGGCGCGCACGCCGTCATGAGCGCCGCCGCGCTCTACGCCCAGAACCCCAGGTACGCACCGGGACTCAATGGCGTGATCGCCACCGGCCTGCGCACCAACCCCGCCAAGAGCCTGCGCGAGATGTTCCGCAGCAGTTCGACCGGCTCCGACAACCAGGTCGGCTACGCGGGTTACTACCTGGCGGCGATGGAGGAACTGAATCCGGGGAGCGTGGCCCCCTATCTCTCCGAATTCGGCAGGGAGTACGTGGAAAAGGCTGCCACCGAATGTCTTTCGGACCTGGTCGCCGAGGCGCACGGCCGCCGTCCGGCCGCCCTGGTGGCCGATCCGGACCGGCCCACGCCGACCTTCGAATCGGATATCAAAGCCCTTGTCTCCTACCAGGAGAAGGTCCCCGCCGACCTCATGATCGGCTACGGCACGGCCGATATCGACGTCCCTCCGACCGACACTCCCGCCTACGGTCCCGCCCTGCAATCCCGAAACCCGTGGGCGACGGTGACCGTCAACGCCTACCCCGGCAAGGACCACAGCGGCGCGTTCCTGGCCTCACTGCCCGACGCCCTCGACTTCCTCCACACCCACCTGCCCTAGAACCGGTTGAGCGGACGAATCTGCGGCGACACAGCGGAATTGATCTGCAAGGCGATAATCAGCCCGATACTCAGATAGGTGCTGAGCGGGCACAGCGCCACGGCCACCGCGTACAGCACCTGAACCACCACGATCCGATTGCGAATGGCCGCAATATCTTCCGGCGTCGTCGTATCCGCCCAGAGTTCGGCCCGCCCCGCGTAACGCAGCCCCGCGAGCTGTGCCAGACCGAGATACAGCAGATCCACCCAGTACACCAGCAACGCCAACCGCGACTGCGGGAATGCCGCCAGCAGTGCGGTCGCGAACGGCACCATGGCCACGCCGAACAGGAACATCAGGTGGATCCACGCCAGTGACCGATCCGCGCGGGCCAGCAGGTTCAACTGCGTCTGCTGCCCGATCCAGAACATGCCCAGGGTGAGGAATCCCAGGAAGCAGATGAGGAATTGGGGCCCGACATGGGTGAGGGCATGCCACACCGGCTCCTCGGCCGACACCGCGCCGTCGGACCACAACAGCCGTTCGTGCCAGGCCTCGGAGGCCGGGACATGCAGCTCCAGCACGAGCAGAGTCATGGCGACGGCGAAAATGCCGTCGCTCAATGCCGCCAGGCGACCCAGGTCCTGAGCGGCAATGCGGTGATATCGAGCCATGGGTCGAAACCCTAACCGCGTTGCCGCACAGGCTCTCCCGAGCTGTCCTCGTCTTTCTCCGCGGATACAGACGTGGGCCGGTGTGCCACCGGTTGGTCGGACCGGTGGCACACCGTGGGTTACCGGCTATCAGGGGTTGGGTTGCCAGCACGCCAGCGGCGGGCCCGGCGGGTAGAGCAACGACCAGCCGATCAGCGCGCCGATGCCCGCGCCGATCGCGGCGCCGGGGAAGGCGCTCAGGGTGCCGCCGATCACGCCGCCGACTAGGGCCCCGAGAATGGCGTTGCACTGGTGCATCGTCACGTCCGGGTCATCGACGGGCTGGGAGGTGTCGGGGGCCGTGACACTGGGTGCGGGATCCACCTCGAGTGGATCCGCGTTCGCCGTGCCCGCCGCGATCAGGGTGCTGGCCGCGACCGCTAACAATGCAGTTGCTGTCGATCGTTTGACGCTCATCGCTCCTTCTTCCGTGGCTGGTAGAAGTGCTATCGCGAGTGAATGTGCAACCTGTTGGCTAATCCATGCGTACCACCAACGGCGGTGGTTTACGCCGTTTCGGGAAATTTGTGACCGCTGGGCTATTCGGCCGTGATCGACGAGTCGCGGTGTGTTCGAACACCTATACGGTGTTCGTATGCGGATTGAGATCACCAGCGACCCGGTCGAGTTCCGCGCCCGGGTGGCCGGCTTCCTGGAGCGGGATCCCTTGCGGCACACCGTGATGTGCACGGTCGTGGAGAACGAGATCACCGGTCTCACGGTCACTGAGGAACTCTCGTATTTCGCATCGGTGCACGAGGGTGACGAGGTGATCGGTGTCGCCATGCGCACGGCCGGGCGTGGGGTGTGGCTGGGCGAGGTGCCCGAGCGCGCCATCCCGGAGCTGGTCGAGCGCTTCGCCGAGCTGCTGCCCGAAATCCGCGATGTGGACGGATCCGAATCCGCCGCCCTCGCCTTCGCGCAGGGCTGGGCCAGGCTGCACGGCACGACCCCGCGTCAGGTGCTGGCGGAAAGGCTCTACCGGCTCGGTGAGCTGCGCATACCGCGCGCTCCGGGTGCGCCGCGCCGGGCCACCGAGGCCGATCTCGAGCTCTGCGGGCGGTGGGTCGCGGCCATGGCTCGCGAATTGGAGGCTTTCCACCTGGGCCTGAGCGAATCCGCGCTGCGCGCACGGATCCGGGCGGGCCGCTGGTGGCTGTGGGAGGACGACGGCCGACCGGTGAGCCTGACTGCGCACCAGATCCCACTGCGAGGATGGGCCAGGATCGGCCCGGTCTACACGCCGCCCGAGACCCGGGCTCACGGCTACGCGTCCGCTCTGGTCGCGCACGTCGCGCAGGTGATACGCGACCTGGGCGCCGATGTCTGCCTCTACACCGAGCTCGGCAATCCGACCTCGAACAAGATCTACCAGGCGATCGGCTTCGAGCCCGTCCTCGACCAAATCATGTACGCCTTCGACTGATTCACGACCCCGAGGAGGAACCATCGTGCCCGCCGACCTGGTCGAAGTGGAATTGACGATCGACGGCCTGCGCCGGAGGTTCAGTGTGCGACCGCCGAACCGCGCGAACGCGCCGATCGTGCTGGTACTGCACGGCAATCAGAGCGGCATGGCCGAACCACCGGCCGAGCCGCTGATGTACGAATGGACCAGTTTCGCGCGGCACGCCGACGAATGGGGGATCGGCGTCGTATACCCGCAGGGGTGGGGCGGCTGCTGGGCGGACGGGAGAGGCGTGACCGATGCGGACGCGGCGGGAGTGGACGATGTCGCATTCCTGTCCGCCGTGATCGATTGGTGCGCGGCGCGATTCGACACCCCGGGCGATCGGGCCGTCGTGGCCGGAATCTCCAACGGCGCGTTCATGTCCCACCGGCTGGCGGTGGCGGCGGGCGATCGGGTGGCGGTCTTCGCGGCCGTTGCCGGCGGGTTCCCGGACGCGCTGGCCGGGATCACGCCCGGGTACGCGGTGTCGGCGCTGCTCATGAACGGTGACGCGGATCCGGCCGTGCCCATCACCGGCGGCTTCTCGCGCCGTCGCGGCCCGGACGGCGAATTGCGCGGTGGCACCTGGGGTTTGACGGAGTCCGCCAGGCATTGGCGCGGTATCGACGGGTGCGCCGGGCCGGGCGAGACGATCACGACCGAGGGATCCAGCCGCACCACCGCCGCCCAGGGCGTGGGCGGCACCGCGGTCATGGAATGGACGGTGTTCGGCGGCGGCCACACCTGGCCGGGTACACCCGTCCCCGAACGCTGGGCCGGGACGCCGGGTTCGGCCGTCTCGCTGGAATTCGATGCCGCCGAGGAGATCTGGCGGTTCGCGGAGCCGCTGCTCATTCCGGCGGAAGCCCGCAAACTCTGAGAAGAACTACCCGCCAAGGAGAATGGAATGGCACTGATCGGCAGACTGCTGCGGAATCGCCGCGCCGCCGCGGAGGATCTGGCCTGGTATCGGCCGAATCTGGGGGAGGGCGGGGTGTTCGAGATGACCAGCGGTGACTTCGAGCACGAGTCGCGGCTGGATATCCGGCATGCCATGAAACGGGTTGGTGGGCAGAATGTCTCGCCGGCGCTGGCCTGGTCGGGAGTGCCCGCCGGGACCGCGCAGTTGCTGCTGGTGGTAGAGGATCAGGACGCGCCGTTCGGTGGACCCTTCGTGCACGCGGTCGCGCTGCTGGAGGCCGGGATCGAGGGATTGCCCAGTGGCGCACTCGCTTCCGCATCCGCGCCCGCCGGTGTGCGGATCCTGCGGTCGAGCTGGGGTCGCGGGTATATGGGACCGGCCCCGATACCGGGGCATGGGCCGCATCGCTACGTCTTCCAGCTCTTCGCCCTGACCGAACCGCTCACCTTGCCCGGCGGCCGCCCGCCCGAATCGGCCAAACCGCGCGAGGTGCTGGCCGCCGCCAAGGCGCACGGCCGGGGTCGCATCGACGGCTTCTACGAGCGTCCCTGAGCTCGGAAATGACGAAGAGCCGCCGGCGAAAGCGCCTGCGGCTCAGAGTTTTCTGTAGACGATCATCAGTTGGCATTGACCGGCAGCGACAGCACCACCTCCTGTTCGTTCCCGGGCAGGTAGTGCACGCCCACCACCCGGCCGACCTGGACCAGCGAGACCGCGGCCGGGGGCAGGAACTTCTCGGTCCGCGCCTCGAAGGTGCTGCCGTCGGGGCGGGTAACCACCAGGACCAGATCCAGGCGCGAGTAGCCGTCGCGGATCTCGCCGGGCACGCTCAGCGAGCGCACCACCGCCTGGGCCGCGACGCCGCGCCGGGCGATCTCGATCTTGGCGGGAGTGGTGAAGCCCTTGCGAATCATGGCCGCGTTCATGGCATCCTGCGCCGCCGAGGTGTCGCCGGACAGATCCACCTCGACCTTGTCCAGGTTGTCGGGCAGGTAGCGGACCGGCAGCACCACGCCGGGGCGCAGCAGTGCCAGCTGGGTGAGCGGCACGATCATCTTGGCGTGCGAGGGGAACACCTTGCCGTCGGAGCCCTCGACCCGGAAGTCGATGCGCACCTGCGGCTGTTCGTTGAGGTAGACGCCGGTCTGGCGGACACCCTCCACGGTGCCCAGGCCCACCAGGCCGTTGCGGAACTGCGAGCTGTTGTTGCCGGTGAAGGCCGACATGATGCCGTCGCCGGTGAAGGCGAAGGCGATGGGGATGACGGTCAGGGCGATGATCGGCAGCGCCATCTGCGGGCCGACCCAGCCGAAGACATCGTCGGAGGTGAGGCCGTGCCAGAGGTAGTAGCCGATGGCCAGGATGCCGAAAACGATGGCGGCGAGGCGGATCTGGTTCTTCATGTGCTTTCCGGTTCGGAGATGTGAATGGACGTGAGGGATAGACCCGCTCATGCCCGATGGCACGAGCGGGGTGTAGCGGAGCCCCGGCGTCCGGGGCGGATTGCCGCGGCCTTGCCGGGTCGGACTAGCCGCCGACGACGGTGCTGCAGGCGAAGACGATCTCGAACTTCTCGGTCTTGGGCCCGGCCATCGGGTTGGACATGTCCACACCGCCGACGCCCTCACCGGTGACGGTGTAGGTGTTGCCGCTCTTGGTCACCTTCGCCGAACCACCCGGCATGCCGTTGCCGAAGCCCAGCGCGTACGGCTGGCCGTTGGCGCCGCCCTTGGTGCCCGCGATGCCGACCGCCTGCACGGTGTCGGTGCCGGTGATGGTGGCGCTCGCGGTGAGGGTGCCGTAGGTGGAGTTGTTCTGATCGGTCAGGGCCAGCGCCAGGTTGCCGCCCTGCTTCGCGCAGGTGGTATCGAACTTGCCGGTCAGGGCCTTGCCGTCGACCGAGGCCGAGGAGCTGCCGCCGGCGGGGGCATTGCCCGGTGCGGAGGTCTCGGGACCGGCCGGGGCGGCGTTGGTGGCCTTGGTGGTGGTCGTGGAGTTGGAGTCGCTGGAGTTGCTGCTGCATCCGGTGACCAGCAGGGCGGCCGCGGCGGTGGCGGCGAAGACGGCGGTGGTCAGGCGGATCGGCTTGCTGTTCATGGTCTTTCCTCGTTCTCGTGAAGCTGGCTCCGTGGTGGAACCGATGCCAGAACCGTAGGAATCGATACCGCCCCTACCGATCCCAACTTCCGGGTCGCGCTGGCCCCCGAAACCGGGATAACCTGGGCGAATGCGACGACCGCGGGCCATGGTGCTGGATGAGGTGTGGCGCCGCCTCGACGGTGTCGAACCCTTGAGCGGCCCACACGGCGGGCCGCTGCGGCGCACCGTCAAGCTGGTCCTGGATCCGCTGGTCATCCGACCGGTCCAGCACCCGGCCTGCGCGGGCGCCATGCTCTCCGCCGACGGCGCGGTGTTGCTGGCCGCCCGTGTACACGCCGCAGCCGACGTCCTGCGCGCCACCGCCGCCTGGTTCACCTTGCTCAAACAGACCCGGCGCGGACTGCGCATCACCGAGGGCAATGCCCAGGACCTCTACTTCCAGCGCTGCTTCGAACTCGCCACCATGCACGGCCTGCCCGACCCGGTCCGCGACCGCGCCACCGCCGAAGCCGCCCTCCGCGAAATCCACGGCCTCACCGCCGGTCGCACCACGCAGGCCCTGAAGGAATACCTGTCCGACCCGGCCCGCATCGCCGACCTCACCGACCTGATCCACACCGCCTGGCGCCGCCGACCCCTGACGGACGTCCCCGACCACTCCGAGGCCCTCTCCGAACTTCTGGAAGCCTGCGCCGCAACCAGATTCGACGACGCAGATGCCACCGCCGACCTGGACGAGGCGATCGCCGCATCCCTGGGCACCCACACCGGAATTCGACTTTGGCGCAACGACATCGCCCAGGAACTGGGCCTGACCCTCCATGACCTCCCGCAACCGCCCCGGGTGGGCGAATCCGCCTCCACCGCCACCCTCGGCCTCCCCTTCGACCGCACCATCCACGAGCGCATCTTCACCGTCCTGCAAGCCTCCAGCGAACGCGCCGACCTGCCGCCGATACCCGAACTGGTCGACGCCGAAATCGCCCGCTCCTGCGCCCCGTGGGCACTGCTGGACGAGTCCCTGCGCCTGGCCGCGGCCGCCGGAGCCGCCCTCGCGGTCACCTTGCGTCCGCTGGGCGGCCCGTCGCCCCGCGACAGTGCTGTCACCGCGGCGACAAACCTCGGCGATCGCACGGCTACAGGTGATCGGCCACTCGCGCTGACCGGCACGGCCGCAGGACTGCTGGGAGCCGCGGTCGGCCTCACCGGTACCGCCGCCGGGCTGCTGGGCACGGTGGCCGGCTTGGCGGGCCCGGCCACCGCCACCGCCGCGGTGGTCGGTGCGGTTGTCGGATCAACCAGCGCTGCAACCGGTTTGGCGGAGACGCCGCAGCCCCGGCCAGGCGCCGACGGGCTGCGCGCGAACGGTCGGAGCCAGGAAGTCGGCGGTGTCGGCGCGGTCGCGGGTGCGACGGCGGGTACCGGTGGTGCGCCGGCCTCCGAGGCTGACGGAGGGGCGGCCGCGCGGTTGATCAACTCGCGCTGGGCGCGGGAGGCGTATGTGTTGCAGGCGCGGCGGATGATGGTTCGGGAGGATGCTGTCGATGGGCCGCTCGGGGCGGTGGCGGCGGATTTGCGGGTGCCTTGGCGGCCGTATTTGCGGAGGTTGTGGGCGCGGTTGCATGGGCGGGATGTGCGGGAGTTCTCGGTGTATGCCGCGGATGAGCTCTGGGATCTGCTCGATGGTGTGGCGCGGTCGGTGATTTTGGACCACCGGATGCGAGTGAAGCGGGCGTTGGCCGCGAGTGCGGCGGTCGAGTCCGATGATCGGGAATCGAGGGCGGGATGAACTCGACGGTCACGATTCAGCGGTATCCCGATGGGCTGTACGGGATCGTTCCCGCGGGGGCACCTGCGGCTTTGGGGATGGCGCCCGGTCCCGACACCATGGTTTTGGAGGTGCTCGGCGGGCATCTCGTCTGGAATGTGCTTGACGGACAGGAACTCCCGGCCGCCATGATCGACGATCTCGACCTGGCTCAGGAATGGGTGTGGGCGATCTACGGCGAGCCGGTCGCGATAGCTCTCGATGGGGCGGGTACAGGGCATCCGGTCGAAGCGCCCACACCCCCTGTCACCGCCGTCGCGGCCGTGAGTGCCCGGCGACTTGCGTACGCGCACTGGGCATCTCGCTGGTGGCCTGCTTCCACTCTGGACGGCATCGCCGCGCTCGACTCGGATCTGCTCGATCGCGATATCGCGACGCTGACCGAGGAATGCGAGTTCTTCGTGGATGGTGCGGACGCTCTCGTGCCTTCACTTTCGGCGGTCGTCGAAAGTTCCTTGCGCGCTTCGGATTACGCCCTGGCCGCCGGGGATGGGCCTCAGGCCGCCGGAACGCTCGTACTCGCACGCGGCACCGGCGGCTGGGACTGGCGGCGCTGCCCGCCCGGCCTCGTTGACGCCTCCGAGTCCGCCGTGTCCTGGCAGCTCATCCGCGACGCGGGCACCACCACGGTGGCCATCACCGTCGCGGCCCACCCGGCCTTGTCCGCCGACCTCCCGGCTCATCTGCGTCCCTGGGCGCACATCGACACCGGGCGCGACGAGTTGGACACCGAGCTGCGGGCCGTCGATGACACCTGGATCGGTGAATACCCGCTGTCCGCACCGTCTTCCGCCGTCCGGATCGCCATCCACGTCCCCGGTTTCGGCCCGGTGCCGGACTCGGGCGAGCTCTTCGCGACACCCACGCCCACCGCGACCTCCCCGGACGCGGCGCTGCGCCAGCGCATCCGCGATTTCGCTTCGGCCAGATTGCGCGACGCGGCCATCCCGACGGCCGATGACGACCCGTTTGCCCCGCTGCTCGCCGAAATCGCGGCCGCCGCCGGAGATTCGGACTTCTGACATGCGGGACAGCGTCACCGGGGACAACGTGGCGGCCGACCGAAACGGCAATCCTCCGTTCGCGGGACAGGTTTCGGGCGGCGCGGCGGAAGCCGGCGGGGTGCGGGCGGGCGAGAGCGAACGCGGTGCCGAGAGTGCGTTGTTGCGGGCCGGGGCGGAGGCCGTGGGGCGGGGGGAGCTGTGGGAGGGGCTGCGGATTTTCGAGCGGGCCGTGGAGGTCGAGGAGGGGGATCTGCGGCTGTGCGCGCTCGTTGATGTGGCGGTGGTGATGGATCGGCTGGGGGATCATGCGGGGGCGGTGGAGCGGTTTCGGGAGGCGTTGGGGGAGATGCGGACCGACGCGCCTCGGATGTATCCGGGGGCGTTGATCGGGTTGTCGCAGGCGTTGCAGAACTTGGGGGATCTCGAGGGGGCGCAAGAGGCGTTGGAGCGGGCGCGGGCGGTTCTGGGCGGGGTGGATGCGCCCGGTGACTTGCGGCTGGCGTGTTTGGTTTCGTCCACCGCGGTGGCGTTGCATCGGCAGCAGTGGTGGCGGGCGCTGGATCTCGCGGATGAATCGTTGGATGCGGCACGGCGGTTCGGGCCCGAGCAGGCGGGACATCCGCTGATGAATCTGGCCGCCGCGCACTTCGAGACCGGGCGGTGGGAGCTGGCCCACGAATTCGCGGGGCAGGCGCTGGCGGCGTTCGAGGCGGTCGAGGATGTCGCCGGGGTCGCGGAGACACGGCAGAATCTGGCGCTGATGTACACGCGCTCAGGGTGTTTCGATGACGCGGAGCCACTGCTGGCTGCCGCTCAGGAGCATTTCGACGCGGCCGGGGTGGCGCATCGGGCCGGAATCGGGTTAAAGGTCATGGGGTTCATCGCCGAGCATCGCGGGCAGGTGGACGTGGCGAATGCGCGGTATCGGCAGGCGCTGCATCGGTTCGAGGAATCGCGGGCCGTCATCGACGCCGCCGACGTGCGACTTCGCCTGGCCGCTACCGCTTTTGCCGCAGGGCAGTACGAGGAGGGGGAGGCCGAGCTGGCCGCAGCCCGAGCCACCTACGCGGTGCGCGGTCTCGGCCTGCACTGCGCCCAGCTCGACTATTGGCACGCCGGACTCCTGGAGCCGCTGGTGACCCAGGTGCCCGGATTGCTGCCGCGGGCAGTGGATCTCGCGGTTCCGGCGGCTTTGGCCCTGGACGCCGTGCGCTACGAGCTGCCCGACGGCGCGCAGCGCGACAACTGGAACCGCCGCATCGTGAATC
>NZ_BAFX01000194.1 GCF_000308815.1 Nocardia concava NBRC 100430
GTTCACGAGAAACACCGAGCCCCACCAGAAGTGGTCGAGCAGCACCCCGGCCAGCAGCGGTCCGGCCGCCAGCCCGACGCCGGCGGAGGTGGAGAAGAGCCCGATCGCGGCCGCCCGATCCGGCCCGGTGAACGTCCAGGTGACGGTGGCCATGGTGCCGGGCATGATCAGCGCGCTGCCCACGCCCATGACGGCGCGCGCGGCGATGAGCTGCCCCGGATCCCCGGCGTAGGCGGCCCAGATCGAGGAGAGGGCGAAGACGACCAGTCCGGTCGCCAGCACGCTGCGGTGTCCGAATCGGTCGCCGAGCGCCCCGGCGGTGAACATCAGCGCGGCGAACACCAGCGTGTAGGACCCTGAAGCCCATTGCAGCTGAGCGGGATTCGCGCCCAGTCCGCGCACCGGATCGGCGAGCGTCTCGAGCGCGGTGGACAGGATGGTGTTGTCGATCCAGATCAACAGGGAGGAGAGCAGCAGTACCGAGAGAATCAGTCGCTGCCGCGGTTTCGGCAGCGTCACAGGCGCGGTCATGGAAACCTTCGATAAGATTGGTAGGAACCTGACGATCACGAGTGTGCCGAATTGTCAGGTACCTGTCAATCTCTGGAAAGGGTGGTGCCGGTGAGCCGCGACGGTTCGGGTAGGTCCGCGCAGGCGTGGGAGGACGAATTCCATTGTGGCACAGGGGGGTCGCTGACCTTCATGGTCCGCAAGGTGTGGCTGAGCATGCGCGCCTCGATCGGCGAGGTGCTGGCGGAGTTCAACCTCACCACCTCGCAGTACGCCATGCTGATGATGACCCAGGGCGAGCCCGGCATGTCGGTCTCGGAGATCGCCCGCGAGGTCGGCAGCACCCGCCAGGCCGCCAACGAACTGCTCGCCAACCTCGAACGTGACGGCCTCATCGAACGTCGCCCGCACCCGACCGACCGCCGCACGCATCAGATCCACATCACCGAGGCGGGGCGGGCGCTCTACGTGAAGGTGCACGACCTGGTCGGCCGCCGTGAAGCCGAGCTGGAGGCCGGATTCAGCCCCGAGCAGCGGGTGGCCATCCGAGAATGGCTGAGCGGCATGGCGGAAGCCTGCCGCTGATCCGTATCCGGGTTCCGCGCGCGGAGCAAGCCGGATTCCACGAGGTGGAAAATTCCGCCGCCATCCGATCGCCGTGATTCGAACCCTTCGGCGGCATCGACCGGCCGACTTACCGTTCCGGACACCGACTCCCGTGAGGAACGTGCCGATGAGCGAACCGTGGCAGATAAGTACCGACGTGCTGGTGATCGGCGGCGGCCCCGCCGCGTGCTGGGCGGCCGTACACGCCCGGGAAGCGGGCGCGGAGGTGGTGCTGGTGGACAAGGGCTATTGCGGAACCAGCGGCGCCACAGCGCCTTCGGGCACCGGCGTATGGTATGTCGCCCCCGAGGCCACCGCCCGTGCCAAGGCCAAGGCCAGCCGTGAGGCGCTGGGCGGGCATCTGGCCGACCACTATTGGATGGACCGCGTCCTGGATCAGACCTACGCGAACATGAACCGGCTCGCGGTCGAGGGCCGCTACCCGTTCCCCGTCGATCCGGCGACCGGTGAACAGCTGCGCACCGGCGTGCAGGGCCCGGAGTACATGCGGCGCATGCGCGCGTGGGTACAGCGGCTGGGCGTCCGGATCCTGGATCACTCACCGGCACTGGAACTTCTGGTCGATGCCGACGGCGTGGTGCGGGGCGCGGCGGGATACCGGCGGCAGGCCGATCAGGACTACAAGGTGACGGCCGGGGCGGTGGTGCTGGCCACCGGCGGCTGCGCCTTCCTGTCTCGGGCGCTGGGCACCAACGTCGACACCGGTGACGGTGCGCTCATGGCCGCCGAGGCCGGGGCGCGCTTCTCGGGCATGGAGTTCTCCAACGCCTACGCCATCGTCCCCAAGGGCTCGACCATCACCAAGACCGCCTACTACGGCTACGCCACCTTCTTCCACGAGGACGGCCGGGTGCTCGAGGGCGCGGGCTCCACCAAGGGGCGTTCGGTGATCGCGCGAACCCTGTTGTCGGAGAAGGTGTTCGCGCAACTGGACCGCGCCGACGTGCAGGTGCAAGCCCAGATGCGATTGGGGCAGCCCAACTTCTTCCTCCAGTTCGATCGCCGCGGCATCGACCCGTTCACCGACCGTTTCGAGGTTGATCTGCTGGCCGAGGGTACAGTGCGCGGCACCGGCGGTATCGATGTCATCGACGACGATTGCGCCACAACGGCTCCCGGCCTGTACGCGGCGGGCGACGCGGCGACGCGGGAACGGATCTGCGGCGGCTTCACCGGCGGTGGCAGCCACAATTCGGCCTGGGCCATGTCCTCCGGCAGCTGGGCGGGCCGGGGTGCGGCGGAGTTCGCACTGCGGTCGGGGCGGGTGGACGCGGCGGCCGTGCGCGGCGTGGGCCGGGTCGGATTGCGGCCCGAGGCAACGGAATCGGTGTCGGCGGAGGAGGTGGTGGCCGCCGCGCGGGGGGAGCTCATCCCGTTCGAGAAGAACTATCTGCGCCACGGTGATCGTCTTCGCCCCGCGTTGACCGCCCTCGACGAACTATGGCAGCGGGCCGCACAAGGTTTGGGCGGGTCGGGCGCGGACCGGGTCCGGTCCCGTCAGGCCGCCGCCATCACCGCCGTCGGCCGCCTGATGTACCGATCCACGCTGGCGCGCACCGAGACTCGGGGCATGAGCAAGCGCGAGGATCATCCGGAACTGGACCCCACGCAGCACCATCACATCCTGTCCGGCGGCCAGGATCGGATCTGGATCGCGGCCGAACCCGCCTCCGAAGCGCCCGCGGCGGTGGCGTGATGATCGAGATGATCCGCGCGGACGACTGCATCGCCTGCGACAAGTGCGTCGACGTCTGCCCCACCGACGTCTTCGACCGCACCGACAGCGGAATACCGCTCATCGCAAGGCAATCCGACTGCCAGACCTGCTTCATGTGCGAGGCATACTGCCCGGTCGACGCCCTCTACGTCGCCCCCGATGCCACCCCGCTGGCCGACCGCGACGCCATCCCGGAAGCCCATATCGGCCGCTACCGAGAGCAACTCGGCTGGGGGAAGGGCCGCACGCCGGGCAGCCTGCTGGCAGTAGGCCCGAGCCTCCCGCACGGCGCACCGCCACCACGCTTGATCGAACTTGAGCCCTCCGGACCGATTCGCTGATACCTCATCGCCGCTACCGATAGCTGTCGACTATCGGTGGCGGCGATGCAATAGATGCTGAGACGTCGATCAATACGTGCGGCGCTGTGATTGATGCCGCTCCGTCATTCCGGCGTGCTTTTGGCCGGAATCCACACCGTTGCAGTGGATCCCGGCCAAAAGCACGCCGGGATGACGAGGATGCGCGCCGGGATGACGAGGATGCGCGCCTGGATGACGAGGATGTTCGCCTGTGCGGTCAGCGAAGGGCGAGGGCGAGGAAGAAGTCGACGCGATCTTCCAGGCGCGACAGGTCGCGGTTGGTGAGTTCCTCGATGCGCTGGATGCGGTAGCGCAGTGTATTGACGTGCAGATGAAGCAGATCCGCGCACTTGGTCCAGGAGCCGGAGACCTCGAGGAAGGTCTCCAGGGTGTGCACGAGATCGGCCCGGTTGTCCTGGTCGTAGACGCGCAGCGGGTCGAGCAGGCGGACGCGGAACATCCGGCGGACCTCGTCGGGGACGCTGGCCAGCAGCAGCATGTGGGTGGCCAGCTCGTCGTGGCGGACCACGCTGGTGGGCTGCTGGCGTTCGGCGGCCATCCGGCGTGCGTAGCGGGCCTCCTCGACCGCGCCGCGCAGACCCTCGCCGTCGACCGCGCCACTGATGCCGACCGATAGTCGACTCTGCTGCAGACCCGGTTCCAGGGCCTCGATCGCGCGATGGATGTGGTCGTCGAGCGCCTGCTCATCACCCAGGGCGACCAGCAGAATCACCTCGCCGTCGACCACGCCGATGGCCGGGCCGCGCCCGGAGAGAATCTCACGCAGCACCGAGCGCAGCTCGCCCGGGCGCACGGCACCCGAATCCGCGGTGGCCGCCACCGCGAGATAGCGGTCCGACAGACCCAATCCGGTGAGTTCCAGCCGGGAGATGATGTCGGCCGGCTTGGCGTCGGACATGATCAGCTCGATCAGTTCCTGCGCGAGCCGCCCTTCGGCGCTCTGCCGATCGTCCAACCGCGCCCGCTCGAGCGAGACGACCGCGGCCAGCTCGCCGATCAGCGCCCGCCGGTCCTCCGGCCAGTCCTTGTAATCACTCTCGAAGACCAGGAACCAGTCCGCGATCCGCGAGGTCCCATCGGCATCCACCGCGAACAGCGAGTACCGCACCTGGCTGTGGGAAAGCACATGCGGCAGCCGCTTCGCGCCCAGGAACGCCGATCGCACCTGGTCGGGCAGGTCGCGCGTGGGCCCGGCGACCACGCGCCCGAGCGACGACACCACCCAGCAGCGCGTGCCAAGCGTGCGATGCACGAGATCCAGCACCGAGTCGAGGCCACCGCCGGACACCAACTGCCGGTGCCGGTCCAGAATCGCGCTCAGATCCGCGGCCCGCCCGGAGGACAGCCGCCGGTTGATCTGCTCGGTGACCGTGGCGAACGCGATCTCCTCTTCGACCTCGAAGAGCGGGATTCGGTGTTTCTTACAAGCGTCGATCAAATCCTGCGGCGATTCGCCGAACAGGGCACTGCCCGCCGCGACCGCCGCCACCCGCGCCTTCGCGAGATTGCTGACGAATTGCTCGCTGTCCTGGGGTTGGGTGCGCCATTGCAGGCCGGTTAGGACGAACTCACCGCCGGAGAGGTATCGGCTGGGATCTAGCATGTCGGTAGTTACTACCCAGCGTACGAAACGGTCGAGCTCGTCCTCTCCGGTGACGAGCCGCAGGCCCAGGTCGCTCATGGTCAGCAGGGAACGTAACCGCATTTTTCCCACGCTAACAGTCGGTGACGCCCGGGTTACCGAACTTGGATGTAACTACAAACGAGTCCCTGTGTTCCAGGACACAGATTCGGATGTCTCGTCCTTTCGGGGGTGAGCACCGGACGGGTTAGGTAGTGGAAACACGCCAATGAGGGTTTGGAGGTCGGATGTCGAGTCGCCTGGAATGGCTCGGTTCGCTGTCCCTGGAGGACGCGGAAGCCCAGTTGCTGACCTGCAACGCTTCCCGTGCCTGGGCCCGCAAGATGGTCGCGAACCGCCCTTACACCGACGATGCGAGCCTGCTGGCCGCCGCGGTGTCCGGGGTCACGGAGCTGTCGTGGTCCGACATCGAGGAAGCGCTCTCGGCGCACCCGCGCATCGGTGAGCGCACCGCCGCCAAGCACCAGTCCGAGCAAGAGGCCAAGTGGTCCGCCGACGAGCAATCCGGCACGACCGACGCCGACGCGCAGATCAAGGCGGAACTCGCGGCCGGCAACGTGGCCTACGAAGAACGCTTCGGCCATGTCTTCCTGATCCGCGCCGCGGGTCGGAGCGCCGCCGAGATGCTGTCCGAACTCCGGATCCGCCTGGGCAATTCGATTCCCGACGAGCAGCTGGTCGTCCGGCGCGAACTGGCCGACATCACCGGCCTGCGCGTCCGGAAGCTGCTGGACTGTCAGTAAGAGGATCGAACGTGACCAAGCTCGTTATCGAGAACGCTTATATCGCACCGGTTGTCGGTGACGAGATCCCGAACGGTTATCTGATCGTCGGTGACGACGGTCGGATCGAAGGCCTCGGCGCGGGACCGGCGCCGATGGTGGTGGGTGCTGAACGCCTCTCCGGCACCGGTTGCCTGGTGACCCCGGGCCTGGTGAATACCCACCACCACCTCTACCAGTGGGCCACCCAGGGCCTGTTCCAGGACGCCACCCTGTTCGAGTGGCTGACCGGGCTGTACCGCCTATGGGCGACCATGGACGCCGAGATCGTGCACGGCGCGGCCACCGCGGGCCTGGGCTGGCTGGCGCTGACCGGCACCACCACCTCCACCGATCACCACTACATCTTCCCCAAGGGGCGCGGTGACGTGTTCGAGGCGGAGGTGCGGGCGGCGCGCGAGATCGGCCTGCGCTTCCACCCCTGCCGCGGCTCCATGGACCGCGGGCAGTCGCAGGGCGGTCTGCCGCCGGACGAGGTGGTGGAGAATCGCGACGAAATCCTGTCCAGCACAGAGGAAATCATTCGTAAGTACCACGACCCGTCGTTCGATTCCATGCTGCGCGTGGCTGTCGCCCCCTGCTCGCCGTTCTCGGTGTCGGAGGGTTTGATGGTCGAGTCTGCCGCGCTGGCCCGGCAGCATGGTGTCCGCCTGCACACCCACCTCGCCGAGACCCTCGACGAGGAAGAGCACTGCATCGAGCAGATGGGTTGCACGCCTGTCGAATACATGGAGAAGCTGGGCTGGCTCGGCGAGGACGTGTGGTTCGCGCATGCGGTGCATCTGCACGACAAGGACATCGCGGCGTTCGCGAAGACCGGTACCGGTTCCGCGCACTGCCCGACGTCGAATGCCCGCCTGGGCGCGGGGATCGCGCGGGTCACCGATCTGCTCGCGGCCGGTGCTCCGGTCGGCCTGGGTGTGGACGGCGCGGCCTCGGCCGAGCTGACCTCGATGGCGGGGGAGATGCGCCAGGCGCTGCTGTTCCAGCGCGCCGTGCACGGCCCCCGAGCCCTGACCGCCCGCCAGGCGCTGGAGGTCGGCACGCTCGGCGGCGCCCGAAACCTGGGCCGTCACAACGAGATCGGCTCGCTCGAGGTCGGAAAACTGGCCGATATCGCGGTCTGGCGTGTGGACGGTTTCCGTGCCGCTCTCGAAGACCCGGTGTGCGCGTTGGTGTTCGGTCCGCAGCCCCCGCTCGCCCGGTTGCTCGTCGGTGGCAACACCGTCGTGGAGAACGACGAGCTGAAGACCATGCCGCACGACGCGGTCGCGCAGGCCGGCGTCGACGCCAATCGGCGAATCATGCGACAGGAGAACCGATGACGTTCTGGTAGAACCCACAATCCTCGATCTACCCGCAGTACCGGAGAACCACCCACGCTCTCCTGCAACACCTGCGATCGCCGCAGCGATTCGCGATGCCTGCCGCACGCGGGGCGGCACCGGGAACATCACCCTTGTTCCCGGAAGTCCGGACGACAGCATCCGGAAAAGTTGATTAACAGGGGCAAGTCCGCATTCGCGGTAAGGACCCCACAACAAGCATCACCGAATCCGAGGCCCGGGAAATCCCCCAGCACCCCCGCGCCAAAGGTCGGCTACGCCCATAGGAGGGCAGCCATGACCCAGACTCAGACTCCGATCACCACATCGGAGACCACGCGGAGTTCCGCGCTCGAGAAGTTCTTCAAGCTATCCGAGCGCAAGACCACTGTATCCCGCGAAATCCGCGGCGGCATCACGACATTCGTCGCTATGGCCTATGTCATATTGCTGGTGCCGCTGATGCTCGGCGGCGTCGCCGACGCCCACGGCGACAAGCTGACCATCGCGCAGCTGACCACCACGACCGCATTCTCCGCCGGCTTGACCACCGTCCTGATGGGCGTGGTCGGCAATGTGCCCCTCGCATTGGCCGCCGGTCTCGGTCTGGTCCCGGTCGTCGCCTTCCAGGCCGCACCGCACATGACCTGGCCGCAGGCCATGGGCCTGGTGGTGCTGATGGGCATCATCATCGTGATCATGGCCGCCACCGGCCTGCGGACGATGATCATCAATGCCATTCCGCTGGCCATGAAGAACGCCATCGGCGTCGGCATCGGCATGTTCATCGCCATGATCGGCCTGTACTCCGCGGGCGTGGTGGGACACGGCGTCGGTACGCCGGTGACCCTGGGCGTCGACGGGCACCTGTCCGGTTGGCCCACAGTGATTTTCGCCGTCGGCCTGCTGCTCATGCTGGCGCTGTTCATTCGCAAGGTGCCGGGCGCGATCCTTATCAGCATCGCCATCGCGACCGTGCTGGCGATCATCGTCAACTCCATGGCGAAGATCGATCCGAAGGAGTGGGGCACGGTCGTGCCCGAGAAGCCCAAGTCGCTGTTCGCCACCCCGGATTTCGGTCTGCTGGGCCACATCGACCTGTTCGGCGGCTTCGCCACCGCGGGTGCCATGACCGCCACCACCGTGCTGTTCACCCTGGTGCTGACCGGCTTCTTCGACGCCATGGGAACCGTTTTCGGTGTCTGTGACGAGGCGGGTCTGGTCGACGACAAGGGGCAGGTGCCCGGTATGGGCAAGATCCTGACCACCGACGGTGTCGCCCAGATCGTCGGCGGCCTGTCCGGCGGCGCCGGCTCCACCGTGTACGTCGAGTCCGCCACGGGTGTCGGTGAGGGTGCCCGTACCGGTCTGGCCAGCGTGGTCACCGGCGGATTGTTCTGTGCCGCAATCTTCTTCACCCCGATCGCGGCCGTGGTCCCGATGCACGCCGCCGCCCCCGCCCTGGTGCTGGTCGGCGCGCTGATGATGACCCAGGCCCGCAAGATCGACTGGAACGATCTCGAGGTCGCCATCCCGGCGTTCATCACGATCGTGCTCATGCCCTTCACCTACTCGATCACCAACGGCGTGGGCGCGGGCCTGATCGCCTACACCGTGATCAAGCTGGCTCGCGGCAAGTTCCGCGAAATCCATTGGCTGGTGGCCGTGGTGAGCGTCGTGTTCGTCGCCTACTTCGGCATCAACGGCATCGAAATGGCTCTCGGGAGTTAACCCATGCGCGACATCGCGGCACAACTGCTCGAATGGCACGAGGCGGGAACGGATTACGCCCTCGCCTCCGTGATCGAGAACCTCGGCTCGGCACCCCGTCCGATCGGCTCGGCGCTGGCCGTGGCCGCCGACGGCACCTTCATCGGAACCGTTTCCGATGTCGCGGTGGACGGTGCGGTCCGGGAGTTGTGCCGCGAGTCGCTGCGCACGGGACGCTCCTCGCGGGAAACCTTCGGAACGATTCAGGTGTTCGTCCAGTCGGTGACCGAGTCCAATCGCGATGCGGTGGACCTGGTCCTGCGAGCTGAGGGGGAGGCCGTGGCGCTGGTCCGCGACCTCGACAGCGGCGCCATCATGGCGCTGGGCACCTGGTGGACCGCCGGGGCCGAACTCGACGAGAACGTGGTGGCTCGAGCCCAGACCATGCTCGCCGATGCCGTGACCGGGGTGCGAACCCTCGGTTGCGGCGACGAGCAGGTCACCGTGTTCGTGGAATCCCATGTGCGCACTCGCGATACCAAACTCGATGCGCTGCTGGATGCGGTGTATCGCCTGCCGGTGGTGACGTGAGCGCGCGGGAATCCGTGCGGTCCGCCGTGAGGAGTCCGGGTGGCCACCCGGGGCCCGCGGCGGACCGATCCGCTTCACCTACCGACTGTTTTCCCTTGACCGAAAAGGAACCACGGCAATGCCTTTGATCTTCCTGAACGGGGGTGCCATGCGCGGCGGACCCCTGAACTATCTGCTCGAGAACGCGGCCTTCGCCGGGGAGGCCAAGACGGCCGCCGCCTACCGGTTCTATTCGGTCGCCGACCGGTTCCCCGGCCTGCACCCGGTGGCCTACGGCGGCGCGCCCATCGCCGGTGAGCTGTTCGACGTGCCCATGGACGTGCTGCGCAACCGGCTGCTCCCGGCCAAGTCGCAGGAGCTGGAACTGGGTGTGATTGCCTTGGACGACAACCGTTCGGTGTTGTCCATGATGTTGCGCCGCCCGATCTTCGACTACCCGCAGCTCATCGACATCACCGATTTCGGCAGCTGGGCCAGTTATCGGGAGGAAATCGCAGGATGAGGTACACCGCCGAGGGAAAGCTTCGGAAGTTCGACGCGCACTGCTCGATCCTGTTCACCGATCTGCCGCTGCTGGAGCGTCCGGCGGCGGCGAAGGCGGCGGGGTTCGAGGCGGTCGAATTCTGGTGGCCCTTCGGCGAGAACCCGGTGCCGGGGGACAAGGAGGTCGACGCGTTCGTCTCCGCGGTTTCCGATGCGGGGGTGCGGCTCATCGGGCTGAACTTCATCGATCTGGTGCCCGCCGGGCGGGGGCTGGTGTCGGTGCCGGGGCGGGAGCGCGAATTCCGCGACAATATCGATGTGACGGTGGGGATTGCCGAGCGGCTGGGATGCCGCTCGTTGAATGCGTTGTACGGCAATCGGATTCCCGGTGTCGATCCGGCCGCGCAGGACGAGCTGGCGCTGGAGAATCTGCGGCTGGCCGCTCGCGCCGCCGCGCGCATCGACGCGCAGGTGGTGCTCGAGGCGCTGAATTCCATTGAATCGCCGGACTATCCGATCGTCTCGGCCGCCGGGGCGGTGCGGGTGATCGACGCGGTCGGCGAACCGAATCTCCGATTCCTCTGCGACCTTTACCATCTCGCCCGCATGGGTGAGGACCTGCACGGCGTGATCTCGCGCTACGCCCCCTACATCGGTCACGTGCAGATCGCCGATGCGCCCGAGCGCAGCCGTCCCGGGACCGGCACGCTCGACTTCGAAAGCCTGTTCGCCGCACTCGACGCCGTCGGTTACGACGGCTGGATCGGCCTGGAATACAAGGACCCCGAACACGATTGGAGTTGGATCGCGTGAGCAGCCTCGGATTCATCGGCCTCGGCATCATGGGTGGGCCGATGGCCGAGCACCTGGTGGCCGCCGGTCATGAGGTGACCGGCTACAACCGGTCACCGGCCGCGGTGGAGAAGCTGGTGGCCGCGGGAGGGTCGGGCGCCTCGAGCGTGGCGGAGGCCGTGCGCGCCGCGGACGTCGTGGTGACGATGCTGCCGCAGGACGAGCAGGTCGTCGAGGTGTTCACCGAGATCCTCGAGCACGCGAAACCCGGTGCGCTCTATATCGATTTCTCCACTGTCACGCCGAAGACGTCCGAATGGACCGCCGCGGAGGGTGCGAAGCGGGGGCTGCGGGTGCTGGACGCACCGGTGAGTGGTGGCGAGGCGGGCGCCGTGAATGCGGTGCTCTCCATCATGGTCGGTGGGTCCGAAGCGGATTTCGAGGCGGCGAAGCCGGTGTTCTCCGCTGTCGGCAAAACATACGAATTGGTCGGGCCCAACGGTGCTGGACAGGTCGTGAAGGCCGCCAACCAACTGATCGTCGGCGGCACCTACGCCCTCGTCGCCGAGGCCATCGTGCTCATGGAAAGCCTGGGCGCGGACGCCGCCAAGGGCCTCGACGTCCTGGCCGGCGGCCTCGCGGGCAGCCGCATCCTCGAACTCAAGCGAAAGTCCATGCTGGAACGCGACTTCCGCCCCGGCTTCCGCATCGACCTGCACCACAAGGACATGGGCATCCTCCTGGAAACCGCCCGCCACGCCGAGGCTTCGATCCCCATGGGCGCGTTGACCGCCCAACTCATCGCCGCCGCCCGCGCCATGGGCCACGGCTCCCTCGACCACTCCGCCCTCCTCTTGGTCGCCGAGACCCTCTCCGGGCGGGAGACCCCGAACGAGGCCACCTCGTGAGCGACCTGATGATCCGCCCGCCCCACTGGCTCGACCGCCACGGCCACGGCGAACAGGCCTGGCCCGCAGGCTGGGTCGTCGACCGCTACACCGTCCAACTGCCGGTGGTAGGGGCGGTCTCGGATGCACCCTCCCCGGTCTGCGAGGCCCAGGCAGCGGTGGCGGGGAACTCTGAAACCGAGAGTGCACGATCGGAAAGCGGCGCTGCACAGCACGAGCCTGATTCGGCCGGGCCCACGCCATGAGCCGCGAGGATTTCATCGAGGCCAGCGAGATCGACAGCTCCGGCAAGGCCCGCGATCTCGACCGCGACGAATTCGGCTGGCTGCGGATGAGCAGTCGCGCGGGCTGCGACCCGGTCCGCGCCATCAGCCGTGCCGACGTGACCCGAATCGTCGGGGCGGGGCGATGATTCAGCCTCGCGGCGGCGTGCGGAAGGGGTGGCAGGAGGGGCACGTCATCGTGGCTCCCGACAAATTCCGTGGCTCGCTCACCGCGCCGGAGGTGGCCGCGCATCTGGCTGCCGGTTTGCGCGCGGCGCGACCGGATGTGCCGGTGGTGACGGTTCCCGTCGCCGACGGCGGGGATGGGACGGTGGCCGCGCTGGTCGCGTCCGGGTACTCCGGGCTGCAGACGAATGTGACCGGGCCGGTGGGGAATCCGGTGGTCGCCTCGTTCGCGATGGGCGGTGATCAGACGGCGGTCATCGAGCTCGCCGAAGCTTCCGGACTGCGTCGACTGCCCGGAAGGGCCACTGCGGCAACAGCTTTGAACGCCACCAGCGCCGGAACGGGCCAGCTCATTCGCACGGCCGTCATGCGTGGGGCGCGCCGGGTGGTGCTCGGGCTGGGTGGCAGTGCGTGCACCGATGGGGGAGCGGGCATGCTCACCGCACTCGGTGCGAAGTTCCTGGACGCGTACGGCCGGCCGCTGCCTCCCGGTGGTGCGGCGCTGCGACGGCTCGCGCGCATCGACACCAGCGAACTGCTGCGGGTTCCGGTGGTCGTGGCGTCCGACGTCGACAACCCGTTGCTCGGACAGCGCGGTGCCGCACAGATTTTCGGCCCGCAGAAGGGCGCGGGCCCCCGCGAGGTCGAGGCTCTTGAGGCCGGTCTGTCCCGCTTCTCCGAAATCGCCCGCCGCGACCTCGGCGTCGACGAGGCCGACCGCCGCGGCGCAGGCGCGGCAGGCGGCGTCGGCTTCGCCGCCCTCGCCTTCCTCGGCGCAACCCTCCGCCCAGGCATCGAAATCATCCTGGAACAACTGGATTTCGCCCAGGCCCTCTCCGGCGCCCGCCTGGTCATCACCGGCGAGGGTTCCCTCGACGAACAAACCCTGAACGGCAAGGCCCCGATAGGCGTCGCCCGCGAAGCGTGGCGCGCCGAAGTCCCTGTCCTAGCCGTCTCCGGCCGCCGCACCATCAACCGAGACACCCTGCGCCGCTTCGGCATAGACCACGCCTACGCCCTAACCGACCTCGAACCCGACCCCACCATCTGCATGTCCCAGGCCGGCTCCCTGCTCGAACAACTGGCCCAAGACATCGCCGCCTCCCACCTCACCCGCCAACTGACCACCCACTGGGGTTGACCACCCCATTCCCACAGCCGGGAGCCGCTGACCGATGAGGGGTCGGCGGCTCCCGCGCTCAATAGATCAACGCCCCGTCCATCACCACGGCGTAGATCGCTGCCTCCCAAGGGTTCGCCTCGACACCTCCCAGAATCTCGTCCAGCAGCGCGGCCCGTGCCAGGCTTCCCGCGCCGTAATGCCCGCTCGCCCGAGCGCTCGCGATCACGGCATAGATCACCGCGGCATACACCTGCGCGCGCGGCGCGAGAACATATCCGCCCTCGGCCTCGTGCGCACGCAACCGCCTCTCGACCGCGTCGACAACATCCCGCAACACCCGGATCTCGATATCCCGCATGTCATCCATGTCAGACCCGCCAAGGTGGCCTCGGCGCGCGCTTCCCGAGCCGCACCAGATACGTCTTCGCCTGCAACTTGGCCGGACACACCGTAATCGGACAATCCGCATGCTCCCGTAAGGCCCGTAGCGCCTCACCCTCAGTCATCACCGGCCGGGCATTGTGCCCGGTCGCTGGAAGCCCGAACATCGTTGGAACCTCCCGTCATTCGGGGATTGCTGGTATGACCAGCACACCACCGGCAGTCGAGCGAAACGCCCGAAAATGGGATCCCAGCCGAAAACGACCCAAATCCCAACGATCAGACCCGCGTTCGCGGTACAACAGACCCATCTATCGACGCTGCTTGATTCGAGTTCACATGTAGAGGAACTGGAACGATGACCAGCAAGGATGATGAAGACGGCCCCGCATCGACCCTGCCGAGGCGGCAACTGGGACGATTCCTCCGTGAGGAACGGGAGAAAAACGGCCTGACAATCGACGCCGCAGCACGGCTCGCGGACCTTTCGAAGTCGGCACTGCAGCGGCTCGAAGCCGGTAGGAATCAACGGATTCGCAAACAGGACGTTCGCGCATTATGCGAGATCTACGGCGTCGAAGCGGCAGATACCGCCCGAGCAGTGGACCTGGGGGAGCAGGCGAAGGTCAAGAGCTGGTACCACGCGTACGGCGGGCTGTTCAGCGACGAGCTCAACATGTACGTAGGGCTGGAAGCCTCGGCGCGCCAACTGACCGCCTACCATGAGCAGGTTCCAGGCCTGCTCCAAACGCGCGCCTACGCAAGGGCATTGATCAGTGCGTTCTACCCTGGCGGCTCATCGGATGAAATAGACCGTCGGGTTGAGTGGCGCATGAAGCGGCAAGTTCTCGTCACGCGTAAGACGAAACCGCTGGAACTCGAAGTGCTGCTGCACGAATCGGCTCTGCATCGACTTATCGGGACTCGTCAGATCATGGCGGTCCAACTTCGGCACCTGGCAGAAATCAGTAAGCTCCCCAACGTTTCGGTGCGGATCAGCCCCTACTCTGCGGGCATGACGTGGGGCATATTGCATGGGCAGTTCGTCATGCTCAGTTTCGACAACTTCTCGGCCAACAGGTCGCCAGAACCGCCGATCGTCTTCCTCGAGGGCGGCCTGAGCAGCGATGTCTACATCGAGAAGGCAACTGAAGTACAGCGCTACCATAAGTTGGCGAGCGCTATTCGGGCTACCGCCATGAGCGAGAACGAAACACGAGACGCTCTGCGGCGGAAAGCGAAAGGGTACGAGGGTGAGCACTAACGCGTCAGCGACCCAATGGTTCAAGAGCAGCTACAGCGAGTCGGGCGGCAACTGCGTCGAAGTCGCGTGGTTGCCCGGCGGCAAGGTCGGCATCCGAGACTCCAAGCACCCCACCGGCCCCACCCTCGCCTTCACCCCCTCCGAGTGGTCCACCTTCCTCACCACCCTCACCACCCCCTGACCCCCGCCGAGTGGCACACCATCGAGGGGATTTGTCTGGTTTTGCCACGGTGGTGTGCCACTCGGCGGATGTGGGGGGTGCAGAGTTGGTGAGGGGGGTGCTTGGGGTGGGGGGCGGCGTGATGATGGGGTGATGGAGGAGGTCGGGGCGGCGTTCAGTGGGAGTTTGGCAATCGAGGCGGGGGTGATTACCGAGTGGGGCATTCGGGTCGGGTGTCGGCGGGTTCATCCGGATGTCTATGTCGCCAAGGAGATTTCACTCGGGGCTCGGGGGCGGGCTCAGGCGGCGTTGGAGTGGGGTGGGGAGGGGGCGGTGCTGGTTGGGTGTTCGGCTGCGGCGATGCATGGCGCGGTGTGGATGGAAGGGTTTCCGGCCGAGATCCTGGTGCCTCGGCGGGCGCGGCCGCCCGCGAATGTGCTGGTCTGCCGGGATGTGATCGCGGAGGAAGAGATCGTTCTGGTGGACGGTCTGCGGTGCACGACTCCGGTGCGGACGGCCTTCGATATCGGACGTCGCCGGCGTGGTTGGCTGGCGGTCGCCCTGCTTGACTCACTGTTTCGGGCAACCGAAGTGGATGCGTCGGAGGTGGAGGTATTCACCAAGCTGCATCCGGGCGCACGGAACTGCCGAAAGCTGCTGGAGCTGTTGGCCTTTACCGACGCCGGTGCCGAATCGATTCAGGAGTCCCGCCTGCGGCTGCTGTTGCAACGGGCCGGATTGCCGAGACCGGAAACTCAGATCCCGGTCCAGCTGACCCGTACTGCCAGTGCGCGGCTGGACATGGGTTACCGGCGGTGGATGGTGGGCGTTGAATACGAAGGCACGCAACACTGGTCGGATCCCCGCCAGTTCACCCACGACATCGACCGCTACAACCTGCTCGCTACTCTCGGCTGGATCATCATCCGAGTCGACGCAACTCTCCTCCGTGACAACCCTCGCGAGGTCATCGCCAAAGTCACCGCCGCCCTCCATTCCCACGGATACACATCGCCGAGTGGCACACCACCGAGGGAAATTCGGGCAAATCCCCTCGGTGGTGTGCCACTCGGCCGGTGATCACACCAGGCTGCGCTGGGCGAGGATGGCGGCGGCGGTGCGTTGGCCCATGCGGACTGCGCCGTCGACGTGTTGGAAGCCGTGGCCGGCGAGGTCGGAGCAGGAGAAGTGGATGGGGCCGACGGGGTCGCGGTGGTCGTGGCCGTAGCGGGTCATGCCGCCCAGGTCGAAGCTGACGCCGTAGGCGCCTCGGGTCCATTCTTCGGTGCCCCAGTCGGATTCGTAGAAGACGACGGGGTTTGCGGCTTCGGGGCCGAGGTAGCGGACCAGGCAGTCGAGGGCGGCCTGTTTGCGTTGGGCGGGGTCCATGGAGAAGTAGAGGTCGGCTTGGGTGTGGGCGATGAAGCCGACCATTGCGCCGTTGTCGACGCCGTGGTTGGTGTTGTCGTAGACCTCGGAGACCAGGTCGGTGTCGCTGAAACCGGTTCCGGACAGGCCTTTTTCGCGCCAGAAGGGGGTCTCGTACACCGCGTGCACCTTGACGACGAAGCCCATCGACATGTGCTGGTGCATCTGGTGGCGGCGGCGGGGCAGCGGGGGATCGAAGCTGATGCCCGCGTACAGGTTCGGCGGCACGGCCAGCACCACGCGGTCGGCGTGCACCTCGAGGTTGCCGTCGGCGAATACGGTGACGCCGGTGTCGGACCACTGGATCTTGCGGACCGGAGCGTTCAGGTGCACGTCCGCGCCGAGCGAGGCGGCCAGGCGTTGCGAAACCTGTTGCATGCCACCGACGACGCGCTTGTCGAGCATGAAGGTGTCGGTGGCGAGGGAGGTGTAGGAGCCCTGCGCAGCGGCCATGTGCAGCGCTTGCAGGGTGGAGAAGGTGTGGGCGGGCTTGGTCAGCATGGCGCCGGCGACGAAGAACGACACGGTCTCGCGGGCGTACTCGTCGTCGGACTGGCCCTCGAGCCAGACGCTGAACGGGATCGAATCCAGTTCGGCCGCTTGCGGATGCGCCCAGGGCTCCTCGGCGCCGACCTCGGCGGCCAGCTTGTCGAGCAGGGCCAGCAGCCGGTCGATCTCGGCGGCGGTCTCGGCGGGCGCGGGGAACACGTCACCGGTGAATTGCTGCCGGGTGCCGTCGGCGGCGAGATACACCGACTCGCCCTCGCGGTAGCGGGAGAACGTCGAGAGCCCGAGCTCCTCGACCAGGGCCAGCGCCGCGGTGTGGTGCGGGGAGAGCCACTGGCCGCCGATTTCGATCATGGCGCCGTCGATATCGCCGGTCCAGGTGCGTCCGCCGACCCGATCGCGGGCCTCCAGCACGGCGACCGAGAGACCGGCCTTGCGCAGTTCGGCGGCAGCGGTCAGACCGGACGGTCCGGCCCCGACGATCACGACGTCACGAGTGATGACAGCCACGAGAGCTCCTTACCGGTAATTCGACATCAGGGATAACCCGATGGTTGCTAATTCAGTATGTGCGTGCGGTCACGATCGTGCCCACGACGTTTCGGTGAGCCGGCTCGCCCCTCATTCGCCGAATCGGCGTGCGCGAGCCGGATCAACCCCGCGACCTGCGGTGCGGGTCAGCGAGCCGGAAGCGGCTCGTTCTGGGTGATGCAGTGGATGCCGCCGCCGCGCGCGAAGATCGGGCGGGCATCGACCAGCACGACACGGCGGCCGGGGTACACCTGCGCCATGATCTCTGCAGCCTCGGCATCGGACGGATCGTCGAAGCCGCACAGGATGACCGCGTCGTTGCAGACGTAGTGGTTGATGTAGCTGTAGTCCACGAAACCCTCCTCGTCGCGCAGCGTGCACGGGGCGGGCACCGGGATCACCTCGAAAGGCGCTCCGGTGGAGGCGGTTTCGGCCCCGAACTGCTTGATCAGTTCACGGCTGAGCTCATGATCGGGATGCTCGGGATCACGCTGGTCGTGCACCAGCACCACACCCGGCGACGGCAGTGCCGCCACGATATCGGCGTGACCGCGGGTGCCGAAGCGCTGCGAATCCCGCCACAGGCCGCGGGGCAGCCAGATCGCGGAGTCGATGCCGATGGTGCGGCGCAGTTCGGCTTCGACGTCGGCCTTGGTCAGGCCGGGATTGCGGAAAGGATCCAATTGGACGGTCTCGGTGAGGATGACCGTGCCCGCGCCGTCGACCTGGATGCCGCCGCCCTCGTTCACCAGCGGTGAATCGATGATCGGCACCCCGGCCGCGGTGGCGACGGCCCGGCCGATGGCCGAGTCCTTGTCCCAGCGGGCCCAATCCTGCTGACCCCAGCCGTTGAAGACCCAGTCCACCGCGGCCACCGAGCCATCCGCTGCGTGCACGAAGGTCGGACCGATGTCGCGCATCCACGCGTCGTCGAGCGGCGCTTCGAGCAACTCGATCGCACTCGACAGCATCCGCCGTGCGTCGGCGGCATCGGCCGGATCCACGACCATGGTCACCGGCTCGAACTCCGCGACCGCATGGGCGACGGCCGACCAGGCGGCCCGCGCCTCGTCGACGGCCTCCGGGGTCGCGGTGATCTCCGACCCCACCGGCGGGAACGCCATCCAGGTCCGCCGGTGCGCCGCATGCTCGGCGGGCATCCGCCAACCGGTCGCGCCCTGGCCGGTCATCAGGCCCGCCCGAACGGGTAGTCGCGCTCGACCGGCGCGGTGAGCCGCCCGTAGGTGTCGGGGCGACGGGTCTCCAGGAACGGGAACAGCGTCAGCCAATCCTTGCGCTGATCCAGATCCAGGTCCGCCACCAGCACCGCGGATTCGTCGCGCGGGGCCTGCACCAGGATCCGGCCGTACGGATCGGAGATGAAAGACGAACCGTAGAAGGTGATTTCGCCTTCGTCGCCGTAGCGGTTGGGCACGATCATGAAGGTGCCCGCGGTGATTCCGTTGCCCACGATCACGTGCTGCCACAGCGGCTGGGTGTCGAAGGCGGGGAAGGACGGCTCCGAGCCGATGGCGGTCGGGTAGACGATCACGTCGGCGCCGGCGAGGGAGTACATGCGGGCCACCTCCGGGAACCATTCGTCCCAGCAGGTCGGCATGCCGATGCGCACATCACCGAGATCCGCGTGGCTGTGCGGTTGATACGCCTCGTCGGTGGCCGGGCCCGCCCGGAAATAGGTGTCCTCGTAGTAGCCCGCGCTGATCGGGATGTGCAGCTTGCGGGTGCGTCCGACCAGTTCGCCCTTGGGGGACACCAGGATCGCGGTGTTGAAGCCGAGGCCGTCGCCCTGATCAGCCCGCTCGTAGAGCGAGGCGTGCACGAAGATGCCGTGCTCGACGGCCGCCTCGGCGGCGAAGGTGAAGGTAGGGCCGGTCTCCGGATCCTCGGCGTCGGCGGCCGGGTTCTCGCCGCCGCGCACGAAGGCCGGGTACTTGCTGAAGGTCACCTCGGGCAGGAAGACCGCCTTGGCCCCGAGCTCGGCGGCCTTGGCGATGCCGTCATTGAGTTCGGCGCGCATCGCGGCGGCATCGGCCTGCCAGTGGTGCTGGACCAGAGCCACGCGCAGCGGCTCGCGAACCGGGGCCTCGACGCGGGCGTGCGAGACGGGCGGTTCGAAACAGGTGATGACGTTCATGACTACTCCTTCTCGAAATGGTCTGGGGGAGAGCGGCTTCGGCTACGACGGCATGGGATCGCCGGACACCGCGCGCGGCAGCGTCGCGCCGCGGAAGTACTCCGGCTGCCGCCAGCGCTGCGCCAGCATCAGCACCGCGCCCAGCACGAGGATTCCGAAGCCCAGGTAGAACACCAGTCCGATACCGAAAAGCGATGCGCCGCTGCCGACTTCGGGCTTGAGGCTCTCGCGCACCGAGATGCCGAACACGACCAGCAGCATGGTGCCGCCCAGCAGCGGGAACAGCAGCTTGAACAGGAAGTCGCGGGCCGAGGCGAACCAGCGGTGGCGGAAGTACCAGACGCAGGCGAAGGCGGTGATGCCGTAGTACCAGCAGATCATGATGCCCAGTGCCGCAATGGTATCCAGCAGCACGTGCTCCGAGAGCAGAGCGGTGATGGCGTAGAAGCCGCCCGCCACGATCGCGGCGACCGCGGTCCCGAAACGCGGCACCTGGTACACCGGGTGCACGCTGGCGAAGCGCGCCGGCAGCGCCTTGAAGGCGCCCATGGCCAGCATGGCGCGCGCCGCGGGCAGGAAGGTGGCCTGCAGGCTGGCGACGGTCGAGACCAGCACCGCCGCGAACAGCAGCAGCTCGCCCGCCCCGCCCATCACCGGTTCGGCCAGTGCCCCGAAGACGTTGTCGTGCGCGGCATCACTGCTCAGTCCGACGCCGGTGTCGCCGACGCCCGCGTACCACATGAGCGCCACCGCCAGCAGCAGATACGTGCCCAGCACGGTCAGGATCGAGAGCAGTCCGGCGCGGCCGGGCGTGCGCTGCGGATCCTTGCACTCCTCGCCGAGGGTCAGCGCGGTGTCCCAGCCCCAGTACATGAACACCGACCCGATCAGGCCGATCGCGAACGCGCCCAGGGTGAGTCCGGTGAACGGGTTGAACCAGTCGATATCGAAGCTCAGCCCCGACGGCGCGTCCCCGTTCATCGCCTTGGCCAGCGCGATGCCCGCGAACAGCAGCAGCACCACCAGCTGGAAGCCGACCAGCACGTACTGTGCGCGTTCGCTCGAGCTGATCCCGCGGCTGGCCGCCCACCCGGCCGCCGCCAGGAAGGCCAGCGTGGTCACGATATTGATGAGCTTGTTGTCGCCCAGGGCGGCAATGGATTCCGAATGCGCGAGGCGTCCGACGAACAGGTAGAGGAATTCCGCCCCCACCGCCGCGATATTGGCGAGCACGATGACCACGGCGATCACCGAACCCCAGCCCGCCATCCAGCCGACATACGGGCCGAGCGCCCGCGCCGACCAGGTGAAAGAGGCACCGCAGTCCGGGGTCTCGGAACTGAATTCACGATAGGCGTAGGCCGCGAGGAACATCGGGATGAACCCGGCGATCAGCAGCGCGGGCATCTTCAATCCGACCGCGGCCACGATCAGGCCCAGACTGGCGGTGGTGGTGTAGGCGGGTGCGATGGACGCGATACTCAGGACCGCGCCGGCAATGGTGCCGACCTTATTGGTGGCCAATCCCTTGCCGCTGGCGGCATCCTGGGTATCACGCGACGGCATTGTCGCCTCGGAGGCATTCTGCACGAGCATCCAAGCTCCTGAAACTGGGTCTGGCAGCGCCGCAAGCCTTTTCGGGATGCGGCGCGACCTCGCCGATGGAGAATCGATCCGGCGGAGTGGGCGCCGGGATCGGGTTGGCGCGTTATCCGGCTCAGGGGCCGGTGCGCCGGGTGACGTCAACGCGTGAGCGCGACGTATTTGGTGTCGAGGTATTCGTCGATTCCTTCGGAACCGCCCTCGGTACCCAAACCGGATTGTTTGATCCCGCCGAACGGGGCGGCCGGATCGGAGATGACGCCGCGATTGACGCCGACCATGCCGGCCTGCAGCGCGTTCGAAACCCGCAGGGCCCGATCCAGGTCCCGGGTGTAGAAGTAGGCGGCCAAACCGTATTCGGTGTCATTGGCCGCGGCCACGACATCGTCCTCGGTGTCGAAACCGTAGATGGCGGCGACCGGTCCGAAGATCTCCTCGCTGTGCATGCGCGCGGTGCGCGGCACATCGTCGAGGACGGTGGGCTGGAAGAACCAGCCGGGGCCGTCGATGGCCTTGCCGCCGGTGCGGACCACCGCGCCCGCGTCGACCGCGTCCTGCACGAGGGCGGCGACGTTGTCGCGCTGGCGCTTGTTGATGAGCGGACCGGTGTCCACGCCGGATTCGTAACCCGGGCCGACGTGCAGCGCGCCGATCTTCTCGGCTAGCCGCGACGCGAACTGCTCGCGAATCGAGTTGTGCACGTAGATGCGGTTGGCCGCGGTGCACGCCTCGCCGCCATTGCGCATCTTGGCAGCCATGGCCCCGGCCAGCGCCTCGTCCAGATCGGCGTCCTCGAAGACGATGAAGGGGGCATTGCCGCCCAGCTCCATCGAGGTGCGCAGGACATTGTCGGCGGCCTGACGCAGCAGCAGCTTGCCGACGCGGGTGGAACCGGTGAAGGTGACCTTGCGCAGGCGCGGGTCGGCCAGCAGCGGCGCGGTGATGGCCGCGGCATCGCTGCCCGGCAGGATCGACAGCACGCCTTCCGGGAGTCCGGCATCGGCGAAGATCCGGGCCAGCGCCAGCATGGTGAGCGGAGTGTCCTCGGCGGGCTTCACGATCACCGTGCATCCGGCGGCCAGCGCGGGGCCGATCTTGCGGGAACCCATGGCCAGCGGGAAGTTCCATGGCGTGATCGCCAGGCACGGACCCACGGGCTGCTTGGTGACCAGGATGCGCCCGGTCCCGGCGGGGGAGTCGGTGTAGCGGCCGCCGATGCGCACCGCCTCCTCGCTGAACCAGCGCAGGAATTCGCCGCCGTAGGCGACCTCGCCGCGCGCCTCGGCGAGGGTCTTGCCCATCTCCAAGGTCATCAGCAGCGCGATCTCCTCGGTGCGCTCCATGAGGATCTCCCAGGCGCGGCGCAGGATCACCGCACGCTCACGCGGAGCGGTGGCGGCCCAAGCGGATTGGACGCGGCAGGCCGAGTCCAGGGCGCGCAGCGCGTCCGCGCCGGAGGCGTCGGCGACCTCGGTGAGGACCTCACCGGTGGCCGGATTGCGCACCGCGAACGAGGATCCCGAGACGGCGGGCGCGGCCGCGCCGTCGATCCACACACCGGTGGGGACCAGCTCGCTGATCCGGTCGTATTCCAACATCGTTCTCCTAGACCGGGTTCAGGCGGAAAGCTCGGTGATGGCGGTGCACAGCACCGTCAACGCCTCGTCGAGCAGGTCGTCGGTGATGACCAGCGGCGGCAGCAGGCGGATCACATTGCCGTAGGTGCCGCAGGTCAGGGTGATGACACCCTGTTCGAGGCAGCGCTTGGCGACGGCCGCGGTGAGGGCGGCGTCGGGCTCGGTGGTGCCGGGCTTCACGAACTCGAGCGCCAGCATCGCACCGCGACCGCGCACGTCACCGATGGCCGGAACCCGCTGTGCCAGTTCGGCGAAGCGCGCCGTGGCGACCTCGCCGATGTGGCGGGCGCGGGCGGGCAGATCGTGGTCGCGGATGGCGTCGATGGCGGCCAGCGCGGCAGCGCACGCCACCGGGTTACCGCCGTAGGTGCCGCCCAGGCCGCCCGCGTGCACGGCGTCGAGCAGCTCGGCCCGGCCGGTGATGGCCGACAGCGGCATACCGCCCGCGATGCCCTTGGCCATCGTGATGATGTCCGGCACAACGCCTTCGGCCTCGCAGGCGAACCAGTCGCCGGTGCGGGCGAAACCGGTCTGCACCTCGTCGGCGATGAACACGACGCCATTGGCGCGCGCCCACTCCACCAGGGTCGGCAGGAATCCCGGTGCGGGGACGATGAATCCGCCCTCACCCTGGATCGGCTCGATGATGATCGCGGCGAGCGAATCCGCGCCGATCTGCTTCTCGATCCGCGAGATCGCCTCACGCGCCGCGGCCACACCGTCCTGGCTGCCGTCACGGAACGGGTAGGACATCGGCATGCGGTACACCTCGGGCGCGAACGGCCCGAAATGCGCCTTGTAGGGCATGTTCTTCGCGGTCAGCGCCATGGTGAGGTTGGTGCGGCCGTGGTAGGCGTGATCGAAGGCGACCACCGCGGTGCGGCCGGTGGCCAGGCGCGCCACCTTGATGGCGTTCTCGACGGCCTCCGCGCCGGAGTTGAACAGCACGCTGCGCTTCTCGTGGTCGCCCGGGGTGAGTTCGGCCAGTCGCTCACAGACCTCGATGTAGGCCTCGTACGGGGTGACCATGAAACAGGTGTGAGAGAAGCGCTCGATCTGCTCCCGCACCGCCGCAACGACTTTCGGGTGCGCGGCGCCGACGTTGGTGACCGCGATGCCCGCGGCCAGGTCGATGAGCGAATTGCCGTCGACGTCCACGATGACGCCGCCGTCGGCGTCGGCCGCGTACACCGGCGCCGTGGAACCCACACCCGCGGCGACGGCCGCCTTGCGGCGCGCGGCCAGCTCCTGCGAGCGCGGGCCCGGTAGCTCGGTGTGCAGCACCCGCTGCTGCGGGAGTCGGTAGGTGATCTCGGTCATTCGGAAGTCCTTCTGCGGAAAAGGGTTTGGAAGCGGGAGAGCGCCGTCAGTCGTGTGCGCTCATGACGTGCTTGATGCGGGTGTAGTCCTCGACGCCGTAGGCCGAGAGGTCCTTGCCGTAGCCGGAGCGCTTGAAGCCGCCGTGCGGCATCTCCGCCACCAGCGGGATGTGGCAGTTCACCCACACCGCACCGAAGTCCAGGGCGGCCGAAACGCGCTGCACCACACCGTGATCGCGGGACCAGACGCTGGAGGCCAGGCCGTAGTCGACATCGTTGGCCAGGCGCACGGCCTCGTCCTCGTCGGCGAAGGGCTGCACCGTGATGATCGGGCCGAAGGTCTCCTCCCGCACGATCGGATCGTCCTGGCGCACACCGGTGATGACGGTCGGGGCGAGGTAGAATCCGCTGTCGCCGATGCGTTCGCCGCCGGTGGCGACGGTCGCGTGCGCGGGCAGTGCGGCGAGTTTGCCGGTGACGGTTTCGAAGTGGCGAATGTTGTTGAGCGGTCCGTAAGCCGCCTCCGGATCTCCGGGCAGGCCCGGCTTCACGGTTTGCGCCTTCTTCACCAGGGCGGCGACGAGGTCGTCGTGCACGGATTCGTGCACCAGTACGCGGGTGGCCGCGGTGCAGTCCTGCCCGGCGTTGAAGAACGCGGCATCGCCGATGCGGTCGGCGGCCAGCGCCAGATCGGCGTCACCGAACACGACCACCGGGGCGTTGCCGCCGAGTTCCAGGTGCGCCCGCTTGATCTGCTCGGCCGCCGCGGTCGCCACCGCGATGCCCGCGCGCACCGAACCGGTGATGGCCACCATGTCGAGGCGCGGATGGCTGACCAGCGTAGCGCCGCTGACGGCGGTGCCGAGCACCACATTGAGCACGCCGTCGGGGAGGATGCCCTGCGACAGCTCGGCGAGCTTGAGCGTGCTGCCCGGAGTGGTGTCACTCGGCTTGAGCACCACCGTGTTTCCGGTGGCCAGCGCCGGGCCGATCTTCCAGATGGCCATCATCAGCGGGTAGTTCCACGGGGTCACCTGGCCGATGACGCCGACGGGTTCGCGGCGGACATACGAGGTGAACCCCGCCATGTACTCGCCCGCGGACTTGCCCTCCAGCATGCGGGCCGCACCGGCGAAGAAGCGCAGGTGATCGGCGCCCGCGGCGACCTCCTCGCTGGCGACCAGGTGCTTGGGCTGACCGGTCTCGCGGCACTGCGCCTCGACCAGGGCGTCCGCATTGGCCTCGATGGCGTCGGCCAGTTTCAGCAGTGCGGCCTGGCGCTGGCTCGGGGTGGCGGCCTTCCAGGCGGGGAACGCGCGATCCGCGGCGGCGACCGCGGCATCGATATCGGCGCGGCCGGAGATCGGGCTGCGGCCGACCACCGATTCGTCGACGGGACTGATCAGCTCGAACGACTCCGATGCGGCGGCGGCGACGAACTTTCCGTCGATGAAGTTGCGAAGCGTGTCAGTCATGTAGGCCCGATCTCTTTCGAAGTGGGGTGCGCTGTGGTTGACCGCCAGTGTGCTGCGTGACACACCCCCTCGTCACCTGCCGGATCGGTGAGTCGGCAGAATGTCGTTTCGACAAGTTGTACAGATAGCCACGGGAGAGCTGTGAACGCGGGAATTCCGGTCCGCTGGGTGCTGACCCAGCCCGAGCTGGGCTTGGTGCTGCGCGGCGGCGGCGACGGGCTCGGCCGGGCCATCACCCTGGTGCTCACCTCCGAGCTCGCCGAACCGCAGCAGTGGATGTCCGGCGGGGAGCTGGTGCTCACCACCGGCATGGGATTGCCGCTGGGTCCCGCGGACCGGCAGCGGTATCTGGAGGACCTGCACGCGGTCGGGATCGCCGGCCTCGGGTTCGGCATCGGACTGTCCTACGAGACCGTGCCGGAGGATCTGATCGAGGCCGCCGACCGGCTGGGGCTGCCGCTGTTCGAGGTGCCGCTGCCGACACCGTTCGGCGCGATCACCAAGAAGGTCATGCAGCGGCTGGCCGATCAGGAGTACGAGAAGGTGCTGCGGGCCTCGCGCGCGCAACCGCGACTGACCCGGGCCGCCATTCAGGGGGCGCGGGCGATGAGCAAGGAGCTGGCGGCGGCGCTGTCGGCCACCGTGCTGGTGATCGGGGCCGACGGGGCGATCGCCGAGGCCCAGCCGCGTAAGCCCGCGGCCGGGATTCTGGAGCGAATCGAGGAATTCCTGGGCACTCGCGGGGATGGCGCGGGCAGCGGTGTCATTCAGGTGAGTTCAGGGCAATACATTGTGCTGCAAGCCATTACAGCCGGGCAGACGGTGCACGGGCATCTGGCGGTGGTGACCGACGGGGTGCTGAGTTCGGTCGATCAGGTGTTGCTGGGTCATGCCAGTTCACTGCTGGCCATCGATTTCGAGAAGCCCGCCCGCCTGCGAATCGCCCAGAACCGCTTGAACTCTCAGGCCATGGCCATGCTGCTGGCCGAGCCGGGCGATCCTGACACCATGTGGCAGACGCTGGCCACCGCCGCCGATCGCACCGGTCGCGTGCGCGCGCTGGTGCTGCGCTGCGCCTCCCGGGATGCCGCCGTGCAGGCGCTGGAAACCGTTGACGCGCAACTGCGTCCGCTCAACCGGCAGCTGTTCGCGCATGTCGCGGGGGATCGGGTGGCGGTGCTGCTGTCCGGCGCCGACTCCGACGATATGGCCGAGCAACTCCTGGAAGGGATGCCCGCGCCGGTGCGCGCCACCCTGCGCGCCGGGCTGAGTGCCCCGCAACCGTTGCGCCGCTTCACCTCCGCGGTGGAGCATGCCGAACTGGCCGCCTCCGCCGCGCTGCCGGGAGCCCGGCCGCTGCAGCCGGCCGCGTCGGCGGGCCATGCGCTCCTGGCCTTCCCGGAGGCACAGCGGGTGCTCGGGGCGGTCTCCGAGGCCATGCTGCAGCCGCTCGTCGACTACGACGAGCGCCACGGCACCGACCTCATCGGCTCCCTGCGCGCCTACCTGGAGGCGCACGGGCAGTGGGAGACCGCCGCCAATGTGCTCGGCGTGCACCGGCATACGCTGCGCAGCCGAATCGCGAAGATCGAATCGGTCCTCGGCTGCCAGCTCGATCAGGCGCTGGTGCGCGCCGAACTGTTGCTCGCGGTCATCGCCCGCCGGTGACCGCCGCGGCGGCCAGCTCGGCATTGACCACGCACAGCCGGGCGATGTCGACGGTGCCGTCGCGGTGCAGCCGGGCGACCAGGTCGATCAGGCGGTCGGCGGCGGGGCTGTCCTTCCAGCGCGAGACGTGGTCGCGGGCCACATCGTTCGCGGTGGCGTCGGCGAGCACCGCGGCCACGAGTGCGTGCCAACGGGATTGGAGTTCCTCGGCCAGGACCGTGGCGGCCAGGGTCTCCCAGTGGTCGGCGGTGCGGACGGTGGCGAACGTGGTCGCCAGCCGGTCCAGGCCGATGAGTTCGCCCAGCTCCCGGTAGGTCTGGGCGACCAGCGCGACCGAGAGGCCGGTGCGGCGCGCGGTGTCGCTCAGCGGCAGCGCCTGGGACAGCAGGCGCAGATTCGCCAGGTTGCGGCCGGGGTGACCGCCCGGGCGGGGGAGGACGGCGGTGAGTTTGGCGACCAGCGGTGCGTGGTGGTCGATTTCGGCCGACCAGGTCTCGGCCGAGCGATGGGTGAGCAGCCAGGCGGCGGCCTGCTCGACCGCGTCCTGAATGCCCTTGAGCACGCCCATGCGGACCTGCGGCGGCACGCCGGGCAGCGCCAGCGCCTCACGCCACCAACGGTCCACGTCGAGGACCTCGTCGACGACCGTGCAGGCCAGCACGATTTGCGGGGTGTCCACGCCGAGACGTTCCTCGAGGCGGTGGATGAGGCCCGGGCCGACCCGGTTGATCACCCGGTTGGCGGCCGCCACGGCGATGATCTCGCGGGCGACCGGGTGCGCGGCGAGCCTGTCGTCGCCCAGCAGGGTGCGGATCGAGTCGGGGAAGTAGTCGGCCAGCAGTCCCGCGACCACCGGATCGTTCGGAGCGTCGGAGGTCAGCAGTTCGTCGCGGACCAGGTTCTTGGCCGTGGCGAGCAGGACCGCGATCTCCGGGCGGACCAGGCCCTGTCCGGCGCGGTGGCGGGCCGCGAGTTCGGCCGGGGCGGGCAGGAATTCGGTGGCGCGTTCGAGGCCGGTCGCCTGTTCCAGGTTCTCGATCAGGCGGCCGTGGCGGTCGACGAGGAAGGGCGCGTGCGCCTCGGCCAGGCTGATGGCCAGGGCCTGCGCGTCGCAGTCGGCGAGCACGGCGCGCACCACCTCGTCGGCATTGGCGGCGAGTAGGGCGTCCCGCTCGGACACCGTCGAAAGACCCTCCGCCACTGCGGCATTCAGGGCGATCTTGAGATTCACCTCGCGGTCGGAGGTGGCGACACCACCGGCATTGTCGATGAAGTCGGCGTTCACCTTGCCGCCCGCGACGGCGAATTCGATGCGGGCGCGCTGGGTGAGGCCCAGGTTGCCACCCTCGCCGATCACCCGGCAGCGCAGCCGATCCGCCGTCACGCGCACCTCGTCGTTGGACGGATCGGCGACGTCGGCGTCGAGTTCGGCGGAGGCCCGCACGTAGGTGCCGATGCCGCCGTTGAACAGCAGATCGACCTCGGCGCACAGCATGGCGCGAATCAGTTGCGGCGCGGTCATTTCCGTCTCGTCGACACCGAGCAGTTGGCGCACCTGCGGTGAGAGCGGAATCGTCTTCGCGGTGCGCGGCCAGACGCCGCCGCCCGCGGAGATGAGAGTCGGGTCGTAGTCGGCCCAGCTGCTGCGGTCCAGCGCGGCCAGGCGGGTGCGCTCGCGATGCGACAGCACCGGATCCGGATCGGGGTCGAGGAAGATGTGGCGGTGGTCGAAGGCGGCGACCAAACGGACGCAATCGGTTTCGAGCATGCCGTTGCCGAAGACGTCACCGGACATGTCGCCGATGCCGGTCACGGTGAACGGCTGGGTATCGGGATCGATGCCGAGTTCGGCGAAGTGCCCGCGAATCGACCGCCACGCGCCACGGGCGGTGATGCCGAGGGCCTTGTGGTCGTAGCCGGTGGAACCACCCGAGGCGAAGGCGTCGCCGAGCCAGAAACCCCGCGCCACCGCAATGGAATTCGCCAGATCCGAGAACCGTGCGGTGCCCTTGTCTGCCGCCACCACCAGGTAGGAATCCGGTTCGTCGTACACCACCGTGGCGGGCGGCGGGGTGGGGACGCCGTCGATGACATTGTCGGTGACATCGAGCAGGCCACCGATGAACGCGGCGTAGGCGTATTCGACCGCGGCCGGATCGGCGCTGCCACCGCGCACCACGAACGCGCCCTTCGCGCCCATCGGGACGATCACCGAATTCTTGACCGTCTGGGTCTTCATCAGGGCCAGGACCTCGGTGCGGAAATCGTCGGCTCGATCCGACCAGCGCAGGCCGCCGCGCGCGATGACCCCGCCGCGCACGTGGCTGCCTTCAACTTTCGTGGAGTGCACGAAGATCTCGCGGTAGGGGGTGATCGCCCCGGACAGCGACAGCCGCGACGGGTCGATCTTGAACGCGGCGACCGCGCGGTCCGGCTGGAACCAGTTGGTGCGCAACAGCGCCGAGCAGAAGGTGTACAGCCCGCGCAGCAGCTGATCCTCGGGCCGGGTGGACGCGGCCTCCAGGCGTCGCCGCACCTCCGCCTCGGCCAGCTCGGTCGCCGCGGCCCGTTCCGGCTCCAGTGGATCGAAGCGAGCGTGGAACAGGGCCACGAACGCGCGCACGAAATCCGGATGGCCGGTGAGGATTTCGGTGATCGTCGGCCCGCCCAGCGGCAGCCCGGCCTGGCGCAGATACCGGCAGGCGGCCCGCACCAGCACGGCGTCGCGCCAGCTCAATCCGGCGGTGGCGACGAGCCCGGTGTAGCCGTCGATCTCGAATTCGCCCGCGACGGCGGCCAGGAACGCCTCGGCCAGCTGTTCGGTCGGCTCGACACCGGTGGGCCGGAACGTGAATTCATGGTCGCGGCCTTCGCCGTCCGCATTCACGTCATGGGTGATCACATGCAGTCCCAGCGCCGAGAAGATCTCGATCAACTCGGTCAGCGACGGACCCTCACCCGGCCAAGTGAGCCGCGCCCGAGGCGGCATCGCGCCGGGATCGAACTCGAGCCGCGCCGCGGCCCGCCCTCGATCCTGGTCCAGCGTGCCGACCCCTGCTGCGCGACTCATTCGAATCAACTCCCGTGCGTGACCTTGGTGGTTTCGCGATCAATCTGCCGCACGGAGACGTGGAACACAGTGGACGAACCGTAGTGCACGGGCGTCCGCCGCACGCCGTGTCGTCTATTCCGTGCGCTGCCGGATGCCGAGGTCGAGGAGCTTCAGGCGGTCAGCGCCTTGTCGATGACGACCGGATCGAGGGTGGGCTGCCACGGATTGGGTTCCAGGCCGGTGAGGATGTCGTCCAGCAGGGGCGCGTTGGCGATGCTTCCGGAGCCGTAGTGGCCGGAGTCGCGTGCGCTGGCGATCACGGCGTAGATGGCCGTGGCATAGATTTCGGAGCGGGAGGCGAGGACTACCGCGCCATTCGCTTCCAGGTGGCGGAGTCGGTCTTCGACTGCATCGATTACCTCTCGTAGTGCGCGTATTTCTATGTCTGGTTGGCCGTCCACGTCAGAACCCCCTGTACGCGTGCCCTCTGCTCGCCGACGGGCAGTGTCGGCCCCAACAGCACACCATCAGCGACCGAATCAGGCGACCAAAACCGAATAGTTCGGATAGATCTCCCTTGAATCACGATCAGATCAAGTAGCGGCGGAGAGACCAGGGAAGGGCGGTGAAGAGGGAGAACATCGCCGCGGCTGTGGCGGGGAGGTTTGCGCGGTCGGAGAGGTAGGCGCGTTGGGCGGCGGGGGATAGCTGGAAGAAGGCGTCGAAGAATTGGGGGAGTGCGGCGGGCGGGAGGGCGAGCAGGGCGCGTAGGCCCTTCTGGCGCAGCAGGTTTACGGCGCGGGCGGAGACGGGCCAAGTCGGGTCGCCTGTCACTACCGCGTCGGCCAGGCGCAGAGATGCGGCGACGCTGTAACCGGTGGCGGGGTGCATGAGGGCTCCGGCCGCGCCGAAGGCGGCGGGGGTGGGTTTGCCGCCGTGGAGGGGGAATCGGACCCGCTCGGTGGGCTCGGTGCCGGTGAGAGTCAGTCCGCGCGAACGCAATCGGTGGTGCAGGCGAGATTGCAGGGTGGTCGGGTCGAGGGCGGGGCGGCCCGCCAGGCAGGTTTCCTCGAGCAGGACACGATCGTCGGCGACCGGGACCGCGTACAGGAACGACGGGGGCTCATCGGGATTCGCGCCGTTGTCGGCGCGCCAGTCCATGAACAAGGCGTCGGGGTCGGGCCAGCGGTCACGCTCGACCATCACACCGAAGGCGGTTTGTTCCGCGAGCTCGGGGGAGCGCGGGACGCCGCGGGCGTCGATGATCCGGCCCGCCGGGAGGATCTGGCCGGAAGCCAGTCGAACCGAGGGCAGGTCGAGACCCTGGGTGGTGTGGCGGGCCGGGCGAATGATCTCGGCTACCCGATCCTCCAGCAGCCGTGCGCCGGCGAGATCGAGCGAATCTTGCAATGCCGGGGTATCGAATATGACGTAGCGTCGGTCGAGTTCGATGCGGCGGGTCGTCCACGCGACGGGGCGGTCGACGGTGGCCGCGATGGATTCCGGTGCGAGCCAGCCCGGGAGCTCATCCGCCCAGGCCGCATAGGTGGGAGTCCAGCGTCGCCGGGGATGCGGGTCGACCACGGTGACCGTGAGTCCGTGCGCCAGCGCGCGGTGGGCGAGGGCACGGCCTGCGGGGCCCGCGCCGCAGATGAGCAGGTCGTCGGTCACCGTGTGATTGGATCATGATCGATGACCCGCATACGCTTCGGGAATGTATGCCGGGCCGGGGAGGGTCCGGGCGGGCCACGAAAGGTGAGCAGATGACGTATCCACCAGGCGGGGTCGGTGGCGATCCGAATGCCCACGGGCAGCAGCCTCAGCAGCCGGATGCGGCGTGGTGGGACCATCCCGCGCAGCCCGCGGACGGGCAGCAGGATCCTCAGCGGTGGGAGCCCACCCAACTGGGTATGGCCGCGGCGCAGCAGCCCAATCAGCAGCAGCCGAACCAGAACTGGGAGCCGACGCAGCTGAATATGGCTGCGCAGCAGCCGAATCCGCAGGGTGCCGGGTACGGGCAGCAGCCGGGGTACCCGCAGGATCCGGGTTACGGTCAGCCGCAGGGATATCCGCAGGGCGCCGGGTTCGGGCAGCAGACGGGGTACCCGCAGGATCCGGGTTACGGTCAGCCGCAGGGGTATCCGCAGGCGGGGTACGGGCAGCAGCCCGGATATCAGCAGCCGGGATTCCCGCCGCCGCAGCCGAAGTCCAAGGCCGGGTTGATCATCGGGCTGGTGGTCGGCGCGGTCGTGGTGCTCGCGCTCGCGGTGGGCGGCATCGTGCTGGTGTCCAAGAAGGACGACTCCTCCACGCAGGCCGACGCGACCACGACCACCTCGCTGGCGACCACGTCGGCTCAGGCCACCACCCGCACCGCCCCGGCCACCACCAAGCCCGCGCCCGGCGGCAAGGGTTTCAGCTACACCGAATACGGCAAGGACTGGAACTTCAAGCTCGGCGACGTCGCCCTGCAGGCCACGTATGTGTCCGGCCGCGACTACGACTCGTGCGCGCCGATCGAGGAGGCGGGCAAGCTGACCAGCCTCGGCTGCAAGGCCGCCTCCGAGATGGCGTGGCGGGCCGAGGGCGGCCAGCTCATGCTGACCCAGCTGGTGCTGACCATGTCCGATGAGGACAGGGCGTCGTCGGCGGACGGCCAGTTCGACGACAAGGATGTGAACCTGCCGCAGGGCAGCTATATCGCAGACTTCGAGAACGGCAAGTGGCGCGACGGCAGCCAGGGCAAGTTCCTGGTCATCACCGTCGCCACCGCCACCGCCTCGGTGGACGACGAGACCGTCAGCAAGTATCTGAAGTACCGCAACAGCGACACCCTGGGCGCGCTCGCCTTCCGCTGAGTTCGTCCGGACGAACCGCGCCCGGCACCGAATTCCGGTGCCGGGCGCGAGTTTTCGTGGTGGATCAGATGCCGCCGGTGGCCAGCAGCCCGCCGTCGACCTTCACGGTCGTACCGGTGATCCACGCCGACTCGTTCGAGGCCAGGAACCCGATCAGCGCGGCCACATCCTCCGGCGACCCGAGCCGCTTCATCGGATAGACATCCGCCGCCGCCTCCTCGTCGGCCGAGTACAGCGCATCCGCGAACTTCGTCTTGATCACGCCCGGCGCCACCGCGTTCACCCGAATCTTCGGCCCGAGCTGCCAGGCCAGCTCCTCGGTGAGCCGGATCAGCGCCGCCTTCGACGCCCCGTAAGCCGCGATCACCCCCGTGGACCGCAACCCGGCGACGCTGGCCACATTGACCACCGCACCCCCGTGCTCACCCATCCACGCCTTGTACGCCTCCTGCACATACCCCAGCGCCGCAACGACATTCACATCGAAGATCTTGCGCACGGCCTCCAGATCGGCCTCCATCAACGCCCCGTACACCGGATTGATCCCGGTGTTGTTGATGAGCACATCCAACGACCCGAACTGCTCCACCGCCGTGGCAACCTGCAGAGCCCGAGCCTCAGCATCCCCGGAATTCCCGGCAACCGCGACAACCTTCCCCGGATGCCCCAGCCCCCGCAGCCGCTCCGCAGCCTCCTCCAACGGTTCCGCCTTCCGAGCCGAAATCACCACATTGGCCCCGCGCCCCAGCAGCTCCGCCGCCACCGCGAACCCGATACCCCGGCTCGCCCCGGTGACCAGCGCACTCTTGCCCAACAAGTCATCACTCATGTGACGGCACGCTACTTCAGTCACCTGATCTGGGTGAACCCGCCCCATGCAGGTGTTCATGCAGTCGCGGTATCCCGGCCCTGCAGTCACATGGAACGGCGAGTTCGGTTCAGTCACATACGGATCAGGCGGACGGTTCCTGGACTGTGCGGTTAGTGCGGACGGTGGGAGCGTGAGTGACGACTGCGTGTGCCCGTTTTGGTGATGATTGTGGGACTTGCCCAGTTTGCGGGTATGCCGGAGATTCCGGTCATCACCGACCTAGGGTCTCGATACCTGGGTTCGCACCCGAAGTGGATCCGGGCATATCTCACGGGCCGGGATGGGTTCGGGGAAGGCCCAGACCCTCTGTGTTCGAAGGGGTTTCGGCGCGCTTGCCCCGGACGCTCTGGTGCCGCCGCTGTTCCTCATATCGAGAGTTGTTCCTGGATACGGATTGGTGAACTGTGATGAACTCTGAGTACACCGAGCGGTTGGCCGGGGTGTCGGTGCCGCAAATGCGGGCGGTCGCGCGGGTTCTCGATCTCGAGGTCGACGAGTTCGCCGTCGGCGCCAACCTGCTCGTCGAGCAGGCGCAACTGTTGGCCACGGTGCACGCGGTGCTGGGGCAGGCGCTGCGCACGGTGATCGTGGGGGCTCCGCTGGGGCATTGCACCCAGACGTGGAGTGCGGCAGCCACCGCCGCCCACGCCGCGCTGGCCAGGTCCGGCACGAGTGTCTCCGAACAGGCGCAGTTCGAGGTGAACTGGGTGCGCCAGCGCATCGCCCTGCTCGCCATGCCTCCCGGGCCGACCCCGAGACCGGCGCTGCTGGCTGCGGCATCGCTGGCGGCCGAGGCCGCCTCCACTCTGCTGGCACTCGAACGCGACCCGGTCGGGGCGGGCGCGCACAGCGGCTGGGCGGCGGCGATTTCCGATCTGTCGCTGGCGTTCCACCTGGCCGACGACGAGTACCGCGACCTGACACAACCGGTGGACTGACCCGCCCGCCCATACCGATCCGAGCCCCGAGGAAATTCTGTCGATGTCCGTTCGCGCTTCGCTGATGCTTGTATCTCTGCTGGTGGTGTCGACTGTCTTCTGTGTCGTCGCGCGGGTACCTCCCGCGGCCTCGGCGCCTTTGCGGGGCGGTGGGTACGCGATCTTCCTGGAGGCCGCGCCCACCTACACCCTGCGCCCCACAACGGCCGCCGCGCAGGTCGCCGCCGGTACGCGCGCCGCCGCGGGTGAGGGTGCCGAGGTCAATCGGTGGGAGCCCGTCCTGATCGGCTACCGGCCCGCCGGACCGGTCTACCAGCTGCTCAACTCGACAACCCGGTTGTGCCTGCAACCCGTGCGCCTGGACGCCGTGTCCTACTCGGTGGTCCAGGACATCTGCGGTATCGCCGACACCGGCCTGTGGTACATCAGCCAAGCCGCCGCCAACCACCGCATCAGCCTCGCGGCCGACCCGTCACTCACCCTCTACGGCGATACCGACTCCCCGGTCCCGGTAGCGCTGGTCGGCCGCATCGGCGACGAACCCCGCGCCCGCTGGATCTTTCAGCACCTGTGATCGGTTCGGTTCCCGGCTCGCCGTCGTCATTGTCTCCATCGGGGACGAGGAGTGCGGGTCCGTCGGCGGGCGGGCAGGATCTGCTTGTCGGGTACCGCGCCCGCCGACGGGGGACTGCCTGTACAGCGTTCGGCCCCGGTTGCAGGCTGGGGCCGCGGAGGCCGCCAAGGGCGAGCGGCCAACGAGCACAAGATTAGGCCGCGGTCGTGCGGTTCCCGCTGCGGTGCGCGGCCACGCTTCTGCGGAATTCGGCCAGTCGCGGCAGCCCCCGACGCGCGACGCGCGGACCGACACGCCCGGACCCGCTGACAGTTAGCTGAAGAATTGCCGAATTGGATTGCGGGAGGGTATTGGTACGAGATCATTTCCGGCATGTTCGACGACTCCTGGTGTGTCCGTTCGATACACGCCGCCGCAGTGCTGGTCGACTTCGCCGTTAGCCGATCGATGACGAGGGTGGCCGCCCTCGCCGGAACCGGGCTCGAGAAGGCGGACCTGGAGGACCCGGATCTCGAGATCGACGTCGGTCAGGAGTTCCGAATCATCGAGAATATCCTCGACACCGTCGGCGACGAGCCGGGTATCGGTCTGCTGGTGGGCTTTTCGGTGCACCTGCCCATGCTGGGCAGCCTCGGCATCGCCCTCGGCGCGTGTGCGACCGTGCGCGAGATGGCCGAGCTGTGGACCCGCTACGCCGAGTTGTCCTTCGCCTATTGCCGATTCGATCTCGCCGACGCGGGTGGGCGGGTACTGGTGACCCTCGACCCCGACCGGGTTCCGCCGCGCCTGCACCGCTTCGCCCTCGAACATGATCTGGCCGCCCTGCGCACCATCCAGCGCGAGCTGTTGAGCTGGGATGTGCTGGTGCACCGGCTCGATCTGACGCTGTCCTACGCCCCGGTCTACGAGGCGGTCGGGGTGGCACTCGGCATCTGCGCGATCGAGTTCGACCGCCCCGCCAATGTGCTGTTCCTGGACGCCGCCGACTTGCAAAGGCCCATGCCGCAGGCGAATTCGATCCTCCGCAAGCAATATCAGCAGCGGTGTGAGGAGATCGTCGGCCGTCGTCGTGCCCGGGCGGGTCTGGCGGGCCAGGTCCGCGCTCTGCTGATGCGCCACGGGCGTGCCGTGGACCAAGCCGCCGTCGCCGCCGACCTGCATATGAGCGTGCGCACCCTCCGCCGCCGACTCGCCGAGGAGGGCACCAGCTTCCGCGAATTATCGTGTGAGACGACGGGTTTGCTCGCCGAGGAACTGCTGGCCAACGGTCTCACCGTCGACACGGTGGCGACGCGCCTGGGTTACACCAGCGTCTCCGCCTTCACGACCGCGTTCCGCGATTGGAAGGGACAGACACCCGGGCAATTCGCCCAGCACAGACGCCGCCGCCACTGAGCGTGCGGGGCCGGGAGGATCGCTGGGAGCGGAGCGATTCTGGCGTCCCCGATATCCGTTGTGTCAGTTGGTGAACGGGACCGTTGTTGCGATGGGTGCTTCGGTGCTTCGGAATGGGTGTTGCCAGAGGGATTTTCGGGATAGGAGGGGGAGGATTCCCTCGCCGAACCAGTAGGCCTCTTCGAGGTGGGGGTGGCCGGAGAGGATGAATTCGTCGATGCCTAGGGCGTGGTATTCCTCGATGCGGGCGGCTACTTCGGTGTGGCTACCTACCAGGGCGGTGCCGGCGCCGCCGCGGACCAGGCCGACTCCGGCCCAGAGGTTGGGGGATACCTCGAGGGATGTGGTGGTGCCGCCGTGTAGGGCCAGCATGCGTTGTTGGCCTTCGGATCCGCTGCGGGCCAGGCCCGCTTGGATGGTGGCGATGGCTGGGGGGTCCAGCGCGGCCAGGAGACGGTCGGCTTCGGCCCAGGCCTGTTCGGCGGTGTCGCGGGTGATGACGTGTAGCCGGATGCCGAAGCGAGGTGGGGTGCGGCCTGCGTTGGCGGCCTGCTCGCGGATCCAGTCGAGTTTGGCGGCGACGGCGGCCGGGGGTTCGCCCCAGGTGAGGTAGACGTCGGCGTGGCGGGCGGCGACCTTGCCCGCGGCGGGTGAGGAGCCTCCGAAATAGATGTCGGGCACCGGGTCCGGGACGCGGTCGAGTGTGGCGTCGGTGACGTGAATGTGGTCGCCTTCCAATGTCACCCGTTCGCCGGTCCAGAGTCTGCGCACCACGCTGAGGAATTCGTCGGTGCGTTGGTAGCGCTGGTTCTTGTCGAGGTGGTCGCCGTAGGCGCGCTGTTCGTGGTCCTCGCCGCCGGTCACGACATTGAGCAGCAGGCGTCCGCCGGTGTGGCGCTGGTAGGTGGCGGCCATCTGGGCGGCGAGGGTGGGGGAGACCAGGCCGGGGCGGAAGGCGACGAGGAATTTCAGGCGTTCGGATTCGCGGGCCAGGATGGCGGTGGTCAGCCAGGCGTCCTCGCACCAGGCCCCGGTCGGGGTGAGGGCGGCTTCGAAGCCGAGTTGTTCGGCGCTGCGGGCGATTTGGGTGAGGTAGCCGATGTCGGCGGGGCGGTCGCCACCGGCAGCGGTGATCGTGGTGCCGTGGCCGCCGCCGACCAGGTAGCGGCTGTCGCCGTAGGTGGGGAGAAACCAGTGGAATCGCAACATGATTGGATCCCGCGCTCAGGCGGTGGCCAGCGCCGGGCGCGCGGACACTGCCGCCGAGAAGGCGTCGACGATCGGGTACAACTGCTCCGCCGCCCGGGGATCCAGGGTCACCGCAGCGCCATCGGTGGCGATGTGCTGGTCGAGCACGAACCAGCCGGGCACGATGTGGTCGGCGCCGAGCGAGGAGAGCACCGGCCGCAGCGCGTAGTCGATCGCGAGCACATGCGCGGGCGTGCCGCCGGTGACGATGGGCAGCACCACCTTTCCCGCCAGCGCGAACTGCGGCAGCAGATCGAGCAGTGTCTTGAGCAGTCCGGAGTAGGCGGCCTTGTACACGGGGGAGGCGACGACCACGCCGTCGGCGGCGGCGATGGCGGCGGCCACCGCCGCGATCTCGGGATGGGTGGCGTCGGCGTGCAGCAGGGCGGATGCGGGCAGATCGCGCACTCGCACCGACGCCACGGTGTGGCCGTCACCGCGCAGCCGCTCGGACAGATGCTCGGCCAGCGCGGCCGTGCGGGAGGTCGCTGACGGGCTGCCGGACAACACGATCAGAGAGGGCATGGAGAGGCTCCTTCTAGAGGACACCGTGCCGCGGAGGCGGCGTGCCGGTGAGGATGTAGCGACCGATGTGCTGGAGTTTCCAGCGCACCGGGTCGTGGAGGGTGTGGGTGCGGGCATTGCGCCAATGCCGGTGCAGGTTCAGCGAATCCAGGGCCGAGCGGGTGCCGGACACCTCGAACAGCGCGTTGGTCACCTCCAGTGCGGCGCGGTCGGCGGCGACCTTCGCGGTGGCGACGGCGATGGACGCGGCGGCGGCGCTGTCGTCGTCGAGGTCGGGGTGGGCCCGGTCGATGGCTTCGGCCGCCACCGACAGCAGCGCTTCGGCCGCGCGCACGGTGACTTCCAATTCGCCGAAACGCTGGATGGTGAGCGGATCGTCGGCGGCGTGTTCGACACCGGCTTCGAACCACGGACGGCTGCGGGTGCGCACGAATTCGACGGCCTCCGACAGCGCCCCGCGCGCGATGCCCGCGTCGATCGCGGTGTGCAGGATCTGCGCCCGGGCACCGTAGAGTTGCGGTCCGGTGAACGTGAGATGGTGCGGGACAACGTGATTAGCCGGAACCCGGACGCCGTCGAGGCGCACCGACCCGCTGGCGGTGGTGCGCTGCCCCATGCCGTCCCAGTCGTCGACGACGGTGAGGCCCTCGGCGTCGGCGGGGACATAGGCCACCACGATCCGGTCGTCGTCATTCTTGGCCAGCACCGGAATCCAATGCGCGAACAGCGCCCCGGTCGAATAGTGCTTGACCCCGTCGAGGACATAGCCGCCGTCGGGGTGTGCCCGCAGGCGGGTGCGGTAGTCCTGCACGTGCTTGGTGCCCGCTTCGGACTGCGCGTTGCCGAATCGCCTGCCCGCCAGCACTTCCGAGAACAGGTAGCGCTGTAGCTCCTCGGTGCCGTTCTGCCGCAACGCGTTCACATACACGAAGTGGCTGTGTGGAATCTGGGCGATGTTCGGGTCGGCCGCCGCCAGCAGCCGGAACACCTCCACCACAACCGAAGTCGGCAGGTCCGCGCCACCGTACGCGCGCGGGACGGAGATGCCGAGCAGCCCGCTGGCCGACAGGGTATCCAGCTCGGCGCGTGGCAGCTCGCGTCGTGCGTCGCGCCCGGCGGCATCGGTGGCGAAGTGGGTGGCGAGCCGTGCCGCGACCGCCAATGCCTCGTCGGCGTCGGCGATCACGTGTGCGGTCGCCGGTCGTTCGGTGATCTCGGTCATCGGGTGCCTCGGGCATTCTCGGTCGTGGTCACGGCGTCTCCTGGGTCGGCGAGTCGGCTATGCGGTGGCGAGTCCACCCGCGTAAGCGGAACGGGCGAAGCGCCCGGCCGGTTCGAAACGAGCCAGCAACTCGGCCGCGTCCTGGCCGGTGGCCTCGGTGATGAATCGCTCTGCCGCGTCGAGGGAATCGACGCCGAGGAACGGTTGCGGGCGGTGCAGCAGGCCGACGAGCGCGGCGGCGAAGCGCGGCTCGACCGCGGCGGCGGCGAACAGCTGGCCGCCGATGTCGGCGAGCTCGGCATCGCCGAGGAACAACCGCGTCACCCGGTTCGCCGCATCGCCGCGAGCGGCCAGGAACGCCCGATATTGCTGGGTGATCCATTGCTCGTCGAAGGGTCCGTCATGGACGGCGGCGGCCGCGACGAGGCGCTGGGCCTGGATCAGTCCGCTCTGCGCGCCCTGCCCCGCGATCGGGTCGTAGGCGGCGGAGGTGTCGCCGAGCGAGGCCACCACGTGACCGCTCGCGGTGCGCCCCGCACCCGCGCGGACCACCGGTCGGACAGCACCTTTCAGCCAGGAGTGCGGATCCTCGGCGATCGTCTGTGCGGCCAGCGCCTCGGGCAGGTCCCAGTCGAGATAGTCACGGTAGAGCTGTTGCACGATCCGCAGCGCAGAGTCCGCGGAATCGGCTCCGGCGAAACGCTTCTCCCAGTCGCTGCCGGGCCTGGCCCAGCCCAGGAAGGCCCAGCTGGGGCCGACGTCCTTGTGCAGGTACGGTCCCCACCAGGCTTCGCCCTGATCGGCGAGGATGGAGAACAGGCTGTGCGACCCGCCCGCCCGGCTGCGGTGCGCGAACACGCTCTCGTCGTGGCCGAGACCGGTCACGGTGACGGTGAGCAGCGAGCGCTGTGGCGCGGCGTAGGGGCTGCGGGACTCGTCGATCGCGAACAGGTCCGACAACCCGCCGCGTCCGGTCGCGACCAGCGTGAGGTCGACATCGGCGGCGATATGGTCCAGCTTCTCCGGCGTCACTCGATCGACGACGAAACGCCCGCCTCGTTCGATGAACGCGGTCAGCCGTTCGTCGGCCTTGAGCCTGGTATCGACGGCAACACCCACGTAGCCGTCGAAATGTCCGTCGAAGGCGATGAGTTCCTCACCTTCGGGCCCGGCGATGCGCACACTCAGACCCGTGTGCCGCGGTGCGCGGGCGGTGTAGGTGTCGAGTCCGAGTGCGGCTTCGGCCTGCTGGGTTTCGCCGAATTCGAGTGCGGTCCCGGTGGCGGGGACGTCGTCGCGCAGTGCGCGCTGGTCGCGGTCGCTGTAGAGGGTGACGTCGAATCCGGCGTCGAGCAGGCCCAGGGCCGCGGTGACGCCGGTCTGCCCGGCCCCGATCACGGCGGCCGTGCGGGTCGAGTTGTGCTGAGAAGTCATGCGGGGATCACCCTTTCGAGATCAGAGGTAACCGACTCGTGGTCGGCAGGATCGGCGGTGGCTCCCGGTCGGGACACCGCGTCCGGCAAGGCGGTCGAGCCCGCGGCACCGAGGCGATACCGTGCGCCTCGATGCTCCGGCGGCAGCCGGTCGCCCGCACCGAACAACGCGTTGCGGAGGGTGCCCGGAACGTACTCGTCCGCGTACGCGCCTCGTGCGGTCAACACCGGAACGACATGGCGCACAATGTCTTCGAAACTGCCCGGCGTAATGGCGTAGGCCAGGTTGAACCCGTCCAGATCGGTGTCGTCCACCCACTCCTGGAGCTGGTCGGCGACGGTCTCCCCGGAGCCGACGAACACCGGCCCCATCCCGCCGATTCCGGCCCAGCGGCCGATATCGCGGACCGTCCATTCCCGGCCGTCGTCGTCGAACTCCTGGAAGGCGGCCACCGCGGACTGGATGGCATTGCTCTCCACCTCGCCGATCGGGTCGTCCAAGTCGTATTTCGACAGGTCGATGCCCATCCAGCCGGACATGAACACCAGCCCACCCTCGACGCTGGCGTAGGACAGGTACTCCCGGTGCTTGTCGTGCGCGGCCTCGTCGGTGGCGTCGGTGACAATGGTGGCCAGCGCATAGATCCGCGCGGCGTAACGGTCGCGGCAGGCTGCTTCCAGGGCGTCTCGGATCCGAGAAACCGTCTGTGCCAGAACCCGTTTGGAAGGCCCGGCCACGAAAATGGCCTCAGCGTTCTCAGCGGCGAAACGGACCCCGCGTGGTGAGGCCCCGGCCTGGTAGATCACCGGCGTCCGCTGCGGCGACGGTTCGGACAGGTGAATGCCCGGCACCGTGTAGTGCTTGCCGCGATGCCCGATGTGATGCACCTTCGCCGGATCCACATAGACGCCGCGCGCGGTGTCGCGCACCACCGCGTCGTCCTCCCACGAGCCCTCCCACAGCTTGTAGAGCACCTCGAGATACTCGTCGGCCTGGTCGTAGCGATCATCGTGGTCGAGCTGATCGTCGGCCCCGAAATTCCTTGCGGCCGAAGGCAGATAGCCGGTGACCACATTCCAGCCCAGTCGCCCGCCGGTGAGGTGGTCGAGGGTGGACAGCCGCCGTGCGAAGGGATACGGGTGCTCGAACCCGGTGCCGGTGGTGATCCCGAAACCCAGGTGCTCGGTGACCGCCGCCATGGCCGAGACCAGCAGCAGCGGATCGGCCACCGGGATCTGCGCACCCTGACGCAGGGCGGCGATGTCATTGCCGCCGTACACGTCGTAGGTGCCCAGCACGTCGGCGATGAAGATGCCATCGAATCGCCCGCGCTCCAACAGCTTCGCCAGCTCGGTCCAGTAGCCGAGCTCCTTGTACCGATGCGACTGATCCTCCGGATGCCGCCACAGGCCCGGGGACTGGTGGGCCACGCAGTTCATATCGAACGCGTTGAAGCGGATGCGGCGGGTCATCGCCCGGCCCCCGCCGCCGGTGCGCGCTCGCCCGCACTCCACGCGAACGGCAGGTCGGCGCCGTTGAGCAGGTGATCGCCGATGGCACGCGCCTTCTGGATGGCCGGATTGTGCACCGAGATGGTGCGGGCATTGCGCCAGTGCCGATCCAGCCGCAGCCGCTCCGAGACCGCCGACGCGCCACCGACCTCGAAAAGCAGTGTGGTGGCGGGCAACACAAGGTCGATCACCGCCAGCTGCGCCTGCGCCGCGGCGAGTTCGGCTGCCACCAACAGCTTTTCGTCGCGCGCCCCGTCGGCCAGCACCGCATCGAGCACATCGGCGACCGCGAGCACACTGGCCTCGGCGGCGAAGGCGGCGGCCGACAGCCGCCCGATCACCTGCTGCACCAACGGATCCTGGCGTGGCAGGTCAGCGACGGAGTGGGTGTAGCCACGGGTGCGGGCCGCCACCCAGTCCCGGGCGTCGGCCTCCGCGCGCCGGGCGATACCGGCCAGCACCGCCAACTGCACCAGCTGCAGATAAGCCGTCGCATAGGTGGGGCCGGACGTCCCGTATCCGGGACCGAGGATGCGCTCCTCGGTGACGCGCACCGCGGTGAACTCGGTGGTGCCGCTGGCGGTGAGCCGCTGCCCGAACCCGTCCCAGTCGTCGTGCTGGCGCACCCCCTCGGCGTGCGCGTCCACCAGCACACCGACCCGCTCACCCTCGCGATCCGCCGCCGCCAGAATGTAATCCGCGTACAGCGAACCGGTGCTGTAATACTTCGTACCGTCCAGCCGCCAGTGCTCGCCGTCGCGAGTCAGGCGCGTGCGGTAGCGGTCGACCGCGCCGACGCCCGGCTCGGTGATCGCATTGCCGACCAGCGTGCCCTCCGCCACCGCGCGCAGCCAGCGCTCCCGCTCCGGCCCGTCCTCGGCCAGCAGCTGGTCCTCGACGAACGACCAATGCACCCGCAAGGCTTGCGGCAGATTCGATTCCGCGGCGGCCAGGGCGATCAGCTGCCGGAACAGCTGACGCACCGTGACCCCGTAGCCGCCGAATTCGACCGGCACCCGCAGCGCCCCGAACTTCGCCGCCCGCAACCAGCCGACCTCCTCGAACGGCAGCCGCCGATCGGTCTCCCGCTCG
>NZ_BAFX01000193.1 GCF_000308815.1 Nocardia concava NBRC 100430
GCTGCACCTCGTTGATGCCGCCGCCAAAAGTCAGGATCAGCGCCGAGCGGTGGAACCGCTCCAGCCGCCCGAGCAGCAGCGCGCCCGGCGAATCCGCGCGGATCACCGCCTCCGCGCCGAGCACCTCCATGAGCAGCCGGTACCCCTCGATTGCGAACTCGGTGCCGAACACCTTGGTGGCAGAAGCTTCCGCCGGACCGAGTTCGCCGCGATCGGCCGCCCACGCGGTGCGCCAGTTGCGCAGCTTCAGGTATTCGGCGTGCGCGTGCACGGTGGCCAGGTGCAGGCGCACCCATTCGGCGTCCATGACGCGGGAGCCGTCGGGCAGCACGGTCTCGCGCGCCCACGCGGTCACCTGCCGCAGCGACTCCCGCAGTGGCGCGGCCGAGGCCAGTGCCACGCGTTCGAGATTGAGCTGGTTGGTGATCAGCGCCCAGCCCTGGTTCTCGGCGTGCACCAGGTTCGCGGCGGGCACCCGGACGTCGGAGTAGTAGGTGGCGCTGGTGCCGACCCCGGCCATGGTGTGCACCTTGGTCCACGAAAAGCCCTGCGCCGTGGTGGGAACGATGAGGATGGACAATCCGGCATGCTTGCCGACCGTGGGGTCGGTGCGCGCGGCCAGCCAGATGTAGTCGGCGTATTCGATGAGGCTGGTCCACATCTTCTCGCCGTTGATCACGTAGTCGTCGCCGTCGCGGACCGCGCGGGTGCGCAGGGAGGCGAGGTCGGTGCCCGCGCTGGGCTCGGAATAGCCGATGGAGAAGTGCAATTCACCGCGGGCGATGCGGGGCAGGAAGTACGCCTTCTGCTCCGCGGTGCCGTAGCGCATGATGGTCGGCCCGACGGTGTTGACGGTCAGATACGGCAGCGGCACGCCCGCCGCGGCGGCCTCGTCGAGGAAGATCAGCTGATCGAGCATCGGACGGCCCTGCCCGCCATGCTCTTTCGGCCAGCCCAGCACCAGCCAGCCGTCGCGGCCCAGCTGCCGGACGATCTCCTTGTAGACGGTCCCGTCGCCGTGCTCGCCACCCGGACCCGCCCGCAGCGCCGCCCGGACATCCGGGGTGACGAGGTCGGCGAAATATTCGCGCAGTCGCTTGCGCAATCGGTCCTGGTCTTCGCTACAACTGATGTGCATGGGCGAAACGTACGAAGCGGACAGCCCGCATTCGTGCGGGTGGCAGGAAGCTGCCAACTCGGACGTATCCACCCGGACCGCCGTCACGATCGGGGGAGTGATGAACAAGCGCACCGGCAGCCCGGCCACCGGAATCGTCCGGTTCAGCCAGGAGGGGCATTGGGATCAGGATGTCCACCGGCTGCTGGGATACGCGCGCCAGGAGGCCGTGGTCGCGGTCTCCAATCCCGCACCGTCCCTGGATCATCTGAGGCTGGGGCAGGTGGTCGTCGATGATCTGCTGAGCGCTGGCAAACAGGTGCGGTTGCTGTACTCCCCCGACTATCTGGAGACCCGCGATCGCCGACCGCTGCTCCGGCATTCCGCGCGGGGCGCGCAGATCCGGGTGACCGACAACGACTTCCACAACGCGCTCATCATCGATCGCAGGGTGGCGGTGCTGTGGAGCGGCGCGGGAGCCGACCAGCCCTACGCCTATCTGGTCCGCGAACCGGCCCTGTTGCGCGCCTTGCACCAATTCGCCGTGCTGAGTTGGCAATCCGGGCACGGACTGAGCGGGCGAGGCGACGACGAACACATCGAGCTCGACGACACCGCCCGAGCCGTGCTGCACACGCTCAACCAAGGTCTCATCGACGAGGCCGCGGCCCGCCGGCTGGGCATGTCGCTGCGCACCTACCGCCGTCACATCGCCGAGCTGATGACGTTGCTCGGTGTCCGGAGCCGCTTCCAGATCGGTGTCCGCGCAGCTCGACTCGGCCTGCTGGACGACACCCCGCGCTAGCCCGCCCCGGGTCGCCGCCCGGCCTGTGGTTAGATTGCGCGCAGTTTCGCCTGATGTTTGCTGTGCATCGAACCCAATTGGCTGTGATCAGCGGTGGAGGCGGCTCCTTGAACGTGCTGCGCGGGCACAAGATCTTGGTCGGGAATCTTGCTCTGGTAGTGCTTCTTCTGCTCGGCGCCGGGTATCTGGCGATCGAGATCGCACGGGTGAAGCGGCCCGGGAGCACCTATGCGGTGACCGTGCAGTTGGATCGGTCGGGCGGTTTGCAGGCCGGTAACGACGTGACCTGGCGTGGGTACCGGGTGGGATCGGTCCGAGCGGTCGACATCATCGACGGCGGGGGCGCGATCGCGGCGACCGCGGAAATCGATGACCGGTACCGCATTCCGGCCGATACCGAGATCCATGTCGGGGCGCTGTCCGGGGCGGGTGAGCAGTACATCGACTTCCGGCCGCGCACCGACCGGCCGCCCTATCTGCGCGACGGGCAGGTGATTCCGTTCGATCCGAAGCAGACCAGCACGCCGACCCCGATCTGGGAGACCCTGGCCGACAGCAATGAGCTGATCGCACAGATCGATCCGGACAAATACGCGGTCATTCTCGACAATCTGAACACCGCGCTCAGCGGCGGTCCCGAGCAGTTGCGCGGCCTCATCGACGGGCTGAGCCTGGCCACCACCGGGCTGGACAACCGGCTGCCGCAGACGGTGAGCCTCATCGAGAATCTGCGCGTCATCGCGGGCACCACCTCGCACGCGCAGCCGGATCTGGGCACGCTGACCCGCAATTCGCAGTTGCTGGTCGAGCAGGCGCGGGTGGCGGACGGGGAATTGCGGCGGCTGCTCGACAACGCGCCCGGGCAGCTGGGCCTCGCCAATGACATTCTCGACAAGAACATGGATCCGATCCAGAGCCTGGCCACCACCATGTCGGCCATCGTGCGGGCGGCGCTGCTGCGGCTTCCGGCGATCCGCGCGCTGTTTCCGTCGCTGGTGGTCGGCACCTCGGCGATGGGTGTGCCCGCGCACCATGGGGAGTTCTATACGGTGGTCGACTCCTGGCCGCGGCCGTGGTGCCAGTACTCGGTGCCGGCGCTGGCGCCGTTCGTGGTGACCGACGGCACCTTCGGACGCTGGAACTACTGCAATGATCCGCAGGCCGCGCAGCAGATTCGCGGTTCCGCCAACGCCCCCCGACCGGATGTGCCGAACAATGGCGCGCACATGCCGACCGGCGTCGATCCCAACGAGCGGACCCTGCCGCCGGTGCGGTGACACACCTGTTTCGCCACACCCGAGCGCGCGGTGAGACCGGCCCGCCCGCGCGTCCCGGCGGGCGTGTCGGCGCGCCTGTCGCGGTTTATCCCGCGAATCACGGTTCGCACCAGTCAGAATGATCTCGGTACCCAGTGGTCCCATGCTCGTTCCAACGGAGAGATGTCCTTCGCCCTGACAGGCGGCATTGAACAGGGTGGCGGGCCAAGGTAGGAGAGGGTCGAGACTCGATGATGAGCAGAAGTTCCCTCGGCTTGGCGACGCGGTCGGCGGTGTTCGCCGGAGTCGCGGTCGCTGGAATCGCGGCGGTGCCCGCGCAAGCCGAACCATTGTGGCCCGGGGGCCCGGACGTGCCCGGTGTCCCCGCGATCGTCCCCGGCATCGCCCCCAGCGATGTCAACGCGCCGTGTGCGACGGCGGGCGCCCGCGCCTGCCTCAAGCTCGGCACCAACGAGGCGTGGCTGATGGACAACGGCAAGGTTATTTTCGGCCCGACCCCCATCTCGCACGGCATGCCCGGCTACGAGACCCCGCCGGGCGTGTTCCACGTGTCGTTCAAGAAGCCGTTCCACTGGAGCACCATGCACAACGCGCCGATGGAGTACGCGGTGTTCTTCAACGGGGACATCGCTTTCCACATCGGACCGGTGGACAAGAAGTCGCACGGCTGCATCCGGATGACGCCGGACGGGGCCCGCGAGTTCTTCAACTACCTCAACCCGGGTGACATGGTCGAGGTCGTGCCGTAGGCGGATTCCGCCGCGAGAAATGGTCGAGCCCCCTCGGATCACCGAGGGGGCTCGTTCTTTCCGGATGTGGCCGTCAGTGGATGTACGACGCGCCGTTGACGTCGAGCACCGTGCCCGAGCTCCAGAGTGCTTCCGGGGAGGCGAGGTAGGTGACGGCGGCGGCGATCTCGGCGGGTTCGGCCACGCGGCCGAACGGGCTCTGGGCGCGCACGGCATCGGTGACCCGCTCGGCCACTCGTTCGGTGGCGACGAAACCGGGCGCGACGGAGGCCACGCCAATTCCGTAGGGGGCCAAGGAGAGTGCCAGGGACTGCCCTAGCGCCTGTACCGCCGCCTTGGTCGCGCCGTAGGCCGGGTGATCGGGCTCGCCGCGAAACGCCCCGCGCGAACCGATGTTCACGATGCGGCCGGGCACCTCGTTGTCGATCATGTGGCGGGCCACGCCATAGGAGACGTTGGCGGTCCCGAGCAGGTTCACGTCCACGGTCTGCCGCCAAACCCGTTGCCATTCCGGGTAATCCGTCGTCGGCAGCGGGTGCGGCAGGTTGATCGCCGCGTTGTTGACCAGGACGTGCACCGTGCCCAGCTGCGTGATCGCCTCCTCGACGATCCGGGTGGCCTGATCGGCGTCGGACACATCGCCGCCGATCAGCACATGCCCGTCCCCGAACAGCTCGCTCAACGTTTGCTCCGCCTCGGACTTTCGGGACGAATAGTGCACCGCCACCCGATCGCCCTGTGCGGCGAACGCCTTGGCGATCGCCCTCCCGATCCCCCGCGACGCCCCGGTCACCAACACGCCTCTACTCAGCACCATCTCCCCACCCTATGGATCAGGCGGGCGAGGAGTGGAAGGCGGTCAGGAGCCAGCGGCCGTCCCGGCGGATGACCGTCCAGGTATTGCGGACCCAGCGGTCGGCGGGGGCTTCGGTCTCTCCCGCCATGAGGATGGCGTCGCGGCTGATCACGACCGCGGCGTCGGGGACCGGGAACCGGACCAGCTCGGGGTCGGTGAGCACGCGCGAACCACGCAGCGTGCCTTCGAAACCGGCGGCCATGCGGGCGCGGACGGCCTCGCGGCCATTGCTGTAGACGCCGGGCAGGACCGAGGTCGAATCCGGGTCGTAGTCGGCGACGAAGGCGTCGGCGTCATTGGCGGCCCAGGCGGTGTAGACGCCGCTGAGCACGTCGAGAACGGCCTCGCGGTCGGCGGTCTGCACGGTGGTGTCGGACATTGTTCCTCCTCGGATCGTGGCCGCGGTGAGCGGCTCACGAGTACCTACCGGCGGGCCCTGCGGGATTCATCGGTCGCGGTGTAGAAAGTTCGGCAGGGCCTGTTTCGAGGAGCTGAGCACATGGTGGACGTGGACTTCGCGGCGAGCACCGACCGGTACCGACGGGAGTTGCTCGCACATTGCTATCGCATGCTCGGGTCGGTGCAGGACGCCGAGGATCTGGTGCAGGAGACGCTGTTGCGGGCTTGGCGGGCGCGCGACAACTACGACGAGAGCCGGGCCGGAATGCGGACTTGGCTGTACCGGATCGCCACCAATGTCTGCCTGACCGCGCTCGAGCAGCGCGGGCGGCGGCCGATGCCGTCCGGGCTCGGCAACGCACCCGGTGACGATCCGCGCGAGGCGCTCATGCACGGCGGGGAAATCCCTTGGCTGCAACCGATTCCGGATTCCCTGCTCGGCGATCCGTCCGAAGCCGCGGTGGCGCAGGGCAGTCTGCGGCTGGCGCTGGTCGCGGCCATGCAGCAGCTGCCCGCCAGGCAGCGGGCCGTGCTGGTGCTGCGCGAGGTGCTCGACTGGCCCGCCGCCCAGGTGGCCGAGGCCTTGGACATGACCCCGGCGGCGGTCAACAGCGCGTTGCAGCGGGCCCGGAAAACGCTGAGCCAGAGCGGTATTCGCGAGGACGAGGTGACCGAGAGCGCCGAACAGCGGGCCGTGGTGGACAGTTACGCCACCGCCTTCCGCAATGCGGATCTGGCGGCGCTGGAGAAGCTGCTCGCCGACGACGTGATCATGGAAATGCCGCCCATGCTCAATTGGTACTTCGGGCGCACGGGCTACACCGGATTCATGGGGCGCGTCTTCGACACCCGGGGCACGGATTGGCGATTGGTGCCCGTCGGTGCGAACGGGCAGCCCGCCTTGGCGGCGTACGTCCGCGACGGTGAGGGTGCGTATGTGCTGCACACCTTGCAGGTCTTCACCATTCGCGATGGGCTCATCACGCACATGATCGCCTACGCGGTCGAGGAGGTGTTCCGGGTCTTCGACCTGCCGCGGCGATTGTCCTGAGGCTCAGTCGTTTTCACCCGAGGCCAGCAGGCCGTGCTCGTGGGCGAAGGCGGCGGCCTCGGTGCGGCTGGCCACACCCAGTTTGGTGAGGATCCGCGAGACGTGGACGCCCGCGGTGTTCGCGCTGATGAACAGCTCTGCGGCCAGGCCCCGATTGCTGAGGCCCTTGGCGACCAGCCGCAGCACGTCCAGTTCGCGCGGGGTGAGTCCGAAGCGCCCGGAAGCGCTGCCGCCCTGGGGCTTCGCGAGTTGCGTCGTCGACCCGTCAATGGAGATGCGCGCCCGTTCCGAGACGGCCTGCGCGGCGTCGCGCAGCGGCACGGCTCCGAGCCGGGTGGCGATGTCGACGGACTCGCGCAAGGCCGCGCCGGACTCGACCCGATTCCCCTCGGCCGCAGCGGATTCCGCCAGCGCAAGCAATGAGGTGGCGACATCGTAGGGCCGTTCGACCGCCCGCCAGGCGGTAACCGCTTCCGCCCAGCGGGCCGCTGAGCCGGCCAGGTGCGCGGTGAAGACGGCACGCTGGGCGGCATCGACCGGGGAGGCCGTGGGCAGCGAATCACCCATGGCGAGCAATTCCGCCGGGGCACCGGCGATTCGGGCCGCCAGCACCACCAGCGGCCACGCCTCGTGCGGGTGCGCATACAGGCTCGCCGCGCCGACCGCATCGCCCAGCAGGTCGGAGAGCGCCGCGGCCGCGCGCGCCTCCTCGGCCGCACGCAGTGCCAGCGCGCAGTTCAGCGCGACCAGTTCGAGCCGATACTGCGCGGCCCAGGGACTGTCCCCCAGCAGCCGACCCACTTCATCCGCTGCCTCCTGTGCCACGTCGGAATCGCCCTCCGCCAGGGAGATTCGCGCGAAACACAACCGCATGGCGGCCCGGCTCAAGGGCGGCAGTTCCTCGAGCTGGGTCTCGTCGACCACCGTCCTGGCCTCGTCCCAGCGCCCCAGCGCCGCCAGCGCCTGGGCCCATTTGACGAACAGAATCGGCGCGGACTCGGTGAACCGGAACGACTCGTGCGCGGCCCGCAACCCCTGCCGCACCGCCGCGATCGCTGCCTCGTATCGCCCCGCCCCCACCAGCAGAGCCGACTCCCAGGTCGCCACGTCGACCACGATCCGAGCATCCCCGGCCGCCGCGGCCGCCCGATGGGCCTGCGCGAAATGCGCCAGCGCCCAATCGGTTCCGCTCGGTCGCGTCGCCTCGGTCCCATCCCAGGCCGACGGCCCGGCCGCCGCCACCTCCGCCGCAGCCGCACCGGCCAGTCCGAGATGGGCGTGGGCTCGCGCGACCAGTGCGTCGGCCCCGAGTCGCTGCGCGATCGCCAGCGCCGCCCGCGCGTCCGCCGCCGAGCCGACCGCGTCTCCCCGGAAGATCCGAGCCGATGCCGACTGCACCAGCGCCTCGGCTCTTTCGGCGCCCGCGGATTCCTCGGGCAACAATGCCAAGGCCCGCGCCAGGTCCTCCCCCGGCCCCGCCCCGGTGGTCCCGCGCAGATAGGCCCGCCACCGATAGAGCCGTGCCAGCCGCTCGGACCCGAACCCGGCCGCACCCGGTTCGTGCCCCGCCGTGGGAGATTCGGCGAGGGTCTCGCCCGCTCGGTTCGAAGCGCCGCCATCCGGATCGAGGATGGCGAGGGCGGCGTCCGCGGCGGCTATGCCGCGCACGGTGGCCCCGATTGCGACGGCCACCTCGACGATCTGCTCGAGGACATCGAGTTTCGTTGTGCGAACCAGTAATTCGGGGTTCGGGACGCGATCCCAGAGGGAGAGGATCTGCTCCAGCAGGCGCAGACGCTCGGGGTGGACGGCCGGTGCGGCCGCGGCGGCGGACCACGTGGCGATGAGGGCTTGGGGCAGATCGCCGGCGGCCTGGGCGTGGTGGGCGAGTTCGGCAAGGAGATCGGCTGTGGGAAGCAGGGTTTCGGTGCACAGGACGTCGGCCAGGCGGGCGTGCAGGCGGGTGCGCTCGACGGGGAGCAGGTCGTCGTGGATGGCCTGGCGGATGAGGCCGTGGCGGAATTCGTAGCCGGTGTCGGTGGGCAGGAGCAGGTGGCGATCGACCAATTCGCGTAGGGCGCTGTGGAGTTCACCGGGGGGCAGGTCGATGGCGGCGGCGAGCAGGTCGTGGCGGACCGGGGAGCCGATCACCGCGGCGAGGCGGACGGTGGTGTGCGCGTCCGGGGAGAGGCCGGCCTGGAAGCCGAGCAGCAGATCGGTCAGGTCCGCGGGCACCTCGTCGGGTGTCTGGCCGAGCGCCTCGACGAACAGCGGATTGCCGCCGCTGCGATCGAAAACCGTGGTGATGAGCCGTGGTCCGGGTTCGCGGCCGAGCAGGGCGGCGAGCTGACGGCCGACCTCGTGGCGGGTCAGCGGATGCAGATCCAGGACTCGAACGCCCGGATTGCGGCGCAGCTCGGCGACCAGGCCGCGCAGCGGTCCGGCCTCACCGGGCCGGTAGGTGCCGACCAGCAGGGTGTCGGCGTCGGTGAGGTTGGCGGCCAGGAAGGTGAGCAGGTCCCGGCTGGCGTCATCGGCCCAGTGCAGGTCCTCGAGGATCACCGCCACGGGCCGGTTCAGCGCCAATTGCTCCAGCACCGTGAGGATTTCGCCGAACAACCGGATGCGGTCGGCCTCGGCCGCCGCGCCACCGGTGTGAACGGCCAGCTGCGGCAGCCAGTTCGCCAGCGCCGGTCGCGGCGGCAGCAGTTCGGCCACCGCCTCGACGCCGAGCTGCCGGACCAGTCCGCGCAGCACCCCGAGGAAGGGCGCGAAGGCCACCCCGCCGGTGCCGAGTTCGGGGCAGCGGCCGATCAGCACCAGCGTCTCGGGGTCGAGTCGCTCGGTGAACTCGGCCACCAGCCGTGATTTGCCTATCCCGGCCTCCCCGGCGATCAGCACCGCGTGCGTGCCCGGATCGGCTGCCGCCGCCACGAGCGCCGACACTTCCGCCGCCCGACCGACCAGGGCGCTACTTCCGGGGTAACTCACCACCCCACGATCATGCCGTGACAGGTGTAAAGCGCCCAGCTTGTCCGCTAAATAGTGAATTGTCGTGATGTGGCCACCCCCTCTTTATCGGAAAACTCAATGTCATGAGCAGCAACGACATCCGCCCCTTCCGCATCGACATTCCGCAGGCCGACCTGGACGATCTCCGCCAGCGCCTGACCCGCACCCGCTGGATCGACGAGGTACCGGGATCCGGCTGGGAGCGCGGGGTGCCCACCTCTTACCTGCGCGAGCTCGCCACCTACTGGGCCGAGAAGTTCGATTGGCGCGCCATCGAGGCGAAGCTGAACGAGTACCCGCAGTTCACCACCACCATCGACGGCCAGAACGTGCATTTCCTGCACATCCGGTCCACGCGCGCGGACGCCACCCCGCTCCTGCTGGTCCACGGCTGGCCCGGCACCCCGGCCGATTTCCTGGACCTGATCGGCCCGCTGACCGATCCGGCCGCGCACGGCGAACCGGAAGCCCCCGCGTTCCACCTGGTCATCCCCACCCTGCCCGGTCACGGGTTCTCCGGCCCGCTCACCGAAACCGGCTGGAACGACGGCAAAGTCGCCACCGCGCTGGCCGAGCTCATGTCGCGGCTGGGCTACGAGCGCTACGGCGTGCAGGGCGGTGACCACGGCGCGTTCGTGGGCCCGCGCCTGGCCCGCGAGCACGGCGAGCACGTGATCGGCGTGCACGCCAATGCCCTGGTCACCTTCCCCACCGGGGATCCCGCCGATATGGCGGCGCTCACCGAGGCCGAGCGGCAGCGGATGGCGGCCATGAAGCAGTGGCAGGACGACGGGTCGGCCTACATGAATCTGGCCGGGTCGCGGCCGAATACGCTGGCGCAGCTGCTGGCGGATTCGCCCGCGGGGCAGCTGGGTTGGATCGTGGAGAAGTACAAGGAGTGGACCGACGCCAGCCATGAGCTGCCCGAGCAGGCCATCGATCGGGACAAGATCCTGACCACCGTGGCCATCTACTGGCTGACCGATACCGCGCGCAGTGTGGCGAATTACTACTACGAGCGGTTCCACGACTACACGATGTTCGCGCCCAAGCCGCAGGGCACGGTGCCCACCGGTGTCGCGGTGTTCACCACCGCGGATTTCGCCATCCGGCGGTTCGCGGAGAAGGCGCACAATATCGTGCACTGGTCGGAGTTCTACTCCGGCGGGCACTTCCCGGCGCTCGAGGTTCCCGAGCTGCTGGTGGGTGATATCCGGGAGTTCTTTTCCGGCCTGACCCGCTGATCGACGCCCTTCCGAAGACCGCACTGCTGTCCCCAAGGCGCAGTGCGGTTTTCGCCGTTTCCGGTCAAGCATATTGCCGCGCAAGGTGACCCAGGCTACAGTTACGGGCCAGTAGGAACGCTGGCGTTCCCAGAGGTTTGCGGAGGAATCGGCATGGCGAAGGCAATGAGCACCGTGGGCAGAACACGGCATCCGCTCGCGGCGTCCGGATCCGCCGAAACCGAAGCGGCCGCACCGATCTCCTTCCCCCTGCGGGATGCGCGGAGCCTGTCCGCCACGCTGGTGGCGCACTTCGCCGAGCATGTGGCCCGCTGCGGCACGCTGCCCGGCGACGCGCTGCGCGGCGAGGTCACCACCGTCACCCGCACCTGTCTGGAGCTCGCGGCCGGGGTTCTGGAGGGCCGCGATGTGAGCGCCAAAATCGAACGGCTGCAACGCGCGGGCGCGGATTGGGCGCGGGAGGGCATTCCCATCGGGACCATTCACCGGGCCGTGCACGACGGTTTCGCGCTGGGGTTCGACCTTATCGTGGACGCGACCGGGCCCGAGGATTACGCGCGGCTGGCGGTGACCGCGCGGCGGTTGTTCGAGGTGCTGGCCATGGTGGATTCGGCATTCGCGGTGGCGTACGTGCGCGAGCACCGGGCCGTGGTGGCCGAGCATCACACCGCGGTGCACACGGTGGCGTCGGCGCTGCTGGCCGGGCATCCGACCTCGACCATGGCGCGCGCCGGCGGAATCGAGATCGACGAGTCGTATTACATTCTGGCGCTGAGCATTCCGGCGCATCCGGGGGAATCCGATCCACGGGTGGACGGGGAGGTGGTGGCGCGGCGCAAGCTGCGGCGCATCCAGTCCGAGCTGGCGAGCCGGTGCGAGGGCCGGGCGCTGTCGCTGCTCAGCGCGGACGGCGGGACCGTCCTACTGCCTGCCGGCGCGACCACCGTCGCCCAGCTGGACGAGCTGGTGGCCGGATTGTCCACGGCAGCACAGGTTTCGATCACCGCCACGGTGATTCACGCGGAGACGCAGCGCATTCCGGACGCGGCGGATCAGGCGCACGAGCTGCTGGACATGGTGCACCGGCTGGAGTGCGCGCCGGGGCTGCACCGGTTCGACGAGCTGGCCATGGAGTATCAGCTCACCCGGCCGGGGCCGGGACGCGAATACCTTGGGACACTGCTGGATCCGCTGGACGAGTACCCCGAACTGCTGGAGACGCTGCGCCGCCACATCGGCAACGATCTGAGCCGACGGCATACGGCGCGCTTGCTCGGGGTGCACACCAATACCGTCGACAATCGGCTCAAACGGATCGGACAGCTGACCGGATTCGATCCGGCGCAGCCGTCCGGGTTGTGGTATCTGCGGTCGGCGCTGGTGGCGCGGAGTTATCGGAAGGCCGAGCGGGTGCGGATCGGGCGGCCCGAGCACATGGTCGCCAGCAGCGCGATGAGGTGAGCGTGCTCGGCGAGCGCGCGCGGGGCGGCGGCCACCGACCACACCGTGCGGTTCTCCGACGGGGGCAGCGGGCGGTCGGCGAGCCGGTCGGCCAGCCAGTCGACCATGGCCGGAATCGCGATGAACTGCAAGGGAAGATGGGTGCTGAGCCGGTCGCGCAGATAGTGGACGTGCGCGCCGCGGTCACGGTAGCGCTGCACGTGGGCATCGACGTCGGCGACCGCGATCACCTCGTCGTTGACGCCCTGCACGACCAGCAGCGGCATGGCGGGGGCCTGGGCGCCGGGGCGGATGTCCTCCAACACGGCGCGCATCACGGGACGGGTCAGCAGGGCACCGAGGCCACCCTTGATGTGCTGGTTGGCATTCCGCCCGGCGTAGCGGGCCAGCAGCGGGAAGGTCGCGATGTCCTTTGCGCGGTCGAGGAATTCGAGGTACTCGGCGGAGACGATCTCGCGGACGGTGTCGTCCAGGCGCGGATAGGCGCGGCGCAGCCCGGCGGTGAAGACCATGGCGAAACCCGCGAAGGGCGAGCCGTTCAGGCGGACGAAGGCATTGGCCGGATCACCCACCGGTGAGCCCGCGACCGCGCCGGCGATATCGAGTTCGGGGGCGTAGCTCGCGGCCAGCTCGGCCGCCCAGGCGGTGGCCAGGCCGCCACCGGAGTAGCCCCACAGGCCGATTCGCGTGCGCGGGTGCAGGCCCAGGGGCTCGAAGCGCAGGGCGGCGCGCAGGCCGTCGAGGGCGCGCAGGCCGGGTTCGCGGGCCGCGCCGAAATGGCCGTTAGGGCCGCCGTGATCGGGTATCGAGACCGCCCAGCCGCGCGCCAGGGCGGTGGCGATGAGCGGGAACTCCACCTGCGGGATCGCACCCAGGGCGCGGGCGCGGTGCTGCAAAGCGTAAGAAGGGAAGCATTTCTCGGCGACCGCGTCGATGGCGCACTGGAAGGAGATCAGCGGCCGGTTCTCCGATGGTTCGGCATCCCAGGGCAGCAGGACCGTCGTCACCACCGCCTCGGGTCTGCCCTCGAGATCGGTGCTGCGGTACAGCAATTGCCACGCGTGCACGCGCTGTGGAATGCTGCCGAACAAGCCCACGCGCACCCGCCGCGATCGCAGAATCGTCCCCGGCGCAACAGATCCCGGATCGATCGGCGACCGGTAGAACGGGTCCAGGCCGGGCAGCAGCGGACGCGCACGGGGTGGCTCGAATTCCGCCTCGAGGCTGTCGAATTCGACCGCGTCGCCGATCGTCATGGGGATCCTTTCCGAGAACGAATGGGGAGTGCGGGGGGCGATCAGATGTGGCCGCTGCCGCCGATGACCCAAGGGTTGAAGGTGCAGACCAGGTTCGGGTGGGCGGCGGGGTCCAGGGCGTGCAGGGCGATGGAGGCCGCGCGGGGCGAGTACATGATGGTCAGGTGGTCTGACACGTCCTCGGCGCAACCCTGTTGCAGCGTGATGTTTTCCACGGTGGCGTCGGGGCCCGGGGTGAGGAAGGTCCAGTCGTAGGGGTTGGAGATCTCGTCGTGGGTGGTGCCGATGGCGGTGTAGTCGACACCGGGGACGGTGTCGCCGTCGGCGTTCAACTTGGCGTAGAACGGGGAGCCGACGACCTGCTGGGTATTGGACTGGCCGATGAGCGGCTGATAAAAGCCGAGAATGTCGAGGCCGAGATTGGTGATGAACCGGCCCAGGCTCGCGAAGCCCAGCAGCGACGTGCCGTGCGTGGTCGCGCCGAAGGTGATGACCTTGCGCACCTTCCCCTGTCCGCCTTCGAATTTCATGTACTGGCTGGTGACCGGCCCGCCCTGGGAGTGCGCGAGCACGTCGACGGCGGGCGCGCCGGTGGCCGCCAGCACCCGATCGACGAACTGTCCGAGCTGCTTCGCGGAATCCTCCATCGGACCGACGCCGAAGCGGCCGGGCAGGATCGCACCGAACCCACCACCGCCCAGCGGGGTTTCGCGGCCGAAGTTGAAGGCGAAGACGCAGAATCCGGCGCGCGCGACCTGCGGGGACAGGAACGAGAAGCTGTCGTAGGTGTTGAGCCAGGTGCCGTGCACGAGCACCACCGGACGCGGATGCTCGGCGCTGGGCTTGCAGTTCCAGTCGTTGGATCCCGGCGGGGCGGCATCCGGATTCGCCAGGCCGAACGCGAAGGCCGCGAGAAAGGCCGACATTTCGGGGCCGACGCCGACCGTGTCCGAGGCGGTGCTGACGATCGCCGAGCCGGAACTGCTTCCGGTGCCGCCGGGTTCGGAGCTCGCCACGCCGGTCGCGCAGGCGACCGCGAGGGCGGTGGCGCCGGCGAACACGGTCGCGCCGAGGGTGCGGATGGTCGGCCTCATGAAATCTCCCCTACTGCCTAGAGCGGATTCGACCGAATGCGTCGAATCCGATTGCGACCGTAGGAGTCGGATGTGGCCCGTGTCACCGGCGCTGTGTCAGATGACAGTGCTCGCGGTCGTGTGATCTACGCGATTGTGGTGACCAACAGCCGCTTCGGGCGCGGGGCGATCTCAGGGCGCGGGCGTGGTCGAGATGGCGATGGCGGTGCGGGTGAACAGCGGTGCCAGCTCCGGCAGGGCCTGCGCGCCCTTCTGGTGCAGGCACGCGCGCACTCGGTCGTCGATACCGCCGAGCAGCATGTCGATGAGCTGCCGGTCGGGTTCGGCTTTCAGGTCGCCGTCGCGGACGCCGACGCGCACCACCGCCATGATGTAGTCGGCGAAGCGCTCGTGCACGCGCAGCCGGTGTTCGATCAATCCAGGTCCGGCGGCCAGGGTTTCGATGTACAGCGCCCGCGCCGCGCCCGGTTGCAGGGCCAGGACATTGAGGTAGATCTCGAACGAGATCCGCACCCGCTCCGCGAAATTCACGCCTTCGAGCCCGGTGACCGTCTCGCGCAGCTGCTCCAGGGCCGCGCCGACCGCCAGATCGTATGCGGCGGCAAAACATTCGTCCTTGCCGCCGAAGACCGCGTAGAAGGTCCGGCGCGCCACCTGGGCGCGGGTCACGATATCGGCGACCGTGGTCGCCGCATAGCCCAGCTCCCCCACCGCCTCCAGTACCGCGGTGCACAGCCGCCGGTACTGCGAGGCCTCGACCTGTTCGCGAGTCAGCCCGTGCCGGCCACGCGGCAACGGACCCGGCTCATCGACAGTTTCCACACTCACGCCCCCAGGATAGGTTTCCACGTCACCGGCCACTAACGGTCCGGCCGATACCGGGCCGGTTCGTCCGGCAATCCTAGCTACCGACTGGTCTGCATCAATTGGAACGGTGGGCCTGCCAGGCCCGGTAGGCGGCCCGGGAGCACACCGCGCACGGGCGGTATCCGGCCGCGATGGCGGTGTGCTCGTCGGCGAAGAAGACTCGCTGCGGGGCGTAGCCGCCGCGGGCGAGGGCGCGCAGGGCGGCCGGGCAGTCGAGGCGGCCGTAGATCCGCAGACGGCGATGGCCGCCGAGGGTGCCCGGGGTGCGGCTGCGGTACGGGCGGCCGTCCGGGCCGAGCAGGGTGTATTCCATGGCCGGACCTCAGGCGTCATGGAAGACGAGCCCGAGCGTGCGCCGCCGCCCGGAGCGCACGAGGCTCACGCCGTGCCGCATGGGTGCGGCCGACCAGCCGCGCGCACCGCGCACGGGCCGGTCGCGGGTGGTGAAGATCAGGCCGTGTCCCTGCGGCAATGTCATTGCCGCACCCCGGGATTGCGCCCGCGGCCGCTGCTCGACCATGAGAAACTCACCGCCGGTGTAATCCTCGCCGGGCTTGTCCAGCCCGATCACGACCTGCAATGGAAACACCATGTCCCCGAACAGATCCCGATGCAGCGCGTTCCAATCGCCCGGCCCGTACCGCAACAGGATCTGCGAGCTCTTCACCTGCCCCGCGCGATGACACTGCGCGATCCACTCTTCGAGGTCTTCCGGCCAGGTGCCCGGCCGCCCCAACCGCTCGGCCCAGTCCCGTGCGATGGGAAGGAGTTTCGGATACAACGCCGCCCGAAGCCCGGCCACGACCTCGGGCAGATCGTGCGTGAAGTACCGATACTCCCCTTCCCCGAACCGGTGCCGGGCCATATCGATCGTCGACCGGAACCGGGACCCATCGTCGTAAAGCGCTGCGAGCGTGCCGCATTCCTCATCGGTGAGCAACGGCCCCATGAGCGCGTGCCCGTGCGCATCGAGTTCCCCGGCCAGGGCCGCCCAATCCTGCTGGGCGACCCTCCCGGCCCACGCCGACTCCAGCGTGGTCCCCCGCATCATGCGACCCGCTCCAGCTCGAGCAGCCGCTGCTTCCGCTCCACTCCCCCGGCATATCCGGTGAGCGACCCGTCCGCCCCGATCACCCGATGGCACGGCCGCACGATCAGCAACGGATTGGCCCCGATGGCCGAGCCAACCGCCCGCACCGCCGCTTTCGGCGCTCCGATCCGCCGGGCGATCTCGCCGTAGGTGGTCGTGCTCCCGTAGGGAATCTCCTCCAGCGCCCGCCACACTCGCCGCTGGAATTCGGTCCCGCTTTCGCCGACCGGGATATCGAACCCGGTCCGCTCCCCCGCGAAGTAGGCGGACAACTGGGGAATGATCGCCGCGAACGCGTCGCCGTCGGCGGTCCACTCCGGCCGCACCAGAACGCTCTTGTTCCCGGCCATCGACACGGCGGTCAACATCACCGCCCCGTCCCGAATCTCCCCCACGAGCAGCAGTTCCCCAACGGGGCTCGCCATCGTCGTGTACACGGTCATCGCTTCCTCCTTGCTCGATCCGTTCGCTTTCCTCCACCCACTCTGGCCGAGCCGAGACCCGATAACCGGCGGAAATCCGCCATGGCATTTGGCGGCATTCGGACACCCCGAACCCCGGCGGAATCCGCGACCGGTTCCTAGACTCAGCGGCATGGTGGTGACCTGGCCGGACGAAGTGGACGACGTTCTCGGTGGCGACCTGACCTGCGCGCTGGCATGCAATACCGATGCGGGCGGCGCGGTCGTGTCGGCGGTCGCGCCGATCGGCCTGCGGGACCGCGAGCGCGGCACGGTGGGCGTGACGACATCGCTCGGATTCGGCCGAAAGCTCTTGCGGATCAAGAAGGATCCGCGCGTCGCTCTGGCCTATCACGCCCGCACCCACGGCCTGGCCGACCCGGCCAACCAACGCTTCGTCCTGGTCCAGGGCCTGGCAACCTTCGACCCGCACCCGGACCGTGCGGCCCTCGACACGATCGGCGAACAGGCAACCCCCTACCTGGGTCCACCCCGCCGAGGCCCCTTCTGGGACCGCTGGCTCAGCGCCTACTACGCCGACCGCGTGCTGGTCACCGTCGAGGTCCGCCGAATCATCGTCTGGCCCGATCTCCTGGCAGCCGGTGAACCCGAGGTATTCGGCGAACCGATGCCCGCGAATCCCCCTGCGCCACAAAAGCCCCCGGCCAAAGGCACCGCCCCGCGCGTCGACACCCCCGAGGCCGCGCACCGAGCCGCAAAGCTCCCCCACCACCTGATCGCCTACCGCCAGTCCGACGGCTACCCGGCGATCCTCCCCTTCACCTCACCGACCGCCGACCCCGACGGCCTCCGTATCTCCGTCCGCGCCGACCTGCCACCCGGCGGCCGCCGCGCCGGAATCCTCTCCCACGACTACCGCCCCAAGCTGATCGGCCTCGAAACCCGCCAACACACCGGCTGGCTGGATGTCGCAGACGGGCAGGCGACCTACGCACCGCACACCGCCTCGGGTTTCGTCGCGCCGCCGAACAAGACACTGCTACTGCTCGCCAACGGCTTTCTGGCTCGCCGTGGGCTGCGACAGGCAGCCCAGGACGGTTTGCTCGACGCACTCGCCTGAACCCCTGTCGCCCTGGTCATAATTTGACAGGGAAACTTGCAAGTTTTGCTGTTGTTGTGGAATTCTGGTGCGGTGAGAGCGCAGAGTCCGGGCAGGTCCGAGGCTGAAGTCGCCGCGGCAGCGGCTGAGCTTCGAGTCGTGGCCAGCCGGTTGTTGCGGCATTTGCGGGCCGCTCGGGCCGGGATCGAGATGACGCCGTCGCAGGCGGTGGTCTTGAGCCGGCTGGGGTCGGAGGGCGCGATGTCGGTGGCGGATCTGGCACGGGCCGAGAAGGTGCGGCCGCAGTCGATGCGGACCACCTTGGCGGCCCTGGAGGAGCGGGGGCTGGTTGCTCGCGGGGCGCATCCGACCGATCAGCGGCAGGTGTTGATGTCGTTGAGCGAGGAGGGGCGGCGGTTGCTGCGGTTGGCGCACGACGCCAAGGAGGACTGGCTGACCACCGCGATACTCACGAAACTTTCGGCCGCCGAGCAGGATTCGCTGATCGCGGCGATTCCACTGCTGGCCCGGCTGGTCGAGGACTGAACGGAATCACGAACTTCTAGAGAAGGATTGGCTGTTGACGTCGAAGCTGTTGGATCCGAAGTCCGCGCTGGTGTTGATCGATCTGCAGCGTGGGATCACCGCCGCGCCCACCCAGCCGCATGCGGTCGAGGATGTGGTGGCGCGGGGAGCGCAGTTGGCCAAGGCATTTCGGGATCAGGGGCTGCCGGTGGTGCTGGTGCGGGTGTCCTGGGCCGACGACGGCGGTGATATGCCGCCGGGGCGCACCATGCAGGCGGGCGGGGGGAATTACACGCCGCCGCAGGGCTGGGATGTGCTGGTGGACGAGCTCGATGTGCAGCCGGGTGATATTCGCATCACCAAGCGGCACTGGGGCGCTTTCCACGGCACCGAACTCGATGTGCAGCTGCGCCGCCGCGGGGTGAGCACCATTGTGCTCGGCGGCATCGCCACCAGCATCGGCGTGGAATCGACCGCGCGGGCGGCCCATGAACACGGCTATCACGTCGTGATCGCCGCCGACGCGACCGCCGACCGGGAGACCGATTCCCACGATCATTCGATGCGGAAGATCTTCCCGCGCCTCGGCGTCACGGCGACCACCGACGAAGTCCTCAGCGCCCTGGCCGAACTCCCGACCCAGGCCTGACCGACCGCCTGGTCAGTGGGAGTGGGCGCGGGACCAGAGGGCGGGCCAGCCGCCGGGGCCCAGCCAGGAGGCGGGGATGCGCAGACCGTGATCGGCGATCCGGGTCCAGAAAGCCTCACTGTCCGAACCGAATTCGTCGACGCCGAGTTCCCGCGCTGCCACCCGAGCGGTTTGCCAAGGGCCGGTCGGGTCGGACAGGGAGGTCACCGGGTAGCCGGGGACGGTGACAGCACGGGGTTCGCTGATCGCGGTGAGCGGGATGCGGAGATCCGGTGCGAGGGTGGTCGAAATGATGAGCGGGCACAACATGTCCGCGAGGGGGTTCCGGGTCAGCGCGTGCGCCAGGGCCGGATCGTCGGCGCGAGCCAGGCGGCCGAGGGCGGCGCGCAGTCGCAGACCGACCAGGTCCATGGTGCGGGCGATGGCGATATCGGGGTCTTTCACCATGGCGCGCAGGGTTTTCGACGGGATGGGAGCGTCGGCGCGCAGCGCGGTCAGTCGGGGGTAGCGCGAGAGCAGCGCCGGGTCGAGGGCCTCGAGCGCGGCCGCCAGGGGCCGGGTGCCCGAGGCCGTCCATAGGCGCGGCAGGGTGGACGGCTCGGCGGCGAGGGCGTTGGCGCAGATCCGGCCCAGCCGGTCGGCGGGTGAACGGCGCAGGGCGGTCAGGGATTTCGGATCGCCATCGCGGTCGCCCGCCAGGGCGGTGAGGACGCGCAGGCCGGGTTCGGACTCGATCATCGCCTTGCCGGCCGCGTCACGCAGCAGCGGCGCGACCTCACGCAGCGGGTTGGGCGCGGCCCGCCGGACGCGTACGGGCGGTATCGCGTCCACCGGATCGGCGGGTTCGGCTTGCGGCTCCGCCACCGGCAAGGTCGCCGCCCATTCCCGGAGCGCCTGGTGCACAGCGGGATCCGGGTCCCGATTGAAGCGACCCGCGATCTCGTTGACGAGCCACCCGCGGCCACGGCGCAGTTCGGCATTGACGACGATCACGTCCCGCTCGTCGCGCAGCGCGAGCAGAATGCTGCGGCCCCGCACGGCCTCACGCTGATACCACGGTCCGGCAATGCAATTGCCCATGTAATCCGACCATTCCGCGAGGCGGCCCGCCGTCCGCGCGAACTGGATGCGCAGGCCGGTCCCGGGCAGCACCGCGCCGTCGTGCGCCAATACCGCCTCGGCGATGTCGAATTCACTGGTCAGCGCCTGCGCGACGGCTCCGCTGCGCATCAGCCCCTCGCACAGCGATACCCAATCCCGGCACCGGTCGGGCGCGGCCGCCCCGAGCGCCAGCAGCTGCGCGGCCCCGGCCACCGCGAGCGGGATCGACTCCGCACGCGGAGTGAGCGGATCCGGCTGCGGCGCGGGCGGATTCGTATCGAACACCGGCACGCGGTAGGAGGGCACGGAAACAGCGCCCGCATGCCCGAGCGCCCGGGCCATGGCGTCGGCCAGGTCCGCCAGCCAGAGCAGATCGCAGCCCCGGTCGACGGCCGACGCGTCCTCGGCGAGCCGATCGGCGAGGCTGGGCTGATCGTGCTTGCGCACCAACGGTTCACAGTGCCAGTGCTGCGGCGGATGCTGCGCGGGGTATCCCGCCACCGCGCGCCACGCCCGCAACGAGCCGGAATCCCAGGTCTCGGGCAGCGATTCCACGGGCAGGGCGTTCCGGAACAGGTCCACGACCTCGTCCCGCACGATGGTCGCGTAGGCCAGCGCGGTGCGCAGCCGGGTGCGCAGGAATCGTTCGAACGCCGCGCCCCGCAGCTGCTGCTGCCGCAGCGCGGTATCGATCTCACGGAGATGGCCGATGGGCCGGGCGGGCAGCGTGGTCAGCTCCCCGACCGGACGCCGGGCCTTGTTGATCTCGCTGCGGGTGAAAAGCGCCGAGACGGCCTCGATCTCGCCGCGCACCCGCGCGATTCCGACGTCCGCGCCGAGCTCGTGCACCGCCACCGCCGCCCGCAGCAGCGCCGTCGCCGCCAGCGCGTCCTGGATCAGCCGTTCGACGCAGTGCTTCCAGAAATGCCGCCAGGTGGGCCGGAACTGAATGCCGTGCAACACCGTGAAGGGCCGGTAATCGTGGTTCTCCACCAGCTCGATGGCCTGGGCCTCGGCGAACTGCCGGTAGCGCTCGCGCAGCGGCTCCAGCACGGTCAGATCGTGCGAGGCGGCCAGTCGCGCCCGCGCGAGCCCGGCCAGCTGCCCGGCGCAGACGTGCTCCCACAGATCGAGCACCAGCTCCAGACGCCGTGGGCCCGAATACTGTTCGAGCACCCGGCGCAGATTCGCGGCCAGCACCGACGGCACGCCCTCGGGCATCGGATCGACCCCGTCGGGCGTCCGCAGCGCGAGCACCCGCACCAGCTGTTCGGGCCCGAGCACATCCGCGGCCGCCGACGCCAGGATGACCGCGGCCCATCGCCCCTCACCGATCGCCTGCTCCGCCGCCGCCCCGACCGGTTTGGTGGCGGCCACCCCGAACAGCGCCACCAGCGTGGCCGTGCGCTCCCCCAGCCGCCACGCGCCGCCCAGCTTGAGCACCCGCAGCGCGGCGATGACGGCGTCGCGCCGATCACCGGTGGCCCCGGCCAGCCGCGCCGAGACGAAGCCCTCGCCGAGATCGATTCCGGCCCCGGCGATCACCGTGCCGCCGACCTCCACCAGCCCGGCCAGATCCGCGCAGGCGATGGCCACCCGCGCCGGATCGCTGTCGCGCGCACCCAGCACGACGGCCGCGCCCTCGGGCCCGTCGTGGCCGACCTCCTCGCCCGTCTCGATCAGCCAGGCCCGCCGATCCCGGTCCGCGACCACGCCGAAGGCCAACCGCACTGCCAAACTCGAACTCCCACCGGTGAATTGCCGCGCGATCACGGCACGACTCCCGCCCCGACCATACGATCGGGGCGGGAGCTCGGCAATCGTTTTCGCAAAGCGCGATCGGGTTCGCGGCGTTCACAACCGCCGGGCGTCGGTCATCCAGATCTGGATGTTGGACGACTGGTGGTTGGTCCCGATCCGCCCGATCATCCGGACCAGATCGGTGACATCCTCGGTCCGGACCAGCAATTCGACCCGCAGCCCGGAACTGACATCGGTCTCGAACCGCTGCCCGCGATAGCTCTCGACGCGATTGTCGCGGTCGTCCACCCGGTAGACCTGGGTGACCACCATGCGCCGCACCCCGAAGGCGGCCAGGGCCTGTTTGATCTGATCGAACAGGCCGGGCGGCACCACCAGCGTCAACAGCTTCGCGTCCGCGCCGCCGCCCGGGTCCATGGTGTGGTCACCGATCATGCCGCCCAGGTGCAGCGGCGCCGACATCAGGATTCCTTGGCCGGAATCTCCGCTCCATCCTGTTCCACCGGCGCTTGCGGTCGCGGCGGCGGCTTTCGCAGCGCCGGGGATTGCGCGTGCACGAGCGTGTCGTCCGGGTACGCCTCTTCCTCGTGGGCTCCGATATCGCCGGTCTCGAGCACTTCATCGGGCATCCGCAGGCTCATGAACAGACTGAGCACCTTGAGGATCACGAAGGTCACCAACGCATCCCAGACGATGACCGTGGCCGCCGCACCCGCCTGCCACAGCAGCAGTTTCGGATGGTGCCCGTAGAGCCAGCCGCCGTAGGTGGCGTCGGGTGCGCCACCGGTGCCCAGGTACACCTTGATGTTCGGGTCCGCGAGCACGCCGACCAGCAGGCCGCCCGCCAGACCGGCCACGCCGTGGGTGTGGACCACGCCGAGGGTGTCGTCGACCTTGCGGAACAACCGGGTGCGCCCCAGCTTGTTCCACGACAGCCACACCAGCGTCGAGGCGATCAGGCCGATCACCATGGCGCCGAAGCTGTTCACGAAACCGGCCGCCGGGGTGATGGCGACCAGGCCGGCGATCATGCCGTTGACCGCGCCCAGGAAGTTGGGCCGCCGCGACGGGCCCGCCAACATATCCCAGATCACCCAGGTCAGCACCGCGCACGCGGTCGCCAGGTTGGTATTGATCACCGCGAGTGAGGCATCCGATCCGGAGAAGTACGGGTCACCGCCGTTGAAGCCGTTCCAGCCCAGCCACAGGATGCCCGCCCCGGCCGCGGCCATGGGCAGGTTGTTGGGCACCGCGCGTTCGCGGTCCCGCGCCAGCCGCGGCCCGATGACCGCCGCCGCCACGAAACCCGTGGTCCCCGCGGCCAAGTGGATGACGTACCCGCCGGAATAGTCGAGCGCGCCCATCTGCGACCACCAGCCGCCGCCCCAGATCAGGAAGGCGTTGACCGAGTAGGCCAGCGTCGACCACAGCGGCACGAAGATCAGCCACACCTTGAAATTGATCCGCCCGATCACGCTGCCCAGGAACAGCAATGGCGTGATCGCCGCGAACACGAACTGGAAGTACACCAGCGTGGTCTCGGAGAACCGGAAGTTCGGCATGAGCCCGTCGAGCAGCGGAATAACCGCTTGCTCTTGATTATTCGATCCTAGTACGGTGTGCGGTTTGCCTATTGCGGCCCGCAGAATTCCTGGGCCGAGTTTGATGGGCTCGCCGAACCCCATCTTGAAGCCCCACAGCACCCACACCACCAGGACCAGCGAGAATCCGGTGAATGCCATGAGCATGGTATTGACGGCCCATTTGCGTTGCACCAGACCGCCATACAAGATCGCGATACCGGGTATGCTCATCAGGCCGACGAGAGTCGCGGCTACCAACTGCCAGGCATTATCGCCGGGGTTCAGCCAGTCGGGATACGGGACCATTTTTCAGCGCTACCTCACCGCGGGGCGGGCAGGCACCAGACCCGCTCCAGCACTAAATTACGTTGTGGCATAAGGTGTCTAGCGTCACATCGGGTGAACCAAGTGTTGTGCCATAACGTTTCCCGGCGATTACGCGCGGTTAAATCTGGATTTCGCGGTCTCGCACTCGAATGCACGTGCATTCGAAATGAACGGTTCCCCAATAAATTCCAACCGGTTGGAACTCGAGTGACAGGGTGCGATCACTCCCGTACGATCTGGCTACGGGGAGCACCGGCCGGTTCACCCGGTCATCGACACCAAACGGGGGAATGAGGTTGAGGAGTCGTCTTCCGGCGACCATGCGCAATGCCGCGCAGTGGACGCGACGCTTCGTGCGCACCGCGCCGGGCGTCATCGGTGCGGTGGGCGCCGCCCTCGCACTGCTCGCGCTGATCGCCGGACTGGTGTCGGCGAACACGCAGAGCGCCAAGATCTCTCGCCACGACACCGCGCTGGCGCACACCGAACCGCTGGCGAACGCCGCGCAACGGCTCTACGTCGCCCTCTCGACGGCCGATGCCGCGGCCTCCACGGCCTACCTCTCCGGCGGCGTCGAATCGCACGAGGTGCGCGCCCGCTACGAGAACGCGCTCACCGATGCCGCAGCCGCGCTCGCGGAGGCCACCACGGGCGCCTCCGATACCGAGACGCGCGCCATCCTGGGCAAGATCTCGGCCGAATTGCCCACCTACACCGGCTATGTCGAGGACGCCCGCGCCAACAACCGCCAGGGTCTCCCGGTCGGTTCGGCGTATCTGCGGCAGGCCTCGGCGCTCATGCAGGGCTCGATCCTGAAGAACGCCGGTGAGCTGCAAAGCATTCGCCTGAACCAGCTGCACGGTGACCAGGACGCGATCACCGGTCTGCCGCTGTGGACCTCGGGCCTGCTGGTGCTGCTGCTGGCGGCCTGCGGCGCGGGCTCGTGGGTGCTGCTGCGGCGCACCAACCGCTGGGTCAACGCGGGCGTGGTGACCGCGGCCGGGCTGACCGTGCTGGCGCTGCTGTGGATCGTGGCCACCACCATCGCGGCCTCCGCGGCCATCGACACCGGAGCCACCGCCCGCTTCGAAAAGCTGGCCCAGGCCCGGATTCTGGCCCAGCAGGCCCGCACCGAGGAGACCCTGCAGCTGATCACCCGCGGCAATCTGGACGCCAGCGAGAAGCGCTTCGCCGCCAGCAGCAATCAGCTGCGCGCGGATCTGACCGGGCTGCTGCGCGCGGACTCGCCCGCGGTCAAGGCCTTCTCCGGTTGGCAAGACGGCCATCGGAAGGAAGTGGCCGCCTACCTCAGCAACAACTATCGCGGGGCGGTCGACCAGTCGATCAAGACCGACGGCACCGGTTCCGCGGCCCAGTTCACCGCACTGGACGAGGCCCTGAAGGCCGAACTCGAGCGCACGCGCCAGGAAGTGCGCGACGATGTGAACACGGCCGGAAATGCCCTCACCCTGAGCCCGATCGGCACGCTGGCGCTGCTGCTGGCCGCGACGGCCGCCATCGTCATCGGGGTGTGGCCGCGGTTGAAGGAGTTCCTGTGAAGACGCGGATGCGGATGCTGCTGGTGGCGGCGGTGGCGCTGCTGGCCGCCGCGTGCGGCTCGACCCCGGCCGCCGAGCCCTTCCAGCTGCCGCCCGAGAACCGGCTGCCGGCGGGCGCGACGGTGCTCACCCCCACCCCCAGTCAGCGCGCCGACGTGTCCTGCAATCCGCTCGCGAGCCTGCGCCCCCAGGGCGCGCAACCGCAGCCGGGCGCCATGCCCGCCGGATCGACCATGGCCAATATCGTCGCCAGCGGCAAGATCCGGGTCGGGGTGAACCAGAACGAATTCCTGTTCGGCTACCGCAATCCCGCCACCGGCGATATCGAGGGCTTCGATATCGATATCGCGCGCGAGGTGGCCCGGGACCTGTTCGGCGATCCGAATCGGGTGGAGCTGCGGCCCATCGAGACCTCGAATCGGGTGCAGGCACTGGCCAAGGGCGACGTCGATATCGTGGTGCAGAGCTTCACCCCGACCTGTGCGCGCCGCCAGGACATCCAGTTCTCCTCGGTCTACTTCGATACCGATCAGCGGGTGCTGGTCACCAAGGGATCGGGTATTCGGTCGGCGGCGGATCTGGGCGGCAAGAAGGTGTGCGGCATTCCCAATTCGACGACGCTGGACGCGGTGTTCGCACTTCCCCAGCGCCCCATCGTGATCGGCATCGAGAATTGGCTGGACTGCCTGACCGCGCTGCAGCAGGGGGAGGTCGACGCCGCCAGCACCGATTTGCCGCTGCTGTACGGATTGAAGATCCAGGATCCCAATCTCGAAGTCGTCGGCGGGCCCATGGCATCGGACAACTACGCCATCGGAATCCAGAAGGACAAGACCGATCTGGTGCGCTTCGTCAATGGTGTGCTGGAGCGGGTCCGCAATGACGGCACCTGGCAGCGGCTCTACAACGACCGTTTGAGCGTGCTCGGTCCCTCCAATGGTCCGCCGGCGCCCCGATACAGCGATTGAGCCGGCCATGCACGGGAATCCTGGGCACATTCTCAGCGTCGCCGAAATAGATCGTGAAATCGCCGAGCGGGCACGCGAAATCGAGCACATCGCGGCCACCCTGGTCGAATTGGACAAGCATCCCGGGCTGGTGCTGCTGCGCCGGTTCCCGCCGATCGGGGTGACCGAGCAGCGGTGGGCGCCGGCGCGCGCGGCGCTCGAGGCCATGTGGGAGGACTTCGGCCGGTTGGGGACGGTGCTGGACCGGGCCAAGGCGGCACGGGCGCGGCGGAGGCTGGACGCGCTGGATCGCGAGGAGCTGACCCAGCTGTTGCGCGGGCGGCCGGTCGAGGTGGCGCGGCATACCATCCCGATGGCGCAGCGGTCGCTGGGCGGGCCGCGGGAAATGGTCGAGTTGATCGGCATCGCGGAGATGCTGGATCGGATGCGGGCGGCGTTTCCGTCCGTGGTGACGGTGCTCGACGCGGTCGAGGCCGTGAACAACCGGGTCATGTCCGATATCGCGCCGCTGCAGGCGGAGCTGGACCGGGTCGGCGCCTCGATTCCCGAATTGTGTTCGCTCGCCGAGGAAATGGATGTGCTGGCCACCCAGGTCGCCACCGATCCGCTCGCGCTGGGACCGGATGTGCTGGATCGCCGGTTGACCGATCTGGCGCGGCGGATGCGCGAGGCGACGACGGTGCTCACCGAATTGCGTGCCATGTCTTCGGATTGGGACGGGGCGGTCGAGCGGGTGCGAGCGCGGGTCGAGGCGTTGCGCCGGACCTATGAGCGCGCGGACCATGCGCGGGTCGAGGTGGAGCGGACGATTCTGGCCGCGCCGCTGCCCCGGCAGGCCGACGACAGCGCGATGTACGGGGCGGAATTGACCGCGCTGGAAGCCAATCCGCCCGCGCCCACGGCGCTGTGGGAGTTACGGCAGCGCCTGTCCTCGGCGCTGGACGCGGCCAATCGCAACGAGCAACTGGCCCAGGGCCTGCTCGACCGGCGGCGGGAACTCGAGGGCCGCTTCAGTTCCTATCGCGCCAAGGCCGCGCGAGTGGGCGTCGCCGAGGACCAGGATGTGCTGGCCTCCAGCCGGATCGCGGCGGGGCTGCTGTCGCGGCGGCCCTGCGATCTGGCCGCGGTGACGCGGGCCATCACCGACTATCAACAGCTCATCGCGCAGAAAACGGGGAGGCGATCATGAACTGCACCGAACCCGGCTGCACCGGGACCATCGAGGACGGATACTGCACCGTCTGCGGCACCGCCCCGGCCTCGACTAGTCATTCCGGCGTGCCTTTGGCCGGAATCCACCCCGATGCCGTGGATCCCGGCCAAAAACATGCCGGGATGACGGAGGGGAGCTCGCCCGCGGCGGATCGGTGTGCCGAACCCGGTTGCACCGGAACGATTGTCGACGGCTACTGCGATGTGTGCGGCAGCGCGCCCGCTCCGGCATCGGCCATGGCGACCACCGCACGCGACACCGGGCATTCCTCGTCCGCCGTCGGGTCGACGGGGAGCAGCGCCGCGTCGACGGCGAGCAGCGGGACCCACCGCAGCGGCCGGTCGGTGCGGACGGGCCGCTCCGGATCCACCGGCGGCAGTCGCGGACGCCTGGGCGCGGGCATGGTCAAGGTGCCGTCGGTACCGCGCAAGGATCCCGCCGAGGCCGTCCTGACCGACGCCGAGGTGCCGGAGAACCATCGCGATTGCGGCAAGTGCGGACGTCCGGTCGGCCGCAGCCGCAATGGCCAGCCCGGTCGCACCGAGGGCTTCTGCCCGCATTGCGGGACGCGATTCTCCTTCACCCCCAAGCTGTCTCGCACCGATACGGTGGGCGGCCAGTACGAGGTGCTGGGCCCGCTGGCGCACGGCGGGCTGGGCTGGATCTACCTGGCGGTGGATCACAAGGTCGACGATCGGCCGGTGGTGCTCAAGGGCCTGCTCAATACCGGCGACGTGGACGCCATGCGGGCGGCGGTGGCCGAGAAGCGGTTCCTCGCGCAGGTCGATCACCCGAATATCGTGCGGATCTACAACTTCGCCGAGGACACCGGGCCCGACGGCAAGCCGGTCGGCTACATCGTCATGGAGTACGTGGGCGGCAAATCGCTCAAACAGCTGCTGCGCGAACAGCGCACGACCGATCAGCGGTATCTGGCGCCCGCGCGCGCCATCGCCTACATCCTCGAGATGCTGCCCGCGCTGGAGTACCTGCACGATCACGGGCTCGCCTACTGCGATTTCAAGCCCGACAATGTGATGCAGACCGAGGAGCAGCTCAAGCTCATCGATCTGGGCGCGGTCATCCCGCTGCACGATCAGACCGAGACCATCTACGGCACACCGGGATACCAGGCCAAGGAGATCGCGCACACCGGGCCGACCATCGCGTCGGAGGTGTACACGGTGGGCCGGACGCTGGCGGCGCTGATCATGCGGATCCCGCCGGTCAACGGGGAGCTCGGGCCGTTGCCCGGTCCGGATGTCGAACCGCTCATGGCGCGGCACGAGTCGCTGTATCGATTCCTGGTGCGCGCCACCGATGTCGATCCGGAGGCCCGCTTCACGTCGATGACCGAGATGAGCGATCAGCTCACCGGGATTCTGCGTGAGGTGCTGGCCGAGGAGGACGGTCGACCGCGCCCGGGACTGTCGACCCGGTTCGCGCCGCCGCGCGCGGTATTCGGCGTCGGCGACCAGGTGCCCGACGATCCGCGGAAGATCATTGCCGCCCTGCCGGTTCCGCTGGTCGACCCCAGCGACAGCGGTGCGGCCCTGCTCGCCTCCACCAGCGCGGTCACCCCCGAGGATCTCGAACGCGAGATCACCGCGGGTCTGGCCTCGGTGGTCACCGGCCGCGAGGAATCCGTCGAGATACCACTCCGATTGATCCGCGCGGCACTGGAATTCGGCGACGCCGAGGACGCTCTGCGCCGCCTCGACGAGGTGGCCGACACCCTCGAAGGCGACTGGCGTCTCGCCTGGTTCGCGGGCCAGGCCCGGCTTCTGCAACGCGACTATCCAGCCGCCGCAGCCGAATTCGACGCCCTCTACAGCGCTCTCCCCGGCGAGGCGGCCCCGAAGCTCGCACTCGCCGTGACCGCGGAACTCATGGCCGACAACGCGAACGGCACCGATCCCGCACCGGCACGCGAGCGCGCGGCGCGCTACTACGACATGGTCTGGCGCACCGATCGCACCTTCACCAGCGCGGCCTTCGGGGCGGCGCGGGTGCGGCGGGCGGTCGACGATCGGGCGGGTGCGGTCACGGTGCTGGATCAGGTCGATGCCGCGTCGGCCGTGCACACCGAGGCCGGGGTGACCGCCGTCGAGACTCTGCTGGACGTGCCGGAGGCCGAGCAACTCACCGAACAATTGGTTCGCGATGCGGGCAAGCGCATCGCTAATCTCACGCTCGACTCGAAATACCGTGCCGCCCAGGCGCGGATGCGGGTCTTGGACGCGGCGCTGCGCTGGCTGCGCCTGGGCAGGGTGCCCACCGACCACTCCCCGCTGCTGGGGGTGGCGCTCGATCAACAAGGGGTACGCACCGGTTTGGAACGCTGTTATCGCGACCTGGCGCACGAGACCGAGGACATGTGGGAACGCATCGCCCTGGTGGAGCAGGCCAATGCCGTGCGCCCGAGGACCGTCCTGTGACGGCCCGCTGCCCCAGCTGCGGCACCTTCGCCGCCGACACCGACCGCTTCTGCGAGGCCTGCGGCCGCAAGCTCGGCGTCCGGCTGATCGCGCTGCCGCCCAAGGAATTCCGGCCCGGCTCCGGCTCGACCGTGCCGGTCGCCGACGCCGCCCGCAACGCGCGCATGGATCCGGTGACGGGGACCACCGCCACCTTCGAATCCGGTCCCGCGGCCGACTGCACCGGGTGCGGCGGCAGCGAATTCGATCCCGACGGGTACTGCTCGTCCTGCGGTGAACTCGGGCCGGAGCGCGATCGCTTCGAGGCCGATCTGGGCACCACGTGCCTGGTCACCGATCGCGGACTGCTGCACGCCCGCAACGAGGACGCCGTCGCCGCGGCCGTGGTCGAGGGCGCGAATCCCGAACGGCCGGCCGCGGCGGTCATCACCGTCTGCGACGGGGTCTCCACCTCCGAGGATCCGCAAGCCGCCTCGGGCGCGGCGGTCCGGGCGGGCCTGGACGCCTGCCTGACCGCGCTGTCGCAGGACCTGCCCGCCGAGGACTGCGCCATGGCCGGGCTCACCGCCGCGGCGGCCGCGGTCAAGGCGGTCGGGACGCCGGACGGCAAATCGCCGTCGTGCACCTATGTTTCGGCCATCGTGCAGTTCGGCGCCGACGGCGGTGCGGTCGTCACCGTCGCGAATGTCGGTGACAGCCGGGCCTATTGGCTCTCCGGCGACCCGCAGCGGCTCACCGTCGACGACACCCTGGCCCAGGCCATGGTCGACAACGGCCTGCTGGACGCCGCCACCGCCATGGACGGCCCGCACGCGCACGTGCTCACCCGCTGGCTGGGCGCCGACAGCGAACACCAGTGGTCCGCCAATTGCGTTCGGACCCTGCGCACCACCGAGCCCGGCGTGCTGCTGCTGTGCAGCGACGGACTGTGGAACTACCTGCCCGAGGCGGCGGCCCTGTCCCGCTTCACCGGCACGCTGCCCGCCCTGCCGGCGGCGCGCGCCCTGGTGGAGCACGCACTGGGGGCGGGCGGGAAGGACAACATCACCGTCGCCCTCGTACCTGTACCGTCACGAGCATCAACAGGAGACACCCCGTGACTTCCGCTGAGAACAAAGGCCTTTCGGTCGCCGTCGACCAGAACGAATTCCTCGCCGAGGGGGCGCGCACGGTCGACGCCATCGTCACCGTGGAGGCCACCGACGCACTGGTGGTCGCCGCCACGCCGCAGGATCGGGTGGAGATCCTGATCATCGATACTTCCGGATCCATGGGCGGCTCCGACAAATTCGCGCACGCGCGCCGGGCCACCCTCGCCGCGCTCGACGTCATGCCCGACGGCACCCGCTTCGCCATCGTCGAGGGCACCGACAAGGCGCAGGTCGTATATCCGCGCCAGGGCGCATCGGCCATCGCCAGCCGCCAAGAGCGCGCCAATGCGCGCCACGCCCTCGACAAGCTGTCCCCGCACGGCGGTACGGCCATGGGCACCTGGCTGGGGCTGTCGCGGCTGATCGCGCAACAGCATCCGGGGGCGATGGTGCACGCCATCCTGCTCACCGACGGCAAGAACGAGCACGAGAAGCCCGAACAGCTGGCGCGGGAGATCCGGGCCTCGGAGGGCGTGTTCACCTGCGACTGCCGCGGCGTCGGATTCGACTGGGAGGAAAAGGAACTGCGGGCCATCGGGTCGGCGCTGCACGGCACCGTCGATATCGCGCCGTCCCCTGACCTGCTGGCCCAGGACTTCGCGTCGATGATGGAAACCTCGATGGCCAAGGCGATTCCGGACCTCACGCTGCGCTTGTGGACGCCGGTGGGTACCCGGATCGTGTTCGTCAAGCAGGTCGCGCCGTTCATCGAGGATCTCACCGGGCGGCGCACCGAGCTCGGGCCGCAGGTGGGCGAATACCCGCTGGGCTCCTGGGGTGCGGAGGATCGCGACTATCACGTGCAGCTGGAACTGGAACCGGCCGCGCCGGACCGGGAGAAGCTGGCCGCGCGGGTGAGCGTGCTCGCCGACGGGGAGATCCTCGGGCAGGGTCTGGTCAAAGCCATCTGGACCACCGATACCGACAAGTCGGCTCGTATCAGTCGCCGGGTCGCCCACTACACCGGTCAGGCCGAGCTGGCCGAGGCCGTGCAGGAGGGGCTGACCGCCCGCAAGCAGGGCGACGAGGCCACGGCCACCGCGAAACTCCAGCGGGCCTACCACCTGGCCACCTCGTCGGGCAATGAGAACACCGCCAAGCTGCTGCTCAGCGTGGTCGACGTGGTGGATCCGCGCACCGGCACCGTCCGGCTGCGGCCCGGCGCCGACGAGGACGCGATGGTGCTCAGCGTGCGCTCGACCAAGACGGCTCGCGTCCGCAAGGAGCCGTGATGGCGTTCTGTACCGAGGGGCACGAGTCGACCGCGACGGATTACTGCGATATCTGCGGGGCGCCGATCGGCGTCCAGCTGGGCGCGGTGCTGCCGCCGACCACGCTGTGCCCGGAGTGCGGCGCGCCCTCGGAGGGGCGGTTCTGCGAGAACTGCGGGCACGATTCGGAAATGCCCGCGCCGCCGGTGCTTCCGGTCGTGGAGCGGGGCGAGCCGGAACCGACGATGGTGAACACCGCCGAGACGGTGTGGGTCGCGACCGTGTCCGCGGATCCGGCCCACTACGCGCGCATGCGGGCGCAGAAGGGACCCGATCTGGAGCGGGTCGACTTCCCCGACTACTACCCGGATCGGCGAATCGCCTTGGCGGGGCCCAATATTCTGATCGGCAAGCGGAGTGTGTCGCAGGGGGTGCATCCGGATATCGATCTGTCGATCGCTCCGGCCGATATCGCGGTGTCGCGTTCACACGCGATCCTGCACATCGACGGGGAGGGTGTGACGGTCACCGATCTGGGGTCCACCAACGGCACCTGTCTCAATGACAGCCCGGATCCGATCCCACCGAAGACGCCGGTGCCGTTGCGGAATGGGGATCGCATTCACGTCGGCGGGTGGACCACGATCACGGTGAATCTCGAAGCGCAGTAATTCGAGCAAATCGGCGATCTTGGTCCCTCGTCCAAGTTAGGCTCCCGGCTCTATGAGCCTGACCCGGAGAGACTTCGCCCGCACCACCCTGGCCGCCGCCGTCGGCGCCGCCACCACCGCGCTGACCGGCACCGCGGCGCAGGCGGTTCCGCATCTGCGGACCGTCGGCGCGCCGCCGCAGGCGTGGATGTCGGCGCTGTCGGATGCGACCTCGCTGTTGCGGCTGACCATTCCGGGGACGCATGACTCCTGTGCGGTCGATCCGGCCAATGGCACCGAATGGGCGCACACCCAGAATTGGTCGCTGCCCGATCAATTCGCGCACGGGATCCGGTTTCTGGATATCCGCTGCAACGGGCTGCAGGATCACACCTCCGATTCGTTCGGGGTGTATCACTCCGGGTTCTATCAGGGCATAACCTTCGATGCCGTGCTGGATCAGTGCCGGACGTTCCTGTCCCGCAATCCCGGTGAGGTGATCATCATGCGGGTCAAGAAGGAGGACGGGACCAACAACGATGTCGGTGCGGACTTCGAGCGAATCTTCAAGGGCTACTTGGATACCAAGGGCTACCGCTCGCTGTTCTGGATGGAGAACCGCATTCCCGCCCTCGGCGAGGTGCGTGGCCGCATCATCCTGATCGCGCAATTCAGCAACTCACTGGGCTGCCTGCAATGGCCCGGCGGCGACAACGGCGTCTTCACCACCGACCGCTTCTATCTCCAGGACCGGTACAAGGATCGCGGGCTGGCCGGATTGGATTCCGGCTCTTCAGATCTCGGTTCATCCAAATCCGGTTCCGGCACCGGCTCCTCGGGTGGCGACAAGTTCACCTACGTCAGCGCCTGCTTCGACAAGGCGGCCAACGACCCGTCAAACACCCTGCAGTACATCAACTTCACCAGCTTCGCCGACAACGCCTGGCCCAAGGACAACGCCGCCGCCATCATGCCCAAGGTCGAGGCCTACCTCACCGCCCACCGCACCCAGCCCGCCCACTTCGGCATCATCCCCATGGACTTCCCGGACCAGTTCCCGGAGGTGCTGAACCTGCTGCTGGAGCGCAACATCTAATCCGGCTATTTTAGAACACGTTCTACACGGGTGGCGTTCCCTGACCGCCCGGGCCATGGATTGGAGAAGGTATGGCGGGCAATGATGCCGGGCGCTTCGAGGGCCGCGTCGCGGTCGTGACCGGAGCGTCCTCCGGCCTGGGCGAGGCGGTGGCGCGGCAGCTCCGCGACGGCGGCGCGAAGGTCCTCGGCGTCGGCCGCGACAAGGACCGCCTCGCGTCCGCCTTCGACGGCGACGAATCCTCCTGGCTGGCAGCCGATCTCACCGACCCCGACACCGCTGCGGAGATCGTCCGGGCCTGCGTGGACCGTTTCGGCAGTCTCGACATCCTCGTGAACGCCGCAGGCGCCCACACCATGCGCCACACCGCCGACGTCACCAACGCCGACTGGCACCACGACCTCGCCATCAACCTCAACGCCCCCTTCTACCTCTCCCGGGCAGCCCTCCCCCACCTCCTCGCCACCTCCGGCTGCATAGTCAACGTCTCCTCCATCGCGGGCCTCGAAGGCCAGGCCTACTCAGCCGCCTACTGCGCCGCCAAACACGGCCTCATCGGCCTGACCCGAGCCATGGCCCTCGAATTCGACTCCAAGGGCATCCGCATCAACTGCGTCTGCCCCGGCGGCATGACCACCCCCATGGTCACCAACTTCACCTTCCCCGAAGACCCCGACTACACCCTCATCATGAAAATCGCCGCCGCCCGAGGCCTCATGGACCCCACCCAGGTCGCCAACGTCATCACCTTCCTCTGCTCCCCCGAAGCCTCCGCCGTCCACGGCGCCATCTACACCGTCGACAACGGCAAGATGTCCCTCTAGACCGCAGGCTTATTGGCCAGCCACCGAGAGGTACTGGGCCAGAACGTCAGCACCAACTGGGCGACATTGAACGCGGCGCCGATGATCCCGAAGATGGTGAAATCCCAGTTCACCGAGACATTGTCGCCGCCATAGTCACGAACGAAATGGTTGTACATCGCGATCGTCAGCCCGATCGAACTGACAAGCGTCCCGATCCCACCGATCCCCAACAGCACCTGAGAGATCCGCTTCCGCATCAACATCAGAATCCCGCCGATCAGCAGCAGCACCCCGAACCCCACAGCCACCAGCAAGAACAACTTCACCCTGCCCCAAAACCCGCTCGGGTCGAGGTCTGGATCGGTCTCCAGCAAAGGCAAAGCGAGAGAACCGAGTACAGCCCGAGCCCCACCCAGCAAACTCAAAACGCCGGCAATTATCGCGGTTACGGACTTCGGCGAGGGTGCAACGGGCGGCGGACCGTACGGATATGCACCGTAGGCATACTGCGGGGACGGCTGCCCGGCCCCCTGATACGGCTGCTGCGGAAAATGCGGACCGGACATGACTGCGACTCCCCCAGATATAAACGATCTGCCCCGCAGCAGCCTAGTTCCACCCTGCCCAGAATGCACTGGCATACACAAACATCGAGAAGACTTGTCCACCACCGCATTCTCGATGAATGGCTCGAAACCCCTACTGGCGGAGCGCGCCAGCGAGGGACTCTGGCGGCTCACGTGTGTTCGCGTTGGGTCAGGCGGCGGATGGCGGCGGCTCGGATGCGGCGGGTTCGGCCGTGGGTGGCAAGGAGGGTGAGGGCTGCGGGGGTGGAGGCTAAGTCGGTGGCCTTGTACTGAAACCAGTTCGAGGCGGCTAGGACTGATTCGGTGGTCCAGGCGGTGTTGAGGACGATGGAGCGGAGTAGGGTCCATTCGTTCAGGCGGCGGGTGAGGAAGTCTCGGTTCGCGATGGTTGCGGACATGCGGAATGCCCAGTCGGGGAAGGTCGCTTCGGTGAGGAGTTGGGCGGCTCGGTGGTCCAGGTGGCCAACGAGTGCGGCGTCGGCCATGACGTCGTCCGGGTCGCTCAGAATCGCGCGGATGACAGCGATCTCCGCCTCCGGGGCGACCTGCGCCAGTTCTTGTTGATACCGAGCGAATCGTCGGTGCTCGTCCGGTTCGGGATCGGACGGCGAGTCGGCGGGGGTGTTCATGGGTCGGGTCAGCGGAGGGATATTCCAGCATCGATGCGATCGAGTAGGGCTGAGGCGGAAGCCGTTTCGATGGCACGGAGGCGACGGAAAAGTGGAAGGGCTTCGGTCAGGGCCGCGCGCGCACGGTCATGGTCGCCGAGAGAGACCAGACATCGTGCACTGCCGTCGAGGGCTCGGGCGAGTTCGAGAGGCGAACCGATGCGCCTGGCCAGCTCGACGGCCTGATCGTAGCTCGACAGTGCGCACTCGTTGTCACCGAGGGTTTCTGCGTGGGCACCGATCCGAATGAGCGTCTCGGCTTCTCCCGTGCGGTGTTGTATTGCACGGCAAGCCCGCAATGCCTGGTCCAGCAACTCCGTTGCACCTTGGTGATCGCCTTCGCAGTGCCTGACCCAGCCCAAATATGCATCGGCTTCGGCGTTTCCGGTCTGGTTGCCGATGGCTTCGTAGATCTGCCGTGCTTGCCCGATCAGTTCCGCGGCGCTGCCGCAATCACCGAGATGACAGTGCGCCAAACCCAGATTGTTCAAAGCGGAGGCGACTCCGGATCGATTGCCGAGCTGTTCGTAGAGTTCCTTCGCTTCCTCGAGCAGTTGCGTGGCGTCGAGATACTCGCCGGCCACCATCAGAAACGAGCTTTGGTGACTGATCAGGAAGGCCTGTCCCGAGCGGTTGCCGATGCCACGGTACAGCTCGATGGCTCGCTCGATATGTCCGCACAGAGCGACGTATTCACCGGTCAGGTGCCAATTCCACAATCGGATGATGATCGCGAACGCCTCATCGGATCGACGCCCCAATCGGTGGTATATCGCCTCGGCTGCAAGGACTTGCTCGATCGAGTCCGCATGCCGTCGCTCCAGACACCATATCCAGCCGAGATTCATCCGCGCCGCGGCCTCACCCGACTCATGGTGGTGCGCGATATGGATGTCCAACGCTTGTCTCACATACTCACCGGCCGCTCGATAATCGCCGGTCAGGTGGTACGTCCACCCCAACGCGTTGAGCGCGAAACCCTCCCCGGTACTGTCGCCGATCGCCCGAATGACATCGAGCGCCTGTGACAATGCGGCGATAGCGCCCGGGTACTGCCCTGCCAGAAATCGTGTCCTACCCAGACATTGCAGCACCAATGCCTTCACCATGGGCTCGAGCTCCGGATGGTCGGCAATCTGCCGCTCCAACAGCTCGGCCGCGAGTAGATAACCGTCGGCCAAATATCCCACGGGTGCAAGATCTTTGAGCGCGAGCGTCTGAGCGTCCGTGTCGTTCATGGTGTGCCGGGCAACACTCGCGCGCTGGCTGTAGGCGATGCCGACCTGCCACGGGCCGTGCAGTCGCAATTCCTCCGTGAGTGCGCCGACCAGTTCGAGAACTCGAGCCAGCAGATTCTTCGATGCCGCATAGGCGAGGCAGGCCAACAGATTTCGCCGCTCCGATCGCATCCATGCCAGCGCGGCCACATCTGTCGAGGGCACCTCCGGATAGCCGCCGCTGTCCTGACTCTCGTTCGGTGCGGATTGCCCGGGCCGGGCAGCCCGCCGCGACGCTCCGACGTAGTAATCGAACAGACGCTCGCGGGCGGCATCGCTGTTCTCCGTCGGATCCTCTTCGGCCAGCGCGCGGGCGAATTCTCGTACCAGATCATGGAATCGGTAGCGACCCGGCGCGATCTCCTCGAGAAGGTGGTCGATGTACAGGGCATCGAGATGCTGTCGTGCCTCCGCGACCGGCACCGCGGCGAGGGCGGCAGCGGCATAGACGTCCAGATCCGGGCCGGGGTGAAGAGCCAATCGCCGAAACATCAGCTGCCGGGGCGGCGTCAATGCCTCGTATGAGGTCGCGAACGCGGCGCGCACCGCACGCTGTCCGACCTCGAGTTCGGCGAGCCGGTTGTGCGCATTGGACAAGGCGGCAACCAGGTCATTGGTCGTCCAGGTGGGGTGGTGAGCGAAACGACCGGCTAGCACGACGATCGCGAGCGGGAGATATCCACACAGTCGCACTATCTCGGCAGCGCCCTCGGCCTCACCGGGTGCCGGATCCCGGTGCGCCACTTTCCAGAACATCTCGATCGCGGAATCGGGTGCGAGACTGTCCAGCGGCATCGGGATAGCACCGTCGAGTCCGATCAGCCTGCGGCGACTGGTGACCAAAACCAGGCTGTCTTGTCCTGGCGGAAGGAGCGGTGCGACCTGCGCGTGCTCGCCGACGTCGTCGAAAACGAGCAATACGCGTCGGCCGGACAGGCGATCACGCCAGAGGTCTCTACGCCGCTCGAGGGTGTCCGGGATGTGGCGAGGGTCGACGCCGAGATCGCTGAGCAGTCTTTCCAGTACGTGGAACGGATCGGCCGGGGTGAGTCCCGGGACATGAGAATTGAATTCGACGAAATAGCGGCCATCCGGAAACCTGTCGGCGACCAGATGCGCGGCGTGGATCACGAGCGCCGTCTTGCCGACTCCCGGCATACCGTCGATCGCATGGATGGCCACGATCTGGCCGGGTTCCGCGGTCCTCGCAATACGCCGAAGCTGCTCGTCGCGGCCTACCAAGCCCGGCACGCCCCGAGGCAGCGTTCTGGTCGCCGCCAGTTGTGAAATCGACTCTTGCGCAACGGGCGGCCGTCGGATCGGGACGCTGGCCTCCCCGGCAGCCGCCTTCCAGCAGCGTTCCCAGGCCCGATGATCGACCAACTCAGCGGGGACGGTGACCGACCTTGTCTTGACCAGCCCGAAGAGAGTCACCAATACCGGTAGCACCGACTCGAATTGGCTGGGCAATGTACGCCCTGCCCGCCAATCGCTGATCCGCTGAACGGAAACGACCTTGTCCTGTCCCGCGCGCCGTGTGACCCGCAGCCGCTCCGCGGTGGTTCTCGACACCTGATCGAGAGTCGGCCTTCCCGCAGCCTCGAACAATTCGACCAGACGCTGAGCGAAAGCTTGCCGCGCCGAGCCACTTTCACCAGGGCTCACCGCATCGGACCCCACCATGCACGACAGCATAGAACGGTTCCACACCCGAGCATCGCCCTGTGGTCAGCGGAGCAGATTTACCAGTTGACGGTAGGCGGCTCGGGTGGGTGGGGCGAGGCGGCGCCAGCTGATTGGGCCGCCGGAGCCCAGGTGGGCGTCGTAGGGGATTTCGGCTACTGCGCGGACTACGTCGCCTAGGTATTTGCGGACGTGTTCGGTGACCAGGGGGCCGTCTTTGGGGTGTTGGCGGGTTACGACTATTACCGCTTCGGCTAGGTGGTATTGGCTGTAGTTGTCGTCTAGCCAGATGAGGGCTGGTTTGAGGCGGTTTACGGCGTCGGGGCGGGCGGCGAGGGTGATTACCAAGGAGATTCGGGAGTCGCAGAGCAGGGGGGCGACCATGCGGTTGGTTACGGGGGCGCCGCCGTCGTAGACGGGGAGGCAGCCTGCTTCTACGAGGTCTCGGTGGACGGAGGAGTAGGTTTCGCGGCGGGGCAACGCTTCTGGACCGCGAGGGAGAACGCCTACGCCGGAGCTGTTTTCGCCGCAGCTGTCGATCACTGTCGACGGGAGGCTGCGGTGGGTCATGTTGAGCCAGGATTGGACGGTGCCGGCGGCGTCGATGGTGTCGCAGCCGCGGGCGGACAGGTCGCCGCCGGTGGTGGTGGCGTCCACCACGATCGGGGAGTGTTCGCCGTAGTCGTAGGCGGCCGCGCCGGCGATACCGAGGGCGGTGGTGGTCGCGCCGGAGCCGCCGGAGCTGCCCAGGACCAGGACGGGCGGGAGGTCGGCCCACAGCAGGAAGCCGTTGCGCGGGTGCATCTTCACCACATCGGTCGGGGCCCCGGGCGGGGACGGGCGCAACAGCAGGGAAAGGTCCGTGGGCGTGGCGGAGAGAGCGGCGGGATGATCCGGGAAATTTTCGGACATTACGAGATTCCTTTTGTGCGGCGCAGCCGGGCCAAGGCATCTCGCCGTCAACACCCTCACCGTGTCGACGAACAGCCCCCTGCGCTTCGACAACTTCGCTGAAGTCCTGTGTGCCGTCCCCCCGGATACCCCCTACCACCCAAAACCGTCGATCAAGAGAGCAGAAAAGGTTGCTGTGCAGCCCCTTTCAATGCCGCAAGATATTACCTGATCTTGTCATGTCAGCAACGGAATCGCTCCCTGGCGCGAACTCCGGCACAGAATGTCAGCGCACCGCCCGCATGGGCAGTACCGCGGCCGCCCCGAGCACCGAAAGCAGCCCGCCGACAACGAATAACGGCGGGTATCCGCCGAGGCTCACCACCGCCGACGCGACGAACGGTCCGATGATTTGCGGTCCGGCATTGGCGATATTGAGGACACCCATATCGCGGGCGGCATCGGCGGCCTGGGGCAGCACCATGGTGACCAGCGCGGTGTCCACGGCCATGAAACACCCGAAGGCCAGGCCGTTCACCGCGGCGAAGGCCAGCATGCCGGGCCAGGTCGGAGTGAGCAGTGGAATCAGCTGGGCGACGGCCGCGAGCCCGGCGGACAGTCCGACGAACAGCTTGCGGCGGTCGAGGCGGTCGGAGAGCACACCGCCGGCGACGGTCGAAACCGCCATGGCCACAGCGGAAATGGGTGTCAGGACCGCGACCGCCTTCGACGGTTCCAGGCCGGACGGCAGCGCGATGTGATCCTGCAAGATATATAGCTGATACCCCGTGACGGCGAAGTAGCCGAGCACCAGCAGCGCCCGGCCGATGAACGCCCAGCGGAAGTCGTGCTCGCGCAGCACATTCAGGAACGTCGCGACCTGCGCACGCAACGGGGTCGGTTCGCGCGCGGGCATGCGCTGCTCCCGCGCACCGGAGGTGAACAGCACCGCCGCTGCCGCGACCAGCGCTCCGAGCACCAGATACCCGGTCCGATAGTGATGCGAGAACACCGAGGCGACCAACACACCGATGGTCGACCCCACCGGCATACCCAGCCCCACCGCAGCCGAGGCGACCCCACGTCGCGCCAGCGGAATCCGGTCGGGCACAACGGAGGTCAGCGCGGCCTGATAGATGTTCATGACCGCCTGCCCCAGGCACCAGCCGATCGCCACCAGCAGCACCATGTTCACGCTGCCGAGCACGGCCATGGCGGCGACCGCGGCCAGACCGCCGCCCAGAATCCACGGATTGCGCCGCCCCGAGCGATCGGACAGCGCACCGGCCACCGGGTTGAACACGGTCGCGAAGATCGCCGCGATCCCGCCCACCAGACCGAGATTGGCGACCTTGGACGCCGCGTCGATGTGCTCGATCTGCAAGGGCAGCAACACACTACCGACGCCGATGTAGAGCGCGTACATGGCGGCGTTCCCGGCGAACAGCAGGGGCAGCAGGCCGCGCGTGGGAGATGCCTCGGGAGAGGAGAGCTGGCCGACGGCGTCGGCCTCGGAATGAGCCACGGAGAGTCCAGAGCGTGCGGACATCAACGGATTCCGGCCGTTTCCGGCCGGAATCCGTTGTTGTCGAGGTGAATCAGCCGATGTCGGCCGTGAGGGGCAGCGCGGTCACCGAGGTGCCGACGTGCAGGGTGAAGGCTCCGGGCTCGACGGCCCAGCCCTGATCGGTCCAGTGCTCGAACGAGCGCCTGGGCAATTCGATGGTGGCGGTGACGGATTCACCCGCGCCGGCCTCGACCACCGCGAAGCCGGACAGCCAGCGCACCGGGCGATCCACCGCGCTGTTCTCCCGCGAGAGATACGCCTGCACGACCTGGCGGCCGGGTCGGTCGCCGGTATTGCGGACGGTGACGGTGGCGGTGCGGCCCGTGACCTTCAGATCCGCCAGCTCCCAGGTGGTGTAGCCCAAGCCATGCCCGAACGGATACGCCGGGTCCACACCGGATTTCAGCCAAGCCCGGTAGCCGATGTGAATGCCCTCGCTGTACGGCAGGGCATTGTCGGGCGCGGGCTTGGTGTCCAGCACCGGAACATCGGCCATGGTCTTGGGCCAGGTGGTGGGCAGGCGGCCGCCGGGTTCGGTAGCGCCGGTGAGCACATCGGCCAGCGCCGAGCCGAACTCCTGGCCCGGGAACCAGGTGAGCAAGACCGCCGCGACATCGTCGCGCCACGGCATCTCCACGGGCGAACCGGAATTCACCACGACGATGGTGCGCGGATTCACCGCGGCGACGGCGGCGACCAGCTCGTCCTGGCGGCCGGGCAGCGCCAGCGAGGTCCGGTCGAAGCCCTCGGATTCGATCTGCTCGGTGGTGCCGACCACCACGATCGCCACCTCGGAGGTCCGCGCCAATTCGACCGCGGCGGCGAACTCCTCGTCGGCGGAGCGGCGCGGGCGGTCGACCGCGAGGGTGATGCCCATGGCTGGGAAGCCACCGCCAGGCACCATCCGTACCAGCACATCGACCTCCTGCCCCTCGGCAAGGGTGCGGGTGACGAAGCGCTGCGGCGGATTCAGCAGCATCTCGACCGGGTCGGTGCCCTCGGGCAGCACGGTCTCCTCGAGCACCTGCTCGCCATCGATGCTCAGGGTCAGCGTGCCGACACCGGCGAAACCGAT
>NZ_BAFX01000192.1 GCF_000308815.1 Nocardia concava NBRC 100430
AGTTCTTGTCGGTGCCCGGCTTCTGCGTGCCCGGATTCGCCTGCACGCCGGGGCTGGCCGGGGCCGGGGTCTGCTGACCGGCCTGCGCGCCGGGCGATTGCTGTTGCGGCGCACGCGGTTCCGGCATCGGCTGCGCCACCGGCTTGGCGGCGGGCGTACCCGGCTTGGCCGGCTGCGCCTGCGGCGCGGGCTGACCGGCCTGCGGCTGCTGACCCGACTGCGGTGCGGTCTGCGGCGGGGTGCCCGGCTGTCCCTGCTCCATCTGCAGGAACTGGTCGGCCAGCTGCTGGAAGAACTCCAGCCCCGCGTCCATCGGCGTCCCGCCCGGCTGCCCCGGGTTCGACTGCGCCGGAGCGGGAGCCTGCGGTGTCGCGGGCTGGGTCGGGGTCTGCCCCGACTGCCCGGGCACCTGAGCCTGCGGCTGGGTCTGCGGGACCTGTGCCTGGGGCTGAGTCTGCGGCAGCTGCGCCTGGGGTTGGGTCTGCGGCAGCTGCGCCTGCGGCTCGGTCTGCGGCGTCTGCCCCGGCACCTGGGCCTGCGGCGTCTGCGGTGCGGGAGCCTGCGGCACCTGGGCCTGCGCGGGCAGTCCCTGAACTTCGGCCGGCGTCGGCAAGGCGGGCGCCTGCGGCACTTGCGCCTGCGCGGGCTGCGCCGGAACCGCTTGTCCCGGAGCGGTTACCGTGTCCGAGGCCTTCTCGGTGTCGGCCGGAACCGGCACCCCGAGCAGGTACGAAGCGATGCCCGTGGTGATGGTGACCGCATGCTTGAGCTGCCCCTCCGGGGTCTCCAGCTGCTGGGCGTCCTCGGCGTTCGCGCCATTGCCCATCTCCAGGAAGACATCCGGCACGGTGGTCAGCGCGGGCCCGGCGATATCGGCGCGCGACTGCAGTCCGTCGACCGCCCCGTTGTAGGTCGCGACCTGATATCCGCTCTGCACGTACGCATCTCGCATGGCCTTCGACGCGGCCAGCCCGGCCCCGGACTGCACCTCGTTGACCTTGGCGTCGGGCACCGGCAGCTGCGGCACGATGAGGTGGAAGCCGTGCCCGTCGGCGGGCCCGCTGTCGGCGTGGATGCTGAGCGCGACGTCCGCGCCGGAGGAATTGGCGGCCTTGGCCCGTTCGTCGACGCAGCCGCCCCAGCCGGTGTCGTCGGGGCGGCTCATGACGACCTTCGCGCCCAGGCCCTCGAGCGAGGTGCGCACCAGCTGCGCGACATTCCAGTTGATGGTGTGCTCGGCGATGCCGTGCAGGCTGGTCATGCCGGTGGTCTGGCACGCCTTGGTGCCGCCGCGGCCGTCGCTGACCTGACGGTTCTCGTCCTGGGAGTGGTTGGGGCCCTGGTGGCCCGGATCCAGGAAGACCGTCTTCCCGGCGAGTTTCTGGGGCAGCTCGGGCAGCGCGGGCGCGGCCAGGGCGGCGGTCGGGACGATCCCGGCCACGGCGGTGATGGCCGCCGCGGTGACGACGGTGCATATTCCGGACTTGGTGATGCTCGGTTTCATAAGCGGACGGCGCTCGGGGCGGAGCGCCCCTCCCTTCCCACTAGTAACACCAGACCCAGCTATTCACTCAAAGCTCACACAGCACTCTGGCAACATCAGTTACCCTCTGGCAAGCTTCGTGATGGAACCGTTACATGTGGTCAGACGCCCATTAACACCAAATCAGGACGCTGGCGGGCGCATTTCAGCAAACTGCGCCGATTCAAAACGACACGCCAACTATCCCGCACCGCGCGACCGCTACCCCGACGACGCGCGGATCAGGCCGGAACGATCTTGTCCCCGTCGACTCGAATGGCCTTGGTATCCAACGCCCGCGGCGCGGGGCCGCTGGCGACGGTGCCGTCGAGATGGAAGCTGCTGCCGTGGCACGGGCACTTGATCACGCCGTCGGCCACCGCGTTCACCTTGCAGCCCAGGTGCGTGCAGGTCGACGAGAAGCCCTGGAACGTGCCCGCGGTGGGCTGGGTGATGACGGTGTCACCGGCGATGACGCCGCCGCCGACCGGGACATCCTTGGTGTAGGCCAGTTCATCGGCGTCCTGCTTCTTGGCCGCCGGGGCCTCGCCGTTCTTGGCATTGGGCGCGGCCGAGGCGGGCTGGTCGGAGCCGCTGCTGCAGCCCGCGATGGTGAGCGCGGTGGCGGCGACCGCGGTGGCGGCCAGGGCGGTGCGACGATCCACGGCGAATCCGCCGGGCGCACGGGTGGTGTCGGTCATCGGTAACTCCTCGCTTCGGAGCCGGCCCGCCGGGTGCGGGTCGGCCACTCTTGTTGGACGTGCGGGGAGCGCTACGGGTTCACGCGCTGAGGGGCAGTCGGCGCAGGGAACGCAGCGCGTAATGCACTCGGGTCTTGACGGTGCCGACCGGTATGCCCAGGTCCGCGGCGACATCCTGATAGGCGCGATCACGCAGGATGACCTGCACCACCGCGTCCCGCTGGGCCGCCGGAAGCTGGGCCAGCAGGTCGGCGACCAGCAGCCCGTCGGTCAGATCTTCCACGAAATCGGGCCGGGCGCAGTGGTTTTCGGCCTGTTCGCCGATCTCGTCCCAGCTGGCGTCGCCGGGGCGGGCGGCCCGGAAGCGGGCGGTGTCGATGAGGACGTTGCGTTCGATGGTGAGCAGCCAGGTGCGGACACTGCCCCGCTCGGGGTTGTAGCTCGCGCAAGCACGCCAGGCCCGCAGCAGGGTCTCCTGCACGGCGTGCTCGGCCAGGCCCGGATCGCCGAGGCGGCCCATGGCCCGCCAGTGCAGCAGGCCGCGATCGGCGGCGAGCACGGCCGCCAGGCCCGCGTCGGTGCACAGCCGGGCGCAGTGTGTCGCGCAGCCGGTCGCGACCGGGCGAAGACTTCCCATGCCCTGAATATCGTGGGCGGGACCGAAAGAGCATCGCCCGCGATTGTTCATTTACTCGAATCCGGGCGATTTCCCGAAAACAGACCGGAATCTCTGATAGACACCGCCCCGGGAGACGCGGGGGTCACCCGACGCCGCACGACGGGAACCGTGCGGCGCAAAGTGAGCTGCTCAGGGAGGAACACTGTGCGTGCAGGCGCGCTCGTGGCCGCGGGAGCCTTCGCTTCCGCGCTGACAATGGCCGCATCGGGAATCGCGGCCGCCGAACCGGCCACCGATATCACGGTCGACGGGACCTATGTGGTCAATGTGGATATCAAGCCGGGGATCTATATCGGCGACGGTTCGCCGGATCCGGCCAATGGTGGCTGCTTCTGGCGGCGGCTGTGGAAGATCCAGACGCCGCAGGATTATCCGGATCCGAACTACTACATCATCGCCAGCGACTTCGTCCGCACCAAGCCGGTGACGGTCGAGATCAAGGCGACCGATGTGGGGTTCTCGACCCAGAACTGCGGGGCCTGGCACCTGACGCCCGCGCAGCCGAACACCGGCTCGGCCGGATAACCCTTCTCGCGTGAAGGAAATCCGGCGGCGGGGCTAGGGTTGGCCACATGACCAGGCAGAAGATTCTCATCACCGGCGCGAGCTCCGGATTGGGTGCGGGCATGGCCCGCGAATTCGCGCGGCGCGGGCGGGATCTCGCGCTGTGCGCCCGACGGGTCGCCAATCTCGAAGAGCTGCGGGATGAGCTGCTGGCCGCCAATCCCGGGATCACGGTCGCGGTGCGCGGGCTGGATGTGGACGACCATGCGGCCGTGCCGAAGGTCTTCGAGGAGTTGCGCACCGAACTCGGCGGCTTGGACCGCGTCATCGTGAATGCCGGAATCGGCAAGGGCGCGCGCCTGGGCACCGGGCGCGCGGACGCCAACCTGGCCACCGCCACCACGAATTTCGTCAGCGCCCTGGCCCAGGCCGAAGCGGCGATGAGCATCTTCCGCGCACAGAACGCCGGGCACCTGGTGCTCATCTCATCCATGAGCGCGGTCCGCGGGCTGCCCGGCAAGAAGGCGGCCTACGCGGCCAGCAAGGCAGGCGTGACCGCGCTGGGCGAGGGCCTGGCCATCGAATTGCGCGGCACCCCGATCAAGGTCACCACCGTGCAGCCGGGCTTCATCGCCACCGACATGTCCGCCAAGGCGGGCGACGCCAAACTGGTTGCGCCCCTGGACAAGGGCGTCAACTCCATGGTCGCCGCCATCGAACGCGAGGCCGTCCGCGCCTCGGTCCCCGAATGGCCTTGGCGGGTACTGGGATTGGTGATGCCGCTGCTCCCGCGAGCAGCCATGGCACGCATGAGCTGAGGATCCCTCCGTCATTCCGGCGTGCTCTTGGCCGGAATCCACGCCTCGATCATGGATCCCGGCCAAAAGCACGCCGGGATGACGAGGGATGCCTAATATCGCGGCCATGGCGAAGTTCACCACCCATGACGGGTTGGAGCTCAACTACACGGTGTGGGAGGGCGACGGCGTTCCGGTGGTGTTGCAGCACGGAATCGTGGCCGATACCAATGCCAATTGGATGAGTGTGGGGGTGGTGGCCGCGCTGGTGAAGGCGGGGCATCACGTCATCTCGCTGGACGCGCGCGGGCACGGGCGGTCGGAGAAGCCGCACGATCCGGCCCGATACTCCTGGCGGGCAATGGCCGATGACGTGCGGGCGCTCTACGACGAGCTCGGCCTGGATCGGGTTGCACAGGTGGGCTATTCGATGGGCGGGATCATCTCGCTGCTGGTCGCCCAGGCGGACAAGCGGGTGGAGCGGCTGGTCATCGGCGGTATCGGCTCCGGCGTGGTGGACTGCGGCGGAATCGATTGGCGCGTCATCGATCCCTCCGACATCGAGACCGCCATGACCGCGGACCCGGCCGATATCGTGCCGAACGCCCGCATGTTCCGCCTGCTGGCCGATGCGCTCGGCGCCGACCGCGAGGCCATCACCCTGGTGGCGACCAGCCTGCTCGAGGCGCCGATCGAAAACCTCTCCGCCATCGCGATTCCGGCCCTCGTCCTGGCGGGTGACGCAGACCCGTTCGCGGCCGAACCCGAACGCCTCGCCGCCGCCCTCCCCGACGCGAAATGCGTCGTAGTCCCCGGCGACCACCTCGCCGCCGTCGCCGACCCGTCCTTCTCCGCAGCCCTGGTCGACTTCCTGAAGTGAGAATCCGCCGGCAATTCCCGGGGTTTCAGGGGTTTAGCCCTGAGAGTTACGAGAGTTGTTCAAAATTGCTTGCGGTGTGGCACGAATTCCAGGCTGAGCAGGGCCAGCGCCACGATCAAAACCTCACGCCAGCGCAGCAGTACGTACCGCTGATCTCCGAAAGCATTGAACTTACGCAGGAATCGGTACAGCGATTCCAACCGGATGAGCGGATCACCCGCCCGCACCGCCAGATACACCACCTGCATGGTCCGCGACCGCTGCTTGTCGGCGAAGATCTCCGGAAACGCCGCGAACGCCAGCGAGATTCGCTTGATCCCGCGCTCCCGCGCGTAATCCACCAGATCCACGATCATGCGCTCGTCGAGCCCGTTGGGCGCGTCGCGCCGCCGCCACGGAACATCCAGGCTGAGCTCCTGGCCGTTGCCGGACATGCCATAACGCTGGAATCCCACCACGCGCCCGTCGGCGTCGCGCGCCATCACCACCAGCATGCCGGGATGCCGCCCGTCGAGGAGGTGGTCGAGGATCATGGAGAAGCCGCGGGTCTGCCGCCCGTGCCCCCATTCGTCCACGATGGAGAGCAGGGTTTCGCGCTGCGGTTCGGTGAGCGCGACCTCGGGCAGGATCTCGGTGGTGACGCCGAAGTTCTTGGTGCGGCTCACCGCCTGGCGCAGATTGCGGAACTTGCGGCCCACCATGTCGAACCGGCCCACCTCGATGACCACATCGCGTCCGATGGCGATGGACCGCAGCCCGCGATGGTCGACCGCGCGCCGCTGCCAGGTCTGGCTGAGTTCCGGGCTCGCGCCCAGCACCGCGATCTTCCAGCCGTGACTGCCCGCGAAAAGCGAGAATTCGGTGAGCAATTCGGGGAACTGCCCGGCCTCGCCGATGGGATCGCCCGCGACGACGGCGATTCCGAGCCGGGCCCGGTAGGCCAGCGCCGCGGAGCCGTCGGCATTGAAGTAGTAGCTCTTGGAGGAGTGAAGCGCGAAGGGAGCCAACGGATCCCCGTGGCTGCGCCGCACCAGCTCGGCCACCCGCGGCAGCTGTTCGGGCTGAGGCTTGCTGCCCTGCGGCAGCACCAGGATCGCGCCGCTGGCCGCGAGGAAGACGAAACCGACCGCCGGGTGCTCGGTCCGGTAGCTGAAGTTGGAGATCACCAGCGTCATGGCCGCGAAGGTCAGATGCGGCAGGGTGATGGGCCGGCGCAGGTAAAGGCCCCGGGCCACGAACAGCCCCGCGAAGGAGACCGCCACGAACCAGCCGTGGTCATTGCCCTCGCGTGATGCGCGCTCGGCCGCCCACACCAGAATCACGCTGCCCAGCACCAGGGCGCCCATCAGCCCGACCCGGGTGTTGGGTCCGGCGGTGAAAGTCGTCTCCCGGTACGCGGTCAGCGTCGGATTCGGTATGCGTTCCTCACGCATCTGAGCCCCTCTCCTCCACGCGCGAAGGCCGCGCGGGCCCTCTCCCCATGGCGATCATCCCATGACTCCTCTTCGACACACTATGCCGGAGAGACGATTCGGGGCAGCCGGTTATTCCTGCGGCACCGGGCCTCGCTACTCCGGCCACCCCAGGCGGGGCGAGGTCAGCACGGGATCGGTGATGCCATTGTGGCAGGCCAGGCCGACAGCGTCCCAGCCCGCGAGACGCGAGCCCGCTTCGTAAGCGGATTGAAAGAAATCCATGGCCGTGCCGATCGGATCGGAAGCAGTGCGGACGTCGTCATAGGGCAGGTAGGCGTTGTGGCCGGAGCCCGAGGGCATCCATTTCGCGGTGGCCGGGCGCAGCGGCTGATCGCTGAGTCCGGCGGGTTCGGGTGCGGTGTAGGAGTAGAACGTCGGCGCGGGGACCTTGTCGTCGCCGAACCAGAAACCGGCACTGATCACCTCGCGCGAATACGCCTCGCGGGTGACCGGATCCACACTGTCGGGCATGGCGATCTTGCGGTCGGAGAAGCGCTGCACCGCGAGATCGAAGGTGTGCCAGAAGACCTGGACCGGGGAGATCTTGCCGGAGTACGTGGCGCTGAAGCGCTCCAGGATCCGGCCCACCTGGCTCTGCACGTGAAAGGCGCGCTGGGCGGCGGCGGGATCGTAGGTGTGGTGTTCCTCGTCCTCGTCGAAGGGCCGCCCGTGGTCGGGCAGGTCGAACGGGGTGGGATGCGCGAGCACCACGTCCACGCCGAGATTGCGCAGGCTGTTCATGGTCTCGCCGTAGAAACTGGCCACCGATTGCCCGGTCAGCGGCACCTCTTCCTGCGTGCCGCGGTCGTTGGACAACCGCAGCACATGGTCGAAGAAGTCGAAGGCACAGGTGAATACGGGCCCTTCACTGGCCGTGCCCAGGGGCACGGTGGTCCAGCCGCGGGCGGTCAACCGGTAGGTCATATGCCACCAGTGATTGCGTCTGATGCCCTTGGCCAGGGCCACCTTGCCGATGATCTGGGCGTAGCGGTGCAGGGTTTCCTTGGTGGGCCGCCACGAGTCGAGCGGGATGGCGGGCAGCAGTTCCTCGGCCATTCGATCACTCTAGCTATCGGATGGCTATCGACCGTCTCCGGCGTGCCCGGCCAGCAGTTCGCTGAACGGGCGCACCGCGCCGACCCGGTTGCCCGAGGTGCGGTGGCGGACCGGTTCGTCCTGCAGGAAGCCCTGCACGGCGACCGGTTCGGCGACGATGAGCTGAGCCAGTTCCGACGCCGCCCGGTGGATGCGCTCGGTCAGCCCGGTCGAGCCGAAATCCTCGGTGGCGGCGAAGACACCGGTCGGCACGACCACCGCGCGCAGGTAGCCGAACAGCGGCCGCATGGCGTGGTCCAGCACCAGGGAATGCCGGGCGGTGCCCGCGGTGGCGGCGATGAGAACCGGCATGCCGCTGAGTGATTCGGTGTCCAGGATGTCGACGAACATCTTGAACAGTCCGCTGTAGCTGGCGGTGAACACCGGCGACACCGCGATCAGGCCGTCCGCGTCGGTCACCTTCTCGCGTGCCGTGGCCACGGCGGGCGTGGGCAGGCCGGTGGTCATGGTGGTGGCCAGATCGCTTGCCAGTTCCCGCAATTCGATCACCTCCACCTCGAGGTTCTCCCCGCGCCCGCCCACCGCCGCGGTGACCGCGGCGGCGAGCTGGTCGGCGAGCAGCCGGGTGGACGAGGGCTGCGAGAGCCCGGCGGTCAGCACTACCAGTTTGCGACTCACGTTCGTCCTCAATTCTTTTCGGCGAGCACGTGCTCGCGGGCGGGCTCGACCAGGTGGTGCGGGGCGTCGGGACCGGCGGCCACCAGCGACGCGTGGGTGGGCGGATCGCTCGGCACGTTGGCCGGGCGGCGCGCCTCGAATTCCTTGCGCAGCACCGGAACCACTTCCTTGCCCAGGATCTCGACCTGCTCCAGCACCATGTCCAGCGGCAGGCCCGCGTGGTCCATGAGGAACAGCTGCCGCTGGTAGTCGCCGACATTGTCGGCGAAGCCCAGGGTGCGTTCGATGACCTGCTCGGGGGTGCCGACGGTGAGCGGGGTCAGTTCGGTGAAGTCCTCCAGCGACGGGCCGTGGCCGTAGACGGGCGCATTGTCGAAGTAGGGCCGGAAGATTCGCTTGGCCTCGGCCTCGGTCTCGGCCATGAAGGCCTGCCCGCCCAGTCCGACGATGGCCTGCTCGGCCGCGCCGTGGCCGTAGTGCTCGAAGCGGCGGCGGTAGAGGGTCACCATCTGCTTGGTGTGCTCGGGATTCCAGAAGATGTTGTTGTGGAAGAAGCCGTCACCGTAATAGGCGGCCTGCTCGGCGATTTCGGGCGAGCGGATGGAGCCGTGCCACACGAACGGCGGGGTGCCGTCCAGCGGTGCGGGCGTCGAGGTGTAGCCCTGCAGCGGGGTGCGGAACTTGCCCTCCCAGTTGACGGTTCGCTCGCGCCACAGCCGCCGCAGCAGGTGGTAGTTCTCGATGGCCAGCGGGATGCCGTCGCGAATGTCCTTGCCGAACCAGGGGTACACGGGTCCGGTGTTGCCGCGACCCATCATGAGGTCGACCCGGCCGCCGGCCAGATGCTGCAGCATGGCGAAGTCCTCGGCGATCTTCACCGGATCGTTGGTGGTGATCAGCGTGGTCGCGGTGGACAGCGCTAACTTTTCGGTCTTGGCCGCGATGTAGCCGAGCATGGTGGTCGGCGAGGACGGGACGAAGGGCGGGTTGTGGTGCTCGCCGGTGGCGAAGACGTCGAGGCCGACCTCCTCGGCCTTGAGGGCGATCGCGACCATGGCCTGGATGCGCTCGGCCTCGGTCGCGGTCCGGCCGGTGGTGGGGTCCATGGTGACGTCACCGACGCTGAATAGTCCGAACTGCACGGGTCCTCCTGTGGTCGCTTCCACACTTGGTGGATATGGCAACCAGATGAACATAGGCCGTCACGAGGGTATTCCGGGCCCGTCAGGGGCGTGATTCACGCCACTCCCGCGCATGTCGGGCAACCCGTGCGGCGGGTCCGGAATTCGCGCGGCACCTGCCACATTCACCCCTCCGAGGACTGCGGAGTACCCGCAATCTACTTGCGGGTACAGCGAAATACTCAGTAGTGCAAGATCTTTCGACGTATCCTGAACATTCCCCGCGCAACGCCGGAGATGTCGAGCATGGACAGGGGGTAGATCCAATGGCGGACAATACCGTCGGTACGGCATACGCCGTTGTCGTGACCGCGGTCGCCGATCCTATGCAGGTGGAGGGCCTGGAATGGGATTGTGCGGTGGAATACCTGCCCAGCATCGACTCCCATCTCATGCGGAAGTGGGTCCGCGCCCAGGAGGCGGGCCCCGGCGCGCGCCGCGGGGTGGTCATCCCCGGCCCCCACCGCCGCGTGACCCCGCGCCACCCGTACCGCGAGGTCTGCGTCCCGTCGGCCGAATACCAGCTGTTCAGCGCGGCCGTCCGCACCAACCGCCGCCGGGCGATGGCCACCACCTGCCCCGAAGAGGAGGCCCGTCAGCGAACCCGCCTGGTGTCCTCGACACGTTGACGCCGCGCGATCCCGAAGAGAGCAGGGGCTCCCACGGATCCGCGCACACCTTCGCATTCCCTGTGCGCCGAGGGCGCGTGCCAGACTCGCGGTGTGCGCATCGCGATTCTCGGCCCGCTGGAGGTGACGGCCGATGACGGCCCGGTGCCCGTGGCCGGAACCCGGTTGCGCGGTCTGCTGATCCGGCTCGCCCTGAATCCCGGGCGGCCGGTGAGCGTCGGCGCGCTGGTGCGGGACCTGTGGCCCGAGCGCACCCCGAAGCGGCCCGAACACGCTCTGCACGAACTGGTTTCCCGGCTCCGCCGCACACTGCCGGAGGACGCCGCGATCCGATTGGAGGCGGGCGGCTACCGCCTGGACGTGGCGGCATTGTCGGTAGACGCCATCCGCTTCGAGCGCCTGGTACGCGGCGGACTGCTGAGCATCGATCGCGGTGACCCCTCCCGCGCGAGCCACCAACTGCGCGAGGCACTCTCACTCTGGCGCGGCCCCGCCCTATCCGACATCACCGACCTCCCCTTCGCCGCGGCCGCCGCCACCCGCCTCGAAGAACTACGCATCACAGCCACAGAATCGGCCCTGGCCACCGAACTCCCCACCCGCCCCGCCGATCCCCTCCTCCTCGCCGAACTCGAAGACCTCATCACCCTCCGCCCCCTCCGCGAACGCCTACGCCTCCTACACATCCGAGCCCTCCACGCCGCCGCCCGCACCCCCGACGCCCTCGCCGCCTACGACCGCTACCGCACCCTGCTGGCCACCGAACTCGGCACCGACCCCGGCCCGGACCTGACCGCCCTCCACCTCAGCCTCCTCCGAGGCGAACCGGAGGCAGCGCAGCCGGACTCATCGATCGGTCGGCAAAGCAGGTCGGACGATTCCGGGCCGCGGTCGGCGGGTGAGCTCTACTTCTCGTCCGCGGAATCTCGCGAACCCGCGGCGCCACCCACTGCCGCGGGTGGCGATTCCGAGGTGGTTTCAGCACCGGCGGGAGGGTTTGGTTCGGCGCCGGAGGCGCGGGTGCGGTTGCGGGCTCCGTTGACGAGTTTTGTGGGGCGGGAACGAGAGTTGGGCGAGGTGGGGGCGCGACTGACGCGGGCTCGGCTGGTGACGCTCGTCGGTCCGGGTGGGGCCGGGAAGACGCGGCTGGCCGTCACCCTGGCCGGGGCATCGGGTGGGCGGTTTCCGGGCGGGGTGGGACTGGCGGAATTGGCGGGTGTGAGCGATCCGGCGGATCTGCCGCACGCGGTGGCCGCCGGTCTGGGTGTGGCGATGTCGCGGACTTTCGAGCCGTCGGACGCGGATCCCGTTGGGCTGCTGGCTGAGGCGCTGCCCAACGCGCCCACGCTGCTCGTGTTGGACAACTGTGAGCATCTCGTCGAGGCAGTGGCGCGGTTCGCGGAGGATCTGCTCGGGCGCGTGCCGGAGCTGCGGGTATTGGCGACGAGTCGACAGCCGCTGGGGATCATCGGGGAAACACTGTGGGAGACCGCACCTTTGGAGGTTCCACCGCCGGGTGCGCCGGAGTCCGGGAACTATCCGGCGGTGCGGCTGTTTCTCGACCGGGCGGCAGCCGTGCGCGCAGATCTCGTCATCACCGGGACCGATCTCGACACGGTGGCCGACATCTGCCGCGATCTCGACGGCCTGCCGCTGGCGATCGAGCTCGCCGCCGCCAAGCTGCGCGTCATGCCGCTGGATACCCTGCGCGCCCGGTTGGGTAATCGGTTCGGCGTGCTGGCGAATGGGAGCCGGACCGCACTCCCCCGTCATCGCACGCTGCGCGGCGTATTGGACTGGGACTGGCACCTTCTCACCGATCCCCAGCGGACGGCATTGGCCCGCTTGTCGGTGTTCGCCGCGCCCTTCACTCCGACGGCGGTCGCCGCACTCGACGTAACCATCACCGAACTCGAAGCGCTGCTGGATAAGTCGTTGCTACAGCTGCTCGCGGACGACGCACCGCCCGACCCGAGTCTGCCGTCCCCTCGACCGCGTTACCGCATGCTCGAATCGGTGCGCGAGTACGGGCTCGAAAAGCTCACCGCCCAATGCGATCTCCTCGCGGCGCGCTCCGGCCACGCTGCCTACTATCTCGAGTTGGCCGAACGCGCTCAGCCCGCGCTGCGCGGTCGCGACCAACTCGCCTGGCTACACTTGCTCGACGCGGACCGCGGCAATCTGATTGCCGCCCTGCGCTTCTCCCACGAGTCGGGCGACGCCGAGACCGCCGCCCGCCTCGGCTCGGCGCTCGGCATGTACTGGGCCCTGCGCGGCGCGCATGCCGAGGCGGTCGCCATGCTTCGGCCGGTCCTACACCTGCCGACCGACCGCCCCTACCCGCCCTTGGCCGCTGCCTTCGCGCTGCACTCCCTGCTGGCAGCCCAGGCGTCGGAACTCACCGCCGCCACCGCCGACATCCGCCGCTGGATCGGCACGACCCCAACCGATTCCGATACCGGCGCCGATCGTGCGTCCGCGATGCAGCGATGTGATGCGGCCACCATCTCCGCCGCAGACGGAGAGACCGGTCCGGCAACGTCACCTCACGGCGGTCCGAGTGGCGACGGCGCCGCCGAATTGGCCTGGGCGCTGGTGGAATTGGCGGCCGAGCGGTTGCCCGACGGGCTGGCTGTGGTCGAGCCGTGGCTGGGGCATTCGGATGCGTGGACGCGGGGGATGTTCTGGCTGGCGCGGTCGTTTCTGCATGCCAATGACACCGGGGTGGGCGCGCTGGAGGAGGATTTGCGGACGGCTGCGGAGTGTTTCGAGGAGTCCGGGGAGCGGTGGGCTCGGACGACTGCGCTGACGTTTTTGGCGTTCACTCGCGCGACGCTCGGGGATTTCGATGGTGCTACCGCGGCGATCGCGGCGGCGTTGGAGGCCGCGAAGTCGCTGGGACATGCTGTCACGCTGAGGATTTGGCTGGTGATGGTGCGTTTGCATACCGGGGATGTCGCGGTTGCGCGGGAGGATCTGGCCGCGGTGCTGGGCGAGCCGTTGTCGGCGGGTGATGAGGTGATGGCGCACTTGATGGCGGCGGATATCGCGCGGTTCGAAGGTGATTCGGCGGAGTCGGCGCGGCTGCTGGGTGTGGTCGAGGCCGATCTGAATCGGGTGATGAGCGAGGACCGCTCGTACCGGGCGATGTTCGGGCTGCGCATGGGGTTGTTGCGGGCGGCCGAGGGGCGGGTCGCGGCGGCGGCCGCGCACTGCGCCGACGCCTGGGCGAGCGCGGTGGCGACCCGCGATATGCCGATGGCGGCCGAGGTGAGCGTCGGCGTGGCGCGGACGTGCCTGGCCGCCGGGCTGGCAGCGGAGGCGGCGCGAGCATTGGGAGCCGGGCACGCCATGCGTGGCGCTCCGGATGCCCGATACCCCGATGTCGTCTCGCTCCGAACGGAACTGGACGCGGTTCTCGGGATCGAGGCGGCGGCGACCGCCTATGAGCACGGCCGCTCGCTCCCCCGAGCCGAGGCCATGGCCGCGCTGGAGTCGTGCCTGGCGGCGGCGCGAACCCACGGCGTGTGAGCGGTCGTATGAGCGGGATGTGAGCCGCCTGTGAGGGCGGGCCCGCACCGTGGCCGCATGCGAAACGAATCCGACCTCCACGAGTACCTGACCGCCTACCCCCATGAGATGGCCTTCGGCGACGAGGACCCGGCCACCGTGGTCGACCGCTGGTTCTCCCCCGATATCGACTTCCGCAACGACGGCCTCCACCTGACCCGCCAGGCCCTGGTCACCCACGCCCGCCCGGCCCGCACGAACGCCGAATCGGTGCGCGTCCAGGTGCATCGAGCCCTCATCTCCGGCGATTCCATCGCCGCCCACTACACCCTGCACGCCACCCTTCGCAGCACCGGCCCCACCGCCACCGAGATCTGCATGATCGGCCGCCTGGCTCCCGACGGCCGCATCGCTCGGATCGATCAGCTGACCCGCTCGGTGCCGGTGGAACCGGAGGTCGCGCGATGAGGCTGTGGCGCCGAATCGTCTGGGTGGCCATCGCGTTCTGGGTGGTGGCGATCGTGGCCATGGGTGGGCTGGCCGGAAAAATGGGCTCGGCGGAGAAGAACGATGCCACCACATGGTTGCCGAATAGCGCTGAGTCGACCAAGGTTTCGGCGCTGACCGCCGAATTCACCGGCAAGGATGTGTATCCGGCGGTGGTCGTCTACGACCGCGACGGTGCGGCCCTCAGCCCGGTGGATCAGGCCCGGGCGGCCTCCGACGTCGGGCGATTCGCGGTGCTGCCGGAGGTCCGCGGGCCCATCGCGGGGCCGGTGCTGTCCGAGGACGGCAAGGCGATCCAGGTGGTGGTGCCGATCACCGTGGGGGCCAAGGGAATCAACGACACCTTGCCGGCGGTGAAGTCGATGCGCGCGCTGGTCTCGGACTCGGGAATGCGGGTGCATGTCACCGGCCCGGCGGGCTACGGAGCCGATTCGGCGGACGCGTTCGCCGCGGTGAATTCGACGCTGCTGTATGTGACCATCGCGATCGTCGTGGTGATCCTGCTGATCACCTATCGCAGTCCGGTGCTGTGGCTGCTGCCGTTGCTGTGCGTCGGCGTGGCGCTGACCATTGCGCAGGGTTTGATCTACCTGCTGGCCGCGCATGCCGGTCTCACGGTGAACGGCGACACCGAATTCCTGCTCACCGTACTGGTTTTCGGTGCGGGCACCGATTACGCGCTGTTGCTCACCGCCCGCTATCGGGAGGAACTGCGCCGCCACGAGAACCGCTATGCGGCCATGGCCACCGCGATCCGCCGGGCCGGTCCGGCGATCGCCGCCAGCGCCGTGACGGTGGCGTTGAGCCTGCTCTGCCTGACGGTCGCGGATCTGAATTCCACCAAGAGTCTGGGACCGGTCATGGCGACCGGGGTGATCGTCAGCTTCGCGGTGCTCACCACCCTGTACCCCGCGCTGCTGGTGCTGTGCGGACGGTGGATATTCTGGCCCGCCACACCACGTTTCGGTGATCCGGAACCGACCGGCGGACGTCGGGGCCGCGGCCTCGCTCGTCTGACGGCGGCCCACCCGCGCCGGGTGTGGCAGGTGACGGCGGCCGGGCTCGCCGTCCTGGCCCTGGGATTGTTCGGGCTGCACGCGTCGGGTTTGCAGGCCCAGGATACTTTCCGCACGCGTCCGGACGCGGTGGTCGGCGAGCAGGTCCTGCTCCGCCACTTCCCGGGCGGATCCGGTAATCCACTGCAGATCGTCGGACCGGCATCCGACGGGGATCGCCTGCGCGATCTGGCATCGGGAGTGCCTGGTGTAGTCGAGGTTTCGGCACCGACGCGCATTGGCGATCTGGCCTATCTCGAGGCCACACCCGCCGACGTGGCGGGCACTGATGCGGCGTTCGCCACGGTGGAGCGTCTCCGCTCGGCGGTCCACGCCGTGCCCGGAGCCCTGGTGGGCGGCGGCAGCGCAGTGGTCCTGGACACGTTGCATTCCTCCCGCCACGACCGCAATATCGTTGTGCCACTGGTGCTGTCGGTGGTTTTCCTGATCATGGCGGTGCTGTTGCGGGCACTGGTCGCACCCGCACTCGTACTGGCGACGGTCGTCCTCTCCCTGGCGGCGGCCCTCGGCGTCAGCGCACTGGCCTTCGACAAGGTCCTCGGCTTCGCGGGCGCGGATCCGGCATTTCCGTTGTGGGCCTTCGTCTTCCTGATCAGTCTGGGCATCGACTACTCGATCTTCCTCATGGCCCGCGTCCGCGAGGAGACCGCCCGGCACGACACCGCGACGGCCACCGCGATCGCCGTCCGTACCACCGGCGGCACCATCACCGCCGCCGGTGTCGTCCTGGCCGGGACCTTCGCCGCCCTGCTCACCCTCCCGCTGGTGCTGGCGGCGGAGATCGGGTTCGCGGTGGCCTTCGGTGTCCTGCTGGATACCTTCGTGGTCCGGACGATCCTGGTCCCGGCCCTGGCCATCGATCTCGGCGAGCGCCTCTGGTGGCCGCGCCGGCGAAACGGGCTACCCGCCGATCACATCCCCAGCAAGGCGGATGCGGCTGCGGTGCCCTCCACGCGGGCGCGGATCTTCGCGAATGCTGTTTCGCGCGAGGTGGATACGTCGTCGCCGAAGGGCGAGAATCCGCAGTCGTCGCAGGTTCCGAGACGGTCTGCGGGCAGGTAGCGCGCGGCGGCGAGCACCCGGTCACGGACCTGATCGGGTGTCTCCACCACCGGATCGATGGGGTCGATGACGCCGATGAAGACCGTAGCGTCATTCGGCAGGTACTCACCGATGATGCTCAGCACCCGCTCGGGATCGGCCTCACTGGCCAGTTGCACGTAGAACCGGCCCGCGCGCATCCGGAACAGCTTGGGCAGCAGGCCCGCGTAGTCGACATCGAGGCTGTGCGACGAGTCCTGATCGCTGCCGGGGCAGGTGTGGATGCCGATCCGCTGTCGCTCGGCCGTCGTGAAGCGGTCGAGCACACGGTTGTTCAGCTCGATGAATTGATCGAGCAGCTCGCCCGAGGGGTCGAGTTTGAGCGAGAGCCGCCCCTCGGTGAAGTCGAGTTGCACCGAGTCCGCGCCCGCGTCGAGGGCGGCGCGGATATCGGCCTCCGACTGGTCCATCAGATCGGAGAGGAACCGTTCGCGCGGATAGTCGTCGATGCCGCCGGGCGGGTACAGCAGGCTCAGCGCGGAGGGCGCGATCACCGCCTGCTTCACCGGCTTGGTCGCGAACTTCTGCGCCGCACGCAGATACGACGCGGCGAAGGTGCCGTAGCGGAACGGCCCGGCGGTGAGCTTCGGCAGCTGCCGGGTGTGACCGTCCGCGAAGGGAATGACCGCGCCGTCGGGGCTCAGGTTCGAGCGGCCCGTCAGGGGGTAGGTCGCGAAACTGGGTTTGCTCTGTTCGCCGTCGGTGACGATTGGCGAACCGGCGGCCTCCATTTGCGTGATCGTTTCGCGCACCGCCGCCTCGTACAGCCCGGCCAGTGCGGCATCGTTGATTCGCCCGGATTGATGTTCTTGAATTCCGTTCAGCAACTGCGACGGACGAGGAATGCTACCAATCGGTTCGGTCGGCAAGGACATGAGCGCGCTCCCATCGATGTGGTTGAGCTGGCTAGATCTCTTGACGCCCTCAACTTTCCGCCGCCACGCGTCGAAATGTCAACGGCCGGAGCTCGGCTGAACCGTTGACCGCCTCTGGGTCGTTATTCGATAAAGGGGAAGCAGGTCGAATGGCAAGTCCACACCAAATCCTAACGATCGGTTCGTTTTTCGGCCCCTACCGGCTGGACCGCCTCATCGGGCGCGGCGGGATGGGCGAGGTGTATCAGGCGTACGACACGGCGAAGGATCGTGTCGTCGCGATCAAGGTGCTGCCGGAGCGGCTGGCACAGGATCCGGTGTATCGGCAACGGTTTCAACGGGAATCGCATGCGGCGGCCCGGCTGCGCGAGGCGCACGTGGTGCCCATCCACGACTACGGGGAGATCGACGGACGGCTCTACATCGATATGCGCCTGGTCGACGGCGAGAACCTGCGTGAGCTGCTGGACCGCACCGGCCCCTTGTCGCCCGCGACCACGGTGGAACTCGTCCGGCAGATGGCCGCCGCACTCGACGCCGCGCACGGGGACGGGCTGCTGCACCGCGACGTGAAACCGGACAACATACTGATCACCCGGGACGGGTTCGCGTATCTGGTGGATTTCGGCATCGCGCAGTCGGCGACCGACGAGAGCCTGACCACCGACGGTTCCGCGCTCGGTTCCTTCCGCTACATGGCACCCGAGCGGTTCAGCACCCGCGACTTCACTCCGGCCGCCGACGTCTACGCGCTCACCTGTGTGATGTTCGAATGCCTCACGGGCACAAGGCCGTTTCAGGGCGGTACCAACGTCTCGCTCATGCGCGCGCACCTGTTCGACCAGCCGCCCCCGCCGAGTGCGTTGCGGCCCGGCGTGCCCGCGGCCTTCGACGCGGTGGTCGCGCGCGGCCTGGCCAAGAATCCGAACGACCGGTTCGGCACGGCGGGCGAACTGGCCGCGGCGGCACAGGAGGCGACTTCGAAATCCGATGCGCCCCCGGCTCATTCCGGCCGAACGCTCGGCGGGTGGATCCGTCTGGTCGCGAGCATGGTGTTCGCCCTCGTCCTGGTCGCCGCGTCGATCGGGTTCGCGGGCTGGGCGGCCATGCGGCCGAAAGTGGCGGGCACGGCGGTGGCGGACGCCAAGGCCTTGACCGGACCCGATATCGAACTGCTCTCGACGGTCAATGCCGTCGGATACAAGCGCGCCAACTGCACGCACAACCAGCTCGACGAATCCATGCTCGCCTTCTTCACCTGCGAGGCCAATCCGGCCACGAATGAGCCGTTCGCACAGTTCATCCGGTTCCGCGGTGTCGACCAGTTGCGCGCGTTCCACACCACGGTCTTCCTCGGCCAATTCCACGGCGGAGTCTGCACCGGCGATGCGCCCGGCGTCGATGCGCCCGCGCTGGTCGCCGGTAAGGAAATCGGCCGCAGAGCGTGTTTCCTGGACACCGCCAGCTCGGCGACCGCGCCGCCGCCGGGTCTGGAATTCACCGACGAGTCCGCGGTGGCGATGGCCATCTTCGTCTGGGACCGCACCGACAGCACGAGGTACCGGGATTACTACGCCAAACAGGACGCCAACGTATTCCTCAGCGGCGAGAATGTGCCCGGCGATCCCGACTCGTTCACCGACGCCGACCGCGCCCTGCTCGGATACGCCGGTAATGACTACCGCCGCACCAACTGTCGGCATGCGAAGCCGGGTGACAACCAGAACGCGGCGTTGGTGTGCGGCACCCCCGACTCGGCGACGATTCTGTATGGTTTCGCCTACAACAGCGGACCCAGATCGTGGTACGAAACCGGCCTCGCCACCGCGTCACCCCACGCTTGCGGCAGCAAGACCGGTGCGGACAATGTGTGGCGCCGGGCCAATGCCGCTGTGGGACGGTTCTTCTGCTTCACCGATACCGAGGAGAAGCCGCCCCGCCCCTGCCTGGTGGCGGAGCGTGACGATCTGCCGCTGGCGGTACTGCTGTGCACTCTGGATCCGGACGATCCGCAAACCGGGCCGAAGACGGAAGCCGAATTGCTCACCTGGTTCCAGCGGAATTTCGGCTAGGACGGCATTTATGAGTAAGTACGGGACAGGTGGCCGGCGCGGTGGCGGGGCGTTGTTCGCTTAACAGGCGATTCGTCTTGATCTGGAATCAAGGTGGATCCCGCCGTGCCCGGCTCAGTTCCCGTACTCACTATTCAATGCGCTATCGAGTTGTGGCGCAACCTATTTAATGGACCGCGAAAAGCGAGGCGTAAACCGGGCGGTCGTGCTCGGTCACCACCTGGCCGGCGACCTGCGTACCGGTGAGGGTGTGCAGGCGCAGGTCGAGGTGACGCTCCTGCTCGACGCTGTACATCTCGGTGTCGGCGGGCATCCAGTCGCGCAGGGATTCGGCATGCCGCTCGCGGCCGCGCTCCAGTTCGTTGCGCAGTTCCGCGAGATCGCGCGCCTCGAAAGGCTGCGGCTCGACGTGCGGCGGCTCTGCCCGCCAGGCCGCGACGCCATAGGCGAAGCACACCAACGGCATCCACATCTCCGCGAAGTAGCGCGGATCGGGAGCGATCTCCAGGCCCGCGAACTTCTCGCCGACGAAGAACAGCGCGCCCAGCTGGCCGGGCAGCAGTTCCAGACGGCTGCGGAACTGGGTGAGCACCGCACGCTTGCGCGTGAGGATCTGCTCCAGGTGCCCGCGCGGCGGCAGCCCGTACCGGCTGTTCACGGCCGAGATATCGCCCCACAGCTTGGAATACCCGGGCTTGCCGCGCAGTGCGAGCGCCTTGGCGCGCAGCTCCATCGGCAGCACGAAGAACCACTGGTCGCGCCCCTGCAGGTACCCGCCCTGGGCGGCCTGCACGCAGCAGGCGTCCTCGAACAGCCGGGTCTCCCCCGTGCTCAGCAGGGCCGCCGAGCACAGCGCGTGATTCTGCGCCCCCTCCTGGATGTAGCCGATGTGCAGCGGCACGATGGCCACCCCGGAGGGCGCGCCATTGTGCAGCTCCACACTGCCGTATCCGACAACGCGATTCAGCTTCAGCCCGGAGCGCGGCGGCACGATGCCGGGCCGCTCGGGCCCGAAGATCGGCACGGCGGTGAGCGCGCCCGCGACCTGCGGTGCGCCCAGCGCGTACCCGGCCAGGTCGACCGGCGCACGCACCAGGGTGTCGAGTCGCTTCATGGTGGGAACTCCTTATCCGGCCCGTTCGGCCGGGTTGTGCGCGAGCACGTCGAGCTCGGTGATCAGGGGACGCTCGAACCAGATCGGCCCGCCCAGCCGGACGACCGCGTCGAGGACGCGGACCAGCCGGGCGCCGGGCCCGGCCGAGCGATGCTGTCGCGCAGCACTTTCCGGGATGTGATCCGTGCCGGGCTCCGGCACGAGCCGCCCGCGGGGACACCCGGGGCGAATGACGTTGTCGAGCAGGGTCATCCGGTCACTCCTTCCAGGCGAGCGTCGAGGTAACGGTGGGCGGCCGCGCGGAGCCAGTCCGCGCCCGCGGGGGTGCGGGCGAACAGCCAGGGCAGCAGGGCGGCGAAATCGTCCTGGTGCCAGAATCCGGTGGTCGGCAGGGCCGGCGCCGGATCGCGCAGGGTGCGGTCGTCGCTGCCGGTGAACATGGCGCGGCACACCATGATCGGGGTCCGCACACCTATGGCCGACAGGGTCGCCGCGACCCGGGCCAGATCGCCGGGTAGCCGGTTCTCGTAGCCGTCGGTCACGACGATCACCAGATCCGGTGTGCCGGAATCGGTCTCCTCCCCCGTGGTCTGCGGATCCTCGACGACAACACGTGCGGGCGCGACGTTCGGTTCACCGAACGGTCCCTCGGGATTCGCACCCGGCCCCGGACCGTCCGTCGCGACAACGGTTTCGAGCGCGTCCAGCACGCCCGTCGCCAGATCGGTCGCGGCGGACTGCCCGGCCCCGACCTCGATCACGCTGAGCCGTGCGCACACCCGATCGAGCACCAGGCGCAGCGCCTCGGCCTGCGAGAGCAGCGCCCATTCGCGCTCGCCGTAGCCGCGCATGGACTCCGACGTGTCCAGGACCAGGGCGACGTGGCCGGGCAGGCGCGGCACGGCGCGCGTGGCCGCGGCGACGTAAGCGGTGAGCGCGGAACCCAGCTCGTGGGCCGAGCCGCCGCGGAAGAGGTGGACCAGGGTCGCCGCGATATCGCCGCGGTTGGTGACGGTGACGATGGGCTCGCGCACGCGGACCGGCTCCAGCGGTGCGACGGGCTCGGTGAGCATGGGCACGCCGTGGGTGCCGGGTGCGTAGAGCTGACGCACGCGCTCGAGCGCTTGAACCGGATTCGTGGTGAACCGCAGCAGCTTTCGATGCAGTTCGGGCGAGTCGACATCACCCTCGGTGATCAGCCGCAGGCAGCCGCGTGCGGTGTTCTTGCCGAGCGCGTGCTCGAAGCAGTCCACCAGCGCCGGGCGGCGGGCGGCGATGAGCAGTTCGGCGTCCGGGTGGTCCAGGACGAAGGTGAGGATGGCGCGGGTGACGTGCTTGTGGTTCGCACGCAGGCGGCGGGCGGCCAGCAGCACGGTGATGACCTGCGCGGGCGGCAGTCCGAAAATCAGTGCGCGCGTGGCCTTGTCGAGGATCACGCGGGTGGCCTGGGGCAGGTCGGCGCGCGAGGCGAGCAGCGTCTGCAGCAGGACACGGGCGCGCTGGCTCTCGTGCACGCCGGGCACGAGCGCGAGCAGCAGATACCGCTCGGGATCGGCGGCGTGGGCGGCCCGGTGGAATTCCGCGTCGCCCCACGACACGACACCGGCCCGGGACAGCGTCAGGGGCGCGCCGTGGGTGCGGAGGTGGTCGAGAATTACTGCGGTGTTCACCCATCGAGTATGGGAGCGCCGCACCCGGGAAATCCATTGATTTTAGGTGCGGCGCAGCCATTCTCGATTCAGGAATGGTCGAAAATAATGATTTGACGGACTGCCTTACCATCGGCCAGCAGATCCATCGCCTCGTTGATTTCGTCGAGCCGAATTCGCGAGGAAATCAATTTCTCCACCGGCAGTCGCCCGTCCCGCCACATCTGCTCGTAGCGCGGGATGTCCCGGGCCGGAACGGCGGAGCCGAGGTAGCTGCCCACGATGGTGCGCGCCTCCGCCGTGATGCTCAGCGGGGGTAGTGTCACGGTCGAGTCCGGTCCCGGCAGCCCGACGGTGATCGTCATGCCACCGGGTTCGGTTGCCGCATAGGCGGTTTCGAATGCGTCGGGATGTCCCGCGCACTCCACCACATACCGCGCCCGCACCTTCTCCTCGGCGACCTGTTCCGGCGTGTAGGTCTCGGTCGCCCCGAGCTCCTTCGCCATGGCGAGCTTGTCGTCCATCCGGTCCACGGCGATAACCCGCTCTACGCCAACGGCTTTCGCGGTCAGCAGTGCCGCCATTCCGACCCCGCCGAGCCCGACCACCATGAGGCTGTCCTCCGGCCGCGGCTTCGCCACGTTCAGCACCGCCCCGCCGCCGGTGAGCACCGCGCACCCGAACAGCGCCGCGATCTCCGGCGGCACCGAATTGCCCACGGGCACAAGGGACGCCCGGTCAACCACGGCATGCGTGGCGAACCCGGAAACCCCGAGGTGATGCCGCACCCGGGCACCGCCGCGGGACAGATGCCCGCTGTGGTGCAGCAACTCCCCCGCCGTATTCGCGGCCGTGCCCGCGGCACAGGGCAGTTGCCCGTCCCGCGCGCACGCGTCGCAGTCCTCGCAGCGCGGCAGGAAGGACATGACCACCCGTTGCCCGATGAGCAGATCGGCGACCCGTTCCCCGACCGCCACCACCGTGCCCGCGGCCTCGTGGCCGAGCAGCATGGGCAGCGGGCGCGGGCGATTGCCGTCCACCACACTGAGATCCGAGTGACAGAGCCCGGCCGCCTCGATGGCGACCAGGACCTCGGTCGGTCCCGGATCGCCGAGTTCGAGTTGGCACACGCTGATCGGGCGGGAGTCCGCGTAGGGCCGCTCGCGCCCGATCTCCTCCAGTACCGCGCCGCGAATATGCATCAGATCTCGACCATCTGGTAGTCGGCGACACAGCCGCCCAGGTAGCGCAGGTGGTCGGAGGAGTCACCGAGGGTGTGCTCGATGGCGGTGAGCCGCGCGGTGTAGTGGCCGACCGGGTATTCGTCGGTCATGCCGATGCCGCCGTGCATCTGGATGGCCTCCTGCCCGATGTGCCGGGCGGAGCGGCCGATGCGCAGCTTGGCCCGCGAGGCGACGACCGGGTCGACGATGCCGTCGGCCAGCGACATGGACGCGTACATGCTCATGCCGCGCGCCAGTTCGAGCGAGACGTACATGTCGGCGGCGCGCTGGGTCAGCGTCTGGAAGGTGCGCAGCGGGACCCCGAACTGCTTGCGGGTCTTGAGGTATTCGGCGGTGAGCCGCAGCGACTCCTCCATCGCGCCGATGGCCTCGGCGCACAGCGCGGCCTGCGCCCCGGCCAGCGCGGCCTGGATCGCGGCGGACGCATCGCCGGGCTCGCCGAGTGGTTCGGCCGTGACACCGTCGAATTCGATGTCGGCGCCGCGCGTCCCGTCGTGCCCGGCATAGGTCCGGCGGCGCACGCCTTCGGCGGTGGGGTCGACCAGGAACAGCCCGACGCCGCCCTCGACGGCCGCGCTGACGATCAGCAAATCGGCGCAATCACCGTGGGATACGGGGTGTTTGCGGCCGGTGAGCCGCCACCCGTCCTGCCAGACCGCTTGGGTGGCGGTCTCGGCTGCGGGCCAGCGCAGGCCCGGTTCGCCGTGCGCGAAGGCGAGTTTCAGCTCACCCTCGGCGATGCGCGGCAGCAGATCCTTGCGCTGGGCGTCGCAGCCGACGGTGGAGATGAGCCAGCCCGGCAGCAGCGCGCAGTCCAGCACCGGTTCGGGGGCGAGGCTGCGGCCGATCTCGGTCATGATCAGCATGGCCTCGATGGGGCCCGCGCCCATGCCGCCGTCCTCCTCGGCGAAAGTCAGTCCGAGCAGCCCGATTTCGGCGAAGGTGGCCCAGATCTTGGGGTCCCAGCCGAGTTCGGTGCCGACCATCTGATTGCGGCGCTCGGGGGTGTAGCCGCGCGAGAGCACGTCACGCACCGTGTCGCGCAGCATTTCCTGTTCGGGGGTGAGATCGAAATCCATTGCGCTGCCTCACAGTCCGAGGATCGTCGAGGCGATGATGCCGCGCTGCACCTCGTTGGATCCTCCGTAGATCGATGTCTTGCGATAGTTCAGGTAGGTGGCGGTGCTGCGGCGGGCCCAGTCGGGATTCGACTCGTCCTCGCGCGCGACCGAATCCGGTCCGGCGATGTCCACGAGCAGTTCGGTGACCTCCTGCTGCAGCTCGGTGCCGCGCAGCTTGAGGATCGAGGAGACCGGGTTGGGCTTGCCGTCGGCCGAGCCCGCCGCGACCCGCAGCTGCACCAGTTCCAGTGCCAGCAGCTCGTTCTCGAGTTCGGCGAGGCGGGTCGCGAACAGCGGATCGTCGAGCAGGGTCTTCTCACCCAGGCGGGTCTGCTTGGCGTGCTCCTTGGCCAGCCACAGCTTCACCTTGGTCTGCCCGACCGCGGCGATGCCGGTGCGCTCGTTGCCGAGCAGGAACTTGGCGTAGGTCCAGCCCTGGTTCTCCTCGCCGACAAGCTGATTCGCGGGCACCCGGACGTTCTCCAGGAACACCTCGTTGACCTCGTGGCCGCCGTCGATCAGCTTGATCGGGCGCACGGTGACGCCGGGGGTGTCGAGCGGGAACAGCAGCATGGAGATGCCGGCCTGCTTCTTGGGCGCGTCCGGGTTGGTGCGCGCCAGGCAGAACATCCAGTCGGCGGACTGGGCGGCGGTGGTCCAGGTCTTCTGGCCGTTGATCACGTAGTCGTCGCCGTCACGCACCGCGACGGTGCGCAGCCCGGCCAGGTCGGATCCGGCCTCGGGCTCGGAAAAGCCCTGGCACCACCAGATGTCGAGGTTGGCGGTGGCGGGCAGGAAGCGTTCCTTGAGCTCCTGGGAGCCGAAGTGCGCGATGACCGGGCCGATCATGTTCGTGTTGAACGTGAGCGGTTCGGGCACCGAGGCCAGCTGCATCTCGTCGTGCCAGATATGGCGCTGGATCGGGGTCCACTCCTTGCCGCCCCATTCGACCGGCCAGTTCGGCGTGGCCAGCCCGTGCGCATTGAGAATGCGCTGGGTGGTGACGATGTCGTCCTTGCTCAGTTCCTGCCCGTGCCGGTGCCGGTTGCGGATCTCGGCCGGGATTTCGCTCCGATAGAACGCGCGCAGCTCGTCGCGGAAGGCGAGCTCGTCGTCGGTGAGCGCTAGTTGCATGCGTTGACCTCCAGTTCCATGGCTACCCCCGCCATCGCCGGATATGATACACAGAGACCGCAGTGTCTCAAATAGGGTCGTATACTCGAACGTCCCAGCACCTCGAAGGGAGCCCCTGTGCCAGACCGCGACCGCGCAGTGCCCGAAGACAGCGCACTCGGCGCCGGCGAACTCATTGCCCGGCGGCACCGCGAGGGCAGCCGGCCCGGACAGCGCACCGACGCGCATCGGCTGGCACTGGTCATCGAGGGCGGCTCCTCGCGCGGCGCGTACTCGCACGGAATGGCCATGGCCATCGAGGAATTGGGCGTGCTGCCCTGCTTCGACGCGGTGTACGGCGCCTCGGCGGGCGCGCTGAACGCGGCGTGGCTGCTGTGCGGGCGCGCGGTGGAATCCAAGCGGGCCTGGAATCCCGAGGTGATCAATCGGGTGATCAATCCGAGCCGGGCGCTGCGCGGCGGCAAGGTGGTCGACACCGAATACCTGGTGCACACGGTGTACGAGCGGCTGGTGCCGATGGATTTCCCGGCGATCCTGGCCAATCCGATCACCTTCCATCCGATCGCCACCGACGCCGACACGGGCGCGGCGGTCGATCTGCATCCTGAGCTCAGCGATCCCCGTTCGGTGCAGATCGCGTTGAAGGCCTCGACCTGCCTGCCGATCCTGGCCGGGCGGCCGGTCCGCATCGGCGCGCGACGGTACGTCGATGCCGGGCTCTCCGAATCCGTCCCGGTGCGCACGGCGCTGGCGCAGGGGGCGACCCGCGTGCTGGTGCTGCGCACGCGGCGCGATGACGAAACCATGCGTCCGCCTTCGACTCTGGAGACCCGGGTGGTGGCCCGCTTCCTGTCCCGGCACGCGCCGGGGACCGTCGAGCCGTGGCTCGGGCGGGTGCGGCGGCACCACAGCGACGAGGCCGACTTCGGTTCCGATCCGGCCGTACTGCAGATCCGCCCGCCGCACAGCGCCCCCGACATCGGCCGCGTCACCCGCGATCCCGCGCTCCTACAGGAGGCGCTGACCCTGGGACGCGCGGCCACCGCCGCGACCCTGTCGGCGTACCTGGCCCCTAAGCTGTCCGCGTGACGCGCGCGGAGGGAACCAGAGCGCCGGGCCGCCCGGGCGCGGCCAGCCCGGAGGACGTACTCGAGGCGGCCATCGAGGTCTTCCTGGCCGGAAAACGGCTGGACGTCAATGCCATTGCCGCCCAGCTGGGAGTGGGGCGGGCCAGCATCTACCGCTGGTTCGGATCCCGGGACGGACTGCTGGGCGCGGCGGTGGCGCGGCAGCTGGAGAAGGTGGTGGCCCACGCCGATCGCCGCACCTCGGGCTCCGGCGGCGAGCGCCTGACCGCGGTGCTGAATCGCACCATCGATCTGCTGGTCGAGAACGACGCGCTGCGTTGGTATTTCGACAACGAGTCGACCGCCGCGCTGCGCCTGATCACCCGCGGTGACGGGATCGTGCACCAGTCCGCGGTGGCTCTCGTGGAGCGGTTCATCGAGCGCGCGGAGTCCGAGGGCTACGAGCCTCCCATCGAACGCGACACCCTGGCCTACGCCCTGGTCCGGTTGTGGGAGGCATTCCTCTACAACGATGCGGTGGCGGGGTTCCGCGGTGATGTCGACCGCCTGCGCAAGGTGCAAACCGCCCTACTGCGCGCGTGAGTGCTTCAGCGAGCGCCGCACCCACAGGAACGTCGCGGCGATCGCGACGACCAGCAGCGGCTTGCCGAGAATCAGGGCGACGGTACCGAGTATGACCACCTTGTTCGCCAGGTACAGCGGCACCATGATCACCAGGTGCACCATCCAGAAGGCGAACCAGGCCAGACTCACCTTGCGGTGCAGGCGAATTCGCTGTTCAGGGTCGGCGTGTTCGGCGGGCTCCAGGCCGACCTTGCGGCAGATCCAATGGCTCAGCGGCCTCCCGGTCACCAACGGCACGCCGAAGGCCACCGCGCCGATCGCGCAGATCAGCAGGTCGGGGAGATAGAAGCCGCGACCCTCTCCGGTGATGCCGACGAAGAGCGAGAACACGGCCACGGCCGCGATGCTGATGGCGACGGTCTTGACGGTGTCGCCCTTCATCATCCGGTAGATGCCGAGCATGACCGCGACCGTGAGCGCGATCAGTACGCCGGTCTTCGCGCTATCGGTGCCGTATCCGATGAGGAATCCGATGGCGGGGGCCGCGCCGTCGAGCAGGTGCCGGGGTCCGCCCAGCGCCATGAACTTGCCCCACATCTCGGCCGCACCCGAACGCTGGTGATCGACCATCGTCTTCCGGTGCCTGCCCGTCTCCACGAGAACTCCTGTAGCCATTGTGCGGCCGCCTTTCCTGCGTCGACCTGGGTTTGTCGAGCTCTTATTGCAGTCTGACTGTAATAAGAACGACCCGGGTCGAGCAATGGCTTATGACCCACCTCGCGCACTCCGCAACCTGTGGTCCACGCCACTCCCCCCGCCATCCCCCGTCATTCCGGCATGCTCTTGGCCGGAATCCACTGGCGTGGACGCATCCGCTGTGCGTGTGGATCCCGGCCAAACACGCGCCGGGATGACGGGGATCAGGGGGTGGCGATGAGGGGGATGAGCTGTTCGGCGGGAGTGCGGGCGCCGTGGTGGCCTATGAGGGAGGACTCCAGGGGTTCTGCTGCGGGGCGGATCAGGACCGCGCTGCCCTCGGCGACCGCTATGAGGTCGCCGATGCGGGAGGCGATCACCTCGGTGGGTGGGGTCGGGCCGAACCAGTGTTCGTCGATGGCCTGTTCGCGGGTGATGACTGTCGCATGCGAGGACAGCTCGGCCGTCCACGCCGCATGTGCGTCGGCCGAGGCCGCGGGAGAGTCGAGGTAGATGTGGCGGACTCGCGCCTCGCCGCCGATCAGGCGGACGTCGCGGTGCAGGGCGGGGCAGGTGTCGAGGTCGATGATGGTGTCCGCGTGGATCATTCCGTGGTCGCCGGTGATCAGCACCGTGCAGGTGGACGGCAGTTCGGCGAACAGATCGGCGATGCAGGCGTCGATATCGGCCAGCATTGCCAGCCATTGGGGGGATTCGGGGCCGTAGAGGTGGCCGTTGGCGTCGAGGTCGGCGAAATAGGCGTAGGCGAAGCGGGATGCTCTGTCGGAATGATTTGCGACAGTGAGGATTCCGGTGCGCAGCTCGTCGAGGGTACTCGCCGGGTGCAGGGTGCCCGGGGCGCGGAAGGCGGCTCGGGTGAGGCCGGATTCGCGTTGATAGCCGGGGATCACATAGTGGACCTCCACGCCGTGGGCGGCGAGGTCTTCGAGACGACTTGGTCGCGGCTGCACGGATTCCGGAGGGAACTGGCCGCGCGCGTCCTCACCGGTCGCGCTGTCCAGCTTCCATCGCAGGGAGTTCAGCAGGCGGGGACCGTCGCCGTCGGGCAGGGCGAAGCTGTAGCCGATGATCCCGTGCGTCGCGCAGGGTGCGCCGAGGGCGAGACTCGTGAGGCTGGTCGCCGTGGTGGCGGGGAATCCCGCGGTCAGCGTGGTGGTGACATGCGCGGCGAGGGTGGGCGCGATCTCGCGGTGCCGGGCGAGCAGTTCCGCACCGAGACCGTCGACGAGCAGCACCACGACATCCCGATTGGGTGCGACACCCAGCGGATTGCCGGGATCGAGCCCGAAGGTCGCGGCGACGGACGGCAGGATGTCGGCGAGCGTGTGCGGCGTCCCCGATGGTGCACTGGCCATCCGCCGACTCTATTGCCCGGCGTCCCCATTGCCCGAATAAGCGAAAACCGCCCCCGGAGAGGCGGTTCTTTCGCTTACGGGAGCCGGATCAGGCCAGGCCCCACGCCTTCAGCAGGTAGGTGATGTTGGCGGCGATACCGGTGACCGTGCTGGCCAGGTCGATCGCGGCGGAACCGAGGTTGATGATCGGCATAACTTGTCCTTCGGGCTGGGTACAAAGTGCAGACCCACTGTATTAGGACGAGCTAACTCCCAGCATCATGAATCGACTCACGACCTCGGCGTTCTGTAACCCGGACCACAGAGAACCGGTGCGGCTCAGTCGCGTTCCGGCAGCCGCAAACGCTTCAACGACAGGGCGTTCAGGGCGACGATGATGCTCGATCCGGACATGGACATGGCCGCGATCTCCGGGCGCAGGACGAAGCCGAAGGCGGGCTCGAAGACACCGGCGGCGATCGGCAGGGCCAGGCTGTTGTAGCCGACCGCCCAGGCCAGGTTCTGGTGCATCTTGCGCAGGGTGCCGCGGCCGATGCGCAGGGCGGTGGGGACGTCCAGTGGATCCGAGCGCATGAGCACCAGGTCCGCGGTTTCGATGGCGACATCGGTACCCGCGCCGATGGCGATGCCGAGATCGGCCTGGGCGAGCGCGGGCGCGTCGTTCACGCCGTCGCCGACCATGGCGACTTTCTTTCCGCCGGACTGCAATTCGATGATCTTGGCGGCCTTGTCGCCGGGCAGCACCTCGGCGATGACGGTGTCGATGCCGAGTTCGGCGGCAATGCGTTCGGCGGTGGCCTGGTTGTCGCCGGTGAGCATGACCACCTCGACGCCCATATCGTGCAGGTCCGCAACGGCTTTGGCGGAGGTCTCGCGCGGCGCGTCGGCTATGCCGATGACGGCGGCGGCCTTGCCGTCCACGGCGGCCAGCACAGCGGTCTGACCCGCGCCCGCCACCCGGTCGCGGACCGCGGCCAGCTCGCCCAGATCGATGTTCTCCTGTTCCAGCAGACGGCGATTGCCGATGACGACACGGCGGCCGTCCACGGTGGCGATCGCGCCGTGGCCTGGGACGTTCTGGAAGTCCACGGCGCGAGCGTCGTTCGAGCCGTGTTCCTTGGCGTAGCGCACCACGGCCTCGGCGAGCGGATGCTCGGACTCGCGTTCCACGGCGGCCAGCAGGGGCAGCAGGTCTGCCTCGGAAAGCGTTGACCCGGTGACGATTTCGGTCACCTCCGGCTCCCCCTTGGTGAGGGTTCCGGTCTTGTCCATCACCACGGTCTGGATGCGGGCCGAACTCTCCAGCGCCAGTGCGTTCTTGAACAGCACGCCGCGTTTCGCGCCCAGGCCGGTGCCGACCATGATGGCGGTCGGCGTGGCCAGACCCAGGGCGTCCGGGCAGGTGATGACCACGACCGTGATGGCGAACAGCATGGCCTTGGCGAAGCCGACGCCGGCCAGCAGCCAGACCACCAAAGTCAGTGCGCCGCCGAACAATGCGACCAGCACCAGCCAGAAGGCCGCGCGATCGGCCAGCTTCTGGCCCGGGGCCTTCGAATTCTGCGCCTGCTGAACCAGATTCACGATCTGCGCCAGCGCGGTGTCCGCCCCGACCTTGGTGGCGCGCACCCGCAGCGTGCCGTTCTTGTTGAGCGTCGCCCCGATGACCGCCGAGCCCGCCTCCTTGTGCACCGGCAGGCTCTCGCCGGTCACCATGGACTCGTCGACCTCGCTCGCCCCGTCCTCCACGGTGCCGTCGACCGCGATCTTGGCGCCCGGCCGCACCAGCAGCAGATCCCCGACTTGCACGTCGGCCGTGGGGATTTCGACCTCCCGACCGTCCCGGATCACCACCGCCCGCGGCGGCGCCAGATCCAGCAGCGTCCGAATCGCGTCATTGGCCCCACCCCGCGCCCGCATCTCGAACCAGTGCCCGAGCAGCACGAACGTCGCCAACATGGTCGACGCCTCGTAGAACACCTCCCCGCCCCCGGTCAGCGTAATCGCCAGCGAGTACAGCCATCCCGCCCCGATCCCCACCGCGACCAGCACCATCATGTCCAGCGTCCGCGCCTTCAACGCCGCCCACGCCCCCGTGAAGAAGATCGTCGACGCATAGAAGATCACCGGCAGACTGAGCACCAACTCCCAGATATCCGCCCGCATCCCGAACGGCACCGGCAAATCCCACCCGAACATGTCGGTAGCCATAGGCGACCACAACATCACCAACACCGAAAACACGGCCGCCACAACAAACCGATTCCGCATATCCCGAGCCATGTCCTCCATGGACATCCCCCCATGCCCGGCATGCCCCCCATGCCCCATGGCGGCATGATCCATCCCCGCATGCGCACCGTGATCCATCCCGGCGTGGGCACCGTGATCCATCCCGGCGTGGGCACTGTGGTCCATTCCCGCGTGCGCACCGTGGTCCATACCGGCGTGAGCGTCGCGACCCTCGCGGGTGTCGTGCCCCATCCCTGCATGCCCCGCGTGGTCGCCCGCAGGTTCGGCCATCGGATCACACACATGATTCGGCACCGACTGCCCCGCACAGTGCAACCCGCACTCCCGCACCCATTCCCGCAGATCAGCCACCGAAGTCAACCCCGGATCAAACGTCACAGTCGCCGTCTGCGCCACCGGATTGGCCTCCACCGCAACCACCCCCGGCCGCCTCCCCAGCACTGCCGTAACCACCCCCTGCTGACTCGCCCAGTGCAGCCCCCGAACATCCAGCACCGCAGTCCGCTGCCCGTCCTTGCGATCCATCCCGCGCTCCTCCGCCGACCGACCTTGCATCGACCATATACCCTATAGGGGTTTGGGGTAATATCTCGCCAGCAGCACCATCGACAAGGTCGGCACCACTGCCAGCGTCGAAGCCACCAGAACCCAGGTGAAAGTCACCGAAAAGGCGGCAGCCCCCTGATGGGTGTCGTCGCCGGGCAGGTGCCGCTGCAGGATCACGACGAAGGCGGCGGTGCCGATCGATCCGCCGACTCGCTGCATGATCGTGAGTTGCGGTGTGGCGTCGATGATTTGGGACGGTGTCAGGTTTCGCATGGTGGCGGTCATGGCCGGCATCGCGGCCAGGCCGATCCCGAGTCCACGCAGCACCATCGCACCGCCGAGCAACCAGTACGGAGTGTCGTCGGCGATGAGCATGAACGGGACGGTGGCGGCGCAGCCGACAAGGGCGCCGAGCAGCGCGGTCGGGACTCCGATGCGTTGGTAGAGGCGGGCGGACACCCCCATGGCGGCGGCCGCTCCGATGCCCTGCGGGGCCATGAGCAGGCCGGTGTGCGCGGCATCCTGGTGACGGACAATTTGAAAATACAAGGGCAGCAATACCATTGCGCCGAATGTCACCGCACCGATGACGAAGGTCGAGACGGTGCCCGCGGCGAAGAAGCCGTCCCGCCAGAGGCGAAGGTCGAGGACCGGATTCCGGGCTCGCAGCGCGTACGCGATGAAGAGGACCGTCAAGGCCGTGCCGCCGAGAAATGTGACGAGCACCCGCGGATCCGTCACCCCGCGCTGCACCGCCGCGGAGAGGCCGTAGGTGATCCCGACCATTCCGAGGGAGATCAGGAGCAATCCGAAAACGTCCAGCGGCCCGGCCGATTCGGTGTGATCGTCCGACGGCAGTAGCCGCGCCGCCAGGATCAGCCCGAGGACACCGATCGGGACGTTGATCAGGAATATCCATTGCCAGCCCGCGTATTCGAGCAGTAGCCCGCCGATGGTCGGGCCGATGACGGGTGTCAGCACCATCGGAATCCCCGCTGCCACCATGGCTCTCGCCATGCCCTGCCGCCCCGCGGCGGTCACCAGGATCATCTGCCCGACCGGAATCATCACCCCGGCACCGATTCCCTGGGCGACCCGCGCCGCGATGAGCGCGTCGACGCTTCCGGCCGCCGCGCATGCGAGCGAGGCGAGCGTGAACAGCAGCAGCGCGGCGATATAGAGCCGCTTGGCACCGATCCGCCGTGCGGCCCAGCCGGTCACCGGTAGTACGGCGGCTTGGACAAGCAGGTAGACGGTGACCACCCACTGGATTTCGTCCAGCGTCCCGCCCAGATCGGCGGCCAGCGATTTCAGCGCGACATTGACGATGGTCGCGTCGAGGAAGGCGAGTATCGCCCCGACCAGTACGACCACGATTGCCCGGCGTGCGTGCGGAGTGAGGGCGGGGCGGTCGTCGACCGCGCCCGGAAGGTTCGAGGTAGTCACCGTTCGAAGTGTCATCCAGTTGGATAAATGTGTCAACCAAATGGATGACAACCGGATGGATGACACAGTCATCCATCGAAGTACGATGACCGGATGGCAACCGAGCCCGTACCCGACCGCCGCCCGCGCCGCGCTCCCAGTGCCGCCGACCGCCGCCGCGATGCCGAACGCTCGCGACAGGCCCTGCTGGATGCGGCCCTGGACGAGTTCGCGGCCAAGGGCTTCGACGGCGCGCGCGTGCAGGAGATCGCCGATCGCGCCGGGGTGAACAAGCAGCTCATCGCCTATTACTTCGGCGGCAAAGACGGCCTCTACCAAGAGATTCAGCGAGGCTGGCCCGCCGCCGAGGCCGAGCGCGCGGATCCGGACCTGCCGCTCGGCGAGATCGCGGCCCGCTACCTGTCGGCGATACTCGCCGATCCCCGGCCCGCACGCCTACTCGTCTGGCGCGGGCTCACCGGAAGCGGTTCGACCACCGACTATCTCGACGGTTCCGCCACCGTCGAAGCCGATCTCGCCAACCTGAGCCGGGCCCGGGATCGCGGTGAGATTTCCCCCGACCTGGACCCCGCATTCGTCCGCATGGCGTTGATGGGCGCGATCCTGGCCCCGGTCATGCTTCCCGAGACCGCCGCGCAGGCCACCGGAAAATGGCCCGGCACACCGGAATTCGAGCAGTACTACACCGCACAGCTCCGCACACTCATCGACCTACTCGGCCGGTGAGGCTTCCGGGTTGACGGCGGGGGCGGGAATCGGGCGGGTGGAGCCGGAGCGGGCGATGGCGACGCCGGAGAGGCAGAAGAGGCCGCCCAATAGGGCCAGGAGGGTGGGGACTTCACCGAGGGCGAGCCAGGACATGAGGATTACCAGGGCGGGGACGGCGTAGGTGGTTACGCCCATTTTGCCGGCGGTGGTGCGGGCGAGGGCGTAGGCCCAGGTGGTGAAGGCCAGGGCGGTGGGGAAGACGCCCAGGTAGATGAGGCTCAGGGTGGAGGTGAACGGGGCGGCGGTGGCTTCGGTGACTAGTTGGGCCGAGAAGGGTAGGCAGGCAATGGTTCCGACTACGCAGCCGCCGGTGGTCATTTGCAGGGCGGAGGCTTGGGTGAGGGCCGGTTTCTGGACTACGACCGATACGGCCCAGCAGACCGCGGCGAGGACGCAGAGCAGGACGCCGAGGGCGGCGGCTGAGCCGCCGTCGGAGTTCGAGAGGCCGACTATGACTGCGCCGGTGAAGGAAACGGCGATGCCTGCCATCAGGCGGGGCGGAAAGCCTTCGGAGAGAAAGAATCCGCTCAGCAGGGCGATCAGGACGGGGCCGATGTTGATGACCATGGCGGCGGTGCCGGCGTCGAGGTGGCGTTCGCCCCAGTTGAGGGCGACCATGTAGACGCCGAACCAGAGGACGCCGGAGATCAGGATGGCGCGCCAGGCCGGGCGGGGCGGGAAGCGCTCGCCGGTGATGACCATGATGGCGATCAGGGCGATCGAGCCGGACAGCATACGGCCCAGGGCCAGCGCGCCCGGCGAAAAGGCGTGTCCCGCACTGCGAATGAAGACGAAGGCCGAGGCCCAGAGAATTACGGTGACCGCGGCCGCCGTCATCGCACCCTTGTCCACCGACTCGATCCGCTGCGTCATTCACCGACGGTAGATCATCGCCCGGGCGGGAAGCACGCGGTTTTCGGACGTGGCATTACTGGCAGGGCGTGGCGGACGGGCGGCACACCGTCCAACCCGAACCGTCCGGGCGCGGCACCGGCCGCCAGGTGCGTTCCTCGCCTCCGGTGCCGAGCCGGTTGGCCGCCGGGTCGGACGGGGGTTGCGGTGCGGGGTCGATGTAGACGTAGTCGTATCGCGGATAGCCGTTGTCGTCGTAAGTGACGACCACATGCGACGTTCCGGCATTGCCGGGAGCCTGCGGCCCCGTCGCGCCGGGTTCGGCCGCGGCGACTCCCGCGGCGGTGGCGAACAGGGTTCCGGCAATGACCATGCAGGTCAAGGGTTTCCGGATGACGGTCAGGGCACCGTGGGTATTCATCGAACCTCCTCGTTCGCCCTAGATACGTCACCGGGTTACACGGCGGTTCGCTCGAGGCTCGAACTATGAAGGCCGACAGGCGATTACGAGATCAGAAGCCGGGCCGGGCCGGCGGCGGGGGTAGGCGTCGTTCGCGCGGGATGAGCAGTAAGAGCAGCGAGAGCAGCAGCCCGCCGCCGACCAGGTAGAGACCCCAGGTCCCGCTGAGCAGATGCCGCCAGTCGGTGCGCAGGTCGTGGTCGAACCGGTCGTCGAGCCGCCAGGTCAGCACCCCGAGCCCGGCCAGCCCCACGATCACCCCGAGCCACCCCAGGATCCGCGACCCGAACAGCGCGGCCAGCAGCACGACCGCCGCCACCCCGAGCAGCCCGATGGCGAGTGAACTGTAGAACGCCCCCGAGTGCGCCCCGATCTGATCCAGCGTCCGGCCCGACGCGAAACCATCCCGGAGATCAGTTAATTGAACATTCCGGGCGTCGACCGAGCCGACGAGCGGACCGAATACCCCGACCGCCACCGCGATGGCGGCCGCGAACAGCAGCAGATGGACGAAAGTGCGCATACTCCACGGTATTGCGCTTCCCGTCCCCCGGCACGGGATCAAACCTACCGGTTCGCAACACGCCATCCGCGACGCGCCGACAGGTATCAGGCCCGGCGATCCACCGCAATGTAGGCGGCGGCCGCGACCACCCCGGACACCACGGCCACCGACGGCCACGCGCCGATCTTCTTGGCCAGCGGATGCGAGGCCCCCATCGCGCCGATGGCCAGCCCGGTCAGCGCCGCGGCCCCGCCGGTCCCGACCGTCTTGCGCCAGCGCGGGAAGGCCGCCGCCGTACCCGCCGCGAACACCGCACCACCGAGCTGACGCTTCTTGGTGGCCTGGGCGAGGGCGAAGCCACCGGTGAGGCCACCGGCCGCGAGCAACGACGTCGGCACCGCGGGAATCCCTGCCATTTCACTACCTCCGAACACGAGCGAACATACTGACCCCTCGACGGTAACCGGAGTTGATTCCGCCGCTTCAGTCCGGGTTGGCCAACAGCGAGCGATTCAGCTGCTGCTCGCTGATCGGCGGAACCGGCAGCGGATGAGCGGCTTCCGCGCGCAACCCGTCCAGCATCAGAGCCAGATTGCGCCGCCAGGCCTCCGGCGCGATGCCCGCGGTCTGCTCCACCACGCGAGTGTGCGACCACGTGATGAAGGCGATGTCCTCCAACGCCCAATCCGCCCGCAGCACCCCGGCATCCTGTGCGCGCGTGATGATTTCGCGCATCGCCGCATGCCCGCGATCACGTTGCGCGGCGATCTCCGGACTCGGCGCGGCCCGCAGCGCCAGCTCGTTCATAATCCGATCGGAAGCCTGTAGCGCACAGACCTTTTCGACCAGATAGACGAACGACTCCCATGGATCATCAAGCGCCAGCGCCTCTTCCGCGATCCGGCCGCCCGCCTCGACCCGGTCCGCCACGGCGGCGGCGATCAGATCGTCACGGGTCGGGAAGCGGTTGTAGAGCGTGCCGATGGCCACCCCCGCCCGCGCGGCGATCTCCTTGAGCGGCGCGTCGAGTCCGCGTTCGGCGAAGACCTCGCGCGCCGCGGACACCAGCGCGTCGCGATTGCGGCGGGCATCGAGGCGGAGGGGTTTCTGCGCGGGCATGCGCCGATCCTACAAATCGGGCATCGAATTTAAGTTGAGCATAGGTTCAACTTCATGCTAGCGTCGGAATCGTAACTTGAACCATGGCTCAACTTAATGAGGTACGAGCATGAGCAAGACCATCGCCATCTTCGGTTTCGGCCCCGGCCTGGGCATGGGCGTCGCCCGCCGCTTCGGGCGCGAGGGCTTCCGGGTCGCCGTCATCGGCCGCAAACCCGACAAGGCCGAACGGCACGTCGCCGATCTGAAGGCCGAGGGCATCGAGGCCGCCGCCTTCCCCGCGGACGTCACCGACGCCGGGCAGATCGCCGACGCGATCACCACGATCCGCGAGACCTACGGCGAAATCGATGTCGCCCTGCACGGCGCGGCCGGCCAGATGGCAGACCGCATTCCCTCCACGCTGGCCCTCGAAGTCCCCGACCTGCGGGTCCCCATGGCCCTGAAACTGCACTCCCCCATGCTCGTAACCCGCGCGCTGGCCCCCGGCATGATCGAGCGCGGCACGGGCACACTGCTGTTCTCCTCGGGTTCCTCACCGAAGGTGGTGCTGCCGTACCTGTCGAATTTCGGTGTGGCCCTGGCGGCTCAGCGCGAGTACCTGCTGCAGTTGGCCGAGGAACTGCGCGGCACCGGCGTGTATGTCGGGCTGCTGAACATCGGGGTGCTGATCGGCGACAGCGAGGCCGAGCGGATCGTCGACGAGCATCCGGAGCTGGTCCCGCCGGGCATCGAGATCGACCGCATGACCAATACCGAACTGGGCGACCGCTATTGGGACATGTACGTCCGCCGCGACCGGACCGAGGTCGAGGTCGGTTTTCCCGAGTAGCCGCCGCCCATTCGTGGGATGTGTTGCGAGCCGAGCGAGTCATACGATAAGAACCTGACGAAACACGGTCCGGGGGGTTCCGGGCACGTCGGTTCACAGACTTCCGCTCAGCCGTAAAGGAATAACTCGACCATGACCGGTCCGGTCGTCTTCACCAGCTACTACCACGACGAATCCAATGACGACGGATTCCAGTGGGAGTTCCGCTGTGATCGCTGCAGCACCTCCTACAAGTCGCCGTTCGAGCAGAACTACTTCTCACGCGGCCGCGGCGCGTTGCGGGTGCTGCGCGATCTCTTCGGGGATCAGGTGCGCGCCATCGACAAGATCTCCAATGCCGCGGAGAGCTACTCCAACAATTGGGGTGGCTCCTCCTCGAGCACCAAGGACAAGGCCTTCTCGCGCGCGGTCGAGCAGGTGCGCAACGACTTCCGGCTGTGCGCGGGTTGTGGCCGCTGGGTCTGCCACAACGTCTGCTGGAACGAGCAGGTCGGCCAGTGCACCAACTGCTCACCGCAGGTGGCGCATCAGATCGCCCAGGCGCAGGCCGACGCGCGTGGATCTCAAATCCGCGAGGCGGCATACCAGCAGGATTGGGTCTCGCAGCACGACATCGCCACCCCGGCGCGGGTGTCCTGCCCGACCTGCAACGCACCCACCACGGGCGGTCGGTTCTGCTCCACCTGCGGCACCGCCCTGTCCCTGCAATCGAATTGCCGAGGTTGCGGCCACCAGGTCCAAGTGGGCGCGGCCTTCTGCGCCAATTGCGGCCAGCCGCAATAGCGCTCGCCGAGCGGCACACCAGCGCGGGGTTTTGTCCGAATTCCCCGCGCTGGTGTGCCACTCAGCGAATGCCCGGGGTGGCGGGGTCGGGTCCGGCACAGCCGAGGACGAAGCAGCCCGGTGGCCAGTCACCGAAGGGCGGGTAGAGCGGCTTGCCCAGGCATTCCAGGATGCCGCAGCCGGGGTAGGCCATCGGGCCGAGCCCGAGCGCGGACAGCGTGGCGTCGGGGTTCAGGAACATCGGATCGGTGAGGCTGGTGTCCGGGCGCGGGACGTAGGCACCCGGATCGGGCAGGGTCGGGCTGCGGAAGGCGAGGGCGACACCGCGCAGCACGTCGTGCGGAAAGCTCACCGCCCCACCGGGAACCGTGACACCGGTCCAGCTCACGAGCAGTCCCAGGCTGGGCACGATGAAGTTGTCCTGCCGCATCATCCCCGCCATCTGCAGGGCGTCCTTGGGCAGTCCGGGGAACAGGTCCTCGCAGTCGGGGCCGTTGACCGTGATGAGGAATCCGTAGCAGGGATTGACGTCGTTCGGTGTGGTCGCCTGCGTCAGGTAGTCGGTCGAGATCAGCTGGCGGCCATGCCAATTGCCGCGATTCACCAGTAGCAGCCCGAGCTTGGCGTAGTCGTCGGGCGGCAACACCAGGTGGGCGTGGCCGTAGGTGTTGCCGCTGCGGTCACGCGCCCACAGGTAGTCGGAGGTGCGGATGCCCAACGGGTCGAACAGGTTTCGCTGCGCGTAGGCCTGGAAGTCCTCGCCGATCGCCTGCTGGATCACGTAGACGAGCAGGTCGACGGCGCGCTGACTGTACTGCCAAGTCTCGCCCTGCGGATGCAGGACCGGCATGGCCAGCGCCTGCGCCACCACATTCGGGTCGAGCCGGGCCAGCCCGGTGATGCCCTCCGACGCGATGGCGATCTCCATGCCGGAGGTCTCGGTCAGCAGGCTGCGCACGGTGATCGCGCGATGTTCGGCGTCCCCGAGCCCGGCGGGCAGGTAGGCGCCGATCGGATCGTCCACGCGCAGTTTGTGTTCGTCGACGGCGATGCCCGCCACCATGGACACCACGCTCTTGGTGCCGCTCCACAGATTCCAGGCGACCCCGCCCGCGCGCTGATTGTTCGGGCCGCCGCCGATCAGGCAGTTGTTGCGGAATACCTGGACGGTGAATCGGGTCGGGTCCGAGGCGAAGTCGACGGCCCGCTTCAGTGCGGCCGAATCCAGGCCCACTTCTTCGGGTGTCGCGGTTTCGGGCTGTCGTCCGTCGCTGACCTGGCACTGCCGCAGGCCGTCCGGTGCGGCGGTGCCGACCGGTCCGGCGATCAATGCCAAGGCGACGGCCAGTGCCGCCACCACGATGCCCGTCACGAACCGCGTCACGGCGCCCTCCGTTCCCTGATGTCCCGCTCAGGTCATCGGAGGATCATTGGGGCCGTTATCTTTTCGTGACCCCACAGTTCTGGGGGCGGTGGTTTCCGGGGCGAACGGTCTAGGCGCGCGGCTTGCCCGTCAGCCGCGCCTCGATCGCGTCGAGGATTCCGGTGCGCTCGGCCGGGACCTGGATGCTCATCACCAGTTCGTCGCCCGCGGATTCGAAGCCGAACTGGAAGAACGTGCAGCAGGAGGATTCCCGTTCGGCCAGATCTCGCGCCTGCTCTTCGACCGAGGCCGGGAGTACCAGGGCGATCGCGGTCGGCTCCGGGCGGGTGTGGCGCAGCACCGCGCCCTTGAACAGGTCATCGAATTCGGCGACGCGGATGGGCTGTTCCGCCGTCGGCAGTGTGCACGCATCGGGCACCCAGGCGATCTGAATGGGTTCCATGGGTGGTGCAACGCCCGGAGGTGCTCCGAAAATCCGGGCGGATCAGTCTTTTTCAGCGGGTGTCGACCGTGGCGAAGGCCGCCCAGATCAGCGGGGAGTGCTCGATCAGGCCGGTGGCGCGCCAGGCGGCCAGATGGGTGCGCTGCCAGTCGTTGAGGGCTATCACCGGATCCTCGGATTCGTGGGCGGCGTCGATGGCGCATACGGCTTCCTGGAAAGGATGCGCGGTCGCGTCCGTGCCGGCGAGGCGATGGAAGGCGAGATCGGTGGGTAGCGGCCAGCGGCCGGCGGTGACCAGTTCCGCGCCGCCGGTGAGCATGGCGGCCACCAGGCCGAGGGGTTCGGCGAAGCGGAGGTCGCCGCCGCTCTCGCAGGCGATGAGGGCGACGCGGCTGGGGATGGGCCAGATCTCGGGGCCGGTGCGGGGGATCGGGTTGTCGCCGTTGCCGTTCCCAGCCGCCCTGCCATTCCCATCGCCGTTGCCCGAGTAGTCGTGGCCCGGAGCCAGCGCGTGGGTACCGAGCAGTAGGTCCCTGGCCGACAGCGGTCGGTGGTCACGGTAGGCCGGGGCGCAGCCCGGGCTGGCGGCCGTGCACGACAGATGCAGGGTGGCCGATTCACTGCGACCGGATTCGGGTGCGGCCGCGGTGACATGGCCGACGTAGAGCAGTCGGGCGGCACCGTCGTGCAGTGCGCGGCTGAGCCAGGTGCGGTCGAGATCGGTGCGGCGGAATGCTTCCAAAGGATCGTCGACCGCGGGTACGAGCCGTGCGGCGGCGGCGTGAGCGGCCACCAGTTCGGCCAGTGGTGCGGCCGAATCCATCCGGCCCAGAACCGATCCCAGCGCCGAGTCGGCACGGAAGCCGGGCACGCGCGGATCGAGCACCGCGATCACCGGCCCCGTCCGGGTCCGCGTCCACGAGCGGGCGGTGCGGGCGGGCGCGTGCACGATGCCGGGCGGGGCCAACACACTTACATCGGCGATCTCGACCAGCCGCACGTCGACGTCGGGCGCGATGAGTTCCCACGGCAATTGCGCTGTGCGAGGGGAAGGTTGGATGCGGATGTGCGGGCGGATTCCCGCGACGAGGAGCTCGTGCAGTCGCACCGCGAGGTTGTAGGGCAGGAACGTGGCCGAAAGGAACTGGGCCAGTTCATTTTCCGTGGCATACGAAGCCAGCTCACCGGTGGTGAGCGCCGATTCGAGCCCACCCGCCACACCGGGCGCGGGCAGTGCGGCCGCGAACCGGCTCATGGCCGCCACGACCTGCTCCTCCGGAACGACACCCACGCCACCGGGCGCACTGTCGTCGGCCCATCGCCAGGTCAGATACAGATCGCCCGCATCGGCCATGCGCACCGACACGGTCGGCCGGGATCCGCTCACGCCGTTTCCGCGCGCACTCATCCCGGGACGACCTTGTCCGTGCGCAGGCGGCGGCCGTAGCGCTGTTCGGCCGCGTCGAGCCAGGCGGCGAGGGCGATGTGGCCGTCGGGCGGCACCGCGACGCGGGGCGGCGGGGTCACGGGCAGTCCGGCGCTCGCCGCCACCGCCGCGAGGGCGGAGCCGAGTTGGAGGGCGTCCTGGAGCGGGGCGGCGGAATCGGAGGGCGGATCGAAGGGCTCGAACAGATCGAGGGGTGCGGGCGGCTGCGTGGACAGGCGGTCGATGTCCAGGATCGTTCCCGCGCATTGACTTTCGATGAG
>NZ_BAFX01000191.1 GCF_000308815.1 Nocardia concava NBRC 100430
TACCGAACTTGGCGTAGATGCCGCGCAGATGTGTCTTCACGGTATTCACCGATACCCCGAGGACACCGGCGATCTGCGCGGCCGTCCGGCCCGAGGGCAGCTGATTGAGGACCGTCAGCTCCGCGGGAGTCAGCCGCGGCCGTGCCGAGGTGCGCCGCAGCTGGGGGTGAGCGCGGATGTGCTCGGCGAAATCGTTGTGCTGTCCCAGGGTTCCGACATGGGCGTCCAGCAGCGCTCCCGCGCCGGGGACGTCGAGGAAGGGCCGCACCAGCTGATCGGGTGCGGCGGCGAGCAGCGCCCGCTCGAGTGCGTCACGGGCGGTTCCCGGCCGATGCAACGCATCCTGTGCCACGGCCTCCACCAGCCAGGCGGTGACCGATTCGAGCGGGCGAGCAGCCTCGACATCCCTCAGCAGCGGCGCGACCAAACCGTGCGCCGCCTGCGGACGGGTGGCCAGTACGGTCAGGGCATCGGCCAGCACCACCTCGCTGCCGCGCCCCAGCGCCGCCTCGGCCTGATCGGTCAGCAGCCGAGCCGAATTGGCGGCCTGGACATCGAGCAGCACCCGGACCACATGGGGGAGCAGCCATCCGGTCACGGCGGGCAGCGACGACGGCCCGCGCAGCAGCACCACCGCACCGCGCCGCAGGGACTCGGCGGCGGTGTATTTGTCCTCGCTGCCGTCGAAGGCCAGCAGCTGCGCGATGACCTCGGTGATCCGGCCGCGGGTCAGGCCGTTCGGTGGAGCCGGAACCCGTTCGGTGGCAAGGAAATCCGCGATGACCGGGTCGTCGGCCCCGGCCCCGCGCACATACGCGGACAGCGCCGCCGCCGCGCTGGCCCGGCGGCCGTCGGGTGACCCGGCGAGCCCGTGCCGCCGGGCCAGGTCGACCGCGAGCCCGGCCTGCCCGCGCATCGGACCGGGCTCGTCGCGAATCCCGGCCATGATCGCCAACCGGGTCGCGGCGCGCACCCGCAGGCGCGCGATCCCCGAGCAGTCGGCGAGTGCGGCGCTGCGACGCAGCAGCGACTCGGCCTGCTCGTACGCGCCGCGCGCCAGCAGCGCCATCCCGAGCTCGCCGGTGGAGTAGGCGTCGATCTCCGGGCATCCGCACTCGGGAAGCGGTGCGGGCGAATGGAATTCGCTCAACCCGAGGCCGGTCGCCCGGGCGATCCCGGCCGAGGCGGCGACGGTCAGCGGTGCGATCCACCCGGCCGGGACGATCCGGCCCGTCCGGTGCGGCTGGCGGTAGAGCAGATCCAGGCAGACGATCGCCTTACCCGCGTCCTCGCGTTCGAGCGCGTCGAGCACCCGCAGCGCCCACAGGAACGGATCGTTCAGCACCCATGGGAACGGATCGTTCGGCGTCGCGGACCGGCTCCGCTCCAGCTGCTCGAACAGCACGCGCCCGTGGCCGTCGAGCACCAGCCGGACGGCGTTCTCCCGCAGAAACCGCGCCAGCAGTTCGGAATCCGGTGCACGCACCAGGTGCGGCAGCGCCTCCAGCGGCAGTCCGGCGGACAGATACCAGTCAGCGGTGTCGTGATCCAGGGTCTCGGTGCGGCCGATCCCGGTGCGGCGCAAGCGATCCAGCAGGTGGAAACGCAGCATCGGATGCAGGGTGTACCAGACCTCGCCCCGGCGCTCCTCGACATCGAGGGGGAACTCCAGACGCGCCAGGTCGTCGATCGGGTGCGGGGAGCGCGCACCGGTCAGGCGGGTCGCGAGGGACCGGGTGAACGAGGACGGCACGCTCAGCGCGGTGACCAAGCGGTACAGGGGTTCCGGCAGCGGGGCGAGGACCTCGTCGGTGAGGAAGTCGGCGATCGGCTGGGGCACCTCCGCCAGCCCGGCCAGCGCCGCGGCCCGATCGGGATGCGTGCTCACGTGGACCGCGGCCAGCCGCACCAGCGCGGCCCAGCCCCGGGTCAGGCGGCCGACGATGGTCAACTCGGCCTCGGACAACGCGCACCCGTGCCGCCGCGTCAACTGCCCGGCGCGCAGACCGGTGAAGGCGAGATCGCGGGCGCGCAAACGGGTGAGGCGACCGGCCAGATCGAGGGCATGCCAGCGCAACGGCAGATCGTGACGGGCCGCCAGCACGACGGTGGTATTGGACGGCGCGCTGAGCAGAAAGCACTCCAGATACCGGATTGCCGATGATTCGCTGATCAGATGTGCGTTGTCGATGACGAGAACGATCGGATGATTCCTGGCCGCGAGCCAGGAAACGAGTTGTGCGACAGCGGCTTCGGTGTCGGCGACAGGTTCCGGCCTTCCGGCGGCCGATAGTTCGGCGCCGAAGCAGGCGGGCAGCGCGGTATGCGGTTCGCAGTGTGCGATCGCGGTGTCGGCGACGGTGAGCCAACCGATTTCGGCATCCGGATGGATACGCCGCAGGTGCCGTTCGACCCAATCGGCGACCAGCACCGTCTTCCCGGTGCCGACCGGCGCCGAAATCGCGACCACCTGCCCACCGGGCGCTGCCACCGCGCCGTCGAGGCGGACGTAGAGTTCGGGCCGGGCGATCGGTGTGAAGCCGAATTCCGGCATGCCCGGAACGGGCGGAGATTCAAGTATCGTCGGATGATTCGCGGTCGAATCGGATGCGCAATCCATCGGCTCTTCCTCGCATGGGAGATATCCGGACCTGTCTGTCCCGCACCCGCGCGCCCGAAATTGTTCCGGGAATTGTGCCTTCGTAATTCAACCGGTGGTATTCGAACCGGGTCCGGGTGCGCGAGTGCGGGGATCGAACGATTCGCGAAATCAGTTCGCGGCCAACGGCACGAACGGTCCGTAATCCCGCACGTGACCGCTTTCCCACTCCCAGGTCGAGGCCGGATCGACGGCGATGCCGCGCTGCAGGCACAAACGCCAGCCCTGATCGGTCTTCTGCCAGATATCGCCGTCACGGTCCCGATACAGACCGGTACGTGCGGGTTCGGTGGGATCGAGGAACAACTGCTCCGCCGTTTCCGTGCTCACCGGCAGGAGATCGGCCGCGAGACCGAGTACGCGGTCGGCCACGGCCAGCAGGCCGGAAAGCACTGCCGCCGCAGGGGAATCCGCGATCGGCGCATCGGCGGTGAGGGTGGTCGGGCAGTCCCCGTAGACGGTGGTCGCCGGGTTGTCCATATCGTCAACTCCTGTGATCGTAAAAGACGTGACTCGGCGATTATGGAAGGCCCTACTTCCATGTTGCTTACCGGTTACTTCCACCGCAGTTCCAATGTATTTCGATGCGGATTCGTGATTCTCCGGTGTCGCCCGGCGCCTGATCGATGTGAATAGAGTAGCGATATTCCGGTCCGATCTTGCCGGAATTCCGAGTGCCGGCGCCGGTGCTCGTCCACCGGCCCGACGGGGGCGCCGGGTTCGGTTCGAAATCGGATGGAGGTAGCGGTGAACTGGCGTAGCAACGCCGCGTGCGCGGGCGCGGCACCGGGACTGTTCCACCCGCAACCGCCGCCGAAGGGCGATCCCCGCCAGGCACTCTCGTACTGCCGCCGCTGTCCGGTGCTCGGCGACTGCGCCCGCCACGCCCTCGCGGTCCGGTCCGTGCGCGGCATCGCCGCGGGCGTCTGGCCGGTCGGCGACGACGGCTGGGACGCCGCCCTGCGCGCGATCGCGACCGGATATCCGACGCGAGCGCGATGCCTGCGGTGCTGGCGGCTGCTCCCGCCGGAGTCCGCAAAACGAACCTGTCAGCTCTGCGGATTCGCGGAGATTCCCGTCTGAGTGATCGGATGTTGTTGTGCCACAAGCAGTTTGCTGGCCCGCCGCTGACTACTACGGTTTGTCATCGACGTGGGTCGGCGGTAATTTACTGATCCGCTTCGGAATTCGTTTTCGGCACGTCAATGCTCGAAGGGGCGTTGTGTGATGACACAACCACAAGTTCAGGTATTCGGTCCGCTACAAGTGTTGTCGGGTGGACGCGCCGCTCGTATCGGTGCGTGGCGGCAAAGGGCGATACTGGGTCGATTGGTGCTCGCGGGGGGAAAGACACTCGGCGCGGACCGATTGATCGAGGATGTCTGGGAGGGAGATCCACCGCCGCAGGCGCCCTCGGTGTTGCAGGTGCAAATTCACAACCTGCGTCGCGTGCTGGAACCCACGAGAAGACCGCGCTCGCCCGCGCGCATTCTGGTCTCCGAGGGCAGCGGTTACGCGCTGCGCCTGGATTCCGGCAATGTCGACGCGTGGCGGTTCGAGGCGCTGCTGCGGCAATACGAGGAGCGCATGCACGATCGCGCGGATTCCCCGACGCCGCTGGAGCGTTATCGAATGCTCGACGCCGCCCTGGATTGCTGGCAAGGGTCGGCATTCGAATCCTTTGCCAGCGCGTCCTGGGCGGCCGCCGAGGTCTCGCGGCTGACCGACTTGCGCGCCACCGCCATCGAGATGCGCGCCCAGGCCGCACTGGAACTCGACCGGGTCGGGGAAGTCGTCGCGATACTGCGGCCGCAGTCCGAGGAATCTCCGGGGCGAGAGGAGAGTGCGCGGCTGCTGGCGTTGGCGCAATACCGGCTGGGCCGGCAGGTCGAAGCATTGGCCACGGTGCGGCGCACGCGCGATTACCTGCGTTCGGAATACGGGATTGATCCCGGGCCACGGCTGGCCGAACTGGAATCGGCGATTCTCAACCAGGCCGTCACCACCGAAGAACTGCTCCGGCGCGACGAATTACCCATAGCTGTTTCAGAATCGGCGCCCGGGCGCCCCGAGTATCAACCGGTGGAGGCGAATACCGATGCGGAGTCATCTTTTTCGGAGCCCACCCTCTATCCGAGACAGCGCGGCGCCATTCGCGCGGCCGCCACCGAGGCCGAAGCCGGGGATTTGCGGCTGCTGTGGATGGTGGGTGAAGTCGGTGCGGGTAAAACCTCCGTGGTCCGGGCCGCGCTGGCCGAATTGGCCGCCGCCGGTTGGGCGGTCGCCTACGGCCGCGCCGCCATGGTCGACGGCGCGCCTCCGGCGTGGGCGTGGAGCGAGGTGCTCGGCGATCTCGGCGGCTCCAACGAGCGTGCGGGAACCGAGGATCCGTTCACCATCGTGCGGGTGGTGACCAACCGCTGCCGCGATCTGATCCGGCGCTCCCCGGTGGCCATCGTGGTAGAGGACCTGCACCGGGCCGACGCCGCGACGCTGCAGGTGTTGCGGCAGTTGGTGACCTGGCTGCAGCACGCGCCGGTGCTGATCATCGTGACCGCCCGCGGACCCGAGGCGTCCCCGGCTCTGCGCGCCACCGAGGCGGCGCTGGCCGACCGGCTGACCGCGCGGCTGGAGCTGACCGGGGTGGACCTGGCGGGCACCCGCCGCATCGCGCAGGACGCCGGACTGCTCGCCCTCGACGCCGAAGCGCTGCGGACGCTGCACCGCCGCACCCGGGGCAATCCGCTGTTCGTGCGCGAGCTGTCCAAACTGCTGGTGGCGCAGGGTGATTCGACCTCGCTGCCGGAGAGCGTGCGCTCGGTACTCGGCGAGCGGATCGTGCGCCTGCCCCGCGCGGTGCGAATGGTGTTGCAGCACATGGCGGTCTGGGGAAGGGCCGTGGATGTGGAGACGCTGGCGGTGCTGACCGGGGTGCCCGAGGACGAGCTGGTCGACCGCGTGGACGCCGCCGTCGCCGCGGGCCTGTCCGGTTTCGACGACTGGGGCCGGATCGAACTGGCCCACGCGCTCATCCGCGACACCGTCTACGACGCGATCCCGACGCTGCGGCGCAGCCGGATGCATTGGGCGGCGGTCGAATTGCTCGAGCAGGGTAGTGCGGATGCCGATGGCGGCTGCGATCTCGGGCCGCTCGCCTACCATGCCGCGCGCGGTGCGGGCCGGGCCACCGCCGAACGGGCCCTGGTCCACGTGGTGGCGGCCGCGCGCCGCTGTGCCCGGCGCGGCCAGCGTGCCGACGCCACCGGGCTGTGGCGTTCCATTGTCACATTGCACGAACTCGCCGGGCACACAAAGATTTCTGCCGCCCGCGCCGACCGCCTGGAGCTGCTGGACGCGCTGTGCGAACTGACCGGAGCGCTCAGCTATGACGGTCAGGCGCAGGCCGCGCGGGCGGTGCGGGAGCGCGCCCTGGATCTGGCCGAGGAGCTCGGCGGTGAGGATCTGGTGCTGTGCGCGCTCACCTGCTGGGACGCGCCGGTGATCTGGGGTGTGCGGGACTGGGGCGACACCGACACTCGCGTGCGCGACGCTCTGGAGTCGGCGCTGAGCCGGGTCACCGCGGAGGAGATGCGGACCCGGCTGCTGATCGCGGTCGTCTACGAGTCCGAACTCGACGGGAATGTCGAGCGCATGTACGAACGCGCCTGCACGGCAGTGGAACTGGCGCACACCACCGGAGACGTCGAATTGGTGTGCGCGGCGCTGAACGCGGTCGCCTACACCATCACCGGGCCCGCCGCGCTGGACCGCTGGCGGCATGTGGCCGGTGAGCTGCTGCGCGCGGCGCGCGGGGCGGGACTGGCCGACTACGAGGCGCTCGCGCACTACCTGCTGCTGCGAGCCGCCTGCCGGGAGAGCGATGTGCGCGCGGCCGGCCATCACGCCGCCGCCGCGCTGGAGTGCGCGGCGAACGGGCGGCTGCGGCCGCTGCTCGACATCCTGCTGTCCTTCGCCGCGGTGCTCGAGGTGCTGCGCGGGGACCTGGAGGCCGCCGAGGCGGGGTATCGATTGTTCGACGCGCGCATGCGGCACGCGGGCGTCGCGAACGAGGATGTGGTGCTGACCATCGGGACGCTGACGGTCGGCTGGGCACGCGGGGACATTTCGGGGGTGGTGAAGGAACTCGGCGCCCTCTACGAGCGCGATCCGCAGCTGTGGGCGCAGCCGTATACGGTGGCGCTGCTGCACAACGGGGAAGCCGAGCAGGCGCATCTGCTCTTCGAGCGGCACACCGAGATCCGGCGGGACTTCCACTGGCAGCCGATGGCGGTGTTCCGGGCGCACGCGGCGATCGCGCTGGGGGAGGTGGAGGTGGCTGGTGATCTGCTCGCGGCGCTGCGGCCCTACAGCGGCAGTCTGATCGGATTCGACAGCGGCGCAGCATATCTCGGCCCGATGGATGCTCTGCTGGCGGAGCTGTCGAAATTGTGCGGTGACGCCGAGGCGGCCCGCTCGTATCGCGCCGCCGCGGACACCCTCATCCGCAGGCTGCGCACGGACATCGACTCGTTCGAGCTGCGGCTCGATTTCCGGGAGCTCCCGCCGGACGCGGATGTGATCGCGAAAATCGATTGCGCCTGAGTCGTTCCGCCCGGCAACATGTCGGGCATGTTCGCGCAGTCCATCGCCGCTTACCCCGCAGTCGCGGGTGCGATGGCTGCTGCCCTGGTTGCCGCGGCCGCTGTCCTGGCTGTCGCATTCGACGGCGCACGACGCTGACCTTTCCCGGGACGTCCCGGACCTCAGACGGGGAAGGTCGGCTCGCTGCTGAGGTCCCTCGAAACCCGCTGTCGCGTTTGCGTGAACACCGCATCGATTTGCGTGAACACCGCATCGCACAGCGCACCAGACGGAGAACATGTCATGGCCAAGCAGGCCTACGTCCGCACCAAGCCGCACGTCAACATCGGCACCATGGGTCACGTCGACCACGGCAAGACCACGCTGACCGCCGCCATCACCAAGGTGCTGGCCGAGCGCGGCGGCACCACCTTCACCCCGTTCGACCGCATCGACCGGGCCCCGGAGGAGATCGAGCGCGGCATCACCATCAATATCGCGCACGTCGAATACGAGACCGCCACACGGCATTACGCGCACGTGGACATGCCGGGCCACGCCGACTTCGTGAAGAACATGATCACGGGCGCGGCCCAGCTGGACGGGGCGATCCTGGTGGTGTCGGCCGACGACGGCGTCATGCCGCAGACCAGCGAGCACGTGCTGCTGGCTCGGCAGGTCGGTGTCGAGCACATCGTGGTGGCGCTCAACAAGGCCGACGTCGCCGACGGGGAGCTGCTGGAGCTGATCGAGCTCGAGGTGCGAGAGCTGCTGTCCGCCAACGGCTTCGACGGCGAGGGCGCCCCGGTGATACCGGTGTCCGGCCTGCGCGCGCTGCAGGGCGACGAGCACTGGTCCGAGCAGCTGCTGCGGTTGCTCGACGCGGTGGACGAGTACGTACCCATGCCCGTCCGCTACACCGACGCGCCGTTCCTCATGCCGGTGGAGAACGTGCTCACCATCACCGGTCGCGGCACGGTCGTGACCGGCGCGGTGGAGCGCGGCCGGATCCGGCCGGGCGACCGGGTTTCGGTGCTCGGCTTCGGCGGCGAGCTGGAGGCGGTCGTCACCAGCGTCGAAACCTTCGGCCGGACAATGGAATCGGCCGAGGCGGGCGACAACGTGGCGCTGCTGCTGCGCGGCGTGCAGCGCGGTCAGGTGGCGCGCGGACAGGTGGTCGCGGCGGTCGGCAGCATCGCGGTGCACTCCGGGTTCACCGCCCGCGTGCACCTGCTGTCGGCCGCGGAGGGTGGTCGGCGCACGCCGATCTCGTCCGGCTACCGCCCGCAGTTCTTCCTGCGCACCGGTGACGTATCCGGTCACGTGGTGCTGCCGGAGGGACGGGCGATGCCGGGCGACACGGTCGAGCTGTCGGTCACCCTGGACCGCGCGGTGCCGTTGGAGCCGGGGCTCGGCTTCGCGGTGCGTGAGGGCAACCTGACGGTCGCCGCGGGCACTGTACTGTCCGTCGACTAGGTGCAGGTGGATCCCGGTCCGAGCGTCTCGCTCGGGCCGGGATCCCGTGTTTTGACCGGTATGTCGCTATTGTTTCGCCCATGACCACCCGTTGCCAAAAGATTGCCGTTGCATTGGGCGTGGCCGCGCTGGCCCTCACCGGCTGCTCCTCCAACTCGAAGAGCGACTCGGACAAGATCGACGTCGGAGTCCTGGTCATCACCATGTTCGATCCCGAGAACGAGGTGTGGCTGCAACGCGAGCAGCTGTCCACCACCGTCGATGTCCCCGGCGCGTTCAAGCCGGTGCGCTGCAATGCCGACAAGCTGTGCGTGGCCGAGACCGGCCAGGGCAAATCGAATGCCGCGACGACCATGATGGCCATCCTCGGCAGCGACAAGTTCGACTTCTCCAAGGCGTACTTCCTCACCGCCGGCATCGCCGGAACCCCGCCCGAGCAGGGCACTCTCGGCGGCGCGGCCTGGGCGCGCTGGGTGGTCGACTTCGATCTGGGCAACCACCTGGACCCGGCCGCCGCCCCCGACGTCCCATTCGGCTTCCGCCCGGTCGAGGATTACAACACCGCCGCCTACCAACTCGACGGTTCCCTGGTGGACAAGGCGTACGAGTGGACCAAGGACGCGAAGCTCACCGACAGCCCCGACGCGGCCGCCGAGCGCGCGATGTACCCGGGCCAGGAGGGCCGCACTCCGGGAGTCATGAAGTGCGACACCATGACCGGCGACGACTTCTTCTCCGGCAAGTTCCTCTCCGACACCGCGGGCTACATCATGAAGGACCGCACCAAGGGCGCGGGCGTCTACTGCACGACGCAGATGGAGGACAACGCCACCGCCACGTCCCTGAAGGCCCACGGCTACCTCAACCGCTACCTGTCGCTGCGCACCATGAGCAACTTCGACCAGCCCTACCCGGGCCAGTCGGTGGTCCAGCACCTGGACCAGAGCAGCGGCGGCTTCAAGATCGCCCTCGAAAACCAGTACACCCTGGGCAAGACCGTCGCCGACCACCTGCTGAAGACCCCGCCGACGAGCTGAGTTCGTTCGAGGGTGGCCGGGATTCTCTGGTCCGGGGCGAGGGTCGTCCCGGACCATGGGGTCCATGGAACGTGGGCACTACGGGGACGATCATCGGGCATTCGCCGAACTGGCGCGAGGCTTCGTGCGCAAGGAGGTCGCGCCGCACTATCTGGAGTTCGAGGACGCGGGGATCGTGCCGCGGTCGGTGTTCGCGCGGGCGGGGGAGTTGGGGCTGCTCGGCTTCGCAGTGCCGCCGATTTACGGCGGGCTCGGGGTCTCGGATTTCCGGTTCAACCAGATCCTCATCGAAGAGTTCATGGAGGGCGACTGCGCCGGGGTAGGGCTGAATTTCGCCCTGCACAACGACATTTGCACGCCGTACCTGGTGAATCTGACCACCGAGGAGCAGCGGGAGCGGTGGCTGCCCGGATTCGTCGCGGGCACACTGATCGCCGCCATCGGCATGACCGAACCGGGCGCGGGTTCCGATGTCGCCGGAATCCGCACGGCCGCAGTCGATATGGGTGACCACTTCCTGGTGAACGGCGCAAAGACGTTCATCACCAACGGAATCAACGCCGACCTGGTGATCACCGCGGTCCGAACCTCCGCCGAGCGGCATCGCGGCATCAGCCTGCTGGTCCTCGAACGCGGCATGGAGGGCTTCGAACGCGGCCGCAACCTCGAAAAGCTCGGCCTGAAATCCCAGGACACCGCCGAACTCACCTTCACCGATGTCCGTGTCCCCAAAGCGAATGTCCTCGGCGAAGTGGGCCGAGGCTTCGAATACCTGATGGGCAACCTCCCACAGGAGCGCATGCAGATCGCCGTAGCCTGCCTGGCCCGCTCCCGCGTCGCGCTCCGCACCACCATCGAATACGTCAGCACCCGACAGGCTTTCGGCCAACCCATCGGCGCGTTCCAGAACACCAAGTTCACCCTCGCCGACGTCGCCACCGAAGTCTCGGTAGCCGAAGCCTTCATCGACAAGTGCGTCCTGGAACTCAACGCGGGCCGTCTCACCCCTGCCGACGCCGCCAAGGCCAAGCTTTGGGCCTCCGAGATGGAATTCCGCTGCATCGACCGCTGCCAGCAGCTCTTCGGCGGGTACGGCTACATGCGCGAATACCCGATCGCCCGGGCGGCCGCCGACGCCCGGATCACCCGTGTTTACGGCGGAACATCCGAAATCATGCGAGAAATCATCGGCCGAGATATGAAACTGACTGGCGCGCAATAGGATTAAGAATCCTGGTCGGTATGGCTGTTTGAAAAGCCGTATATCACTTGATAATTCGGTTCGAAAGGATGATCGAGAAGCGTAGAATAGTGTCATGACCAGCGGTGAAGGGATTCTCGACAACGGCACGATCGCCGACGCGATCGCGCTGCTGTCGCAGATCACCGACACCCTGCTCTCCCAGTCTTTCGGTGGGTTCTCCGATGACGAGTTCGTCGAGTTCATGCAGGAATTCGAAACCCGTAAGCGTGCCATGGCCGCGATCGATCACCGCATCGTCGGCGAAGTGCGTAACCGGAATCTGCCGGAGAAGGCCGGGTGGAAGAACCACACCGGCAAATACCTCGAACAAGGCCCTGCGCCTCGGCCATGCCGAGGCCGGTGCGCGCGTGCACGCCGCGGACTACCTCGGCGAGCGTCAGGTCACCGGGCAGGTGTTGGAGCCGATGCTGGCGTGGGTCGCGGCCGCTCAGGAGCAGGGCTTGGTGTCGCCGGATCATGCGCGTCGGATCGTGAAGATCATGCGCCGCATTCCCGGCAAGACCGACCCGGAGTTGGTGGGGAAGGCGGAAATGGAGTTGGCGCACTTCGCCACCCGCTCCACCCCTGATGATCTGCCCAAGATCGGGGACCGCATCCTGGGCTACCTCGACCCCGACGGCTCGCTCACCCGTGAAGACGACCGCCAAGCCCGGCGTGGGATCGTCCTGGGCAAGCAGGGCGTGGACGGCATGAGCACCATCACCGGCGAACTCACCCCGGCCGCGCGTGCCCTGTTGGATCCGATCTTCGCCGACCTGGCCCAGCCCGGCATGTGCAACCCCGACGACCCGCAGAGCCCGCAGCGCGCCAAGGGAATCCACCCCGACACCCTGGCCGCCGCCGCACGCCGCGACACCCGCACCACCGCCCAGCGCCAGCACGACGCGTTGATCGCGCTGCTGCGCCCGGAGATGGGTCCGGCCAACCTCGGCCAGCACCGCGGGCTCCCGGTTTCCACGATCATCACCATGTCGCTGGCGGAGGTGGAGGCGGCTGCCGGTGTGGCGACCACCGCGTCGGGTGGCACGGTGCCGATGGAAGAGGCGCTGCGCCTCGCCGAGCAGTCGCGCCCGTTCCTCACGATCTTCGACCACGCTGGTCGCCCACTGCATTTCGGACGGGCCAAGGGCCACCGGCTGGCCAACGCGGATCAGCGCCGCGCGTTGATCGCGGCCGAGCGTGGCTGCACCCGCCCCGGCTGCGACGCCCCCGCCACCCTCTGCGCGGTGCATCACGTCACCGATTGGGCCAAGGGTGGTCCCACCGATATCGAAAACCTGACTCTGGCTTGCGATTCCTGCCACTCCCTGATCGGGGAAGGCCCGGACAAATGGAAAACGGTGGTCATGCCACCGGAATCCGAGCACGCCGGGCGCATCGGCTGGATCGCCCCGCCATCCATCGACCCTTCCCAGACTCCGCAGGTGAATGACCGTCACCATGCCGGGGAGTTGAAAGCGGCTGCCCTCACTGGGATTCGGCAACGGACGCGGAAGCGCCCGGCGGTCCGGTGCGGGTTACGTCCCTAATTCCCGTGGCAGCCTCACCCAATGGTGGGGCCCCGTGGGTTGCTTCCGAAACCGGATGCTCATGCGTGGCTGGCGTGCGCAAAGCACGGGGAAGCGTGGTCACCTCGCCTGCCCTACCGGACTTGGGCTGACGCCAAGCCGGGAGCCGTCACCCGCCGATCCCGGCCCACGGACTGCACGCATCACCTTCTCGAGCCCCCAAACCTCAAAGGGCTCTTTGCTCTTGTCTTTTGTTCTTTTCTTCTCTTCTTCCAGGCGTCTTTTTCTTTTGTTCTTTTTTCTTTTGGTTCTTTATCGTTTCAGCCCGTGAGCGGAAGCGATGAGCTTCTCCATGACCGTGCGCGGCAGTATCCGCCGCACCAGGAACATCACCGGCGCATTGCTACCCACCGCATACAACGGCTTGGGTCGATCCGAATTGACCGCTCCCACAATGGTTTCGGCCACCTTCTCGGGCGGGATCCCCTTGCTCATCTTGGCGTCGAGCACACCCATGAACTTGGTGAACTCCGCGGTGTGCGGCGACCCTTCGCTCAGGTACTTGGCACGGCGTTCGCTCAGGCCCGTGTTGATCTGCCCCGGTTCGACGGTGGTGATCCACACCCCGAACGGTGACTCCTCGAACCGCGCCGCCGTCGCGAATCCGCGAATCGCGGCCTTGGTCGCGACGTAAGACGACCGGTAGGCCATGGGGAAGCTGCCCAGCATGGACCCGACCATGATGATCCGTCCGTAGCCGCGCTCCCGCATCCCCGGCAGTACCGCCTGGGTCAAGGCGATCGCTCCGAAGACATTGAGCTGGAACAGTCTTTCCAGAGCTTCGCGGGGCAACTCCGCCAGCGGTCCGGCCTGACTCTCCCCGGCGTTGTTGATCAGCACGTCCACCGCCCCGAGCTCGGCCGCGAACTGCTCGATCGACGCGTTGTCGGTCAGGTCCAGCGCTCGATACTCGACCCCCGGTACTCGATCGCTCTCCGCGAGCTTGTCCGGGTTCCGGCTCGTTCCGATCACCTTGTGCCCGAGCGCCGCGAATGCCGCCGCGGTGGCCTTGCCGATGCCGGAGGATGCGCCGGTGACGAGGACGGTGCGAGTCGTGTTGCTGCTCATGGCAGCGACGTTATCGGGTGCGGCGGGGGTGCGGCCAGGAGGCGGGCCGTCGGACGGATTGCAATTCCGGCCAGGAACGCAAGATGGGGGTGCAGCGGGTGTGGCGGCGTTCCGCGTTGGATTCGCCGGTAACCGAGCGGACGCCCAGCCAGATGCCGAGACCGAACGTGGGTACCGCCAATGCGGGAACTAGCAGGATGGCGGTTGAGCTCATGGTGGGGTGACCTCGATTGCTGGTCGGCGTCCGGAGCGGATGTGGATGAATCGCACAGGGGGCGCGGCTGTTACGTGACGAATCGCGGTGAGGTCGGAAAGTGCATCAGCGGGTTGTTGTCCGTGACCATGCGATACACCCAAATATGTCGGTTGCGCCACACCGGGCGGTCTGCGTTGATATGTTGCGCCAACCCGATGGGGAACAGAAATTTGTCGGGAGTAGTCGAAGAGGACCGCGTACATGTTCGACTGGGATCTAGTCAGGAATACCTCCAGCGTGCACATATTGACGCAGCTCGCGGAGGAACGGGGGATGCCGGTGGGCGAGTGTCTGGCGGGGGCCGGACTGTCGCCGCCGGCGGTGATCGACTCCAATGCCGAAGTCACCGCCCGGCAGGAAATCACGGTGGTGCGGAATCTGCTCGCGCGCTTCGGGGACGAGGCGGGGCTGGGGGTGGAGGCGGGGAGCCGGTATCACATCTCGTTGTATGGGCCGTGGGGGCTGGCCTTGCTGGCAAGCCGCACGCTTCGGGATGCCGTGGATATCGCGTTGCGGTACGTGGAGCTGGCATTCGCGTTCGGGCAGTTGAGTTTCGAGGAGGCCGCGGGGGAGGGGCGGCTGCGGTTCGATGATCATGAAGTGCCCGAGGATGTTCGGGCTTTTCTGACCGAGCGGGTCATGACGGGGATCCAGATGATCGGGCGGGAACTGTTCTCGATGGGGGTTCCGGTGCGGCGCTTGAGTTTCCGGCACCGGGGGCCCGCTGACACCGCGCGCTATCGGGCGGTGTTCGGGCTCGAGCCGAGCTTCGGCGCGGGCGGCAATGAACTCGTCTTCGACGCCGCCTATCTGGATGTGCCGCTGCCGCAGGCCAATGAGTGGGCGCGTAGCACCTGTGAGCAGATGTGCCGGGATCTGTTGGCCCGCAGGCATGCTCGCACCGGCGTCTCGGGGGCGGTGCGGGATCTGCTGGTGCGCAATCCGGGGGAGATTCCCGATCAGTCGGCGGTGGCGGCCGAATTGTTCGTGAGTCCGCGCACGCTGTCGCGGCGGCTCCACGAGGAGGGCACCTCGTTCCGGGCGCTGCTCGACGAAGTGCGGCAGGCACTCTCGGAGGAACTGCTCGACCACACCCATATGACGACCGAGCAGGTGGCGGCACGATTGGGGTATGCCGAGGCCGCCTCCTTCATCCGGGCCTTCCGGCGCTGGAACGGGTGTCCGCCACAGGAGTACCGGGCCCGCGGGGTGCGGGCCCGGGAGCCGGAATTGGTCTGACCGTCAGGCGCGTGCGGTCAGGAAGGTGCCCGCGTGCAGGGTGGTGCCGAATCCCGGTGTGAATTCACCGTATTCGTAGACCAGGTGGCCGCCTACCACGGTGGCGGCCACCGCCCGGTCATTGCGATTGACCATGCGGTTCAGGCCCGGCACGCCGGGGAACGGGGCCTCGGCGTACTCGCTGCTGGAACCGTCGAAACCGGCGGGGTCGATGACGGCGATATCGGCTCGGCTCCCGACGGCCAGGCGGCCCGCGTCGAGGCCGTACCAGTCCGCGAGTTCGCCGGTGACCCGGTGGATGGCGGCCTCCAGGGGCAGGAAGCCGCGCTGGTGGGCGCGTTCGAGCAGGCGCAGGCCGAAGTTGTAGAAGGCCATATTGCGCAGGTGCGCACCGGAATCGGCGAAACCCACCTGCATCATGGGTGAGCGCTGGAGCTGGTCCAGGACCTCCTCGCGGTCATTGGCGATGACGGTGCGCCAGCGCAGCTTCGCGCCGTGGGCGACGGTCAGGTCGAGCAGGGCGTCGGCCGGGTCGATGCCGCGTTCGTCGGCGACCGCGCCGAAGGACTTGCCGACGACCTCGGGCTCGGGGCAGGACACGATCACCGCGTCGTACAGGTCGCGGTTCCACACGCGCGGCCCGAACTTCTTGGACAGGTCCTTGCGGAACTGCCTGCGGTAGCTCTCGTCGGCCAGCAGCTCGCCCCGCTTCATGACATCGCGGATATTGAGTGCGGCCACGCCGGAACCGAATTCCTCGAACACCACCAGGTCGACACCGTCCGCGTACACCTCGAACGGGACGGGTAGATGTTGCCACCGGAACTGCGCCCCACCAACGGTATTCGTGATCCAGGCCGCCGCGGTCGCGGCCCGCGCCGTGGTGCGATCCGCCTTGACATCCATCCCGGCAATCAGAGTCATCTTGAGCGGCTTGCGGATTCGCCCCGCACTCTCGGCGAAATACCGGGCCATCTCGGCGCGGGCGGTCAGGTTCGGCGTGCTCTGATGCACCCGGCCACGTTCGCGCAGAATCGCATTCAGCGCGCGATACTCCCGCCACGTGGCATACGTGGACGGCAGCTGCCGGGTCGGGAAGCGCACGCCCTCCAGCTTGGAGAACGAGCTGCGGATGGTGGACAGGCCCAGGAATCCGGCATCCAACGCGTCCTCGAGCATCCCGCACATGCGCTGCAGTTCGGCGGGAGTCGGGCGGGCCGCGGCATCCACGGCACGCGCCAAACCCATGGCCGTCACGCGCATATCCGAATGCCCCAGGAACGCAGCGACATTCGCGCCGAGCGGGCGGTCAGCGATGGCCTTGGCGTACGCGTGTGGCCCGTCCCAATCCTTGTGCTCCTTGACCGCCGCGTGCACCGTGTCCCACGGCAGCGCCTCCACCCGGGCGAACAGGTCGGCGCAATCCTCGGCCTCCGAATACACGGTCGACAGCGAGCAATTCCCGAGCACCACCGAGGTCACGCCGTGCCGGACCGATTCTCCCAAGCCGGGATTCCCCAGCACCTCGGCGTCGTAATGGGTGTGCACATCGAGCATGCCCGGCATGACCCACCTACCGGTCGCGTCGACAGTCCGCGCCCCCTCGGGCAACTCGCCCTCGATGGCCGCGACCTTCCCGTCGCTGACACCGATATCGGCTCGCACGCCGGGTTTCCCGGTCCCGTCGAAGACCGTGCCACCGCGAATCACCAAGTCGCACCGAGCCATCTCAACCACCCTGTCTCCAGCTCGCCGTCAGCGGTTGTTTTACACGCTACAACCGGAGTATGCGCCCTGCTCAGTGTCGCGGGTAGGCGACGGTGGCGGTCGGGGCGCGGTGATCCGGGCCGGGGAGGCGTTGGACCGAGGACGCGGTGGGTGTGAGCCCGCGGATCAGGATGTGGTCGAGGCGGGCCAGGGGAAACCCGGCCGGCCAGGTGAAGCCGGGTCCCGCGCCCGGCCGCGACTGGGCGTCGGTGTATCCGGGGGCGAAGGAATCCCAGTGGCGGTCAGTGCTCGCGGTGTTGAAGTCTCCGGCCACCACAATGTGGGGCGCCTGGTCGGCGGACAGTTGACGGGACAGGATGCGCAAGCCGTCGTTGCGAGTCGCGGTGTCGCCCGGGCGAACCGACGGGAGGTGCACCACGTACACCACCAGATCGCCGTACGGGGTCTCCACATGGGTGCGCAGGCCGCGCTGCCAGCCGACGCCGACATCGGCCGTGCTGGTGCCGGAGGTCGGGTAGCGGCTCCACAGCGCCACCGTGCCGCGTTCCTCGTGATAGGGGTAGGCCGCGTCGAGGATTCGCTGAACGGGCTGTCGATCGGTGCCGCCGAGCTCCTGAACGGCGATGAGGTCCGCGCCGGTGGCGGCGAGGGCGCGGGCGGTGGCCTCGGGGGACGGGTTGCCGGCGAAGAGGTTCTGAGAGACCACCTTCACGGTGCCATCAGCCGGGGCGACGGCCGTGGCGGCCGGAGCCCACCACGAGCCGAAGCTGTACGCCCACACCAGCAGCGGGGCGATACAGGCGACGGCACCCGCTGGACGGCGGCACACCACCGCCAGCACGGCCAGCACCGGGACCAGCAGCACCAGCCAGGGCGCGGCGGTGTCGAGGGCGACACCCACACCCAGCACATCAGGGACCCGATCGTGCGCCGCCAGCAGCACCGTGAGAAGTGCTGCGGCGGCCACGAATACGAGCGTGCCGGCGTGTTTCATCGGGCGGGGCACAGTCGCCGGGGAGCGGAGTCACCCTTCAGCTGGGCATCGACGCAGCCGCCGGGCAATCCGTTGTAGTCCCCGGTGCCGAAATTGGCGGTGACGGTGAGATCCCCGTTGCCGAAGACACTGCGCTGCACCTGATGATCGTCGCTGAGCCAGCGGAAGTCGGTCATCGGTAGGGTGCCCGCCCGCTCGTGCAGGGGCGCGAAGAACTGTTGCAGCCGCGCCATTTCGGGGCCGTGCTCGGAGAGGGTGGCCCCGTCCAGGACGAAATTCAGCGGTGTGTTGTTGAGGACGGCGGTCAGGGCGCGCATCGTCTCCTGTTGCGGCAGTTTGTAATACGACAGCTCCCAGCGATCCACATTCACCAGCGAGTCGTGCAATACCGTCTCGTACAACGGCACTCGGTACACCGGATCGAACATCGAGGTCACCAGATCCGCGGGTAGATCGACCGGCTTGAAGAACACCTTGGGCGCCGTGTCGGGATACCACGCGCCCCACGCCTGCCGATCGCGCTGCAGCTTCCACAGCCCATCCGAGATCGGGTTCTGGGCACCGTGATCGAACGCCAGCACCGGCGCGGCCCAGGCCCCGGCGGCCTCCGAACCGAGGACGGTCTTGCGGTCGTCGGACAGCCAGCGCATGCGGGCCAGCCGGTTGTCGCGGTCCTGCTGCTGGGTCATGGGGTGTGCGGGGGAGTGGTCGTCGAAGAACTCGCCCGCGGCGTCGACGTCGAGGAAATAGCTGTTCGCCCCGTTGGCGGTCATGGCCGCGTAGCGGTCCTCGTACAGCTTCGGATCCTGTTTCAGTGCTTCGGAACTCAGGTAACAGCCGCGGCCGTGGAAGCCGTTCTCCGGGGCGCCGTTGGCATCGTGCACACAGCCGTCCGGCCAGACCGTGCCCGGCCAGCGGGAGGACGGGTTGTCGGCGGTGGCGGGGTCCTGGGCATTGGCCCACGAATCGTACGGTCCGGCAAGGTATCCCGCGTCCTTCGCCGCCGTGACGGCCGCCTGCGACATGGGATCGTTGCCCGAGTCGTAGCCGAGCCACATTTTGGACAGTCCCAGCTCCTTCATCTTCCGGATCGCCTCGGGCGTGCGCGCCTCTCCCCACAGGTAGGCGTGGAAAGCGCCGAGCAGCTTGCCGACCTCCGGGTTCTTCTCGATCTTGTCGCGCAGTGAACGGAATTCGCCGTGCCCGATCAGCCAGGCGCGATAGTCCTTGGCGGTGGCAACCGGGGACGAGTCGGTGAGCGCGAAGTCCACGCTGTAGTCGCCGGTCCCCGCGCCCTTGGCGAAATCGTGTGCGCCACCGGCGATCAGCTTGCCGTCCACCGATTTCACGGTGACGCTGCTGCCGATATCGGTGGGCACGATGTAGCTCACGCCGCGATCGCCGACGCTGTAGCCCCAGAACGGCATGGTCAATCCGGAAGTCAGCGGCACCGCGTCGCCGATCAGGCCGGTGTCGGGGCCGTTCCAGAACGGGTCGCGTACGGGCAGCGACAGCCCTTCCCCGCGCGGGATCTGCAGGGCGGTGGCCGCGTTGTCCTTGCCGGTGACCGGCCATTGCAGCGAGCCGTCGCGATCGCTGTGCACGGTGACGCGCAGGCGGCCGTCCTCGGCGGTGGCCGAGACCGTCAGCGCCCGATCCGGGTAGGCCCAGGTCGCGGTCGAACCGGTGAGGTGGACCGGACCGGTCGCGCCGAGGGAGTCGGCGGCCGGTGCGGACAGCTCGTAGTTCTTGCCCGAGGAGTTCGCGGTGACGCCCAGGGTTGTGGTGTCGACCTGGGCGGTGCCGTCACCGATCGGGATAACCACATAATTGCCCTCGATGTGTGGCGCGGGTGCCGACACATCCTTGCCGCAGGCCGTGAGTCCGGCGGCGGCCACCCCGAGAATGGCCAGCACGGCCGGGGTGCGAGGCGGTATCCGAAGTCTCATGAGGGTCACGTTCACGGACCGAGATGAGAGTCGGATGAGAAAGCGCAGGTGGTGGTCGTCCGTATGATCCGTGGAATGCGGGTATTGGTGGTCGACGACGAAGCCTCGGTGCGGGACGCGCTGGTGCGCGCCCTCGGGATGGAGGGCTACGAGGCCCGGGGTGTCGGCGATGGCGCGACCGCCCTGACCGAGGTTGCCCAGTGGCAGCCGGAGGTGGTGGTGCTGGATGTGCTCATGCCGTTCATGGATGGTCTGACCACCTGCCGTACGCTGCGCGGGCGCGGGGATCGCACGCCGATCCTCATGCTCACCGCTCGCGATGCGGTCGCCGACCGGATCGAGGGGCTCGACGCGGGGGCTGACGACTATCTGGTGAAGCCGTTCGATCTGGACGAGTTGCTCGCGCGGGTGCGGGCCCTTGTGCGGCGCACCTATCCCGAGGACGGGGCGGTGCTCTCGACAGGGGATCTAGTGCTCGACAGTACGGCCCACACGGTGCGGCGCGGAAATCGCGAGATCGAGCTCAGCCGAACCGAATTCGCCTTGCTCGAGGTGCTGCTGCGCAACGCGGGGCAGGCGCTGCCCCGGGAGACGCTGATCGACCGGGTGTGGGGGCACAATTCGTCGAATTCGCTGGAGGTGTACATCCGCTATCTGCGGCGCAAGATCGAGGCCGATGGGGAAGCCCCGCTGATCCATACCGTGCGCGGTGTCGGCTATCGGCTGGGATCGTCGTGACGCGGCTCGGACTGCGCGGCCGCATCGCCGTATTCTTCGTGCTGGCAATGGCTTTGGCGCTGGCCGGAATGGCGGCGGCGGCCTACGTCGTGGTCGGGCACGAGTTGAACAGCACCCTCGATCTGAACCTGCGCCGACAGGCCACCCGCATCGCCCGGCAGTTCCCGACCGAGCCGTCCGTCGCGGCGATTTCCGGACAGTGCCAGTATCTGGCCTCGCCCAGCTGCGTCCAGGTGGTGGCGACCGACGGCCACATCGTCTCCGACCACGAGCCCGATCAGACCCTGCCCGTCGACGACGAAACACGGTCCGTCGCAGCGGGATCGGCCTCCGCGTTCTATACCGACTTCACCCTCGACGGATACCCCATGCGGATGTACACCACCCAGCTGGTCCCGGGCAGCGCCGTACAGGTCGCGCAGCGCTCCGACCCCGTCGACACCGGACAGCGCCGCGTGGGCGTCGCCCTGCTCGCGGCCGCGGCCGCCGGACTCCTGCTGGCCGCCCTGCTCGGCACCGTCCTGGCCCGCCGCGCCCTCGCACCCGTCGCGGCCCTGACCGACGCCGCCGAAAAGGTGGCCCGCACAAGGGATCCCAAGCATCACATCGACGTCGAGGGATCCGATGAGCTGGCTCGCCTGGCGGTCAGCGTCAACACCATGCTCGACGAGCTCGACGCCGCCCTCACCGCCGAACGCGAATCCCGCGCCGCCCAGCAGCGACTGGTCGCCGACGCCTCGCACGAACTGCGCACCCCGCTGACGGCCCTGCGCACCAATATCGACCTGCTCCGGCGCGCGGGCCGGATGTCCCAGGCCGACCTCGACGAGACGGTCGCGGCCCTGCGAGCCCAATCCGAGGAACTGTCGGGCCTGGCCACCGATCTCATCGATCTGGCGCGCGCCGACGATCCGGACGCCGCACCCGAGACCCTCGAGGACCTGCGTCTCGACCTGCTGACCGCCGACTGCCTCACCACCGCCCGAAGGCATTGGCCCGCAATCAACTTCGATGCCGACCTGCATCCGGTGACCATCCAGGGCGCACCCGCGCGACTGTCGCGGGCGATCACCAACCTGCTCGACAACGCCGCGAAATTCAGCCCGCCCGGCAGCACGGTCGGTGTCACGGTCGTCGATCGCGAACTGTCGATCCGCGACCGGGGCCCCGGCATCCCGCCCGAGGATCTGCCGCACATCTTCGACCGCTTCTACCGCTCCTCGTCGGCGCGCTCGACCCCGGGGCACGGCCTCGGGCTGGCCATTGTGTCCCAGGTCGCGGCCCTCCACAACGCCTGTCCCGCAGTCGAATCCACCTCCGGCGGGACCTGCTTCACCCTCACCTTCCCGCCCCAGGACTAGCGGTCACGTCGGCGACGGGCAGAACGGCGCGCACGACACCGGCGGTGTCGGCGGGGGAGCCGGCTCGTCGAAATGCGCCGAGCTCACCAGGATCAGCAGTCCGACGGCCGTCGCGAGCACCGCCGCGGCGGCCGCGGCGACAACGCCCCAATTGAGTCGGGGGAAGGTGACGACCTCGTCGCCGTCCTCGAGGGCGAGGAAGATCACCGCCGCACTCGCGGGCGATCGGGATAGTTGTTGCAGAACGGCATTACGCCACCAGCGTCCGGCCATGGCAGCAAACGAGCCTTTTACAGATGTGATTCTCCGGGTTGCCGTGATTACGGCAACTCCCAGGCTACGCCCGAAATGTCGTTATAGCTAACAGCTATTCGATCACAATCTCTCGGCTCTCGGGCAGTGGTGCAGAGCTCTCGAGTAGTTCTGCGGTGGTGTCTCGGCAATTCGGAGGCCAGGATGAAACCCGTTGCCCGACGGTCGAAATGGGAGAGCGATGAACAACGAGCCACGCCGCCCGAAGGGGCTGGGCAAGCGCGCCTGGGTCACCACGCAGCTGGTGCGCCGCATTCTGCGCACCCTGGCCTGGTCCAATGTCGTGAACGTGACGGTTATCGGACGCGACCGCGTGCCCGCCGCCGGCCCGGTCATCGTGGCGAGCAACCACATCTCCATGCTGGACGCCGTCTTCCTCTGGGGCGCCCTGCGCCGCCGCGCCATTGCCATCGCCATGGCCGAACTCTGGTCCTGGCCCATCGTCGGCTGGCTGGTCCGCCGCCTCGGGCAAATCCCGGTCGTCCGCCGCGACAACGAATCCGGCCGCGCCGCCACCGCACAGGCCGAGCAAATCCTGCGCCACAACGGCGTGCTCATCATCTACCCGGAAGGCCGCCTCGTCGCCCCCGGCGAAGACGAGCCCTACAAGCCCGGCGTCGCGAAACTCGCCCTGGCAACCGGCGTTCCGATCGTCCCCGTCGCCACCACCGGCACCGACGGCGTCCTCCCCACCCGCCGCACACGCGGCGACGGCCCCGCCTTCAACCGCCGCCACCCGGTAACGATCCACTTCGGCCACCCCATCAACCCCGCCGACTTCGACAACCCCGACAAACTCCTGGAACACCTCCGCCACACCATCGAAGACCTCCGCGCCCAAGCCCTCTGAAGCCGCGTCCCCCGCAGCAATAGAGCATGTCGGTCACCCGGGTTAGGGTCGCCCCGTGGACGTGCGAGTAATCCCGGGTCGGCTGATCGAGGCGCCGTCCGCCGACGTGACCGGCATGGACCGGCGCGCCTTCGGCGAATTCATCGGCCCCGGAGGCGAGCTGGCCTCCTACGCGCTCGGCTGGACGACCGGTGCCGATCCGCACGTGGCACGCATCAGCATCGGAATCGGCGCGGGGAATCCCGGCGGCGCGACCATCCACGCGGTGGTCTTCAACCACGAGGATGCCCACGCCTTCTCACTCATCGACGACCCCTTCGAGCAGGTACCCCAGGGCGGCCCCGACCTGACCCGGGACCAGGCCCTCGCCCATGAGGATCTCCCGTTCATGTGGTGGGTCGCCGACCACGTGATGCAGCGCGACCCGCGAGCCTGGTGGATGCGCCACTGGCTGTTGGGCACCCGCTGCATCCAGACCCCGGAGGTCTTCGAGCAGCAGGAGCCGATCCTGTACGTCAGCAACGACGCTGACGATGACCTGTGGCAGCTGATCGGCCCGACCGACGCGGGCGGTGAGGGCCGGATCGGCCACCTGCATCACGCGATCGACGAAGATCCCACACTCATGGACGTCATGAACCTCGAACCGGGTGCTTACGCGACCCGCGAGTCCGTGGGCGGTCCATGGACCCGAACCGAGCCGAAGACGGCTGCCGACTAGATGTATCGGGCCCTGAAGGGCGCAGCCCCACCGCGGCGACACATACCGCCGCGGTGGTGAAAGCGGCGCCGCACCAGAACGCGGTGGCAGGGTGATCGGTATGGTCGACGGCCAGACCGGCGGCGACTGGACCGAGTACGGCGCCGACGTTGAACGCCGTGGTTGCCAATGCGCCGGCGATGTGGGGAGCGACCGGTGTGGCGGTTTGCACGATCGTCGCGATCAGCGTGGAACCGACACCGAACGCGACCGCGCCCGACACCGCCGACATGGCCAGCAGTGCGATGAGCGCGTGCGTGGTCACGGCGGCCAGTAGCCATACTCCGGTGAGTACCACTGTTCCGGCGAGGATGATCCGTCGCCGGTGACGGTCGCTGTAGCGACCCGTGATCATCACTCCGGCAAACGAACCGACCCCGAATAGGGCCAGTACCAACGGAACCCACCGATCACCACCGGGGATGGCGGTCGTGATGGCGCCCAGATAGGTGAACCCGGCGAAGGTTGCCGCGTTGACCAGGATCCCTGCCACGACGGAGATCAGGACCGGCCGCTGCCGCAGCACCAGCCATTCGCGCCGCATCGACCGTGCCTGGCCGGCTGGCGCATCACCGTCTTGCGCGTCAGCGCCGAGCATCATCCACACCGGAACGAGCGCTGCCGCACTGAGGATGGCGACGGCCCAGAACGCCGAACGCCAACCCCACATCTGGCCCAGCAGCGTGCCCGCGGGTACACCGGCGATGCAGGCCACCGTCACCCCGGAAACCACCACCGAGGTGGCGCGCCCGAGGACCGCCGGGCCGACCAGCCTCGGCAACGCGGCCAGCACGATCGCCAAGAATCCAGCGTTGGCGAGCGCTGCGACCAGACGAGTCACGAGCAGCACCGCGAACCCGGACGTCGCCGCACCGACGACATGCGCGACACAGAACACCGTCAAAAACGCTGTGACCGAATATCTGACGGGCAATCGGCCCGCCGCCATCGCCATCAGCGGTGCCCCCACCACCATGCCGGCCGCGAACAGCGAGGTCAGCAATCCAGCGGTGCCGAGCGACACCCCGACATCCGCCGCGATCCGCTCCAACAATCCCGACACCATGAACTCGGACGTGCCCTGCGCGAAAACCGCAACAGCCAGCACAAATACCACAATGGGCATAGAAGGACTCTCCGGATACAAGGCGCCGCAGCCGTATCCACGGCACCCGAGATGGATTGCGGAATCGAGCGAACCATTCACCCGACCGCAAGAAACGACATCATCCGGCGCTGCGAGATGCCCAAACCACACCGGTCGCAGAGCGATCGGCGGGAACAACACTCACAACGCCGCCCGGCCCACAGGCCGAGCGGCTACCGTCTGGACGCCTCCGGAGAACTCACCCCGCCACTCTAACAACTAAGCAATGACCGCGTCGGCTTCGATCTCGACCAGCAGGGCGGGGTCGATGAGTGCGCTGACCTCGAGCATGCTGGCGGCCGGGCGGATCTCGGCGAACACTTCGCCGTGTGCCTTGCCGACCTCTTCCCACCGGCTGATATCGGTGACGAAGATCCGGGTGCGGACGACGTGCTCGACGCTCGCGCCGACCTCGGCGAGTGCTGCGGCTATGCGCCGCAAGGCTTCCCGAGTCTGCTCACCGATATCGTCGCCGCCGACCGCCCCGCCCTCGGGCGCCGCGGCGGTGGTCCCGGCCACCGAAACCCACTGCCCGACACGCACCGCCCGCGAATAGCCCACGATGGGCTCCCATTCCGCGCCCGAGGAAACCAACTGCCGATCCGTCATACGGCTATTCTGCCGCCACCCGGCGCGCGGTCAGCTGCCGACATAGCGCCTGAGGATGCCCTGGAGCGAGTTGTAGTCGACGACGGTGACCGTGGTGGCAGCGGTTTGCGTGCCGACCTGGGCGGTGACGGTGTAGGTGCCGGGTTTCTGCGGGGTCCAGATGAATTGGTAGCGATCGCAGCAGCCGTCGGCGGGGGTGAAGGTGCCGAGGGGGGTGCCGTCGACGGTGACGGTGACGGGGGAGGTGAAGGCGGTGAGGCGGGAGACCAGGATCGTGCAGGATTCGGTGGTCAGTGCGCAGCCGTAGCCGTCGGGGGTCGAGCTGTGGGTGGTGACGACGAAATCGACGGTGGCCTCGGCAGTTCCGGAGGTCAGCGGGATCGCTGCGGACAGCAGTGTCGTGGCGATCGCAGCCCGGCGCAGGGACTTTCGCATGGTGTTCACAGTGGATCCCCCATGCAGCCGTACGACCCGGAGCTGGAACCCGCCTGGCAGAGGACGCTGCTCACATAGCTCTCGACTCGCTTCAGCATCGCCTCCGGTGAGTTGTTGGAGATGATCACCACCGAGATCGACTGCGACTGGCCGCCCTGCTGTGCCGTCACGGTGTGCGTACCCGCGGTCTGGGGCGTCCAGACGGTGACGAGCTTTCCTGGAGCATCGGTGCCCGGGCTGGTCACGGGCGCGCCCGTGACCAGTGCGGCTCCATCGACACTGATCGTCACCGGGGTGGACATGTCGAACACGTACGCGGTGAGTTGGCACGTCTGTGTCGTCGCCTTGCAGGCGAGCAGGTCCGGTCCCCCGCCCACCCAGAGGGTGACAGGTCCCGAGGCGGCCGTGGCCGTTCCGGCCGATAGCGGGATCGCGGCCGCCGCCAATGCTGTCCCGATCGCGGCGTACCGACCGGTCTTCGTGGTGCTCATGGCCGAGAAGTATTTGTGAATCACCATTGTTCCACAAGGGCTTTCGGGGACCCCGGTTTTCGGGGGTCGCGGGGCTACCGGCGGTGGCGGGATCGGGGTGCGCGGTGGTTCGATCAGTGTCATGAGCCAAATTGACGAATCTGTGCGAGTGGTGTCGGCCGAGCGGGAGATCGCGGTGGACGCGGCTCGGATCTTCGAGCTGATCGCCGATCCGGCAGCGCAGCCGAGCTGGGACGGGAACGACAATCTGGAGAGTGCCGAGGCGGGGCAGCGGGTTCGCGGGGTGGGCGAGGTGTTCCGGATGACGCTGACCAAGGACGGGATGGTCCGGGAGAATCACGTGGTGGAGTTCGAGGAGGGGCGGCGCATCGCGTGGCTACCCTCGGAGGTGGGGAAGCGGCCGCCGGGTCATCTGTGGCGGTGGGAGCTGGAGCCGTTGGGGGAGAACCGGACCCGGGTCATCCACACCTACGACTGGACCAACCTGGACGATGAGAAGCGGATGGTGCGGGCGCGGGCCACTACCTCGGAGAAGCTGATGGCTTCGGTGGATCGGCTTGCGGCACTGGCCGAGAAGGAGTGACCCGGGCGTGATCGACCCCGCCCGCCAAAACTCCTACACTGTCTGGGACGCGGGAGTCGTGGGCGGGGGCGCTCGGTAGGAAGGAACGGCAACGTGGCCGGACTCAGAAGAAAAGGCATCGCCCGGATGGCGAGGGTGGCGAGCATTCCCGCGACCCTGATGGCACAGCGGGTGGCCGCCACCGGGAAGAGCCTGCTGGCCGGCGCCGAGCGCGGATCGATCACCGACGAGATGCTCGACAATGCCGCCGAGCAGGTGTTCGCCGTGCTGGGCGAACTCAAGGGCGGCGCAATGAAACTCGGGCAGGCGCTGAGCGTCGCCGAGGCCGGGGTGCCGCCGCGCTTCGCCGATCATTTCCGGGACGCGCTGACCCGGTTGCAGCAGGAGGCCCCGCCCATGCCGGCGGCGGAGACCCACCGCATGCTGGATCTGCAACTGGGCACCGGCTGGCGCAAACGGTTCGCGCATTTCGAGGAGCAGCCGATCGCCGCCGCGAGCATCGGGCAGGTGCACAAGGCGGTGTGGCACGACGGCCGCGAGGTGGCGGTCAAGGTGCAGTATCCCGAGGCCGAGGAGTCGCTGCGCGCGGATCTGAAGATGCTGCAAATGGTTTCGGGCGCGTTCAACACCCTGATGGCGGGAACGAATGCCCGCCAGCTCATCGAGGAATTCCTGGCCCGCACCGAGGACGAGCTGGACTATCGCATCGAGGCCGCCTATCAGCGCCGCTTCGCCAAGGAATTCGCGGGCGATCCGCAGTTCTTCGTGCCGCGCGTGGTGGCCGCCGCCCCGAAGGTCATGGTGACCGAGTGGATGGACGGAATCCCGTTGTCCCGCATCATCGCCCACGGCAGCCGCGCCGAACGCAATCGGGCCGGATTGCTGCTGGCCGAATTCGCCCTGAGCTCACCGAGCCGCGTCGGCTGCCTGCACAGCGATCCGCATCCCGGCAATTTCCAGCTGCGCCCCGACAACCGGCTGGGCGTCATCGATTTCGGCGCCTGCACCGAAACCCCGCGTGGCATTCCGCGTGCCGTCGGCAGGCTGGCCCGCTGCGCGCTCGCCGGGGACTATGAACGCCTCGAGGCGGTCATGCGCGAGGAAGGCTTCGTGAAGCCGGGCGCGCCCATCGAAATGGCACCCCTGCGAAACCGCATCGATCCGGTGATCGCGCGCATCGACGGCCGCAGCTTCCACTTCACCCGCGAATTCCTGCAGGAGGAGGTGGCCCGGTCACTGGACCCGGAGAACATCTCCCTAACCAATGCCCGCGCCGTGAAGGCTCCCGCCGATCAGCCCGAATACGCCATGCTCACCCGCGTTTTCGCCGGCATCGTCGGCATCTGCGCCCAGCTCGACGCCGAGGGCCCATTCCTCGAGCTGGTCGAGAAATGGGTCCCCGAGTTCGGCGGCTCTCAGGAAGCGGCTTCCTGAAGCTCGCGCACCGACGCGGTGGAGAACCGGTAGTCATCGAGCGGGAAGTGCCGGTTCTCCCAATACATTTCGAGCTGGGTCGAGGGACGGAAGGCCGCGCCGTCGCCCTGGTAGTTGATGTAATAGGTGTTCGAGGTGACGCAGCCCTGGGTGAACAGGTGAGTCTTCTTGGCTCGCTTGTCCATCCGCGCGAAGTACCGATCGTGCGGCTCCTGGCGTACTTCCACCCGGGTCGCGCCCCGGCGGCGAGCTTCCTTGATCACGCGGGCCGCGTGCGCCGAGGTCGATTCGATCAGCGGGATGTAAGAGCCGGGCGCGTAGGCGTAGGGCCCGACGATCAGGAAGGCGTTCGGGAATTTCGGAACCGAGACGCCCTGATACGCCTGGAATCGATTGGTATCCCAGAACTCGCCCAGCTCCAGCCCGTCGCGACCGTAGATCGGGTAGGGCGGCGTGTAGCCCTTCTCCATGACCTTGAATCCGGTGGCGCACAGCACCATATCGAAATCCCGCTCGTGCCCGTCGGCGCTCACGATGCCCGTGGCCGTGAAATGCTCGATGGCATCGGTCACCAGATACACATGCGGTTGCGTGAACGTCTTGAAGTAGTTGTTGGAGATGGATGGCCGCTTGCAGCCGAAGCGATAGTCCGGCGTCAGTTTGCGGCGCAACTCCCGGTCGCGGACCTGGCTGAAGAGATATGCCTTCATGGCGGTTTCGGCCACGGCCATTCCCGCAGACGTGACGCGCGGATAGTTCGAGATGGCCAGCCCGGCCCCCAATCCAGCGTTGACGCCCACATTCCCCACCAGCCGGATGGTGTGCTGCAGCGGCGCGAAACTCAGCACGGCATTCGCCGCCGCACCCATCCGGAAGTCCGGTTTCGGCCCGATCCAGATGGCCCGCCGCTGATAGACCGTCAGCTGTGAAACCTGTTTGGCCAGTTCGGGAATCACCTGCAACGCCGTCGCACCGGTCCCGATCACCGCCACCCGCTTGCCTCGATAGTCGTAGTCGTGATCCCACCGGGAACTGTGCATGATCTTGCCGGTGTACTTGTCGATCCCGGGGATATCCGGATTGTGCGGCTGCTCGAGCCCGCCGACCGCGCCGATCACATAGCGCGCGGTGAGCTCGGTTCCGTCCTCGAGTTCGATCCGCCACAGATCGTGCTCCTCGTCGAAAACACCCTTGACCGCACCGGCCCCCAGCCGCAACTTCTCCCGCAGCCCCTGCTTGTCCACCACCTCCTCGGCATACCGCTGCAATTCCTCGCCGGGCGCGAAGAACCGCGACCACCGCGAGCGCGGCTGGAACGAGAAGTTGTACACCGGCGACGGGATATCCACCGCCACACCGGGATACGTATTGGCCAGCCAGGTCCCGCCGACCTTCGGCCACTTGTCGATGATCACGAAGTTCTCGACCCCGGCCCGGCGCAGCGCGACCCCCGCGCCGATCCCGCCGAGTCCGGCGCCGACGATCAACACCTCGTAGGTAGGTAAGGGCTGAGAACCATTGGTGGAGCTCATGACTGGTACCTCGTTCAGGATCGATCGGATTGGCGGGCGGAGGAGTTTTGTAGGGCGGAAGCGTTCGCCTCCGCGATGACCTCCGGAAGTTGCTGCCGCCGCAGCTTTCCCGCCGTCGTGCGCGGCAACTCGGGCACGAACACGATGTCGCGCGGCACCTTGTAATTGGCCAGCGTCGTCTTGATATGCCGCTGCAGCGCCCGCGCGGTGGTGCGCGACCCGGATTTCAACACCACGGCCGCCGCCAGCCGCTGCCCGAAATCCTCATCGGGCACGCCGATGGCCCCCGCGTCGGCGACCGCCGGATGCGCCAGCAGCGCCTCCTCGACCTCCTGCGGGAAGACGTTCTCGCCGCCGGAGACGATCATGTCGTCGGAACGGCCGTCGATATACAGCCGGCCCTCGGCATCGAAATGCCCGAGATCGCCGGAGTCCATATGCTTTCCGACCATCTCCTTGGTGCGGCCGTCGCTGTAGCCGTGGAACATGCTCGGGTTCTTGTTGACGATGCGGCCGGTGACTCCGGCGGGCAGCTCGCGGCCGTCGCGATCGACGATGCGGATGTCCACGACCCCGGCCGGCGGCCGCCCCACGGTGCCGGGCGCGGACCGCAGATCCGCGGGCGTGGCGATGGTCCCGGCTCCGGTCTCGGTGGAGGCGTAGCCGTTGAACAGCACGTCCCCGAACTCGTCCATGAAAGCCGTTGCCAGCCACGGCGGCAGGGGAGCGGCCCCGCACACCACCATCTGCAGGCTGTCGAGGTGATAGCCGCGCCGATCCCGGGGCGGCAGATCCATGATGCGCTTGAGCATGGTCGGCACCAGGCACACGATGTGCACGCTGTGCCGCTCGATATCGGCGAGCACGGTTTCGGCGTCGAAGCGCTCGTGCACCAGCGCCGTGGACCCGAGCAGGAACGCCGCGGCCACCGCCAGGAACCCGTAGGTGTGATGCAGCGGCGGCGCGATGACCACGGGCCGACCCAGCCGCGGAATCGGCCGCACCCTGGCCAGATCCTCGAGCGCCAGTACCATGCGCGGGTTCAGCCCGGCCAGCATCGGCCCGGCCGCACCCAACCCCAGCTGTCGCGGCGCGCCCTTCGGAACCCCGGTGGTGCCGCCGGTGAGCAGAATGATCGACCCACCCGAAGCAGGCTCCCGCACCGGCGGCCCGCCCGCGGCCACCAATTCCGCCACCGTCGGCAGCCCGCCCGCCGCGCCCCGGACCACCACACGATGGCCGCGGTACCCGGATTTCTCTATCTCCGTGTGGAATTCGCCGTCGTAGAACAGCACTTCCACGCGTTCCCGGTCGAGCACCTCACCGATCTGCGGCCCCGCGAACCCGTAGTTCAACGGCACCACATCCGCCGACAGCCGCGCGGCCGCATAGGCCGCCAGCACGAATCCGCGATGATTGCGGCACAGCACCCCGACCCGCTGCCCGCGCCGCACCTCCCAGCGCGCCCGCAATGCTGCCGCCAGCCGCTGCACCTGCCGGTCGAGATCGGCGGCGGTGATCGAACCGTCGTCATCGATCATGGCGGGCCGATCCGGAAACCGCGCCGCGAAACTCGACAGCGTCGTCGCCAGCCCGACTCCGCCACGTAATGCCCAGGCCAGCTGTGGGATTCGGGTGGGCGGCACCAAACCCAGTGCCCCGCTGGCCGGAAACCAGCCCGCCACCGTCACCGCGTCATCGAGCAGGTTGGCGGTGCGCTCCACCCGCCCGACCGGCCCGGCCCAGTCGACGGGCCGGTTGTTCCAATTCCCGGCCTTCGCATACAGGGTCAGCATCCGTTGCGCCGCACGGGAATTGTCCAGCGTGTAGGAGATCGGCGCACCCGCCCGCTCCCACCACGGCCGTATCGCCAAAGGCCGGTCCACGATCGCCCGGCACACCATGCCCGCCGCCTCCTCGGTCGACATGCTCGGGGTGTACCGGTAGATCCGATACGGCCCCAGCATCTCCGACCGCACCAGCTGCAGGTGCACGGAGGTGACGGTGATGCCGTCGGCCCGCAATTCCGGTGCGGCACCGCGTATCCAGGCATTGAACGCCGACTTGGAGGCGATATACGCGGTCCAGCCGACACTCGGCCCGTGCACACCGGCCGTGCTGATATTGACGATGTGCCCGCGCCGCCGCGCCCGCATGGACGGCAGCAGGCTCAGCACCAGCCGCACCGGACCCAGATAGTTGATCCGCGCGGTGTCGTCGAAATTGTCCCAACGGTCCAGCGAATCCGAGAGCCAGCGGCGAATGGACTTGCCCGCATTGTTGACGAAGACATCCACGTGCCCGTGGTCGGCCAGGACCTGTTTGATCAGCGCGGCGCAGGCGTCGGGATCGGAGAGATCCGCCGGATAGGGACGCACGGAGCCGGGGAATTCCGCTGTCTCGGCCTGTAATTCGTCCAGCAGCGCCGTCCGCCGGGCCACCGCGAGCACGGTCGCGCCATTGGCGGCCAGCCGGCGCGCGGTGGCCCGCCCGACGCCGGAGGACGCCCCGGTCACCAATATCACCTTGTCCCGCACGGCGGGCTCCAGGCGGCGGTCGCTGATTCCGTAGCCGGCCGCGCCCAGCGCGATCCGGACCGATTTCGGCAGTTCGATCATGGGCTCGAAAATCCTTGTCGAGCAGTAGGGTCAGGCGGACAACCGGTCGAATTCGTAATCCGAGAACGGGAAGCGGTGATGCGCGCGCCGCGCCGAGAAGAATCCCGTCGGCCGGATATAGGTGCTGTCACCCTGCGAATTCCGGTAATACGTCGGCACGTGCGCGTTCAATTCGGCCAGGTAATAGCGCATGGCCTCGCCGTGCCGGTAGATGCGGCGATGGTAGGCGTCGTGAATATCCTGGCGAATCGCCACGAAGGTCGCCCCGCGCCGCCGCGCCTCCGAAATCGCCCGCACCGCATGGTCGGCCGTCATCTCCACGAAGGCGTGCCAGCCGCTGCCCGACCACGAATACGGGCCGACGAGCATCCACCGATTGGGCAGACCGGGCAGGGATACGCTCTCGTAGGCCTGCAATCCGTGCTCGGCGTAGTACTTGCCCAGATCGAGGCCGTCGCGGCCGACCACCATGCCGGGTGTGTAGGTCTCCGGATCGGAGAAGACGTGATAGCCGGTGGCCAGCACGATCATGTCGAATTCGCGCTCGACGCCGTCTGCGGTGCGAATGCCGTGCGCTGTGAACCGCTCGATCGGTGTGGTCACCAGATCGACATTGGGCCGATTGAACGCCAGCAGATATCCGGTATTCGCCGTCGGCCGCTTGGCGATCGGCCCGTAGTCGGGGGTGAGCCCCTCGCGAATCTCCGGATCGCGCACCATGAGTCGCAGCATCCCGCGATAACCGCGAATCGCCGCGCCGTCGATGGCCCGCATGGTGGGCCGGACCAGCGTCATGGGCGCGTTCGACATGGTGCGCAGCGCGGCGTCGACCACCACCAGCGCCGCGCCGTGCACGCCCGCCTGTACTCCCGGAACCCGTAGCGCCAATCGCACCGCCCGCGGAATCCGCGGATTGGGTTTGGGGACACACCACACCGGCGTGCGCTGATACACCGCCAGACTGCCCACCGTGCCCGCGATCGACGGCGTGATCTGCACCGAACTCGCACCCGTGCCGATGATCGCGACCCGCTTACCGGCCAGGTCGTAGCTGTCGTCCCAATCCGAGGGCCGCTGAATCTTGCCCTGGTACTCAGCGAGTCCCGGAATTCCGGGATCCACCTTCGGGCTGATGAACGCACCCACCGCGCTGATCACGAACCGTGCGGTCGTCTCCCCGCCGTCCTCGAGCCGCAGCCTCCAGCAGTGCCGCTCCTCGTCCCACTCCTCGCCGGCCACCGCGGTCCCGAACCGGATGTGCGGATACAGCCCGAAGCGCCGCGCCACCGCCATGTGATACCGCTTCACCTCGTCCCCGGCCGCGAACAGCCTGCTCCAGTTGGGATTTCGCGCGAAGGAGTACTGATAGGCCAGCGACGGAATATCGACTTCCAGCCCCGGGTAATGGTTTTCGTGCCAGCTGCCGCCCACCTCGTCGGCCCGCTCCAGAATGACGAAATCGCGCACCCCGGCCCGCTTCAGCTTGACCCCCGCCGCAATGCCCCCGGGCCCCGCCCCGATCACGGCGACCTCGTGGTCCGGAGCCGAAAGCTTCGCTGCCGATATGTCTTTGGATGCAGTGGTCACGACGATGGACCTTCCGGGCAGACTCCGGCGCTGCGCTGCGCCTGTCCCACCAGAGTAGTTCTGTCTGGGACAGTGATCAAGGCCCGTGTGGCACGGATGATCTCGTGGCCCGGCGGGAGTGGGTCAGCCCGCGGCGAACCCCGAGGCAGGGGCCCCGGCCCGGCGCAGCCGCACCGCGTTCAGATCCGTCGGCTGCCCGGTGCGCAATCGGTAGCGTTCCATGACCATTCGGAACTCCGGCGACCACCGCAGCACCTCATCGCGCATCGGCCCCGTCGTGCCCAGCTGGGCGACCGTGCCGAACAGCGTGGTCAGCCCCCGCTGGAACGGCATGAGATAGGCGGGCACGCCGAGCTGCCGATAGGCATTGCTGAGCTTGGGGCTCATAGCGTCCAGCGTGCGCCCGCGCAGCCAGGGGATGTCCACGTGGAAGGTGTCGTGGCGCAGGATCTCGGTGAACGGTCGCAGCTTCTCCGCCAGGCCCGCGCTGTCGAGACCGCGCTTGCCGTCGATGAATCCGTGCCGGCGCGCGAAGGCGTCCAGCTCGGCCGGGCCGCCATTGAGCAGCGCATCGGCCAGATCGTGCACCAGCGTCGGGAACTGTGCCGGGGGCCAGACCGGGCACGCGCCGAAGTCGACCACGCCCAGCCGACCGTCCGGCAGCACCCGGAAATTGCCCGGATGCGGATCGCCGTAGAGCAGTCCGGAACGCGGCGCGGAGGACCAGAAGAACCGAATCGCCAGCATCCCGAGCCGGTCGCGCTCGGCCGGCGCTCCCACGGTGATCAAGCGCGACAAGGGAATACCGTCCAGCCATTCGCTGACGATCACATCTCCGCGCTGCGCCAGCACCCGCGGCACCCGGAAATCCGGATCGTCGGCGTACGCCTCGGCGAAGCGGCGCTGGTTCTGCGCCTCGGCCTCGAAATCCAGCTCGGCACGCAGGCATTCGGCCAGCTCGTCCACGATCGCCGGACCGTCGGCATGCGGTGCGAAGACCGGTGCCAGCCAGGCCAATCCGCGCAGCTGCCGCAGATCGCTGTCGATGGCCGCCCGCGCGCCGGGATACATCACCTTCACCGCCACCACCCGGCCGTCGTGCCAGATCGCGCGATGCACCTGACCGATGGTGGCCGAGGCCGCCCGTCGGTCGTCGAAGTCGCGGAAGTTCGCGCGCCAGTCCGGGCCGAAGGACTCGGCGAGCACCGCGTGCACCGAGCGCGGCAGCATCGGCGGCGCGGCATCCTGCAGGCGGCTCAACGCGATTCGATACGGCTCGGCCAGCTCCTGCGGCAGTGCCAGCTCGTAGATGCCCAGGATCTGACCCAGCTTGGCGGCGCAGCCCTTCAATTCGCCCAGCACCTCGGCCATATGCTCGGCGGTGCGCAGCTGGATCTCCCGATCCACCTCGTCGGCCGGGCGACCAATGGCCTTCTTGCTGGCCCCGGCCACCTGCCGACCGGCGAAGGCCAGCGGCACCGCCGCCAGCTTCGCGCCGCGAATCGTCTTGCGCACGGGCGGATTCGCCCCCGTGTCCACGTCCCCCCGCCGAGCACCGCCGCGCCGAAAACTCATCGATCAACCAACCCCTTGTGCGCGCGATCCGACCGAAATGCGCATCAGGGAGTCTGCCACGAAGTGAAACTACGCGGTACGGAAAACTGTACGTATCGGTACCGCATCTCGAATATTGGGATACGGGAGATGAATTCGGAGATTCGGTCGGTCACGGCCGATGCGAGGCGACCAGGGCCAGATCGGTGAGCCGATGCGCGCGGGCGATCTCGGCGGGCGTGAACGGCTCCCCGGTGCGCAGGAAGGTCAGCGCGGGAGTCCCGCCGGGCGGGTCGATCTCGAGCAGCGTGCCGCCGGGTGTGCGGCCGGGATCGGGATCCGGGACGTATTGCGCGCCGAGCAGTTCCGCGATCACCAGCGGCAGCTCGGCCGGATCCGCGGCGACCCGCGCGGCCAGGCCCAGCGCGCGAGTCTGGCCGTCCACCAGGGTCAGCGCCGAGGCGGGCCAGATGCCGACCGCGACACCGCCCGCGCGGGAGATGGCGTGGGTCAGGCGCGGTGGGGTGACCTCGGCGGGCGTGGACACCACCAGCTCGTCGAGCACGCCGTTCTCCAGATGATGCACGTGCACGGCGAGAATGTTCGCGCGCCGATCGGCCAGATGCTTGGCGAGCAGTTCCAGGCGGCCGGGCTTGTTGTCCAGGCGCACCCGGATGCGCCACAGTCGCTCGGCGCTGTCCAGGCGGCTGCGGTGATGCAGTTCCGGGCCATGTAGCCAGCGGGCGAGATACCGCATGGCGCCGGGTTCGACGACCCAGATGACGAGAATCGTGGCGGCCACGGCCAGGATCGAGACCGTTGCCAGATAGGGCAGTTCGAGGTGGATGACCAAGGCGTGCAGGGCCAGTTCGACGGGGAGGATGGCGGCGAGTTTGGCCAGGGCCATCCGGGTTCGTTTGGGGTGGGGCAGACGACCGCACACTTCGCATGCCAGCGCATGTATCTCGGTTTGCCTCATGTTCACCACAGTGCGTGACCGGTGTTTCGACGCTGTGGTGTGGTGTAAAGAAGGGATGACAGTACGCAAGAAACCCGTTGCGGCACCGGGCATTCAGTGAAGCGAGCCACAGCCGTGGCGAGCCTGTGCCCCGGCGCACACCGATTTGCCCGTTGTTCGATGAGTAGCGGCCGTCACTTCTTCTTCGGCGGGAGCGACTTGGCGTAGTCCACCCCGCGCCGCACCCACTCGTCGAGCACATCGTCATCGGCGACGGTCTCGGTGGTGACGCGTAGCCACCCGTGCGCCTCGCGCCCGCCCATCACCATGGTCTCGACCGACCCCTTGCTCAGCAGCCCCGCCGAGGTTGCCGGATCCGTCCGCACCAGCAGCCCGCCCTGCCCGCTGGCCGCGACCGCCATATTGCCGCCGATCATGAACGCCAGCCCGCCGAACATCTTCTTCTCGACCGCCTCGGCCAGATCCGGCCCGAGGGCGTCCCGAATCCGATCGGCCAGTTTCTCGTCGTATGCCATATCGGCATTGTGAGCCATACCACCGACAGATCCGGGTGCTGCCGCGGGTGGAAAGACCCGCACGGGTAGAAAGACCTTTCTGACAGGTGTCGAGCGGTCCCGTATGAGGTACACCTAGACAGTGGAAGCCCCGCCGACCGTGGGTGTCGAAGAGGAGTTTCTCCTCGTGGATCCGCGCACCGGAGCGCCGGTCAGCAGAAATGCCGACGTCGTGCGCACGGCCGCGGATTTCGGCATGGACCTGCAATTGGAGATCATGCGGTGCCAGGTCGAGACCAATACTCACGTGCACACGAATACCGCCGATCTATTGCGGGAATTGCGGGAATTGCGGCGCGGAGCCGCGGCGTCCGCGGAAAAGCACGACGCCGTGCTGCTGGCCGCGGCCGTGCCACCGTACGTCCCCGACGAGCTGTCGATCACCGCCGCCCCGCGCTATCACCGGATCGCCGAGAACTTCGGCCGGTTGGCGCGTGAGCAGGGGTTGTGCGGCTGTCACGTCCACGTCGCCGTGCCGGACCGGGCCGCCGCCCTGCGGGTGAGCAACTTCCTGCGGCCGTGGCTGCCGCTGCTGCTGGCGCTGACCGCCAACTCGGCCATCTACCGCGGTGGCGAAACCGGTTATGCCAGTTGGCGAAACATCCTGTGGCGGCGCTGGCCCAGTGCCGGACCGCCACCGCACTTCGACTCGGTGGCCGACTTCGAGGTGGCCGTGGAGTCCATGCTGTCGCTGGGGGTCATCCTCGACCGCAAGATGGTCTACTGGGATGTGCGGCCCTCCACCACCTTTCCCACCGTGGAGGTGCGCGTCAGCGATGTCCCCGCCACCGTCGAGGAGACCGCGCTGCTGGCCAGCCTGGTGCGCGCCTGCGCGATGACCGCGAGCACCACCGATTCCGTGCCCTTCGTCGCGGAAGCCACACTGCGCGCGGCGTATTGGAAGGCGGCGCACGAGGGTATCGACGGGGATGCCATCGATCCGGTGGACGGCAGCACCGTCCCGGTCGAGGACCTGCTGACCCGGCTGATCGAACGGGTGCGGCCGGCGCTGGAACGCCTGGGGGACTTCGATTTCGTCTCCGACGGCCTGGCCGCGCAACTGGTGCGCGGCAACGGGGCGCGGCGTCAGCTCACCGCGTTCCGCGCCCGCGGGGACCTGGGCGATGTGGTGGACGAGCTCGCGGAGGCCACGCTGTACAGCTGCCGGTAGGCGAATTCATTTGGTCTGCAAGCAGAGTGCGAAGTCCTCGATCTCCGGGCCGCCCATGATGCTGGTCTTGTGCGTGATGATCACATCGGTCGCCGGGTACTGCGAATCGCACTGGGTGTCGGCCATCGGACCCGTCGGCTTACCCAGAACCGTTGCCTGCGCACGCGAGTCGTCGCATGGCACCACCTCGAGCTTCGGGTGGTCGTCCTTGGAGATATCGCCGTTCTTGTCCCATACGCAGTCGCCGACCTTGGCGGCCTTGGCATCGCGGGTGG
>NZ_BAFX01000190.1 GCF_000308815.1 Nocardia concava NBRC 100430
GTTCTGCCGAACCTGCTGTTGCGTGGCGGCTCCGGCGGCGCGGTCCAGAGCCTCGCGTTCGGCGGCACCTCGGTGCTGATCGTGGTGAGCGTCGGCCTCGATACGGTCAAGCAGCTCGAGAGCCAGTTGATGAACAGGAACTACACCGGATTCCTGCGTTGAAGCAGACTGTGCACATGGCCACGACCACATCCCGGCATCCGTTGCTGTTGCGCCTGGTGTCCACGCTGGTGCTCGCGATCAGCGCCACCGTGCTTTCGGCGGGCAGCGCACACGCCGCCACCCCTGTCGTCGGTCGCAGTGCCGCAGTGGGTTTCGACCCGGGCGCCGCGGATGTCGATCGGGTGGTCGAGCCGCGGGACACGACGATTTCGGTGCTGCTCGCCAACGATCAGCTCGTGTTCCGCGCGGGCCTGCGGTCGGTCATCGAGACCCAGCCGGATCTGCGCTGCGTGGCGGAGGTGGGTGACGGCGCGGCCGCCATCCGCGAGATCCAGCGGCTGCGACCGGATATCGCGATCCTCGATCTCGATATGCCGGGTCTGGGCGACCCGGACGCTGTCGATGCGGTTGCCGAACTCGGTGGCGCGAGCCGGATTCTCGCGCTCGCCGCCGAGGACACCGACGAGAACCTCTACCGCGCACTACGTCTGGGGGCCAGTGGGTTCCTCACCAGAGCTCTACCGGCCGCGGACCTGGTCTCGGCCATCCGCACCGCCGCATACCGCGATGCCCTGATCGACCCGCGCCTGACCCGCCGCCTGATCACGCGACTCACCCACGGCATCGAACCCTTCCCTGCCGCACCCGAACTCGCGGCTCTGACTCCTCGCGAACATCAGGTCCTGCTACTGATGGCCAAGGCGCACACCAACCCCGAGATCGCCGCCGCGCTCGGGGTCGGCGAGCAGACCGTCAAAACCCACGTCTCCAACGTGCTCGCCAAACTCGGCGTCCGCGACCGTGTGCAGGCCGTCGTCTACGCCCACACCCGCCGCATCGTTCCCGCCGGCCCGTATCAACAGCTGTAGCGGTGCCCTGCGTTTCAGCCCGATCCCCGGACTCGGATCGCGGCGATCGCGACCGCGAGTTCGAGGCCCGAACCCACTGCTGCCCAAGCCAATAGCGCGGCAGGCGGGTTCGGATGCTGACCGGTACGGATCAAGATGACGTGTCCGGTCAGCATCACCAGGTTCATCCCGGCACCGAGGATCCAGGCGCGGACGGTCGGGCGGTTCCACAGGTGCCAGGCGCAGACCAGGCAGGCCAGCGTCAGCTCGGTCAGCAGGGCGAGCAGTGGGGAGGGGGCACACTCATGGCCTGACCCGAGGACTGCGTGCGGCAGGGCGGTGAGCACGGCCAGAACCGCGCCACACCGCCCTATCCTCACCGATCCAGACAGACCGGACATGGCGGTTACGAGACCTGCCGTCACTGCTCGCCGGGGTGGCAGCAGTGGGCGGCGCGGGATTCGGGGACGCCGAGGGCGGGGTTGCGGTCGAAGAAGCCGACCGGTTTGAGGGTGAAGCCGGCATAGTCGACGGGCATGACGGGCCAGTCCTCGAGGCGGGGGAAGTGGGTCAGGCCGAAGGTGTGCCAGAGGACGATGTCCTCGCCGTCGAGGCCGCGGTCGGCGGACTGGTAGGCGGGCAGGCCGTCGCCGCCGGGATGCTGGTTGACCAGATCGCCTGCGGGATAGCGCTCTTCGGGGTGGTAGCGGGTGACCCAGAGCTGATGGGTGGTGAAGGCGGCGCGGGCCGCGATGGAGGAGGCGGGGTCGGCCAGCAGGTTCGGCTGCTGTTGCGGGTAGAGGGCGTAGGCGGTGGGTGCGCCCATGCGGTTGGTGTGGTCGGTGCTGACGACGTGCCAGACCCTGCCGGTGGAGGCATCGGCGTCACGGGCGGCTCCGACCTCGCTGACGAGGCGGGTTGTCTTGGCACCGAAGGCGTTACCGTACGGGTTGTCCGGGCCGATGGGTACGCGCCGGACCTCGACTTCGTCCACCGCATTGGCGACCCCGTCCACCATCATGTCCAGCCGGGCGCTGAACAGATGCTGGTGATACGGCAGCCCCAGGCCGGGTGCGACCTCGCTCTGATACGGCGAGCCCTCCGGCGGATAGGCGGCGCTGAAGGCGATCCCGGTGAGCTTGGCCTCGCATTCGATGGTGCCGTCGAGGTAGAGGTACCAGTAGAACCCGTAGTCGTAATTTCCGACCGTGGTGAAGAAGCTGATCACCAGCCGCCGCTGCCGCCGCACCTCGCTGACGCCGGTGAACAGGTCGGTGTGCTTCCACAGCGTCCCGTAGTCCTCTTCGTGCATGCAGATGGCGTTCTCGATGGTGCGCGGCATGCCGAGTTCGTCGCTGAGCACCGCGTCGAAGTAGTGGATCTCGCCGAGGCAGTCGCAACCCAGCCGCAGCGAGTTGGCGAACCGCCCGAAAAGGTATTCGCCGGTGTCGAAGTAGTTCTGCCAGAACCGGGTGGGTTGCGGATCGGCATACGGCACCACCATTTCCGCGATCGATGCCCGATACATCACCGGCCGCTCGCGCTCGCCGTCGCGGAAGCTCAACTGCCGCAGGATGAGTCCCTCGCGGGCGTCGAAGCCGATGCGCAGCCGCCAGTTCGCCCAGGAAATGTGGTCGCCGTCGACGACGAAGCTGGGCCCCTCGGGCTGGGTGATCTCGATGGGCCGCAGGGTTTCGTTGCCGGGCAGGGCGATATCCGGGTCCTGGAAGTTGCCGTGCTCCTCGGGCACGTCGTAGACCCGATGGTCGATGAGCTGCAGCAGTTCGCCGGTGATGATGTCGACGTAGCCGCACAGCCCGTCCACCGGATGCGCCCACGGGTGGTCCTGCGGATGATCCTGGCGGAAGGCGAACACCCGGATGATGCGCCTGCCCTCCTCGCCGGGGATGTCGTAGTGCCCGGCCGAAAGCGGGACACAGACGGTCGCGGCGGGGTCCACGCCGCGCTTGCGCAGTGCGGCACACCAGGTTTCATTGTCGGCGAGCACGGTGCCGACCTTGGCGAATTCCTCCTCCAGGATCGGCACCTGACCTCGGCTCGCGTCGATGGGCGTATCGGCGCGAATCTCGCGCGCCGACAGCGACACCAGCAGGTCACGCGCGCCGCCGGAGGCGATGTCGAGCAGCAGCACCCGCGCCAGCCGTTCCGGCGGCGCCGCGGTGCGGGCGGCGTGCGCGAGCACCTGGGCCTTGTCCGGCTCGTTCAGCCCGACGTACACGAATCGCGTGGTGGCCCCGACGATTCCGGCCGCGACCAGCAACTCGCGGACCACCGAGATCTCGTCGGCGGACAGGCTCTCCAGCACCCTGGTTTCGGTGGTCGCCCACGCGGAATCGGTGGCCGGAACGGATCTTTCGACAGTCGACATCGGAACAACTCCTGGTGAGAAGGGAATTCAGGCGGCGATCGCGGTTGCGATGCCGTCGTAGGCGATTCGGTTGGTGCGGCGCAGCAGCAGCGCCTGGGCGATCCCCGCGAGCGGGCACGCCGCGACCACGGCCAGCAGCACGCTCGCGGTGGTGGTCGAACCACCGATCAGGGTCGGGAAATTCGCCACGATCAGACCGGCGGCCGCGGCCAGGCCGATCAGGCCGAGCACGGGCGCGAGGCGGGTGTGCCAGAACCGGGTGTCGATGCGGGTGCGCGCGAAGTACACGAGCACCGCCGCGCACGTCCCCGCCATGAGCAGCGCCACCCCGAGACTGGCCACCCCGGAAAACCATGTGAACACCTGCAATTCCGGGTCCAGCCGGCAGGCGGCGAAGACGATCAGCAAGACCGCCGCGGTCGCCGACTGCACCAGCGAGGACGCGTGCGGCGAACCGTGGCCGCCGTGCACGCGCGCCAATCCGCCCGGCAGCACACCCGTCGCGCCCATCGAATGCTGATAGCGCGCAATCACATTGTGGAACGACAGGACGCAGGCGAACAGGCTCGTCAGCAGCAGGACATTCACGGCGACCGCGCCGACGGTGCCGAGATAGCGCTGGGCGGTGTTCACGATCAGCCCGGAGGGATCCGAGGCGGCCGCGTCGACGATGCCGTCGGTCCCCCATGCCATCACCAGCGCCCACGTCCCGAAGGTGTAGAAGACGCCGATTGACAGGACCGCGCCGTAGGTGGCGCGCGGAATGGTGCGGGCCGGGTCGCGAGCCTCGTCGCGGAAGACGGCCGTGGCCTCGAAGCCGATGAAGCCCGCGATGGCCATCATCAGACCCAATCCGGGCGAACCGGACATGACTGTGGAGGGTGAGAACGGTTGCAGCGTCAGGCCCGTCGCTCCCCCGCGCGCCATCACCACGACCGCGAGGATCAGCACGATGCCGACCTCGGCGATCAGCGCCAGACCCAGCACCTTGGAGCTGAATTCGATGTGGCGGTAGCCGAGTACGCCGACGATCGCGGCCACCGCCAGGGCGTAGAGGTACCAGGGCAGTTCGGGCCCACCGATTTTCACCACCGAGCGACGCAGCGCCGCACCGAGGAATCCGTACACCGCGACCTGCACCATGGTGTAGGTCAGCAGCGCCAGATAGGCCGCACCCAAGCCGAGCGGGCGGCCCAGTCCGTAGCCGATGTAGGTGAAGAACGCGCCCGCCTTGGGCACATGGCGGCTCATGGCGCTCAGCCCGACCGAGAACAGCAGCAGCACAACGGCGGACACCACGAACATGGCCGGGAAGCCCGCACCGTTGCCGATCAGGATGGCGATGGGTGCGGCCCCGCCGATCACGGTCAATGGCGCGGCGGCCGCCACCACCATGAAGACGATCGCACCCGCACCGAGCCTTCCGGTCAGCCCGGCCGGTGCTGCGGCCGAGGCGCCGGCCGGCGGAGCCGTCGTGCTGCCGGGCGGGGCGCTGGCATTGCCGGGCAGGGCGGTGGCGCTGCCGTGAGAAGGAGATGTGGGGGCCATGATGCACCTCCGGGAGCGGGATGGGCGAACCCTCAACACTGTTGGCGCAGCGCTTTTCCCGGTCGTGACCCGGCGGTAAAGGTCATTGCCGCTGTGAATGAGACGCCGGAGCGCCGGGGGTGTCCCATTCGAGCTCACACAGCGATGACCTCACCGAAACCAGTGCGACACACGGGATTCGTATTTTCCGAGCGTATGACCCGTCGCACCAGCGCCCTGGATCGGGCGATCGCCGATCCGCCCCCGGTTTCCGGGGTGTCGGACACCTCCCCCATGTCGGGTCTGCGCCGCCGCACGCTCGGATTCGCCGAGGTGCTGGTGCAATCGGTGTCGGCCATCGCTCCGGGCGCGGCCGCCGCCACCGTCCCGGGCCTGCTGGTCGGGGTGGCCGGGGACGGCGCGCTGTGGGCGGCCATCGCGGGTGCGGCATTGACGCTGCCGGTGGCGGCGGCGGTCAACCAGTTCACCAAGCGGGTCAGCACGGCCGGGTCGCTGTACACCTTCACCGCCAAGGGGCTCGGCGCGGGCTGGGCCCTGTTGTCGGGCGTCGGCCTGATCCTCGGCTACGCGTTCATCGCCATGTACTCGCTGGCCAATATCGCGCCGCACGTGGCGAATGTGCTGGCGGCCCTGGGTTTCGGCGCGGCCTCGAGCCCGCTGCTGCCGCCGCTGTGCGTCCTCACGGCCGGGCTGCTGTGCACGGTGGTGATGCTGCGCGGGGTGCGGGTGTCGGCGCGGTTGAGCCTGCTGGTGGAGTCAGTGGCGGTCGCGATACTGCTGGCGCTGATCACGGCGCTGTGGTTCGGGCAGGGACGGGTGATCGCGCCAGAACTGCTGTTGCCCAGGCATGTTTCGATTCCGGGTCTGGTGGTGGGCGTGGTCATCGCGATCACCGCGTTCGTGGGGTTCGAGAGCGCTGCCTCGCTGTCGGTCGAGGCCCGGCGGCCGTTCGCGACCGTGCCGCGGGTGCTGGTGTGGTCGCCGATCGCGACCGGCGTGCTCGTGGTGGCCGCGACGGCGGTGCAGGCCACCGGTTTCCGGCTGGCCGGGGTGACGCCCGGGACGGCGTCGGTGCCGGTGGACGCGCTGTCGTCGTACTACCGGGTGGGGTGGATCTCCCCGATCCTGGACTGCGGTGTCACCGCGTCGTTCTTCGCGTGCGCGCTGGCCTCGTCCACGGCGCTGGTGCGGGTGCTGTTGAGCATGGGCATCGACGGCGTCCTGCCCGCCGCCCTGAGCCGAACCCATCCGGCCTGGCGCACACCGCATGTCGCGATCGGGGCGTCGATGCCGATCGTGATCGCGGTCCCGCTGCTCATGCTCGCGACCGGCGCCGGTGTGGGCCGGACGGCGGGGGTGCTGCTGGTGGTGTCGGCGGGCGGTTATGTGCTGGCGTACCTGCTGGTGTGCCTGGCGGTGCCGCTGTTCCTGTGGCGCATAGGCGAACTCACCCCGGCCCCGGTCGCGCTGGCGCTGGTCACCGCGGGCGGACTGTCCGGCTGCCTGACGGTGTTCCTGGCCACCGAGTGGGCCGGTACCCGCGCGGTCGGGGTCTGGCTGTTCATACTCGCACTGGTGGCGGGCACGACGATCTCCTGGCGACTGCGCCGGCGGCTGCCCGCCCTCGGCACCCACGACATTCCGATCGGCTCGGAGGTCCTGGGTGGTTCCGGCGTGCTCGGCGGGAGCGGCAGGTGAGTCCTCCACGCGGCATCGAGCATCCGGGCGAAATCGGCGGGCGGCAACCGAAAGCCGTGCTCAGCGCGCTGGTGGTGCTGGAGGAGGTCGCCGCCTGCGGTCCCGGTGTGACCGCCCGCGAGATCAGCCGCAATCTGGGCATGCCCCGCGCCACCGCGTATCGGCTGCTGAATCTGCTGGTGCAGCAGGAGTATCTGGTCCGCACGCCCGATCTGACCGGATTCGCCCTGGGCAGCAAGGTCACCGAACTGGCCGGTATGGCCGCTCCCCCGGCGCTTGCCGACTCGACACTCGACGTGCTCGACCAGTTGCGGCGCGGGCTGCGCGCGGGCATCCATCTCGCCGGGTATCACCGCACCGGCACCCCACGGCCACGGGTCCGCATCCTCGATGCAGATCCGGACTTCCCGATCGAGAATCCGCGGCTCATCACCGGCGATCTCACCGTCTCCGCGATCGGCCGCCTGGCCCTAGCCGAAACCGATTCCGCCGCAAGGGCTCGCGGCTATGCCGTGCAGGTCGACGAATTGCGACCCGGCCACGGCTGCCTGGCAGTCCCGGTGCGCGATCGCCGGGGCATCCTGGTGGCCGGTCTCATCCTGTCCACCACCGCGGCCCGGCTGCGCGATCTGGATACCGCGCTGAGTCTGCTCGCACCCGGGCGCGAACTGCTCGAAGCCCGGCTCAGCGACCGGTGAGCGCGCCGCTCATGCGTTGCACGCCACTGGTTTTGAGCACGTCCACCACCAGTGAGGTGGCCACCGAATCCGCGCGGGTCACCCAGTCGGCGGTGGTGACCAGCTCGTAGAGGCTGCGCTTGTCGGGCACCGCGACATCGGCCACGATCTGGTGGTCGCCCATGATCGCCGCCGCGTACCGGACATATGGTGAATCCAGCAGCAACGCCCCGACCGCGTCCACGGCATCGGGGCGGGTCTTGATCCACAGCAGCGCCTGCACTCCCAGCCCGAGCGCCGCAGGGGCGACGATCGCGCGCACGTGCACCGTCCCGTCCCGGCGCAGCGCCTCCACCCGGCGGCGCGCGGTGGGCTCGGAAATGCCCGCGACGCGGGCGATCTCGTCGTAGGTGCGGCGGCCGTCCTCGGCCAGCGAGCGCACGATCAGCTGCTCCTCACGGGCCAGCCGTCGCGCCCCCGCACCGGTCGGTGACGGTGTGAGCGGCGGGAATTCGGCGAGCGCGGCCGCCTCGGTGTCGTCGAGCAGCGCGGGCCGCCATTCGTGCACGGTCCGGAAGTAGCGCAGCACCGGAAGCGTATTGCTCTCTACCAGGCCGGGGATGCCGGGCAGCTGTTGCAGCACCAGATCGGCGACTCGGTCTGGCAGACAGACGATTTCGGCGACGCAGTCCACCGCGCCGGTGAGCACGTAGCTGAAGACCGCGTCCGGCCGCTGCGCCAGCGTCCGCCCGCACACACCCGCCGTGCCGGGCGCGCACCGCACCCGCACCAGTACCGCGTCCCCGCGCGGGGCGAGCGCGGTCACCGTGACCATGCCGCTGTCGAGCAGCCGGTTGCCGTGGCGGGCGACCGTGCGCTCGGGTTCGCCCAGGACGGCGGCGATCCGGCTCCAGGAGGCGCGGCCGTCGACTTGGAGGGCACCCACGATCCGACGGTCCAATTCATCCAGCATCGGCCAAGTATGCGGCCGATTCCGTCAGATCTCCCGGTGATCTTGTCCGAAATCTCGGCCACCGGGCACGGTGTGTCCCATGGCATTTCGGTACAGACCGGTCTACGGGCTGGTCGTTCTCGCGCTCGCGCTACTCGCCGCACGGGTGCCGGTCGCCCCGGCCTCCGCCGATCCCGGTGGCCCCGAGGTCGTGCATACCGAGACCGGGCCCGTGCGGGGCGTGCGCTCCGACACCGACCGGTCGTTCCTCGGGATCCCTTTCGCCGCAGCGCCCGTCGGCCCGCTGCGCTGGCAACCGCCCGCGCCCCCGGAGTCGTGGCACGGCGTGCGCGATGCCACGAGTCCCGGCAATGCCTGCCCGCAGTCGGCCTCGTTCAGCGGCGCGGCGGTGGACACCGAGGACTGCCTCAATCTGAATGTGTTCACCCCGCGCCATGAGTCGCACGGGCTGCCGGTGATCGTGTTCATCCACGGCGGCTACATGGTGTCCGGTTCGGGCCGTGAGTATTCCGCGCATCGCATGATCGCTCGTCGCGATGTCGTGGTGGTCACCGTCAACTACCGGCTGGGCGCGCTCGGCGGCCTGTCGCTGGCGGGCGGCGCGGACGGTATCGCCGGTGACTACGGCGTCCAGGACCAGCAAGCCGCGCTGCGGTGGGTGCAGCGCAATATCGCGGCCTTCGGTGGCGATCCGCACGAGGTCACCATCGACGGACAGTCGGCCGGAGCGGTATCGGTGTGCACCCAGCTGGGTTCGCCGCTGGCGGCCGGGCTGTTCCAGCGCGCCATCGTCCAGAGCGCGCCCTGCGTGGGAGATGGCTTCGGGCCGTGGCCCACCCGCGATCAGGCCGACCGGCAGGGGCAGACCTTCGCCGCCGCCGTCGGCTGCCCGGACCCGGCCACCGCGCCCGCCTGCCTGCGCGCCAAGCCCGTCGGCGACCTGCTCGCCGCGCAATCGCCCTACCAGTGGTTTCCCGATATCGACGGGGAGGTTCTGACCAGCTCGCTGCGGGAGGCGTTCGACTCCGGGCACTTCAACAAGGTGCCGGTGCTCATCACCGATACCCGTGACGAGGAACGGCTGATGGTCGTGCAGCAGTACGGATACGGCACGCCGCTGACCGCCGAGGCGTATCCACAGGCGGTGCGCGACTTCTTCGGGGCCGATCGCGCCGATCAGGTGATCGAGCATTATCCGCTCGCCGACTACGACCAGCCGGTCCTGGCCTACGCGGCCGCCCGCAGCGACTACGACTACATCTGCGGCGTGCCGACCACGGCCGGTCTGCTCACCCGCCACATTCCCGCCTATGCCGCGGAATTCGCCGACGAGACCGCCCCCGCCCTGCCCGGAATCCCGGCACCCAGTTTCCCCCTCGGCGCGGCACACGCCTCTGACCTGCCCTACCTCTACGAGACCAGCAATACCGCACCGGCATTCACCGAGGCGCAGCGGAAACTGTCCGACTCCATGATCGACTACTGGACCGCCTTCGCCCGCACCGGCGACCCCAATGGCGACCGGCGCACCCCCGCACCGCGTTTCGATCCGGCATCACAGGCGATGCTGCGGTTCACCGAGACCGGGCCGCAGCCCTACACCCGCTTCGCGGCCGATCACCACTGCGCTTTCTGGGACTCCTACATCACCTGGTGACCCTCCACCCTCGAAAACCACACGGAGCGACCATGAATCGAAGAATCCTCACCCTGGCTCCCCTCGTCCCGATCGTGGCGCTGCTGTCGGCGATCTGGCTGCCGTTCGTGAACACGGCCCGGCTGTGGCTGGGCATGCCCGCGCTGTTCGTGTGGCTGTCGGCCTGGGTGCTGCTGATCACCCCGGCCCTGCTGCTCGCCGAGCGCGGCCGCACCGAGACGGAGGACCGGCCATGATCCTCACCGTCGCATTGGTCGGCATGGTGATCATCGCCGCGGTCGGGCTGCGGGCCCGGCGCGGCGCCCACGATCTGTCCGAATGGACCGTCGGCGGGCGGAATTTCGGCAAGGGAGCCACCTGGTTCCTGCAAGCCGGGGAGGGGTTCACCACCTTCACCTTCCTGGGCGTGGCCAACCGGACGTTCGTGGGCGGGGCCGCCGCCACATACGCCATCCCCTATATCCCGCTTTCCTATATCGGCGTCTACTTCCTCGGTCCGCGGCTGTGGCGGCTGGGCACCGAGCGCGGATACCTCACGCAGGCCGACTATTTCGTCGACCGCTACCGCTCCCCGCTGTTCGGGAAGATGGTCGCGGTCATCGGGGTGGTGTTCCTGCTGCCCTACCTCCAGCTACAGATCACCGGGCTGGGCACCATCGTGCGGCTGGTCACCGGCAGCCGGAGTTCGGGCACTTGGAGCATGGTCATCGCGACGGTGCTGATGGTGGCGTTCGTGCTGTGGTCGGGGATTCGCGGCATCGCGGGCACGGCCTATCTCAAGGACGCCCTCATGATCGTGGCCATGCTGGTGCTGGTCATCGCGGTGCCCGCGCACTTCTCGGGCGGCATCTCGGCGATGTTCCACGAAATCCAGGACAGCGCACCGGCATTGCTGAGCGTGCCGCACAATGACGGTCCGGCGGGGTCGGTGTGGTGGATCAGCAGTGTGCTGATCTCGGCCATCGGCAGCGCGTTCTTCACGCTGCCGCATCTGTGGCCGCCGCTGCTGGCCTCGCGGGACGAGCGGGTGATCCGCAGCAACAACACCTGGCTGCCGCTGTATCAGGTGGTGATCATCCTGCCGATCATCATCGGGTTCACCGGCGTGCTGGCGCGATTGCACGGCGCGAAGGTGCCGCCCGGTGGCGTGCTGCTGTGGCTGACCGGGGAGTCGCTGCCGGATTGGCTGGTCGGGGTGGTCGCGGTGGCCGCCGCCGCGGCGGCCATGGTGCCCGCGGCCGCCATCTGCCTGGGGATGTCGTCGCTGGTGGCGCACAATCTGATTCCGCTGCGGGGCGAGCGGGCGCGGTTGACGCTCAATCACGGGACCGTCGTCGTCGCGGCGGGGCTGACGCTGCTGCTGGCCATCCATCGGCCCAGCGCGCTGGCCGATCTGCTGCTGCTGACCTTCAGCGGGCTGGCGCAAACCGCACCCGCGTTTCTCGCCGCGCTCGGTGAACGCCGGTGGCTGGCAACGGGTCCGGCCATGGCGGGAACGGTCGCGGGTATCGCGGTGGTGGCCTGGGTGGAGCTGGGCAAACACTATGCGGACGTGCACAACGTGAACTCCGGCATTCTGGGGTTGATTGTGAACATCGTGGTGTGCGCGTGCGCGCAGGCGCTGCTGATGGCCTGGCGCGCACGGGCTTCCGTCGTCGCCGAGCCCGCGTCGCAACCGACCACCGTCGAAAGCTGAGGAGCGCCGATGTCTTCCGATATCTGCCTCATCACCGCCGTCGAACTCGCCCGGCTGCTGCAGGCCGGAGAGCTGTCGGCCGTCGAAGTGGTCCAGGCGCACCTGGAGCGCATCGAGGCGGTCAATCCCCGGGTCAACGCGTTGGTCACGGTGACCGCCGAGCAGGCGCTGGATCAGGCCCGAGCTGCCGATGCCGTGCTTGCCGCGGGTGGTGATCTCGGCCCGCTGCACGGTATCCCGATGGCGCACAAGGACACCCACGACACCGCTGGAATCCGGACAACACACGGCAGCCCCCTGTTCGCGCACCATATTCCCGAGCGCGACGAGCTGATCATCGAAAGAATCAGGGCGGCGGGCGCTATCACGCTCGGCAAGACCAACGTGCCCGAATTCGCGGCGGGCTCACACACCTTCAACACGCTGTTCGGAGCCACCCGCAACCCCTACGACCTGGACCGGTCGGCGGGCGGTAGCAGTGGCGGCGCGGCGGCGGCCCTGGCCTGCGGCATGCACTCGCTCGCCGACGGCTCCGATATGGGTGGCTCCCTGCGCAATCCGGCCTCGTTCTGCAATGTGGTCGGCTTCCGGCCCTCGCCTGGACGGGTGCCGACCTGGCCGAATCCGGCGGCGTGGTCGACGATGGCGGTGCAGGGGCCGATGGCACGCACGGTGTCCGATGTCGCGTTGCTGTTGTCGGTGCTGGCGGGTCCGGATCCGCGCAGTCCCATCGCCCGGTCCGAACCCGGGGCGCTATTCGCTCCCCCGCTGGACTGCGAGGTGTGCGGGCTGCGGGTGGCCTGGTCGCCGGATCTGGGCGGTGCGGTCCCGGTCGACCGCGCGGTCCGGTCGGTGATCGAGCCTGCCGCAAGCGTTTTCGCCGAGCTCGGGGCACACCTCGAACCGGACTGCCCGGATCTGTCGGGCGCGGAGGAGGTTTTCCGCACCCTGCGCGCCTGGCAGTTCGCGCTGGGTCTGGGACCACTACTCGCGCAGCGGGATTCGCTCAAAGCCTCGCTGGTCCGCAATATCGAGGCCGGGCACGCGCTCAGCGGCAACGATATCGCCGCCGCCGAACTCGCGCACACCGCGCTGTTTCATCGGATGCGCGAATTCTTCGACCGCTACGACATTCTCGTGCTTCCGGTCAGCCAGGTCCCGCCGTTCCCGATCGACCTCGAATACCCGGAAGCAGTCGACGGCGAGCCCGTCGCCGACTACCTCGCGTGGATGCGGTCGGCGTATTTCATCAGTGCGACCGGCTGCCCGGCACTGTCGGTGCCCGCCGGTTTCACCGCGGACGGGCTGCCGGTCGGGATCCAGATCGTCGGCCCGCACGGTGCGGACCGACTGGTCCTCGAGGTTGGCCACGCCTTCGAGCAGGCCACCCGCCACGGTGCGGTGCGTCCGCCGATCCTGGCCGACGCACCCGTTCCGGCGCGCGTCACGCCAGCTGGATGAGCTCCAGGTAGTCCTGCGACCAGTGGTCCTCGGTGCCGTCGGGCAGCATGATGACCCGCTCCGGGTTCAGTGCCTCGGCGGCGCCCGGATCGTGGGTCACCAGCACGACCGCGCCCGCGTAGCTGCGCAGCGCGTCGAGGACCTGCTCACGGGAGACCGGGTCCAGGTTGTTGGTGGGCTCGTCGAGGAGCAGGACGTTGGCGGCCGAGGAGACCAGACCGGCCAGGGCCAGACGGGTCTTCTCACCACCGGAGAGCGTGCCCGCGGGCTGGTCGAGCTGCGGGCCGGAGAACATGAACGCGCCGAGCAGGCCGCGCAGGTCCTGTTCGCCCGCGTCGGGGGCGGCGTGGCGGATGTTCTCCCAGACCGTGGCCTGATCGTCGAGGGTGTCGTGCTCCTGCGCGAAGTAGCCGATCTTCAGGCCGCGGCCCGGATCGATCTGCCCGGCGGTCAGGGTCTCCACGCCGGCCAGCAGGCGCAGCATGGTGGTCTTACCGGCGCCGTTGAGGCCCAGGATCACCACGCGGCTGCCCTTGTCGATGGCCAGGTTCACGCCGGTGAAGATCTCGAGCGACCCGTAGAGCTTGGTCAGGTTGGTGGCCATCAGCGGCGTCTTGCCGCAGGGCGCGGGCTCGGGGAACTTGATGCGCGCCACCTTGTCGGCCACGCGGATATCGTCGACCTCGTTGAGCATGCGCTCGGCGCGCTTGACCATCTGGTGTGCCGCAGCGGCTTTGGTGGCCTTGGCACCGAGCTTGGCGGCCTGCTGCTTGAGCGCGGACGCCTTCTTCTCGGCATTGGCGCGCTCGCGCACACGCCGCTGCTCGTCGGTGGCGCGGGCGTCGAGGTACTTCTTCCAACCCATGTTGTAGATGTCGGCCTCGCCGCGCACCGCGTCGAGGAACCACACCTTGTTGACCACGTCATTGAGCAGATCGACATCGTGGGAGATGACGATGAGCCCGCCGTCGTGGTTCTGCAGGAAGCCGCGCAGCCAGTTGATCGAGTCGGCGTCGAGGTGGTTGGTGGGCTCGTCGAGCAGCAGCGTGGTGTCGGACTTGCCGCCGCTGCCGTCCGAGGCGCTGAACAGAATGCGCGCCAACTCGATTCGACGACGCTGACCACCGGAGAGGGTCTTCAGCTGCTGGTTGAGCACCCGATCGGGCAGGGCCAGGCTATTGCAGATCCGCGCCGCCTCGCTCTCGGCCACATACCCGCCCAGCGCCGAGAACCGCTCCTCCAGCCGCCCGTACTTCCGGATGGCCTTGTCGCGCTCCTTCTCATCGGCCACCTCGGCCATCAACGCCTGCTGCTTCTCCATCTCCCGCAGCAGCGAATCCAGCCCACGCGCCGAAAGCACCCGATCCTTGGCGAGGATGTCGAGGTTGCCTTCCTTCGGATCCTGCGGCAAATAACCGATTTCACCCGACCGAATGACCTTGCCCGCGTAAGGTTCCCCCTCACCGGCCAGAATCCGCAACGTCGTAGTCTTCCCCGCGCCATTGCGCCCCACCAGCCCGATCCGATCACCGGCCTGCACCCGCAGCCCCGAACCGGGGGCGGTAAGCAGGGTGCGGACTCCGGCCCGGACCTCCAGGTCGGTCGCGGTGATCACAAGCGTCTCCTCGGGTGCAGCAGGGTACGGATCGGTCAACAAGCGATTGTGCGTCGCATGAACACACAAGAACCACCGATTTTATCCCAGCCGCCAGGGACCCCGAGGTCAGGCCCATGGTCAGGTACGTCACCCCCGCCGCCACGCAGGGTCAGCATCGTCATTGCGCCCTCGACCACGACGTATCTCATTTGCCCGAGGCTGTCGTACACCGACTCTATTGACCGGGAGCCAGAACGGTCACCGTCGTCTGAGCCGTGATCGGCGCTCCACCGTCGGGCGTGACCGTGATCGCGATCGTGTACGTCCCGGCTTCGTGGATGTCGTCTTTGTGGTCGAGTTGTGCGCCGTTGTCACTGCAGTTGCTGCTCCGGAATACGTAACTGTGGCCGGATTCATTGCTGACTTTCCCGTACACCGTGCATTTGCTCTGAGTCAGCGGCGCCGAATCCACGAATGTTTTCCAGCTGATTATCACGCCGACGAACTCCCGATACGTGTCGAGTTGGTACAGATCAGGCCCGACGCGTGTCGGGGAGTAGATTGCGTCGGTTGCGATCTCAACCTTGTCTACGCCCCGCACGGTTGGGGCCGTCCCGGTCGGAGACGGCGACACCCTCGACGTATTCCGCGGCGTCGAGGACGCAACGAAGGACGGAGCGGCGGGGAACGCGGCCGGAACCGGCGGCGATTGACTGGTGCTCGCTGTCGCCGCAGGCCCGGGTTTCGAACACTGCACAAACCCGAAGATCACTGTGGCCATCACTCCCAGCACCCCGGCCAGACCACCGACCATCGTCCAGAATTCCGAACGCCTGTGACCGGCGATGTCGCCGTTACCGTTGGGGCCCTTTCCCGTAGGCAGCGTGGGCCCTGGCCCGTTCATCGCGCCGGCCCCGGGGACCCGGCGCACAGAATCTGGAGACTTCCCCACGCGTTGGCCATATCCTGTCCACCACGGGTGTCGTAAATAGTGAGACGGGTAACTCCAGCGATGTTGATGTCTACCAACAGCGCCGGATCGGTCGGTCCCCTTGTCTCCGAGTACAGTTCACGACCGCCGTCGCCCAGGATGACGAAGCGCCCCGACCCGATGCCCGAGTTTCCGGAGTCAGTGTTCTTGCCGATCCAGGCTTTGAACTCGCTGCACTGTCCGCCAATCGCCCAGACCGCCTTGTTGTTCTGATCGGACGCGCTCGACTGATAGTTGCCGACGATGCTGGCCGGAAACGACTCCGCACCGATCCGCACGGGATCGACAAGGTCGAAGCCGTTATTCCAGGTGACCGCCCGCAATTGGGTCAGCTTGTACCAAATCGGACCTGAAACCCGCGGGGCGACTATAGAAGTCTCACTGACGGAGGCGCGCGGCGTAGTTGGATTGGAGGATGGAACCGCGTTTGCCGACGGACTCACCAGCACCGGGAACAGGGACTTTGTGGCCTGCATATTCTCCGAATCGGAGTTGTCACTACCTCGCCCGGGCCACAGCGTGAACACCAGGATCCCGGCTACCAGCCCGACGACCACAAGACCGCCGACCAGCGTATACCGCCGATTGCTTCGTGTCTCCTTGGTACCCTGGCGAGCCTTCTCCGCTTCGCGCTGGAAAAAGCCGAAATCGGTCTTGGACCGAACCCGGTGCGTGTACGTCTCGTTTTGGTCAGCCTGTCGCTGACCGCTGAGTTCGGCCCGCGCCTCGATGCGCCCTTGGGGTTCATGCCCGCCGGAACGGAGGTCTTCGTTCACACGATGGAGGCTAAACTCCACCAGCCGATTGCGGACCAGTTGCGTCAATCAATCGAGAGTAACCTCTGACACGATCCAGCCGTCCAGTCCGAACTGCTTGTCCTCGCCAACACCACTTTTAGGAAGCGCCGACTATCCATGATAGGCAGAGATTAGATAAAGCGTTCCCCGCGAAGCCAATTCGAACTTATCCGCGAATGGTTTACAGCCCCTGCGCCGCAGCAGATGTCGTATCGATCAAGGGACACAATCCGATTCGTGGAGATTGCTGTCCAGACATGACAGGGGGCGGTGGTGAGTCGGTCTGCACACAGCTCGAGACAGATGCTGATGTCGCCTGGCCTCAGGTAGCGCCGGAAGCAGTCTCGACCAGTTCGGTGAGCACAAGCTGCAGTCGACCACACTTGGGTCATTCGGCTTTGACGGCCAGTTAGTTAGGTGCCATAGTATCTTCATGGGATCGGATCTCGAGGCGCTTCAGGCACCCACGCTGGACCAGGCTCGCTCGCAGATCCGGCGGTATGGGCTCGAAGGCGATGTCGACCCGCAGGTGGTGTTGGTCGCGGTTCGGCTGCTCGCTACGGGAGCCAGTCTCGCCAAGGCGTCCGAGGCGCACTTCGCGCGGTTCGGGTTGTCTACGGGGCGTTATCGGTTGCTGGCCGCGCTGGAGGATGCCGATGGTGAGTTGTCGCCGTCGCATTTGGCGGGCGTTCTCGGGGTGACTCGGGCGACGGTGACGGGGCTTATCGCCAGCCTCGAGCAGCAAGGATTGGCGTGTCGCCGCGCGTCCGCGGAGGACGGACGCAGCGTGATGGTCGTACTCACCGCACGCGGTGCACAGAAGTTGCGGGAAATGGCTCCCGAGCATTTCGGCCGTTTACAGGCGATGGCCGGAGCACTTACTCCCGCTGAGCGTGCCACCTTCCTCGATCTCCTCGAACGCGTCGGCCAAGGTATCGGCACGCTGTCCGCGGACTGAACACACACGCCTTGGAAGCACTCTTCTCTGCCCCTATAGTTAGGAGGCTAATTAAATGCGTGTAGCGAACGCGCCGCCGCGATTCGCGCTGTGGCGTGAGGTCCTGTTCGCCTATCTGGCACCGGCGCTGTCGGCGGAAGCGGGCGGATTGATCACCCGGCAGCCCGAGCTGATGCTCGCCGCGCCAACCTCGATCGCGGGCACCTCCGCCGTCGTCGCCTTCGCGCTCGGACTTTGGTTGCGGCACCGCGGATCCCGCATCGCCTGGCTGCCGACTGCCGCACCCGCTGCCCTCGCGGCCGGGTTCGGTCTCTCTACGACCGCCCTCGCGGCCATAGCAGCCCAATTACTCACCCGCACACCGTGGTTCGGTGAGCGTATTCGCCTCGATGTCCCCCTCGCCACGGCCGTGGCTTCCACGATCGTCGTGTGGCGCTGGGCCTCGATCCGTCGGAAGGAAGTTCAATGATCGTCATCATGGGCGCGACCGGCGCGACCGGCAGCGCCTTGCTGCGGCGCCTCGCGGACTCGGGAGTCCCCTGCCGGGCCCTGAGCCGAGAGCCGAATCGATTGCACGGGAAGGTATTCGCTCGGGCGGGTGTCGACGTACGCCAGGCAGACGCGCGGGATCCCGATTCGCTGCGCGCCGCGTTCTGGGGCGCGACACAGCTGTTCTTGACCATGGCCAACAGCCCGGACCAGGTCGAACTCGAAACCCGGGCAATCGAAATCGCCGCCGAGCGCGGCATCGGCCACGTCGTGAAGCTCTCCGCCCCCACCGCTGCGGCGGACTCGCCGGTGGCCATCGCGCGGTGGCACTACGCGATCGAGGAAGCGTTGCGGGGTTCGGGCATGACCCATACCATCCTGCGTCCTTACGCGTTCATGCAGAAACTGCTGCTGCTCGCACCCCAGGTCGCGGAGCACCGCATCATCACCGGAACCATGGGCACAGCCGCTTGCAACTACATCGACTGCCGCGACATCGCCGACGTCGCGGCCGCAGCCCTCACCCGCAGTGAAATCGCCGGAGGCACTTACACTCTCACCGGATCACAGACCTACAGCTACCCTCAGCTCGCCGACCAGCTGGGCACGCTAATCGACGTCCCGATCCGCTATATCGATCTGCCGCCCAGCGATTTCCGCGCCGAACTCATCGAACGGTCGGGTATGCCGGACTGGCTGGCTGATCACATCGTCGAAATCCAACGCCTGGCCGCCACAAATCCCGAACGGCCGACCGATATGGTGGCCAACATCCTGGGTAGACCACCGCGCACACTGGAGTCATTTCTGTCCGAAAACCTCGACGCATTCACCCAGCTCGAGCCGGTGACCCGATGATCCCCGGCATCGACACTCCGGATCGCCGTGGGCGCACGGGTCTGGATCGGCAGGGGCGCGATCTCACCGGCAACCCCCGGGTCCGCATTCGCGATGTGGAGGTGCTCTCGTGCCACTGGTACGTGTTGCGCAACACCACCTTCGACTACCAGCACAGCGATGGCCACTGGAGCCGCGAACAGCGCGAAACCTACGACCGCGGCGACGGCGCGACCATCCTGCTCTACAACATCGAGAACCGAACCGTCCTACTCACCCGCCAGTTCCGGCTGCCTGCCTACGTCAACGGCCACCCCGACGGCATGCTGCTGGAAACCGCGGCCGGACTCCTGGACGGCGACGCCCCGCACGAGGCGATCCGCCGCGAAGCACAAGAAGAAACCGGCCACCGAATCGGCAAGCCAGAGCCGGTCTTCCAGGTCTACATGAGCCCCGGCTCGGTCACCGAGCGCCTACACTTCTTCGCCGCCCCCTACGACAACACCCGCACCACCTCCGACATCCACGGCATCGCCAGCGAGGGCGAGGACATCCAGACCGTGGAAATCCCCTTCGACGACGCACTCAGCATGATCCGCACCGGCGACATCGCCGACGCCAAAACCATCATGCTGCTGCAATGGGCCGCACTCGACGGACCGTTCCGCCCACACGCGTCCGTCAACGACGGCGCGCACTGAACTCGGGGTTACGTATCCCGAAGTTGTGCCGCGTACGCACCGGCCCGGCCGGGGTTGTCGATGCCGAGTTTGCGCATGAGCCGGGCGATGTAGGTGCGGACGGTGTTCTCGGTGAAGAACATCCGGCTGGCGATCTGCTTGTTGGTCAAGCCTTCGGCAAGCAACAGCAGGATGGTCATCTCCATGGTCGTCAAACTGGTGAGCAGTGCGCGTTGGTCGCCGTGGCGGCGGCGGAACTCGTGCATCAGGACCGGTGTCGAGTGGCTGTCGAGGCGCGATTTCCCGGCCGCGATGGCCTTGACCGCGTCGCCGAGGGCCAGTTCGGTGAGGTCTTTGATCATGTATCCCGCCGCGCCCGCATGGACCGCGTCGAGCATCGCCTCGGGTTCGACCTGCGAGGCCAGGATCAGGCAGCGGGTAAGAGCGTTGGCGGCCTTGAGGTTTCGGCAGATCCGCAAGCCGTCGCCGTCGGACAGGCGGGGATCGAGGATGACCACATCCGGGGCCAGATCGGACACTAGCACGAGGGCGCCGTGGACGGTGTCGGCTTCTCCGACGACCGCGATCGTCGGGTCGATTTCGAGTAGATCGGCGATGGCGTCGCGGACGGTGCGGTCCCGGTCGACGAGAACCACACGCACCGGACGCGGTGTAGTTGCTGGCAGGTCCGGCCTGGCCGTGGTGGTGTGCGTGATGGTCATGGCTTCACGATCCACCTTCCACCCGTTTGCGGCATCGTGCCGTGAGCCATCGCGGGCAAGGACTTTCGCCCTTGAAAAGCCCTACGCTCGGTTCTCGGGCGGATAGCCGGCGGACCATCAGCGCCGGGCGTGCACCTCCGACGCGGCGCGGACGGCGCTTTCGAGCGCGCCCGCGATCCATGCGGGCTTGAGGGTGGTGTGATCGCCCGCGAAATGCACTCGGCCTTCGACGGTGCGGGTCGCGTGATGCAGTTCGCTCAGCTGATTGGGCATGGGGATGGCGGCCTCGCCGAGGGCGTAGTGGGCTTGCATCCAGCTTTGTGAGAGCCCGACCCCGGTGAACTCGCGGTGGACCTGGTCGCTGCCGAAGAGGTCCGCCATCCCGTGCAGCGCGTGCTCCACGCGTTCGTCCTGGGTGAGCGAGTCCCAGCGCATGGCATCGTCGGACCAGGTGTAGCTGGCCAGCACAACGCCGCCGGGTGGCTGGTCGCCGCCGTCGGACGCGTCGACATGAGAGGGAAAGTAGGTGAATCGATTCGGGTTGTCGGTGACGCAGCCGCCGCCCCGGAAGCCGTGCTCGCCTTGTTCCCAGAATCGAGTCTTGAACTCCAGCAACACTTTTGTCGCGGCATCCTGGTGTGTGGCGGTGACCGCGCGGCGCTTCGCATACGACAGCGGTGGATCGAACTCACAGAAACGGATGGCGCTCAACGGAATCGCGACCACCGCATAGTCGGCGTCGATGGTTTGGGTGGAATCGGGGACGCCGGTGGGGACGTCATCCTGGTCGTACTCGCCGACAGTGGTGATCCGGACCCCGGTATCGCTTTGTTCGAGCCGGGTCATCCGCCGACCCATCCGGATCACCGACCCGAGTGCCGTGGACAGCGTGTCGGTCAGCGTGGCGGTGCCGCCCTCGAGCTCCCAGTACGTCGCGTCCGGCCGGATCAGCGCATGGTCGACGAGCATCGGGATCACGCCGTAATGCAGCCGGGACGTCAGGTTCTCGAGCGTGCCGACGGCCTGAATCTGGGGTAGCTCCCATCCCTGGCGATGCAGGAACTCGAGTGTCGACAACGGTTCGTATTCGGTGAACAACCTGGTCCAGGCGGTGATCTGTTTGTCGATCGGCTGATCGGCGGGTACCGCGTATTTGCCGACTGCCGCGTCCAGGGCCGCGCGAGTCGTCGTGGAAAAGGACGCGCCACCGAAACCCTTGTTGATCCGAGTCGGATTCGCCGCGTACTCGGCGCGGGTCACCCGGTCTCCGTTGACGCGGATCAAGGTGTGCCCGGCTGCGGCCGGGAGGCGATATTCGGGACCGCCATTGTGATTGGTCCAGGTTTCGCCGGTGAACGACTTGTACGAAATCGCAGGCGCGGAAGCGGGACTCGGCGTGTCGGGGCAACACATCGGCGTTGTAGAACGGTCGGCGCTTCACCCCGAGCTTGTCGCAGAAGGCCAGCACCAGCGGGTGACTGTCGGGCAATCGCATCGCCCCGGCCTCGGCGTACAACCGCTTGTCCTCGAACCGACCGCGAAAGGTCTTGACCCGCCCACCGGTCCGATTGCTGTTCGCCTCCAGCACCGTCACCTCGTGCCCGGCGTTCTTCAACAGCCACGCGGTCGCCAATCCGGCCGGACCCGCACCGACAACCACGATCCGCTTCGAGCCGGCGGCCTTCGGCAGCCCCTGATCGATGAGGATCTTCAGATAGTCCAAGGTCAGATCGGAGCCGCCGTCACCGACCTGCAGCATCTCACGAGCCAACTCCTCGCAGGCATCGCGCGCGCCACCGGTACTCGACGCCGGCAACGCGGACGCGACCGGCCCGCGAAGACCATCGACGGCAGCGCCGACCGCAAGGGCACCGGCAGAGATGAGGAACCCACGCCGCCCAACAGTCCGTTCCGACATGCCCCTGCGAGTCCTTCCAGTCCGAAAAACCAGCCAGAGGAGAAGGTGGCGACAGCACTAGCAGGAGTTATAGCAAATACTTAGCAAACATAGCCGCATACACGCCAACACAACCGGCCAAGGATTTCTGTCCCTCGACTGGGGTCAGGCAACGGCCAGCGCCGCGTCAATGCCAGGGGCGACGGAGTTTTCCGAGAGTCGTTGCCGAGCAAGACGTTCGCCGAGTTCGGGTAGGGCGCCGACGGGAGTGCCGGCCAGGTCGGACAAGCTCCAGCGCAACACCGATTCGACCTGCGGGCGTGGCTGTCGGCCGCCGAACTCGAGGCATAGCCGCTCGACCGTCAGCTCGAACATGCGCGGCTCGATGGTCCGCTCCGGCTGCGCGGCAGCATGATTCTTGATCACGCATACAGGGTGCTCGAAGGGTCCGACATCACAGCAGAGCCGAAAGACCTTTCGCCACGGGCACCAGGGGCCGACACGGACACGGCGCCGGATCGTTGCTGGTCGGTTGATCGCGGTCGAAGGTCACGACTGTGCGGGACGTCGGGCCCTGCTCGGTGATCTTGCCGGCGCGAACACTGAAGTCATGACCGCCATGAACAGTCCCTCTGTCGCGATCCCGGACCGCCACACGATGCTGGAGGCGATGCGGCGGGCCTCGCGTGCGCCGTCGGTGCACAACACTCAGCCGTGGCGCTGGGTGTTCGACGGTGATGTCCTGCACCTCTACAGCGATTCGGACCGGCTGCTCACCGTCGCCGATCCGCATGGCCGGCAGATGATCATCAGCTGTGGCGCAATGTTGCACCATGCGCGCACCGCGTTCGGCGCGCGCGGCTGGCACACCGATACGGTGCGGTTCCCGAACTCCGCCGAGCCGGAGCATCTGGCCGAAATCCGTTTCCGGCCTTGGGATTCGCCACCGCCGGGTCTCTACACGCGAGCCGCCGCCATGACCAGTCGGCACACCGACCGGCTGCCCATGGAACCGCCCGAGCATTTCGACGAGGTGCTGCGACGCCTGCGTATGCTCGCCTCCCCGCACTACGTGGATCTGGACGCCCTCGCCGAGAACGTGCGTCCGCGTCTGACAGCCGCGGCCGAGCACGCCACCGCGTTGCGTCATCACGACATGATGTACCAGGCCGAGATCGGCTGGTGGACAGGACATTCGGGGACAGCCGAAGGAGTGCCGCCCGAGGTGCTGCCATCCGACGCCGAGGCCGCGCGAGTCGATGTCGGGCGTACGTTCCCCTCCGCCCCGCATTCCCTGCGCCGCCCCGAGACGACCGAGGATCATGCCCGCCTGGTCGTGCTCAGCACCGAATACGACACCGCGACCGACTGGCTGAGCACCGGCGAGGCGCTCTCGGCGGTGCTGCTCGAATGCACCGCGCTGGGCTTGTCCACCTGTGCCCTCACCCACATCACCGAACTGCCCGGCGGGCGGAAGATGCTGACCGGCCTCATCCGTGCGACCCGTCAGCCGCAGTTGGTGATTCGCATCGGCACCGCTCCCGACCGCGATCCTTGGGTCCCCACGCCGCGCCGGCCGATCCAGGACTTCTTGACCGTCCGCTGAACGCGAGATCGAAATCCCTTTCCGATGGGGACCTTGGGCCCTGTTCCAGCCCGCCGCGGCGCGCAACCGTGGGCACGGCCCATTCATCGGACAGGAAGGCGGACAACCTCCGTGGTACGCGAGCTGACGCAACGCGAGATCCTCGTCGAACTCGAACCGACTGCCGGGCAGGCGCTGGATCGGCACCTGTCGGTGTTCAAGGATTGGCATCCGCACGACTACGTACCCTGGGACGACGGCCGCAATTTCGCGCGGCTGGGCGGAACCGACTGGGACCCCGACCAATCCCGGCTCAACGAGGTCGCCAAGGCGGCGCTGGTCACCAACCTGCTCACCGAGGACAATCTGCCCTCCTACCACCGCGAGATCGCCGAGAACTTCTCCCGCGACGGCGCCTGGGGCACCTGGGTGGGCCGCTGGACCGCCGAGGAGAACCGGCACAGCGTCGTGCTGCGCGACTACCTGGTGGTGACCCGCGGCGTCGACCCGGTCGCGCTGGAGAACGACCGGATGGCGCACATGACACAGGGTTTCGCCGCACCGGTGGATCCGGCCACCGCCGCGGCGCACGCCGGATTCCTGTATTCGGTGGCCTATGTCAGCTTCCAGGAACTCGCCACCCGTATCAGCCACCGCAATACCGCGCAGTTCTGTGACGATCCGATCGCCGACAGCATCATGCAGCGGCTGGCTCTCGACGAGAACCTGCACATGATCTTCTACCGCACGCTCTGCGGCGCCGCCCTGGATCTGGTCCCCGACCAGGCGATGGAGGCGATCGATCTGATCGTGCGGAACTTCCGGATGCCGGGCGCCGGTATGCCCAACTTCCGCCGCAACGGCGTCTTGATGGCCAAGCACGGCGTCTACGACCTGCGCCAGCATTACGAGGACGTGCTGCTGCCGGTGCTACGGCATTGGAATATCTTGGGCCGCAACGATTTCGGACCGCGCGGTGAACAAGCACGGGAACGGCTGGTCGCCTATCTGCACAATCTCGAGCAGGTGCAGATCCCCCGCTTCGAAGAGCAGCGCGACCGCGCCTTGGCCCGCGAGCGCGCCCGGGTCTGAATGCCCGCGGGCCGGGCGGTGATCCGCCCGGCCCGCGAAGCGCGACCGGTCGGATCACCGGTCACCGGTTACTCATTCGTCCGCGTGCACGACCATCACCGGGCAGTGCGCGTGCTGCACCAGCGAGTGCGCGGTGGAACCCAGCAGCAGGCCGACGAAGCCGCCGCGGCCGCGATTGCCGACCACGATCAGCTGGGCGAGCTTGGACCATTCCTGCAGCTGCGCGGCCGGGTTGCTGACGTAGACGCGGCGGATCACGCTGACGTCCGGGTACTTCTCCTGCCATCCGGCCAGCCGTTCGGAGAGTACCGATTCCTCCACGGTCTCGACGTCGTCGAGGGCCGGCATCCCCTGGTCACCGGCGAATATGCCCGCACTCCAGTCGCTCCAGATGTGCACGGCCACCAGGTTCGCGCCGCGTTCGGACGCCTCGGCGAAGGCGGCGGCGATGGCCGGTTCGCTGACCGGGCCGCAATCGATGCCGACCACCACGGGCCCGGAAGCATGAACCGCGTTGTCCGCCTCGGGATCCGGGCGCACGACGATCACATTGCCGCTGGCGTGCGCGGTCACCGACAGCAGTGTCGAGCCCAGATGGGCGAGGGTTCCGGCGTTTCCGGTCGCGCCGATCACCACGGCGTAGGCCGTCGCGCTGAGGTCGGTCAGCAGCCCGGCTGACGAGTCGTTGTAGAGATGCTCGCTCACCCGCAGATCCGGGTGCGCGGCCTGAGCGATCTCGCGCGCGTGGCGGATCACCTCCCGGCCCTTCCCCCGAACCGCATCGATCACCGCCGGGGTCACCACCGCGTACGGGCCCACGATCGCACTGGTGCCCACCAGATCGAGACCGTGGATCAGCTGCAGCTCCCGATCCCGGCTCGCCGCGAGGTCGGCCGCCCAGCGCACGGCGATGTCCGATCCCGGCGAACCGTCCACTCCCACAACCACTCCCGCGGATGCCAGGTGGTGCGGGTCGTCATATTCGTGCTCGGTCATTGTCAGCTCCCGGCGATGTGATTCCGTGGGCGGCGGATCACCGCCCACTCTCACGGTATGGATCAGCGGGTGCCGGGCACTGCGGCCGATCGTCCCCGGACCGAAGGCCCAAAGGCCGCGTGCGCGCGGGCCGGATGCCGTCGCGCTCGGTCAGCTCGCCTCGGCCTCGACCGCGCCGCGCTCGACCAGCCGGACGCCGGTGACCAGGGTCGGCTCGATAGCGACGATCGTGTCCATGAGTCCGTCGATCCAGGGCCGCAATACCCGGTTGTAGCGGGCGATCTGCATGGGATCGGTGACCGTGCGCGCGATTCCGGTGACCACGACCGACCACCCCAGACGGTTCGCGTAGTCGATCTCGTCGGCCTCGTAGGCGACCACCACTTCGGAGTCCGCCCGTACGGCGGAGGTGAGCCGGGAGCTCAGACGGCTGCGGATCACCACGAGCTCACCGTCGACGATGTGATTCACCGGCCGGATCGCGGGCAAGGCGTCACGGCTGAACACGACCCGCCCGAACGGCACACCCGCCAGCAGGCGCAGCGACTCGTCCCGCGTCAGATTCACCATGCTGCGCGCGGGTTCGCCGGCGTCGAAGCCATCCATCTCCGAACCTCCCGTCATCGGATGCCTTCTCTACCCCATAGCACCACGCGAATCGCCGTGCTCGACAGAGGCAAATGTCCTCGACGATCCCGATGGACTCAGACGCCGCCGATATCCCGGCGGTCGAACAGCGGCAACGCGGCCGCCACGAACGCGAATGCGATCAGGGCGAGCCACACATAACCCCGGTGCGGTCCGCTGCCCATCGGACCGTTCGCCAGCGCCTGCTCGAACGGCGACCAGGGACCCCACGGCCGCACGGCCTCGACGATTTTCGACGCCGCGTACAGCACGTAGGCGCCCACCGCGGCGACACTCGCGGCGGCGAGCGCGACGAGGCGGCGGCCCGTGGCGGCTCCGAGGGCCAGGGCCAGTCCGCCGAACGGCGCGGCCAGCGCGATCATCGCCAGTGAGCCGGTCGCGGCCGCGCCGATGCCGACGTGCATGCCGAAGGCCGCCGAGCAGCCGACGACGGCGGCGAAAAGGACTGTGCCCAGCACCGTCAGCCCGGTGAGCAGGACCGCAGCCTGTTCCAGGAGCAGCCGCATCGGTGTCACGCGGGTGATCAGCAGCACCTCGAGTGTCCCGGCTTCCTCCTCGCCGGCGACCGCCCGGGCCCCGCGCGAGACCGCGAACACGAGGAACAGGATGGGCAGCATCATGCTGAACAGTTCGGTGTTCAGAAACCCGGTGCCGCTGGTGAATTCGTCGATGGCGAAGAGCTTGCGCAGCGATTCCGGATAGCCGTCCAACATCTGCTTCAGGCCCGAGATGTTCGAGATCGACGGCCACAGCGCCGATTCCAGCAGCACCAGCGCGACAATGCCGATACTCCAGCCGATCAACCCGCGGCGCTGATCGCGCAGGCACTTCAGATACACGGTGGCGAACATCAGCGATCCTGCCCGTAGTAGGTGAGAAAGACGTCCTCGAGATCGGGTTCGTGACTGACGATGTCGACCACCCCGTAAGCCGCGACGAACTTCAACAGCTCCGCCGTCGTCCCGTCCACTTCGACATGCACCACGTGATCATCGCTTTTCACCGATCGCACTCCCCCGACCGCCCGCAGCAGCTCCGAATCCGGCGGCTGCCCACCGAAAGTCAGGTCCAGCCGCCGCAGCGACTGCGCGGTCAGCTCGGCCACCGAACGCACCTCGACCAGCCGCCCGTGCCGCAGGATCGCGACCGTGTCGGCCACCGCCTGGACCTCCGACAGCACGTGTGAGGACAGGAATACCGTGCGGCCGGCCGCCCGGACTTCCCGCAGCATGTCCAGGAATTCCCGCTGGACCAGCGGATCCAATCCCTGCGTCGGCTCGTCGAGCACCAGCAGGTCCGGCTCGGCCATGAACGCCTGCACGATGCCGACCTTCTGCCGGTTCCCGTGCGACATCGCCCCGATCCGCGCGGAGGTGTCCAGATCCATCCGGTCGACCAGCCGGGCCAGCACCGCCGGATCCACGCCGCCGCGCAGCCGGGCCAGATAGCGCAGATACTCCTCCGCCGTGAGGTCCTGGTAGGCGACGAATTGCCCTGGGAGATACCCGATATGCCGTTGGGCCGCCGAGCGCTCACGCACCAGGTCGGCTCCGGCGACGGCCACCGAGCCGCGGCTCGGGCGCATCAGCCCCACCAGCATGCGAATGGTCGTCGTCTTCCCGGCGCCGTTGGGTCCCAGATACCCGAAGACGACCCCCGGCGGCACCTCGAGGCTGACGTCGTCCAGCGCGGGTACGCGACCGTAGAGCTTGGTCAGATCCCGCATCGCGATCATCGGCTGCATATGCCCAGACTCCGCCTGCGTGAACGGATTCGGCAGAGACCAGCGGATCGACCAGGACGGCCGAAAGTCACCTCACGCACCGGCACGGGTCGGCCGCCCGAGATGGCCCGGGTACCACTACGGCACATCAGACGGCACGAACGATCAATGTCGGGCACTCGGCGCTGTGCAGCACGGTGTTCGCGGTGGAGCCGAGCAGCATTCCGGTGAATCCGCCGCGGCCGTGGCTGCCGACCACGAGCAACTGGGCGTTCTCGGCTTCCTCGAGCAGGGCTCGGGCCGGCCTGTCCATCACCAGGGTTCGTTCGACGGGGACGTCGGGATAGCGTTCGCCGAAACCGGCGAGGCGTTCGTCGAACAGTTCGGCTTCCTGCTCGCGCACGGAGTCCCAGCCCGGGGCGGGCAGGTAGTAGCCGGTGACGTCGCTCCAGGCGTGCACGGCCGTCAGACCGACCTTGCGCAATGACGCTTCCTGGAAGGCGATTTCGATGGCGGGCATGCTGTTCGGGGTGCCGTCGACACCGACGACCACCGGCTTCTCCGTGGCAAGGGGGTCGAGGCCCGCCGAGCCCGGAACGACAGCGACCGGGCAGTGCGCGTGCTGGGTGACGGCGGCGCTCACCGAGCCGAACAGCCCGCGGCGCAACGCACCTCGGCCCCGGCTGCCGACGACGACGGTGCGGGCCTGCCGGGAGCTGTCGAGCAGATGCGGGACGATCGGCTCGAGGGTCGCGTCGGCCGAGATGGACAGGGCGGCATCGGGAGCCGCGACCCGCGCCACGCGCGCGGCCTCGGTCGTGACACGCTCGCCGTCACGGCGCAGGTACTCGAGATCGGCATCGGACAGCACGGGCACGGGTCCGTATCCGACCTGGACCGCGATCGAGGTGACGATCCGCAGTGGCGCGCCGTGCAGGGCGGCCTCGGCGGCCGCCCACGCCACTGCCTGGTAGGAGATGGCCGAACCGTCGGTGGCGACGACGATCGGCGGGTTGAGCGGACGCTGGGTGGTGGCCTGTTCGGTCACGACGTACTCCTCGCGGTAGTTGAGTTCAGGTTCCTATCGGGCGCGATACCCGCCGCCACTCGGTTTCCCACTGCCGGTTGTGCACGCTGTTCAGCAGCAGTTCGACAACCCACAGCAGGGCGATCGCCGAGGTACCCGACAGCAGCAGGACCATCAGACCGAGGCCGACGCCGTCGAGGACGGCGGTGTCCGGCTGATCGGGCGGGCGGGTCGGCTTACCATTGGGGCCGACCCAGATCTGCACCACGGCACCGGCTTTCGTCGCGGGGTCGACATCGACGGCCGCGGTGGACGCCGTGTCCCCGCCGGTCCAGCGCACCGTCGCCTCATAGCGGGCGCTGTGGTACGGGCTGGAGGACGGGACCCGGGTGGCATCGGTGACCGCCGTGGCCGGCACCCGGACCTTCGCGGCGTTGTCGGTCTGGATGTGCTCGGCGCTACGGGTGTAGGTCGTGCTCCCGATCGCGCCCGCGACCGGAACCATGAACAGCAGACCGGCGACGACGAAGGCGCGCAGCAGCGCCTCGCAGCGGTGGGATCCGCGCATCAGCGGATTCGTGCTCCAAGGGCGCATTCGCCACAACCGCAGCGCGAGAGTCGATTTCGGCGCCATCAGCCGACCTCTTCCGGTGTGCGCGCCACCAGTACCGGGCAGTTCGCGCCGTGCAGCAGAGCGGTGCTGACCGAACCGAGCGCGATGCCCGCGAAGCCGCCGCGTCCGCGCGCTCCGACCACGAGCAGCTGTGCGCCGTCGGCGGATTCGAGCAGGGCGCGGGCGGGGGTGTCGCCGGTGATGCGGCGCTGAACGCTCACGTCGGGGAACTCCTCGGCCAGGTCGGCGAGCTGGTCGGCGAGCGCGCGATCTTCACGCTCACGGATCGCGTCCCAGCCGATGACCTCGAGGTCGAAGCCGCTGGAGTCACGCCAGGCATGAACCGCGATCAACGGCACCTTGCGACGTGACGCCTCGTCGAAGGCCAGTCGCACGGCGGCCGCGCTGTTTCCGCTGCCGTCCACGCCGACCACCACGGGCTTGTCCGCGTCGGTTCGGTGCAGGTCCGGTTCGCCGTGCACGACGGCCACCGGGCTGTGGGCGCGCCGTGCCAGTCCCGCGCTCACCGAGCCGAGCAGGGCTCGGCGAATCGCGCCGCGACCGCGGTTGCCCACCACCGTCATCCGGGCTCGGGCGGATCGCGCGATGAGCGCCGCCAGTGCGGACTCGCCCACCGCTTCACTGGTGACGGAGATGGTGTTCTGCGGTGCGGCGTGATGGGCGATCCGCCCGGCCTCGGCCAGTACGCGCAGGGCCTCGGCGCGCGTTGCCTCGCGTTCGGCGATGCCCTGGGCGGTCCACGGCTCGATGGTGGACTCGGCGCCGTAGGCGGTGACGATATGCAATGGGCAACGGTGCAATTCGGCTTCGACCGCGGCCCAGGCCACGGCCTGGAAGGAGTTCGGCGAGCCGTCCACGCCGACCACGATGGGCCGTGTGTTCGAATCCGTTTGAGGGACAGTGGATTCCGACATGGTTCCTCCTGGTCGGGATGACGTATCGAGCATCGCGCGGCGGCGGTTCGCGTCCCAGAGACCTATGTCACGGTCCGCGCGGGCCGTGAGGCTCCGATTTCCGGGCCGCGCGACCCCTAGGGGCGCCGCGGCAACTGCTGGTCGGACAGGTAGTTGCGGATGGAGGCCAGCGTCGCGCCGGTGCGGGAGACCCGGGTCGGTTCGGGGACGGCCGGTTTCGGTTGCGCTGCCGCGGCAAGGAGCGCCGTGGCCACATGGCCGGCCCAGGCGCCGATGGCGTCCCAGTCCCGGAAATCCGTCGCGGGCAGCCGATGCAGGGGTGAGCCGGGAAGTCGGCGCATCCAGCGGTCGACGTCTCGCAGCCGGTCGGGATCCCAGCGGCCGCCGAACAGCGTGGCGGCGAAGGGCCTCAGCCAGCTGTAGCGTTCGAGCAACGCGTCCAGCTGGGAACGGCTTTCGGGTTCGGTGCGGCTCGGTTCGATCCGGCCGGTCGCGAAGACCGCGACATCGCGGTGCGCGAGCACCGGGCCGAATCGGTCCAGGAATCCGCGCGCCTCGCGCGGCCAGCGGCCGTAATAGAACGGCGCGCCCAGCACGATGCCGCGGTAGTCGCCGATGTCGGACAGGTCGCGCATGGCCCGGCAGTCCACCTCGAGTCCCCGCTCGCGCAGCGTGGCCGCGGCGACGGCGGCGATCTCCCGGGTCGCGCCGTAGCGGGTCGCGTAGGCGACCAGGATTCGACCTTTCATGATGTATTCCTTTGCGTCACTTCGGTACTGCGAACTGCCCGCGACCTCGTGGCGGGCGTGAGGAGAACTGCTGGAACAGTTCCGCGATACGGTCGGCCCGCCCCGGGCCGGTGCCCGGCGTGGCCAGGGCCGCGGTCGCGGCGGCGATACCCAGGCACACCGCGGCGTCGAGCGAGTACCCCCGGGACAGGCCCGCCACGATCCCGCCGACTTGGGCGTCGCCGGCCCCGATGCCGCTGCGTACCGGAACCTCGATCGCCGCGAACAGCCGATCCCGATCCCGGGTGACGGCAAGGGTGCCACCGGATCCCATCGACACCACGACGTTGTCGCACATCCCTCGCTCGATGAGCAGGCGTGCCGCCGCGACCCGGGATGACCGATCCGGGAGCGGGTGGCCGGCGAATTCCGCGAGCTCCCGCACACTCGGCTTGATCAGGTAGACGCCCCGGCGGACGGCTCGCAGCGCGGGTCCGGAGGTGTCGAGCACCAGCGGCACGCCGAGGTCGTCCAGCAGATCCGCCAGACTCTGGTAGAAGGTCGGCGGCACACCCGGGGGCAGACTGCCGCTGGCGACCACATATCGGCAGTCCCGTGCGGCCCTCTCGACTTCGACGAGGCAGCGATGGACTTCGGGCGCGGTCAGCCGCGGGCCGCGCAGGACGAAACGATATTGGTCGCCGGTATCGGTGGCGGTGACCGCGAAGCTCTCCCGCGTGGGCTCGGCCACGGGGACCGGCCGCATCGGAATCCCGGCGTCGCGAACCAGGTCCTCGAGCAATCTTCCCGGCGGGCCGCCGGCGGGGAATACCGCGGTCACCCGCTCCCCCAGCGCGGCGACCGTCCGCGCGACATTGATGCCACCGCCGCCCGGATCGAATCTCGGTGCGGTGCAGCGGGTCTTATCGGTCGGCTGGATGTGCGCGGCCGTGGTGGCGATGTCGATCGCCGGGTTCATCGTCAACGTCACGATCGACATCGGCTACCGCCTCGTGTGCCGGATGGAAAGAGGTTCTGACGCAGCTGATTTCACTCGGGCGACCGGCGTGCCGGTAGAGCCTCGGGTAGCGGTTGGGCGGGACCGTGGTCGTCTCGGGAAGGACCGAAGTCCTCTGTCCGCGGGGGGCGAGCGCGGGCAACGCTGGAGACATGGATGCGAACGTCTCCCCGGCGAGCCTGTCCGCGCGCTCGCGGCCGGTGATCGCCGGAATCGATGGCTCGCCGGCGGCGCTGCGGGCCGCCGAGTGGGCCGCGGCGGAGGCTGCGGCCCGCCGGGTCCCGCTGCGGTTGGTCGCGATCGTGCCCGCGGTCGACAAGCCCGCCTTCCGGCCCGGCGGCGGCCGGTATCGGCAGGCCGTCGCCGCGCTCGAGAAGGCTCGCCGTGCCGTGCTCGCTCGAGACGCCGGCGCCGACGAGGAACTGCTCGAGATCGCCGTCGAGGTTCGCCGCGGGCAAGCCGATCAGGTCCTGCTCGACCTGTCGTGGTCGGCCGAACTGATCGTCCTGGGCTCCACGGAGATCGGGTTCTTCTCCCATATGGTGCTGGGCTCCACCGCGCTGACCGTCACCCGGGAGGCGCGGTGTCCGGTGGCGCTGGTGCGTCCGGCGGCTGCGGCGCGCGGCAGTGTCCTGGTGGTGGTGTCCGATTGGGCGTCCGCGAAACCGGCGCTGTCGGCGGCGTTACGGGCCGCGCACGACCGCGGCACCGACCTGATCGTGGCTCGGGTCTGGCCCGGGCGGCCATGGTCCGGGATCTCGGATTGGGCGGCCGCCGAGCCGCTGGTGTCCGATGCCCAGATCCGGCACTGCCAGCAGGATTTCCCCGATGTGGCGTTCCGGCCGGTGACCGTGGTCGGCGACGTGGTCACCGCGATCGAGCGTTTCAGCGCCTTGGTTCAACTGATCGTGGTCACCCACCACGTGGACGAGCTCGCGCCCGCGCGGCTCCGGCGACCGACCCAAGATCTCGTCTGTCATTCGTCCTGCCCGGTGCTCGTGCTGCGCGACGAGCCCGCATCGCTCCCCCGATCCGAGGCGAGCAACCGATGACCGCAGCGACCGAGCGTTCCACCGATAACGCTGTCCTGCAGAGCCTTTCGCCCGAGTTGCGAGAGACGCACAGCGGTCTCGTCGTCTTGTTCGGTGACCGCGCCTATAAATTGAAGAAGCCCATCGCCACCGACTTTCTGGACTTCTCCACTCCCGAGGCGAGGAACCGTGCGCTGCGGCGCGAACTGGCCCTGAACCGCCGCTGGGCCTCGGATGTGTATCTCGGGATGGCGTACCTGACCGATCCGTTGGGAGGTCCGTCCGAACCGGTTCTGGTCATGCGCCGCATGCCCGATTCGCGCCGGCTGGGCACGCTGGTGGCCAAGGGCGAGATCGGGCACGTCCAGCTCGCGGAGTTGGCCCAGGTGCTGGCCCAGTTCCATCGCAACGCGGCGCACAGTCCGGTGATCGACCGGGCGGGAAGGCCGGACGCGCTGCGGACGCGGTGGCGAATTCTGCTGGACGGCTTGCGATCCCAGCCCGCCGCCGAGCTCGATCCCGCGCTCGTCGCCCGGGTCGAACTGCTGGCCCGGCGCTTCGTCGACGGTCGGGCACCTCTGCTGGCGGAACGCATCGCGGCCGGGCGGATCATCGACGGCCACGGCGACCTGCTGACCGAGGACATCTTCGCCCTCCCCGATGGATTCCGGATCCTCGACTGCCTCGATTTCGACGACGATCTGCGCCATGTCGACGGCCTCGACGATGCCGCCTTCCTAGCCATGGATCTCGAATTCCGGAGCCGCACAGAGCTTTCCCGCCGGTTCCTCGACGACTATCTGCGCGCCGCCGACGACAACCCACCGGCCTCGCTGCGCCACCACTATCTCGCCTACCGGGCCACCGTCCGCGCGAAGACCGATCGCATTCGCGCGGCACAGGGCGAACCGGAATACGCCGAACACGCCCGCCGCCACGTGGATCTCGCGTTACGACACCTGGAATCGGGCGCGGTGCGCCTGGCGCTGGTCGGCGGCCTGCCGGGCACCGGGAAGTCCACCGTCGCAACGGCTTTGGCCCACGAGACCGGCGCGGAGCTGATCTCCAGCGACACCGTCCGCGCACAACTGCGCCGTTCCGGAGAAATCACCGGTCCCGCAGGCATCTTCGGCGCCGGCGCCTACACCCCCGAAGCGAAGGCCCGGGTATACGCACGGATGCGCGACCTGGCCCGCGAGCGCCTGACCCGCGGCGTCTCGGTGATCCTGGACGCCGCCTGGACCGATATCACCGAACGCGCCCGCGCCACCCTGCTCGCCATCGACACCCACACCGACCTGATCACCCTCCGCTGCGAATGCCCTCCGGACCTGGCCGCCGAGCGCATCCGCAACCGCCGCCCCGGCGATTCCGAGGCCACCGCCGACATCGCGATCGCCATGGCCGCCAACCCATCTCCCTGCCCCTCCGCCACCGTCCTCGACACCACCGCACCGATCGAGGACACCCTCGCCCTGGCAATACGGGCATGGCACAACCCGAATCCCCACCCACATCCTGCAAGCCGTGTCCAGTGAGCGTCTTGCGGCTGACCTCTAAATCGTCAAGCCCGAGCCAAGCCAACGGCCTGCCGATCGTGATTCGATAAATGCCCGGACTTCCCAACGCACGCTCATGCCGATGAGCGGGCACGCTCAGATCAGCTGTCTACCTACCAGCGTCGCCCGGCGGGAAGCCGATGGGATTGGCGAATTCGCTGCCCCGGAGATCGATAGCGCCCTGGAACTGCGTGTCGGTGAAGTCCGCGACAGCGGTTATGGATGCGCGCTGGAAATTGACTGTGCCGGAGAACCTCGCGCGTCCGAAGTCGACGGGACCGCTGAATCTTGTCTCGCTGAAGTCAGTGACGACGCCGAACTTCACTCCCGTGAAATCGACCGCGCCGGAGAAGCGGGCGTGCTGGAAGCTGACCCAATCGAAGGTTGCGCCACTGAAATCGACATTGCCGTCAAACTCCGCGAGCACGAAACTGGGTGTCTCCAAGAA
>NZ_BAFX01000189.1 GCF_000308815.1 Nocardia concava NBRC 100430
ATCACGCACCGCACCGCGATCGGCGGACGTGGCGAGCAGCGCATAGGTTTTCAACGCCAGCGACACCTGGCGATCACGGTTGCGAGGCCGGTAGCCGCCGTTGGCCTCCAGTTCCCTTCTGCGAGCGGCCAGTTCATCGTCGGCGACGTGCAGGGTCAGGGTGCGCGACGGGATGTCGATGGTGATCGAATCGCCGTCCTCGACCAGGGCGATCGTGCCGCCCGCGGCCGCCTCGGGGGAGATGTGCCCGATCGAGCACCCCGACGAGCCACCCGAGAAGCGGCCGTCGGTGATCAGCGCGCACTCCCCGGCCAGGCCGAGACCCTTCAGATACGAAGTGGGGTACAGCATTTCCTGCATTCCCGGGCCGCCACGCGGGCCCTCGTAGCGGATCACGAGGACGTCGCCGGACTTGACCCGCTTGGAGAGGATGGCCTCGACCGCCTCCTCCTGGGACTCCACCACGACCGCCGGGCCGGTGAAGGTGTGCATATGCGCGGCCACGCCCGCGGACTTCACCACCGCGCCGTCGACGGACAGGTTGCCGCGCAGCACGGCCAGCCCGCCGTCCTTCGAATGCGCATGGGCCACATCGCGGATGCACCCCTCGGCGGCATCCACGTCCAGGTCATGCCAGCGTTCGGACTGGGAGAACGCCTTCGCCGAGCGCTTGCCGCCCGGTGCGGCGTGGAAGAGTTCCAGAGCCGTGGCGGAGGGCTCGGCGGCGCGGACATCCCATTCGGCCAGCCACCCGTCCAGCGAATCCGCCTGCACCGCATGCACATCGCGATGCAGCAGCCCGGCCCGGTTCAGCTCACCCAGCAGGGCGGGGATGCCGCCCGCGCGGTGCACGTCCTCGATCAGGTAGGTGCCGTTCGGCGCCACCTTGCACAGGCAAGGCACCTGCAGTGACATCTTCTCGATATCGGTCAGGTCGTAGTCCAGCCCGGCCTCCTGCGCGGCGGCCAGCAGGTGCAGCACCGTGTTGGTGGAGCCGCCCATGGCCAGGTCCAGGGCCATCGCATTGTCGAAGGCCTTGCGGGAGGCGATATTCCGGGGCAGGACCGACGCATCGTCCTCGTCGTAGTAGCGGCGGGCGATATCCATGACGGTGCGACCCGCCGCCTGATACAGCTCGGCGCGCGCGGTGTGGGTGGCCAGGGTCGTGCCATTGCCGGGCAGGGCCAGGCCCAGTGCCTCGGTCAGGCAGTTCATGGAGTTCGCGGTGAACATGCCCGCGCACGAGCCGCAGGTCGGGCAGGCGTTCTCCTCGATGAGCGCCATGTCCTCGTCGGAGACGTCGGGGGACACCGCCTCCGACATCGTCACGATGAGATCCAGGCGGCTGCGCACGGTGCCGTCGACCAGCACCGCCGTCCCGCCCTCCATCGGCCCGCCCGAGACGAAGACCGTCGGGATATTGAGCCGCATGGCGGCCATCAGCATGCCGGGAGTGATCTTGTCGCAGTTGGAGATGCACACCAGCGCGTCGGCGCAGTGCGCGTTGACCATGTACTCGATCGAATCCGCGATCAGGTCCCGTGACGGCAGCGAGTACAGCATTCCGCTGTGCCCCATGGCGATTCCATCGTCCACGGCAATCGTATTGAACTCGCGCGCGATGCCGCCCGCCTCGCGGACCGCCTCGGACACCATCCGGCCGACCGGTGCCAGATGGGTGTGACCCGGCACGAACTCCGTGAAGCTGTTGGCGATCGCCACCACCGGCTTGCGGCCGATATCCGCCGACGGGACCCCGCTGGCCCGCATGAGGGCGCGGGCCCCGGCCATGTTCCGTCCGTGCGTGACCGTGCGGGAGCGCAACTCGGGCATCTCGCCACCTCCTGCTTTCGTGCTTTCGACCGAATTCGCAACCGAATGGTTGCAACCGTGTGGTTGGAGTTTGCCACAGGCGCGAGCCGATCCGCAACCGTGCGGTTGGAGATGGTTGGATGGACCCCATGGCGTGGGATACCGAGAGGACCAGACGACTGCTGCTCGAGGCGGCGGTCCACGAGTTCGCCGAACGCGGACCCGACGGCGCCCGGGTGAACGCCATCGCGGCCCGCGCCGGCATCAACAAGGAACGCATCTACCAGTACTTCGGCGATAAGCGCGGCCTGTTCGAGGCCGTGCTCACCGATCAGCTCGAGCAGCTGGCCGCCGCCAGCCCGCTGACCGCGGACAAGGCCGGGGACCTGGCCGAATACGCCGGGCATGTCTTCGACTTCCATCGCAGTCATCCCCAGTTCCTGCGGTTGATGTACTGGGAAGGGCTGCAACCGCAGGAGGGCGAGCTACCCGCCGAATCCGCGCGGGCCTCGCATTACGCGGAGAAGGTCGCGGCCCTGGCCGAGGCCCAGCGCGCGGGCACCCTCACCGGTGATGTCGCGCCCGGCTATCTCCTCTACGCCGTCGCGGCGCTCGCGGCCTGGTGGTTCGCCGCGCCGCAGGTGGTCCGGATGATCCTCGGCGCGGACACCGACGATCCGGAAACCCTGCGGGCGGCCCTGGTCGCGATGGTGCGGCGGTTCGAGGTGCGCGGGTAGGCGGGCCTGATATCGGCCGGGACCACCGAAACCGCTAGCGCTTCAACAGTTCCCGCATCGCCCGGATGATCTCGCCCGGGGCCTCCTCGGCCATGAAATGCCCGCTGGCGATGAGCTCATGGTGCAGGTCGGGAGCCCATGCACGCCACAGGGCCTCGGCGTCGAAGCCGAGCTCGGCGCCCCAGTCCTGCGCCATCGCGGTCACCGGCATGCGCAGGATCGAGCCCGCCGCACGGTCGACGCGGTCGTGCTGGACGTCGATATTCGCTGAGGCCCGGTAGTCGGCGACGATCGAGGGAATGGCCTCGCGGCTGGCCTTCAGGTACACCTCGCGGATCTCGGCGGGGATGGCCTCCGGATTCCGGGTCCAGATATCGAGGAAGTGGCCGAAGAATTCGTCGGGGATCGCGCCGATCATCTGCTCGGGCAGACCGACCGGTTGGGCCATCAGGAAGAGATGGAAGCCGACGACCCCGGTGAGCCCGCCCATGACATCCCACATGTCGAGGGTCGGCAGCACATCCAGGGCGAGGAAGTGGCTGACGTTGTCCGGGTGGTCGAGGGCGGTGCGGAAGCCGACCAGCACGCCGCGGTCGTGCCCGGCCAGGGCGAAACGGTCGTGCCCGAAAGCCTTTGCCAGCGCGACGACATCGTTGCCCATGGTGCGCTTGGAGTACACCTCGCCATCGGCGTCGAACGGCTTGTCACTGTCGCCGTAGCCGCGCAGGTCCGGGCAGATGACGGTGTGATCGGCGGCCAGATCCGCCGCCACGTGCCGCCACATGAGATGGGTCTGTGGGAAGCCGTGCAGCAGCACGATGGGGCTGCCGGATCCGGCCACCGCCGCGTTGAGGGTGACACCGTCGGCGACGGTGACGCGCTGGTAGTCGAAACCGGGAATGCGCGGGGTCATGGTGGTCCCTTTCCTGGAGATCTTCGGTACGGAACGAGCCTGGACGAGAGTGGTCAGCAACCGCTCAGTGCTGAGTCAGCGGGGCAGCCGATAGAGTCGATCGACGTGGTGACCTTCGAGGTCCTGGGCTCCTTGCGGGCCGAGAACGAGCACGGACCGCTGGCCCTCAAAGGCCCGCGGCACCGAGCCCTGCTCGCCCGGCTACTGGTCGCCCTCGGCCGCGTGGTCCCGGTCCCGACACTCATCGACGACCTCTGGGAAACACCGCCGCGCGACCCGACCGGCACCCTCCAGACGTTCGTCTCGGACCTGCGCCGCATCCTCGAACCGGCCCGCGAACCCCGGCAACCGGCGAAACTCCTGGTCACCGCCGCACCCGGCTACGCCCTCCGCATCACCCCGGAACAGCTCGACGCCAACCGCTTTGAAACCCTGGTCTCGGACGCGGGCCACCGCCTGCCCACCGACCCGGTCGCGGCCCTGGCGAATCTCGGTGCCGCACTGTCGCTCTGGCAAGGCCCAGCCTACGCCGAATTCGCCGACGCCAGCTGGGCTCGCGCCGAGATCACCCGCCTCGACGAACTCCGTTCCCGCGCAACAGAGCAGCGCGCCCGCGCCCTGACCGACCTCTCCCGCCACACCGAAGCCGTGGCCGCCCTCGAACCTCACCTCGACGCCCACCCCCTGCACGAACCCGCCTGGCACACCCTGGCTTTGGCCCTCTACCGCGCCGGCCGCCAAGCCGACGCCCTGGCGGCGATTCGAACCATCCGCAGCCATCTCCGCGACGACCTCGGCGTAGACCCCGGCCCGGACCTCCGCCAACTCGAGTCCGACATCCTCGCTCAGGCCCCGCACCTGGCAGTGACCAGGCGTATCGATTCGACCATCGCGGAAGCCGGGCCGTCGGCCGCCCGCGACACCTTCATCGGCCGCGTCGACGAGTTGACGCTGTTGAAAGCCGCCGCGGCACGGGTGGCGGCGAGCGGACGATCCGAACCGGTGTTGATCTCCGGGATCGAGGGCGTGGGGAAAACCGCTCTAGTCCAGGCACTTTCGAGTGAGCTCGCACAGGGCGGATGGTCCGTTGCCTGGGGACCCAGTCCGGCGGATCCGAGCGCACCGCCCAACTGGCCGTGGGCCCGCATTACGTCCGCGCTGTCGGCCGCGCGCGGCGACCTGCCGGTGGCGGAACCTGTCGCCGAGAGCCAGGGGGCGGATCCGGCTGTGGGGCGGTTTCATTCGCAGCGGGCCGCGGTCGAATTCCTCGGGGAGGTGGCGCGGGGCGGACCGGTGTTGGTGGTGTTCGATGATCTGCATTGGGCGGAGGAGGAAACGCTCGAACTGCTGACGGCATTGGCGACGACGCCGGTGGCGGGGCCGGTGTTGTTGGTCGGCACCTATCGCGGCACCGATGTGGAGGCCGGGCTGGCCGGGGCGTTGGCCCGGTTGGCGCGCGCGGAACCGGTGCGGATTCAGCTGGGTGGGCTGGGAACCGACGATGCGGGGGAGTTGGTTCGCGATCTCGTGGGAACCGAGATCGGTTCGGACGCGGTGCGGCGAATTCATGCTCGGGGGCAAGGGAATCCGTTCTACACGCGGGAGCTGGCGCGGTTGTGGGCCGAGGAGGGGGAGGCCGGGCTCGAGGCGGTGCCGGTCGGGGTGCGGGATGTGGTGCGGCACCGGCTGGAGCGGCTGGCGGAGGCGGAGCGGGTGGTGTTGCAGCAGGCCGCGGTGATCGGGGGCGAGGTCGACTTCGAGCTGCTGGTGGAGCTGTCCGGGGATGCGGAGTTGGCGGACGCGGCGGTGGCGGCGGCCTTGCGGGCCGGGTTCCTGGACGAATCCGGCTCGACAGGTGTGGCTTTCGCACACGCACTGGTCCGCGACGTCGTCTATCGAGACATTCCAGCGCCTCGCCGATCCGCCTGGCATGCGCGAGTCGGCACCCTGCTGGAGGCCGCCGGAACCGCCGACTCCGCCTTGCTGGCATATCATTTCGTCCGCGCCGCGACTCGCGCGACCGCACCACGAGCCGGAAAATGCTCGCGTGCAGCCGCATTGGCCGCCGAAAAAGCCTTCGCGCCGCACGAGGCCGCCCGGCTGTGGGCGGACGCGGTGGCCGCCTACGACCGAGCCGGTGACACCCGATCGGGACTGGAAGCCACCATGGGCCTGGTCCGAGCCCTCGCCATCACCGGCCGCCTCCCGGAAGCCGGAACCCGCCGCGCCGAAGCCATCCGGACCGCCGAACGCCTCGGCGACCCCGAACTCACCGCGCGCGTGATCGTCGCTTTCGACGTGCCCTCGGTATGGACCGACCCCGACGATCCGGCCCTGGTCCGCGCCGTGGTCGCAGCCGCCGAGCAGGCCCTGCGCGACCTCCCCGCCGCCGACGTCGAACTGCGTTGCCGCCTACTGACCACGATCGCTTTGGAGCTGCGCGCCGCCGACCCGGCCCGTGCCCGCGCGGCCCTGGACGAGGCGGAAACCCTTGCCGCCCAGTTGGACAACTCGGCCCTGCGCGCCCTCACCCTCAACGCGCGGTTCATGCAAACCTTCCACCGTGCGGGCCTGGCTCCCGAGCGAGCCGCCATCGGCGCGGAGCTGATCAGCCTGTCCCAGGTCGATAATCTGGTCACCTTCGAAGTCCTGGGCCATCTGATCCGCATCCAAGCTCTCAGCGCCACAGCGGATTTCGCCACCGCCGACATACACGCGAAGGCGGTCGACGCCCTCGCCGACAAGTACGGCCTGCCCCTGGTCCCGTTCTTCACCGCTTGGTACGCCGCCCTGCGCACGTCGATATCCGCCTCGTACGACGAAGCGGCGGCCGCCTACCGCTCGGTGTCCGCGGCTCACCCCGGCTCGGCCATGCCCGGCCTCAACCATGGCCTGTTCCCGCTCGCCCTGCTCTGCCTGAGCCTCCGCCACGGCAAGCCCATTGCCGCGGAACCACTCACCGACTGGGGTCCGCACGAGCCATGGGTCGCACCCCTGCTCCTGCTGGCTCGCGGCGACCGGGAAGTGGCCCGCACCGCCCTGCTCGCTGCCCCGGCCCCGCCCGGCGACCTCTTACTCGAACTACGCCTCGCCCTGCTGGCCCACGCCGCTCTCGAACTCGCCGAACCCGACACCCTGCGCCGAGTGCGTGACCGTCTGACTCCCGCGATCGCCGAACTCGCCGGGGCCGGAACCGGTCTGGTCACCCTCGACTCCGTCGCCCGATACTTGGACCGACTCGACGCTGTCCTCGAGTGATTGCGGTCTCCTCAGTCCCGTCCTGTTTCGGCGCGCCATGAGATCCGATGCCTAGCATCGAATGATGGCGCGATCGTATGTGGTTACCGGAGGCGGGCGGGGGATCGGCAGGGCGGTGGTCGAGAGACTGCTGCGGGGTGGGCACGCGGTTGTCGTTGTCGAGCGCGATGCCGGGAACCTTTGCTGGGGTTCGGGCTTGGTGGAAGTTGTGGTGGGGGATGCCGCAGCGGAGGAGATCGCCGAGCGGGCGGCTGATTGTGCGGAGCGGGCCGGGAATTTGGCCGGGTGGGTGAACAATGCGGCGGTGTTCCGGGATGCGGCATTGGATGAGGCCGGACCCGAGCGGGTACTGGAACTCATCGACGCGAACCTGCGGCCGGTCGTGGTCGGGTGCGGTGTGGCCATGCGCCGGTTTCTGGCGTCGGGGTCGGCCGGTGCGATCGTGAATCTCAGTTCCCACCAGGCTCGCCGGGCCGTGCCGGGTGCGCTGCCCTACAGCACGGCGAAGGCGGCGATCGAGGGACTGACCCGGGCGTTGGCGGTGGAATACGGCGGTCGCGGGATTCGGGTGAACGCCGTCGCGCCTGGGTCCGTCGCGACCGAGCGTTACGGCGAATACCTGGCGTCGCTGGAAGTCTCGGCCGCGGCAGCGGTCGAACACCAGATGGCGGTGCTGCATCCCCTGGGCCGCGTCGCCACCGTCGACGAGGTCGCCGCCGCCGTCGAATTCCTGCTGTCCGCGAATGCCGGATTCATCAACGGCGCCACCATCCCCGTCGACGGTGGCCGCTCCGCCCTCGCCCTGGACCCGGAATCCACCGGTTCCGGATAACTCCGCCGGCTACTCGGTGTCGGCGGCGAAAAGCGGCAGGCGGCGGGCCATGATTCGAACGAGGCGGGGAAGGCTCGGGTCCGCCTCGCCGCGGGGGATGACGCGGGGGTTGGTGAGGCGGTAGGTGCGGAAGGCGTAGATGGTCTCGGCTTCGCCGGCGGCGAGGATGTTCTTGATCCAGTCGGTGCGGCCGTGACCCATGGCCACGTACAGGGTGCCGTTGGCGCGGAAAGCGTTGACCGGGGTGGAGAATGCGCGTCCGGACTTGCGGCCGCGGTGCTCGATGACGGCGAAACCCGGCAGGTAAGGACCGAGCTTGCGGACCACCGGATTCATGTACCTGGACTGGAAGCGATCGAACCAGGCCGGGAAGTGGTTTCGCTCGGCGGTAGTCATTCGGCACTCTCCATTCGTATAGCGTCGGGACAGGCTACCGCTCGAGCGACCATCGTGGCCGATCAGTTCTTGGACGCCGGCTCGGCGGGCGGAACGGCGGTTACGGCGGGCTTGGCGGTGCTCTCGGTGCGCTGGGCCTTGATCTCGGCCTGCCACTTCTCGAAATCGGCTCGCATCACCGAGATCTGGTGCTCGAGCGCCTCCCTGGTCTCCGACCACCACGTCTGCGCGGTCTCGCGCAGATCCGCCGCGGTCTTCTCGAATTCGCTCCCTTCGCGCTTGGCGGTGGCCGCCAGCTCTTCACGGCGCGCCTTGAACTCGGCGCTGCCCTTCTCCCGCGCGGCGGCGGACGACTCCTCGAAGCGCTTCACCTGGGCCGCGAGATCCATCAGCGATTCCGACAACGGCTTCATGTCCATCTCCAAACATCGTGTTCCACATGGCGATTCGGCCATCGGGCACTGTCAAGCCTGGCTGCTGCTGCGGCCCGGCCCAAGGGCAGAACGTCCCTCGAAACATGTGCCGCTCGGCATCAGTTGGGGGACAAGGCGTCCGCGAGGGTGGTGAGGACCGGGGCGCAGCCGGTGTCGAGAGTGAGGGCGGCGAGGTCGTCGGCGCGGGTGCGGCCGCGGTTCAGGATGATGACGGGGCGGCCGGATTTGGCGGTGTGGCGGGCGAAGCGCAGGCCGGACATGACAGTCAGGGAGGAGCCGACCACCAAGAGGGCGTCGGCCGAGTCCACCAGGTCGTAGGCGGTTGCCACGCGTGGCTTGGGGACGGATTCGCCGAAGTAGACGATGTCGGGTTTCAGCAGACCGCCGCACTCCAGGCAGTCGACCATGCGGAAGGAGGCAGTGTCGGTGACCACAGCGTCGGCGTCCGGAGCGACTTCCAGGCCGTCGAGAGGGAACGATTCGGCGAAGCCGGGATTGGCGGCCTCGAGCCGGTCGGCCAGTGACATCCGAGACGTGAGCGCCCCACAGGACAGGCAGGTGACCCGGGCATAGATGCCGTGCAGGTCGACGACCCGGCGGTGCCCCGCCTTGGTGTGGAGCAGATCGACGTTCTGAGTGATCAAGCCGGTGACGACGCCCGCGCGTTCGAGCCGGGACAGTGCACGATGCGCCGGATTCGGCCGCGCCGCATCCATCCGCCGCCAGCCGATGTGGTTGCGAGCCCAATACCGTTGCCGGAAAACCGGATCCCCGACGAACTGCTGATAGGTCATCGGATTCCGCGGCGGTGCGTCCGGGCTGCGGTAGTCGGGAATGCCGCTGTCGGTGGAGATGCCCGCCCCGGTGAGGACGGCCAGGCGGCGTCCGGCGACCAGTTCCAGCAGGCGGTCGAGCTGCTCGGCGGAACGGGTATCGGGCATGAAATCAGGGTACGACGCGACGATCATGTGGGCCCGCTCACACCGTGTCACACCCGGCGGGGTCGCTTCGTCAACTGGGCAGGACGCCACCGAACGAGGGCGTCGGGACATCGACGAAGGAGATGGTCATCATGGCGAAGATGGTTCTGGTCACCGGCGGCACGGGCACCCTGGGCAAGCTGGTCACCCCGCTGCTGCGCGAGGCCGGTGTGACTGTGCGGGTGTTGAGCCGAACCGCGCGCACCGATGCCGACGGGATCGAATACGTCGCCGGCGACCTGCAGACCGGTGCGGGCATCGCGGAGGCGGTGGCGGGCGTGGATACCGTGCTGCACTTGGCGGGAGAGATGAAGGGTGACGGCGAGAAGGCACAGATCCTGGTCGACGCCATCAAGGCCGCGGAGCTTTTCCCGCATCTGATCTACATCTCGGTGGTGGGCGCCGACCGGGTGCCGGTGCGCAGCTTCATCGATCGCCAGACCATGTCCTACATGGCCAGCAAGCGGGACGCCGAACTGATGGTGGAGAATTCGGGTCTGCCGTGGACCACGTTGCGGGCCACGCAGTTCCACGATCTGCTGTTCACCATGGTGCAGGCGATGGGCAAGATGCCGGTGGTCCCGGCATTCGACTTCCGGTTCCAGCCCATCGAAACCGCCGAGGTCGCAGCGCGTCTGGTGGAACTGACCCTGGGCGAGCCCGCGGGCTACGTCGAGGAGATCGGCGGGCCCAAGATCTACACCATGAAGGAGCTGGAGCGCAGCTACCTGGAGGCGCTCGGCAAGCACCGCCCGGTCTTCACCGTGAAGGCCCCGGGCAAGGCCTCGCGCATCTACGCGCAGGGCGCGAACCTGACCCCGGATCACGCTGTGGGCGAACGGACCTGGGAAGACTTCCTGGCCGCCAAGCTCGCCACCGCGTAACGGGACGCATGAAGATGGCCGGATTCAGCGCGGCCCGTTGGTATTGAGATACACCACCGGACCGTCGCCGAACCGGCCGTGCGCGTTCATGTCCAGCAGCGCCGCCATCGCCTTGGCGGTATAGACCGGCTCCAGCGTCATATGCTCTCGATCCGCCGAGAGTGCCTGCGCGGTAGCGGCTTCCGGCATCGGATAACCGTAACCCGGTCCCAGATATTCGGTCACGATCTCGAGATTGCTTGTGGGGGACAGGTTCTCGGGAAGACGCGCACCCCGCTTGCGCAACAGCCGCTCGCTACGGCCCGCCAGCTTCGCCAGGGTCGGTTCATCAAGTCGCAGAGTGTCATTCACCACGACACCCACCACGCGCGTCGAGAGCCCGGCCAACCGCAACCCGAGCGACAGTCCCGCCGCGGTCCCGCCCGACCCCACCGGAACCACGATATGGCTCGGCTCGGGCAACTCACCCGCCTCGACCTGCGCCGCCAATTCCAGTGCCGTCTCGACATATCCGAGCGCACCCAGCGCCGACGACCCGCCCGCGGGCAGAAAATACGGCGGCCGCACCCCGGCGAAATTCCGGGCCAGCAGCCACAGCACCGTCGGCACCGTCCGCGCCTTGGTGTGGGTGAAATGCAGCTCCGCCCCCGAGTCCCGCAGCCGCTTCAACTGCGCGCGCACATGGTCGTCCTCGGGCTGATCGATCAGTGCCAGAACGGTTTTCAGTCCCTGCTCGCCCCCGTACAGCGCGGTCGCCAGCCCCCAGTTGGTGCCGATCCCGCCCACGGTCACGATGGTGGAGCGCCCCCGCCGCAGCGCATCGGGCAGCAGCCATTCCAGCTTGCGTACCTTGTTGCCGCCCCAGCCGCCGTCGCCGAACTCGCTGTCGTCCTTGAGCCAGATATCGGCCCCGACCGTATCCAGCGCCGCCAGCCGCCGCACCGGCGTCGGGGAGGTGCCCAGACGGATGTGGGGCAGCGTCCGCTCGAGTTCGGGATAGCGCTGGTGCAGATGCGGAGTCATCACACCAACCCTATCGACTGGCCTGTTCCGCGACGAGTGTGGCGGGCAGCACACGACCCCGAAACTTCGACTGCTACTTTTCGAAAGGAACTTAGATTTCAACGAGGAGATGCTCATGCCTGGTGTAACCGATCGCGTCATCATCGTCACCGGAGCCGGTGGCGGTCTGGGCCGCGAGTACGCGCTGCTGCTGGCCCGCGAGGGCGCGCAGGTCGTGGTCAACGACCTGGGCGGCGCGCGCGACGGCTCCGGCTCCGGCCACAATATGGCCGACTCGGTGGTCGAGGAGATCCGCGCCGCGGGCGGCACCGCGGTCGCCAACTACGACAGCGTCGCCACCGTCGAGGGCGCGCAGGCGCTCATCAAGACCGCGCTCGACAACTTCGGCGCGGTGCACGGCGTGGTCAACAATGCCGGCATCCTGCGCGACACCAGCTTCGGCAAGATGACCCCCGAGGCCTTCGAGGCCGTTCAGCGCGTGCACCTGTTCGGCTCGTTCAATGTCACCCATGCCGCCTGGAGCCACTTCCGCGAGCAGGGTTTCGGCCGCATCGTCATGATCACCTCCACCTCCGGCCTCTACGGCAACTTCGGCCAGGCCAACTACGGCGCCGCCAAGCTCGGACTGGTCGGCATGATGAACACCCTCGCCATCGAGGGCCGCAAGTACGACATCAAGGTCAATGCCGTGGCCCCCATCGCCGCCACCCGCATGACCGCCGACATCGCCTCGGCCGAGTTCCTCGAGAAGCTGCCGCCCGCGCAGGTCGCCCCGATCGTGGCCTACCTGGTCAGCGAGGACAACGAGGATTCCGGCATGACCTTCGTGGTCGGCGGCGGTGCGGTGCACCGGGTCCAGCTGTTCGCGAACAAGCCCGTCTTGTTCAGTGCGGTCCCGACGCTGGATGAGGTGCGAGAGAATTGGAGTCGTATTACCGATATGTCCGACGCTCAGCCGGGGGTCAATCCAGCGGGCTGAGCCTGGCCTAGGAGCTCGCCATGAGCGAGAACGTCTGGGACGCACTGGTTGTCGGAGCCGGGGTGGGCGGGCTGTGCGCGGCCGCCCGGCTCTCCCACCACGGCTACCGCACCCTGGTGGTCGAACGTCTGGATAAGGTCGGTGGCCGCGCCTCCACCGAGGAGCTCGACGGATTCACCATCAATACCGGCGCCGTCGTCGTCGAGATCGGCGGCATCACCGAACAGACCTTCGAGGAGGTCGGCGCCAAATTCGAAGTGCGCCCGGCGGATCCGCCGATTCTCTACCGCATCAACGGCCGCGACGTGGACATCAATGCCGGCGGCTGGGGACTGCTCATCTCACAGCTGACCCGCCACGGGGCCCGAACGCTCGCGGCGGCCCACGAGGACGACGGGAACGATCGGGAACCGTCCACCGCCGAATGGGTGCGCCGATACACCAAAAACGATGCGGTGCAAGGGATCTTCCGCAATATGTGCGGATCCATCTTCGCGGTCGGCTCGGAGGAGCTGCCCGCGCGGGTGTTCCTCACCTACTTCACCCGCAAGGCCGCGTTCAAGAAGTTCGGCTTCTGCCCGGAGGGGACCATCGGGTTGTGGAAGGCCCTCGCCGACGTCGTGGAACGCAATGGGGGACAAGTCTGGTTGAACAGTGAGGTGCAGCGGCTGCACATCGACAACGACCGCGTCACCGGGGCGCGCATCCGGCGTGACGGCGAAACCGTCGATGTCACTTGCGCTTTCGCGGTCAGCGATATCGGCCCCTCGGCGACGCTGGATCTCGTTGGCCCCGAACACTTCCCGTCCGCATACGTCGGCAACGTCCTGCAGCGAGACCTGCCCTGCGCCATGATCTCGGTCAACTTCGCCAGCCGCGAACCCCTGATCAAAGCGCCCGGCCTGCTCAGCTTCGCCCGCACCCGGCGGCTGTGCTACGTCGCCAACTACACCGCGACCTGCCCGGAGATGGCACCGGAGGGTTGGCATCTCTACGTCGGGACCGGTGTACCCAAACCCTCGATCGGCGACTTCGACGCCGAGGCCGAAACCGCACTGGTACTGCAGGATCTGCGCGAGGAGATCCCGGGCTTCGAGCAGGCTCGCATCCTGTCCATCGCCGTCACCCGCGATGACTGGCCACCCCAGCGCGCGGTCGCGGGCTACGACCTGCCGCACGACACCCCGATCGCGAATCTGTGGAACGTGGGTGACGCGGTCAAGGAGTACGCCAACGGCGGCATCACGGCCTGCGTGGAGACGGCCAGGATCGTCGTAGAGGAGATAGTCGCCAGCGGGTTGGGGCACCGCGATCCATGACTACGGTCCCCGTCATCCCGGCATGCTTTGGCCGGGATCCACAGCGGCCGGGGTGGATTCCGGCCAAAATCGCGCCGGAATGACGAGGGGTGAAGTCCGCGCGGAGAAGGCCAGGCGGAGTGCCGGGCGGGGTACTCAGTCCAGCTGGGCGGTCATGCCCGGGAGTCGGTCCACCATCGCCACCACGTAGTCCGCGACGATGTCGATCAGCACCGGGCGCTCGACCTTCAGGCCGCCGTCGAGCCACACCAGGATCAGCTCCGCCGCGCCGCCGGTGATCAACTGCGCCAACGCGGTCAGGGCCGTGTCATCGCCCTCGGGGATGTCGAGCAGCACCCGCGTCTGTTCGATGAGGAGTTGGGCCACTTGACGCATGCCCTCGAACCGGCGGCGCATGAGCATCTCGCTGCCGTACGCCTGGGCGAAGGCGATATTGGCGCGTCGGGGATCGTCGGTGACGCCGATGATGAGCGCGGCCACCCCGGCGCGAAGCTTCTCCTCGGGCCCGCCGGGGGTGTCGGTCATAGCCGTGCGCGCCTGCTCCAGCGCCTTGCCCTGCACCTCGTCCAACAGGGCCGCCGCCAAAGCATCGAGGTCCGTGAAGGATTCGTAGAAGAAGCGCGGCCCGACCTTCGCCTGTTCACACACCCCGCGCACCGTCAGCGCGGCCAGCCCCTGCGTCCCGACGATCTCCAGCGCGGCGTCGAGCAGTCGCCGCCTGCGCTGTTCCCTGCGCTCGTCGGTCGTGGTGCCGCGATAGGTCCCCGTGAATGCTCGCGTCACCCTGACAGCTTCGCACAGAAAGTCGGGAAACGACCGTTTACGGATATCACCGTTTCCGCTACCGTTGGTGGATGGCTGTACGAAAAGCCGTGGTGAATCACCGAATTCAGCGTCGCGCCGCCGGGATGCTGGAGCGTTATCCGTCCGTTCCGCGCGCGCTCGCGGCCGCGCCGCCGGGCAGTGGACTCAAACCCGTGATGGGCGATTACGGCCCGCCGGGCGTCGGCCACGTGGTGGCGACCCTCGCCGATCCGCTGAGCTTCAGCCGCGAGCGCATGAAGCTCTACGGCCCGGTGCAGTGGATGGGCGTGTTCGGCCGGCAGGTGGTCGGCGTGGGCAGTCCGGAGGCCATGGAGGAGTTCCTGCTCGACCGCAAACACGTGTTCTCCGCGCAGAAGGGCTGGGAATTCCTCATCGGCCCGTTCTTCCGCGGCGGAATCCTGTTGCGCGACTTCGACGATCACACCTACCACCGCCGCATCCTGCAGCAGGCCTTCACCCGCCCGCGCCTGATCGGCTACCTCAACCTCACCACCCCGCGCATCGTGCGCGGCGTCGATTCCTGGCGGCCCGCCCCGGACTTCCCGCTCTACGACCACGTCAAGCGGCTGCTGCTGGAACAGGCCACCGTGGTCTTCGCGGGTGCGGAACTCGGCCCCGAGGGCACGCGTCTGTCGCGCGCCTTCGAGGACGCCGTGCACGGTGGCAAGGCCATCATTCGCACGAACATGCCGGGGGGAGTGTGGAATCGGGGTCTACGCGGTCGCAAACTGCTCGAGGACTATTTCCGCCGCGAACTGCCCGCCAAGCGCGCCGGCGACGGTGAGGACCTGTTCAGCGTGCTCTGCCACGCCGAGACCGAGGACGGCGAATCCTTCACCGACGCCGACATCGTCGACCACATGATCTTCGTGATGATGGCCGCCCACGACACCAGCACCATCGCCATCTCCATGCTCGCCTATGAGCTGGCCAGACATCCCGAATGGCAGCAACGCCTGCGCGCGGAGTCCCAGGCACTGGGCAAACCGACCCTCGACTACGCCGACCTGGATACGTTGCCGAGCCTGGAAATGGCCTTCCGTGAAACCCTGCGCATGTACGCCCCGGTCGGGCAGATGGTGCGAGAGGCGCTGGAGGACACCGAGATCGCGGGCTATTTCATCCCCAAGGGCGCGCTCGTCATGGCCGGGCCGTACTCCATGATGCGCAATGCCGAGTACTGGCACGATCCGGACGTCTTCGATCCGGAACGCTTCGATCCCGCCCGCGCCGAGGACAAGTCGCACCGCTACGTCTGGCCGCCCTTCGGCGGTGGCGCGCACAAGTGCATCGGGCGGTACTTCGGCGGCATGACCGTCAAGGCCACCATGCACCGCATGCTGCTGAACTACAGCTGGAGCGTGCCGGACGACTACGAGGTCACCCTCGTCGCCGGCACCGGCCCGACTCCGGCCGACGGACTGCCGATCCACCTGCGGCGCTTGTAGTCACCGCACGTCGCGCGGAATCCCGAGTTCGATGTCCAGATAGCGTAATTCGGGATCCTTCCGCCGCCCGTTGCGGAAGGCGCGGAACACCAGATCCTGCGGATGCCCGACACAGAACACCTCGGTGAACGTCGCCACCGTCCGCCGCGGTGCGCCCCGCAGGCTGGGATTGAACCCGGCCTTGGCCAGCGGTCCCTCCCAGATGAGCGCCGCCCCGCCGGGCACGCTGTGCGGTGCGAAACTCCACCCCAGATCCCGCATGCGCCGGTCGAATTCGCCGCCCAGCCCGGCCACGTCCCAGCCGCTGGCCTCGTTGAAAAGCTGCCTGCCGTGCAGGAATTGGACGAAGCACGGATCCGGACCGGGATGCGGGGTGCTCAGATTGATGACCCCGTCCCACGGCAGCGTGGTCAGCGCCCAGCCCAGCCGCGCCTCGAAATCCTCCCAGTCCGAACACACCACGGGCGCCTCGCGCTCGCTGGGCCGGTCGGCGGGCAGGCCGTAGCTGCCGCTGCCGGGCGCGTCCATGCTCCAGGTCGCGAAGCGCAGCCGATCGCCGTCCATGTCGAGGCCGTCGCGCAGCACGCTCACCACCGACTCGGCGACGCCCCGGCGCAGATCGATCGACTCGCCGCGCTGCCATCCGGTGCTCCATTCACGCGCCAGCCGCGGCTGCTGGTGCACCCGCTGCATGGCCCGCCACTGCGGATCCGGTGCGGTGGCATCGGATTCGGAGGGCAGCGGTACCGGATCCCAGGTGCCGTCGGGCTGCTCGCGCAGCGTGCTCAGCAGTCGCTCGGCGTCGGCGGCGTCGTCGGGGACGGCCACGATCACCTCGATCTCGGTGCCCTGCTGCGCGAAATGCACTCGGCGGCCGGTGAGTTCGTCACGGACCTGGACGAAACGCGGGTTCCATCCGAGTCCGGATTCGTCGGCGTCCTCGTCCTCCTCGAGAAAAAACGGCATCCATTCGAGCAGCGCATCCCATCCCTGCGAACCCACCTTGCCTCCCTCCGGGTTCCCGCCAACCTACCCGCCGGTCCTCCACGATGCCCGACCGTGGGTACCGGTCGGCACGCGCACTGTGGTAGAACCTGTTCTAGTTTTAGACCCTGAAGGACCACGAATGAACTGGTATACCGGCAATACCGTCTACGACACCGTGCTCACGATCGCCTTCGCGTTCGCCGCGTTCGTTCTCATCGGCGGCCTCTTCGGGCAGAGCCCGTACGGTCGCTTCGCCACCACCAGGCTCGGGCTCAATCTCAATCCGAAGCTGGGCTGGTGGCTGATGGAGATCCCGGCCACCGTGGTCTTCGCGGTCGCGTACCTGACCGGTCCGAACCGCTTCGAGCCGACTTCCCTGGTGCTGGCGGCCATCTGGATTCTGCACTACGGCAATCGGGGGTGGTTCTTCCCCCTCAATATCCGCCAAGTGCCCGGTAAGACCAGCAGTTTCAACGTTTCGGTGCTCGGCATGGGCATGCTGGTCACCTCGCTGCACGGGTACCTCAACGGGGCGCTGTTCAGCCACGACTACCTCGGGCAGTACGGCACCGGCTGGCTGACCGATCCGCGCTTCATCATCGGATTGATCGTCTACCTCAGCGGTTTCGGGCTGCTGGTCAGCTCGGAGGCGATCGTGCGGAATCTGCGCGACAAGAACAATCCGGGCGCAACCGAATACAAGATTCCGTACGGTCTGGGATTCCGATTCGTCACCAGCCCCACGTATCTGGGCGAGTTGGTCGCTTGGGCCGGATTCGCGATCCTGACCTGGGCGCTGCCGGGCGTGGTCATCTTCCTGATCACCTTCGGGAATCTGGTGCCGCGAGCGTTCGCCACGCACGGCTGGTACCGGGAGAAGTTCACCGATTACCCGGCCGAGCGAAAGGCCCTGGTGCCGTTCGTGATCTAGCGCGGAATCGACCCGTCGGTGCGGTGGCGCAGCGCCTTGTCCCGGTACATGGCGGTGTCCACCGCGTGCATGAGCTCGTCGATGGCGGTGGCGTCGGTGTCCACCAGCGCGGTGCCGATGCTCGCGCCGACGCGCACCAGCAGCCCGGCGACATCGAACGGATCGTCCAGCGCGGCCAGCAGATTGTCCGCGACGGTATCCAATTCCTCCTGGCCCGAGCAGTTTTCGACCAGCACGATGAACTCGTCGCCGCCCAGGCGCGCGCAGACCCCGTTCGGCGGCAGGGCCATCCGCAGCCGCTGGGCCACATCGCAGAGCACCCGATCGCCGGCGGTGTGGCCGCGGCGGTCGTTGATCTCCTTGAACCCGTCCAGATCCAGATAGCAGACGCCGACCTGGCCGGTGGCCGCGGTGAGCCGGTCGAAGAACAGCAGCCGGTTGGGCAGTCCGGTCAGCGAATCGTGGTGCGCGTCGTACCAGAGCTGATCGGCCAGCTGCTTGCGGTCGGTGACATCGACGGTGACGCCGATCAGGAAGCGCGGCTTGCCGTCGCTGTCGCGCACGATCGTCATGGACAGGTCGATGATGGTGCGCGCGCCATCGGGTTTGGTGTGCTCGGTCTCGAAGCGGAAGCGATCGATCTCGCCGGAGAGCAGCCGCTGGAACAGTGCGAACGCCTCGCCGATATTGGCCGGGCCGAGAATGTCGGCGACCGAACGGCCGGGCATGGCCTCGGCGGGGACGCCCAGGGTTTCGGCCATGGCGTTATTGACATCGACCACCTGGCCGGTGGTGATGTCGACGGTGCCGATGCCCACCGACGCGCCCTCGAAGATGGCCTGGAATCTGGCCTCCGACAGGTGCCTGCGCGATTCGGCCTCGCGGGCGGCGGTGAGTGCGGCGCTGAGCGTCGTCTCCTGTTCGGCCAGAGCCGCATTGCGCAATCCGGCGGTGAACTCGGCCGCGAATTCGGCGGCCAGTTCGATGGCGCGTTCGCGGACCGGCCAGTAGTCGGGGCAGTCGGTATCAGGACACACGGCCGTGACCAGGTCCTTGCACAGCACCAGCACCGAGCGATGCACGGCCAGCGGATCGCGGTAGTTGGCGGCTACCAGGGCCGCGGCGGCGTCGCGGGCCACCGACATGTCCGCGGTGCCGCGCACCGCCGCGATCAGGCGCGCGCTGAAGGTGTCGAGCAGGTCCTCGACCTGGGCGCGGGTCAGGGTGGGCGCGACCGCGCCGTCCAGCATGCCGGCCCACCGGACCGCCAGCTCATTCGCCACCTCTGACCCCCTTCCCCTTTTCGTGCGATTCAGGCCTTGCGGCCCACACCCGCCAGACCGAGCGAACGGCCCGGCTCCTCGTGCTGGTCGCGGTCGGATTCCGGCCGCCACAACGGCAATTCCACCACACCGGGCTCGATCGGCTCCCACTTGCCGAACAGGGCGGTGATCTCTGCGCGGTCGCGGAAGTGCAGGCCGACCCGGCTGACATTGGTCGAATTGTTCTGCAGCTTGGCGGCGTCCTCGGGGCGGGTGGCCGAAGTCAGGTGGGAGATGGCCACATAGCTGCCGACGGGGACCGCGTCGTAGAGGGTGTTGACCTTTTCGACGGGGGCGTCGGCGTCGCTCGCCAGGTGCAGGACCGCGATGAGGAGGACACCGACCGGTTGGTCGAAATCAATGATGCCGGTGGCGCGGGCCTGCGCCAACAGCGCCTCGGGCTCGCGCAGATCGGCCTCGATGGCGGCGGCGCGGTCATTTCCGTGCAGGATCGCCCGGGCATGGGCGACCGCCACCGGATCGATATCGGCGTAGAGCACCCGGCACTCGGGATCGATGGCCTGGGCGACCTCGTGCACATTGCCCGCGGTCGGCACGCCCGAACCGATGTCGAGGAACTGCCGCACACCCGAATCCACCAGGAACCGGACCGCCCGGCGCAGGAAGGCGCGATTGCTGAGCGCCAGCCGCGGCAGGTCCGGGACCAGCTTCTTGGCCTGCTCGGCGGCCTGCCTGTCGATCTCGAAGTTGTGCGAACCACCCAGCAGCGCGTCGTACATCCGCGCCGGGCTGGCCCGGTTCATGTCCACGCCCTCCGGAGCCCACGCCGGTCTTTCCATCCCCGAATCCCTCCTTGCCGCAACGATCGAACGCCCGGCTCGGGATCGATCGAAACGATCGGTGCGAGGCGGGCCAAGATCCGGGCAAATCCGGTGTTCGTGATCACCCGGACGGTGCAAGAGGAATGTTAGTCGCCGTTCACCAGAATCCTTGCCACGGGACCACTCTCGCCCTGAGGTGGGACAATGCTCACCGATCGGTTGACGCGGCGCACGTACTGTGTGTGAGGGGCGGCACGCAGACGCCGGTCACATCGGCGAGCAGCAGGCGGGTACCGAAGGCCAGCGAGCAGAGGGCGATCGCGCCGAAGGCCAGCACCCAGAGCAGGCCCGGAATGCGGGTCAGGTGGGCCAGTTGGTCGGCGTCGGAATTGGGTTCGTGCCTGCGATTGCGCTGGAGTTCGATGACCGGGCGGACCGCCGCGAGCAGCAGGAACCAGGCGGCGGAGTACGCCAGGGCGGCCTGGAGGGTGTCGGTGCCGAACCAGGACACCGCGAAGATGATGCCTCCGGTCACCAGCAGGGAGAGCAGGCCGTAGAAGTTGCGGACCTTGAGCAGCAGGACCAGCAGCAGGGCAATGGTCAGCCAGAGCATGAGGGTAATGCGATGTGCGCCCAGCAATGCCGCGTAGCCCAGGCCCAGCAGGGCGGGGGCGGGATAACCCGCGGCCATGGTCAGGATCATTCCGAGGCCGTAGGGCTTACCGCTCGACACGGTGAGACCCGAAGTGTCCGAATGCAATCGGATGCTGTTGAGGCGGCGGCCGGTCAGCAGCGCGGTGAACGCGTGGCCGCCCTCGTGGGCGATGGTCACCACATTGCGCAGCACTCGCCAGGTCGGGTGGAACACCACCAGCACCAGCGCCACCACACCGGTTCCCACCACCAACTGCCACGGCGGGGCGGCCTGCGTGGTCGACAGCCGATCCACGATCGTGCTGCCCCGCTGTACGAACTCCGCTGTATCCACGGGCGGCACCCTACCTAGTCCGGCTGAGAGCGACCAGGCAGGAAGCGGGCGTCGCGGGCCCGGCCCGAGCGTGTCTCGGCGGAGGGAAACGGATCGAAGGTGAAAACGGGTTTGCGAGAATGGTTTTCGACCCTGTCGATGGTGTGAGTGGGTCGCGCTGTCGCGATAGTGTTTGTTCGGACCGATGTAGCGAGTGGCCGGGAGGTTCTTGCATGGTGGTGCCGCACGAGGTTCCGCTGGGGCCTCGGGTCTTCGTCAATCGGCGGGCGGACTTCGAGTGGGTCGACAATCTGTGGGCCGCTGAACGGGCGGCGGGGACACGGGTCGGAGTATGCGCGGGGCTGCCGGGGATCGGGAAGACGGCGTTCGTGCGGCGATGTGTCGAACGGGCCAGGGCGGCACGGACATTCGCGGACGGGGACCTGTGCGTCGACTTCGGTCGGGTGGACGGGGTGCGGCCCTCGGTGGCGGACGCGCTGGCCACCTGTCTGATGGCGGTGGGGGTGAGCGAGGACGCGGTTCCGGCGAGTCTGGCGGCGCGGACCAATCTGCTGCGCAGTCTGACGGCTGAGAAATCGGTGCTGATCGTGCTGGAGGACGTCACCGATGCGGCTCAGGTGGTGCCGTTTCTGCCGATCAGCGCGTCGAGTTCGGTGCTGGTGACCAGTAATGCGCGGTTGAGTGAGCTGGTGCTCGACGGTGCGGAGGCGCGGTATTTCGAGCCGTTGGACGGTGCGGCGGGGGCCGAGCTGATCGGTGAACTCGTCGGGGAGCGGGCGCGACGGGAGCCGGGCGCGGTTGTCCGGTTGGTGCGCTTGTGCGCGGGACTGCCCGTGGCGTTGAAGGTCGCGGCGGCCAAGTTGGTGGCGCGGCCGATGTTGCGGATCGAGTCGCTGGTTGCCTCGATCGAAACCGATGACAGTGGTCTCGTGGCCTATGGCCGGGCGGGGTGGGAGGCGGTGGCCGCGGTGTTCTCGGACGCGTACGAGGGGCTGGATGATGAGGCGGCGCGGTTGTATCGGCTGCTGGGGGTGTTTCCGGGGCGCGATTTGAGTGCCGAGACGGCCTCGGCGCTGATCGGTCGGGATGCCGTGACGACCGAGATGGCTGTCTCCGAGCTGATCGAAGCCGGTCTGCTCAGCGAGGATTCGAACCAGCGGTTGTCGCTGCACTCGCTGTTGCGGCGGCATGCGGGGGAGCTGTCGGAGCGCCTCGACGCGGAGAAGGTGCGGGACGACGCGTTGCGGGCGGTGGCGCGTCACTTGCTGTTGCGGGCGGCTCAGGCTGATATTGCGGCGTTGGGTACCAAGCGATTCCGGTGTACACCCGACGACGTGGTGGCGGGCTACCGATCGCCGTTCACCGGGGCGGAGGCACGGCGTTCGGGGCTGGACTGGCTGGATGCCGAGCGGCCGAATCTGCTTGCGGTGCAGCGTGTTGCGGCTGAGCGCGGCTGGCATGAGCTGGCGTGGCAGCTCGGGGAGGCGATGACGGCCGTGTTCGTCACGCGGCGGTATTACGTCGACTGGACTGTGTCGAGTGAGATCGCGGTGGCCTCGGCGCGGCTGGCGGGGAATCGGCGGGCGGAGGCGCGGCTGCGCAGTTTTGTGTCGCGTGCGTGGCTGGAGCTGGAGCGGCCGGAGCGGGCTCGTGAGGAATTGCTGGTCGAGGCGCTGCCGTTGGCCGAATCCGCCGGTGATGGGCGGTTATTGGCGTCGGTGTGGGAATTCGTCGGGCGCTATCGGGAGGCGACGGGGGATATCGACGGGGCGATCGCGGCCTACGCGCGGTCGATCGAGTTGTTCAACGGCGAGAATGATGCTCGGGGAACGGCGTTCGTCACGTTCTTTCTTGCGCGGGCGTATCGGAGTCGGGGTGACCTCGAACAAGCCGAACAGACCATGCGCACGGCTCGGTCGCTGATCGAGGCATTGGTCGAGCCGGACCCCAGGATGGTGGGACGGTCGATCACCGAGCTGGGGCGCATCCTCGACGAGCGGGGTGAAAGTCAGGAAGCGCGAACGCTTTTCACTGAAGCGGCAAGGATGCTGGCGGGCAGTGGGGACGCGTTCTATGAGGCGGCGGCGCACGAGCGGTTGTGGCAGCTCGGTCAGCGGCTCGGGGATCGTGCGGTGATGCGAGAGGCGCTGGAGCGGATGGTATCGATCCACCGCATCCTGGGCACCGGGCGGGCGGACTCGCTCAGCGAGGAGCTGCGTCGGGTGACGGGTCCAGAATGAGTTCTGCGGTGAGCGTGGTGGTTCCAGCCTGGATGGTGACGAGCCGATCGGTGAGGGATCGGTCGATCAGGCAGCAGTAGATGGCCGATGCGAGCAACTGAACGTTCGCGCTCGGATCGGATTCGGTGATGACTCGGACGGTTCCGCCACCGCGGAGGACGGCCAGCGCGCCGTCGGGGGTGGCTGTGATCGCGAGGCGCGCGCCCGGATAAGCGGACAGCGCTGACTGCGCCCATCGGTGTGCTTGGCTGGGGTTCAGCGGCAGGTCACGGGTTACCGCGGCAGCGCGCTCGAGAATCGTCGGGTCTGCCTCGGATTCATCTGCCACCACATGGGTTTCGATCTCGCCGTCCTCCGGGTCCCGCCATACCGACGCCGGGAAGCGAACGAGGGTGAGGGTGGGGCCGGTGGCCGCCGCGTTCTGGACCACATAGGACGTCACAGTCCGTGCGCGAGCCTGGGGAATCGGAATGCGGGCCAGAGGGTTCGGGTGGCTGGGAGGCGTCGCTCCGAGCTCTCGGTAGAGGAGGTTGCGCATGTTCCGGGTCGCATCGCCGACGTGCGAGAAGACGCGATCGGTGATGTGCGCATAGCTGCCTGGCCGGTGGCTCTGTCGTGCGGATTCGAGCTGCGGTCGTAAGTCCGTGCCGGACAGCAGAGTCGGGACTGCCTTCGCCAGGTCATCGGTCGGTGTGCCCGGGACGGTTTCAGGGGCGCGGCCCGCGAGTAGTAGCGGGCGGTCGAGGGCCGCGGCGAACAAGGCCAGCGAACCATGGTCGGAGATGACCTGGTCGGAGGCGATCAGCGCGGCCTGCCAACCCGATTCGGGCGGCATCAGGATCAGACCGGCGGCCAGGGCGGAGGAGAGCCAGAGTTCGATCTGGAGCTTTCCGTAGCGGGCCCAGACATTCGGGTGCAGTACCAGGACGACCTGATAGGAGTCGGCGTCGATCGCGGCGAGTAGTTCGGCGGGCAGGCTGGGTCTTCGACCGATCAGCGACTGTTTTCCCCAGGTGGAGGCGACGGCCACCAGAGTACGGTCGCCGGTGCCGAGCGACTCTCGGTATCGGTGGCGTAGAGCGCGGCTCGCGTGCAGGCGGTCGAAGGTGGGGTCGCCGACTATCGCGGTGTGGCCGGCGGTCTCGGGATTGGCGGTGAGCAGCTGATCGCGTTGTTCGGGATGGGAAAGGGCGACGGTCACTTTGCCTGCTCGCAGGGCGCGGGTCGGGGGTAGACCGGCCAGGCGGTCCGCGCCCTCGCCGCTGGGAACCAGTTTGTTGAATCCCAGGCCGTGGGGGAGAAGAACCGCGTGGGCGTCGAGGGCGTCGAAATCGATATTCTCGCTGGCGGTCAGGACCAGGTGGTAACGGAAGGTGCGGGCCCGGACCTGTTCCCAGTCGACCAGGCGGACGCCGGAGGAGCCTAAGAGGTCCAGGACGCCGGAGCTGAAGGCGGAGGTGGCGTCGGCGGTGAAGACGAGGCGGATGCGGAAGTCGTCACGGAACCATTCGACGGCCTCCAGGAGGCGGTATGCCGAGGTCAGGGTGCGGGCCACCACGAGTACGACGAATTCGTTCGCGGAGAAGGTCTCCCAGGCGGGGTCGTCCAGGGTGCGGGGGGCGTCGTGGCGCCAGTCGAACGTGACCACTAGCGGGGGAGAGCCTGTTCGGCATGGCGGCTCTCGGCTCTCGGCTCTCGGCTCTCGGCTCTCGGCTCTCGGCTCTCGGCTCTCGGCTCTCGGCTCTCGGCCCCAGTGTTCATTCTACCGAGTTGCGCGTGGCCAAATGGCGAGTGCTGCAAAGAATCCCACTGTGACGCCACGTGCTGCCCGTTCCTCCCTGGATCACCGAACCGGATTTACGGTAACCGATCGGCGGCTCGGGGCGGTGGCTAGCTCAGGCCGGGAGGCAGCGCGGTGTCGTTGCCGACCGTCGCCGAGCGCAGCATCGACGCGGTGAGGCCGCGTGCCTGGCGCAGATCGGTGCCGGTGAGATCCGCGCCGGTCAGATCGGCGTCGCTCAGGTCTGCCGAAGTAAGGATGGCACCGCGAAATCGTGCGCGCCGCAAGTCCGCTCCGCGCAGGTCGGCGGCGGTGAGGTCGGCTTGGGTCAATGTCGCGTCGGCGAGATGGATGTGACTGGCTTTCGCATTGGTGAGGATCGCGCCCGACAGGTCTGCGCCGCCGAGCAGTGTGCGTTCAAGGACGGTGTCGCGCAGGGTCGCGCCGGACAGCCGGGCGCGCGGCCAGATCGCGCCGGAAAGATCCGCGCCGGTGAGATCCGCGTTGGGGAGCTGGACGCCGGTCAGGTCGAGCGGGTGAGGTTCAGTGCGGCGCGGCCGGTCTCGCAGTGCCGCGGCTGCGGCGGCGACATCGGAGGGCAGCGTTCCGGGCGTCGCATCGGGGTTTGGCGTCACCGTGTACTGCCGCAGCGCATCGCACAGGGTGGCGACCACGAGTTGATGGTCTCTCGGTGAATCCACCATCAGCCGGTACAGGGTGCGCACCGCGACCGCTCGCACGGCGGGGCTGTCCGCGGCGAGGCGTCCGGCGGCGCTGTCGAAGAGGCCGGTCAGGTGCTTGTCCTCGTCGAGGCGTTGCTTATCCTTTTCGAGGTAGAAGCGGTACACGCCGTAGGCTGCGACGACGATGCCGCTGAGTGCGGTGACGATCGTGATGCATTGGGCGCGAACGGTATTGAGTGCGGCGATGTGATCGGCGGGGGTCAGCTGGCGGCCTTCCGCGCCGAGGATCCACTTGGGGGCGAGTAAGACCAGGCAGCTTACGATTGCCATTCCGGCGATCGCTGAGATCGTCACGAGTACCGGCCGCACCCACCGTCTTTCCACACACATTCCCTACAGGTGGTCGGGGATCCTGTCGACCGGTTCGGTGGGTGGCTTGCGAATCTTATTGGTAGCTAGAAGATTACAGGCGCGTCGCTTCGATCATGGTGTCGTGTCGCGGGATTCGAAACTATGATCGATGGTATGGGTGAATTCGCTGATGACTGGGCCAACACCTTCGAGGTGGTGGAACAGCTTCGCGTCGTGCACTCACGGATAGCTGCGTTGCAGGCGGAAGAGACCGCGCTCATGACACAGCTGTACGAGGCCCGCCGCGCCCAGCAACTCGAGGTGGGGGTCGGGCAGCTGTACGCGGGTGAGAGCGCGGCCACTGAGATCGGTGTGGCGCTGAAGATGTCGCAGCGTTCCGCGGACAATCTGATCAATATCGGGCTCGACCTCGAGCACCGCTACCCGAGCACGGCGCGAGCCTTCGCTGCCGGGCGTATCGATCTGGCGCAGGTGCGTGCGATCCGCGAGACCCTGACCAATGTGCCCGAGGATCTGTTGGCCGAGTTGGAGCCGAAGATCGCGGCGTATGCGGAAAATGCTGACCCGCAGCGGGTTCGGCGTACCGCGCGGCGTTGGCTCACCGAGGCCGACCCCGAGGGGCAGGCCGTTCGGCGTAAGGAAGCCGAGGCCGAGCGTTACGTCAGTGTCAATGCGGCCGACAACGGAACCGCTGTCGTTGACGCGGTCCTGCCTGCTGTCGGTGGGCGCACCTTGTACGAGAAGCTGCGCGAGATGGCGTGCACGCAGGTGTGCAGCGAGGACCCGCGTACCCAGAACCAGCGCCGCGCAGATGCATTGGTCGCCCTCGCGGACGGCACCGGTCGCCTGACCTGTCAGTGTGGTCGCGAGGACTGCCCGCGCGCCGCGTTCGACGCGGTGGCTCCGGTGGCTCGGAAGGCGCTCGTGCAGGTGGGTGTGTCGGCGGAAACGCTTGCGGGACTGCAGGACAACCCGGCGCTGCTGGCCGGATTCGGCGCGATCGACGCCGACCTCGCCCGGCAGCTGGCGCGTCACGCCCGCTTCGAAATCATCACCGACACCACCGCGCCCGCGACGACCGCGACCCGCGAACTGGTGTACCAGCCGACCGCGCGTGTTGCCTCGCGGGTGCGTGCCCTCGATGGCATCTGCCGCGCCCCCGGCTGCCAGGTGCCCGCCGCCGATACCGACCTCGACCACCAAGACCGCTTCGACCACGACAATCCCGACAACGGTGGCCGCACTACCGAACATAATCTGGGTGCGCGGTGTCGACGCCATCACCGGCTCAAGACTCTCGCCGATAATCACCGCAACGGTTGGAAGGTCGATCATCTCCCGGATCGGGAGGTGCAATGGACCACGCCCACCGGCGATTCGATCACCACCACCCCCGAAGGCACACCATTCCTGTTCCCGACGGAGCCGGTGCCTCCGGTCACCGCGGGCGGTGTCCCCGATGCGGAAACCATTTCCCCGTTCATTGATGCGGGGCCGGTAATCGATGGACTCATGGAGATGATGCACGTGTATTGCACGCCTTCTCAGCGCAAGGCGTACTGGCGGACTCGTCACGCCAACATGTGATTCAGAGTGCGTGAGGTCAGGTAACCCGGGGAAAGATAAACGAAAAGTGTGGTGGCGTCGCCTGCCCTACCGGACTTGGGCTGACGCCAAGTTGGGAGCCGTGACTCACCTACCGGCCCACGGACTGCACGGATCACCTTTAGAGACAAAACCCGAAAAGACAAAACCCAAAGACGCAAAATCTGCGGGTTGTCGGGTCTGGTGGTGGATCTGTCATGTGGTTGGTGGTGGGCCTTGTCGAGTGTTTGCACTGGCTGGTGTGCCCACGGAACGGGATTGGATCGGGGGGTTTGAGCGCGGTTACGGTGGGGTGGGTAAGCCCTTCGAATTGAATTCAGCGGCATTACATTTCGCGGCGATGGTCCCACCCTCAGACCTGGTTCCGCCGCAAATCCCAGGTTGGACCCTGACGCTGGGGTGTCTGTGCTCTTTCACGATTGTCGCCCGATGGCGTGCGTAATCGTGTGCCGGATCTGCTAATTGCACGGGGGTGATTTTCACGCCCGTGTGAGGAATGCGTTCAATGACTCGGGAGGATTGATCGGGATGTCTTCGACTGCGATGTTGTCCGGGCGGATGGGCACGGGCGTGCTGACCGATGGAGTGGTGGCGGTGCCGTCGTATCCGGATGGGATTGTCGCCTCCGATGGGCGGTTCGAGTTGAGTTATGTCGAGCTGGATCGCTGGTCGAATCGGCTGGCGCGCATGCTGCTGCGGCGGGGTGCGGGGCAGGGATGCCTGGTGGGGCTGGCGGCGGTGCCAGAATTCGAGACTGTCGCGGTGCGGCACGCGCTGGCGAAGATCGGTAGCGCGTCGGTGCGGGTCGAGGCGGGAGTGTTTCTGCCCGCGACCACCGTGGGGGTGACGGTGCATGCGCGGCGGGAGGAGCTGAGCGACTCGGTCCGCTGGTTGGTGCTCGATGACGGGGCAACCTTGCGGGAGTACTTGAGCACGTCGGGGGCGGCGCTGACGACGGTCGAGATAGGTGGTGGGCGGCGCGCGAGCTGACCAGGCCCGCACCGAAACCCGACCGCTTCGTACTTTCGCAGACAGGACAACCATGCTCCAAGCCGCCGTGGGGGATACCGGCCCGGCCTCCGAAGTATTCGAATTGTCCGCCGCACAGCGCGGTATCTGGTTCGCCCAGCAGGTTGCGGGCACCATTCCGATTTCCATTGCGCAGTATGTCGAATTCAGCGGGGAAGTTGATATCGACATATTGGCTCGGGCCGTGCGCCGGGCCGGGCGGGAATTCGGGACCGGTGGGCTGCGGCTGATCGAAACCGGGAGTGTTCCGGGCCAGGTGGTTGATCCGGATCTCGAAATCGATGTCGAGGTCGTGGATCTGCGTGGGGAAGCTGATCCACCGGGCGCGGCACTGGCCTGGATGCGGGCCGAGTACGCCACACCGGTGGATCTGTATGCGGATCGGCTTGTCCGGGTGGCACTGCTGCGGTTGGGCGCAGAATCCTGGTTCCTGTACTCCCGGATGCACCACATCGTCATCGACGGTGCGGGCGCGATGACCATGATGCAGCGGACCAGTGAGATCTATGACGCGCTGCTCGCCGGCCGGGAGGTGCCGCCCGCTCGGGCTGCCGCATTGCGGGAGGTTGTGGACGATGACCTCGCCTATCGGGATTCGAGCCGGATGCAGGCGGATCGGGAGTATTGGCACGACCATCTCGCGGGGCTGGCCGAGCCGGTGACCCTGGCTGGGCGCAGTGGTGGGGTGGCGGCGCAACCTACGCTCGTATCGGATGAATTGCCCGCCGCGACGGCGGAATTGCTGGAGCGGATGGCGGCGGCCGAGTCGGGGAGTATCGCGCCGATTGTGGTTGCCGCCTTTGCCGCGTATCTGGGTGCGATGACCGATGGGCCGGAAGTGACGCTGGGGCTGCCCGTTTCGGGGCGGACCACGGCGGCACTGCGGCGGTCGGGCGGGATGGTCGCGAATGTGGTGCCGCTGCGACTGGTTCGGGATCCTCGGATGACCGTCGGTGAACTGCTCGCGGCCACTCAGCGCGAATTGACGGGGGCGTTGCGGCGGCAGCGGTATCGGCAGGAGGATATTTTCCGGGATCTGGGCCACACCATGGATATCGCGACCTCGTTCGGGCCGACGGTGAATCTCATGATGTTCGACAACCGGATTCATCTCGGCCCGGTGGTCGGGCGGCTGCACGTGCTGATTTCGGGGCTGATCGACGATCTGTTCGTCAATGTGTATCCGGGTGTGGGCGGGGAGAGTACGCATCTGGATCTGCAGGGGAATCCGACGCTCTACGGGGCGGAGGAGTTGGCCGAGCACCATCGGCGGTTCATTGCTTACCTGCATCGATTTCTGGAAGCGGGGATCGGGGCGGCGCTGTCGCGGATACCGGTTATTTCGGCGGCCGAGCGCAAGGCACTGGTGCCGGTGCAGGGCAAGGAATCCGTGGTGACGCGCACCCTGCCCGAAATCCTCGCGGCGGGCGCGGCTTTGGATCCGGAGGGGATCGCGCTGATCGAGGGTGATCAGACGCTGACCTATGCCGAGCTGGATGCCTGGTCGAATCGGCTGGCGCGGGTGCTGTTGCACCGGGGGATCGGGCGGGAGCGGGTCGTGGTGCTGGCGTTGCCGCGGTCCATCGAGTCGGTGGTGTCGCTGTGGGCGGTCGCCAAGACGGGGGCGGCGTTCCTGCCGGTGGATCCGGGGCATCCCATCGATCGCATCGAGCATGTGCTGTCGGACTCGCGTGCTGCGCTGGGGATTACCCTGCGTGATGTCGGGGCGCGGCTGCCCGGACTGGTCGACTGGCTGATGCTCGATGATCCGGACACCATTCAGCGGGCGGTGTCCGAGCCGGCTTCGGCGGTGACCGATGACGAGCGCGGCGGGCCGATCCGGGCGGAGCAGCTCGCATATCTGATCTATACGTCCGGGTCGACCGGGAAACCCAAGGCCGCGATGCTGGATCACCGCGGGCTGGCGAATTTCGTTGCCGAGCATCGGAAGACCATGCGGCTGGACCGGCATGCGCGGGTTTTGCATGTGGCCTCGCCGAGCTTCGACGCATCGATTCTGGAGGCGCTGTTCGCGTTCGGGTGCGGTGGCAGCCTGGTGATCGCGCCGCCGGACGGGTACAGCGGTGCGGCGCTGGAGGAGTTGCTGCGGGAGCAGCGGGTGACGCATGCGTTGATCACGCCGTCGGTGCTGGCCACGCTGCGGCCGGATGATCTGCGGGAGTTGCGGACGCTGGCGGTGGGCGGTGAGGCGGTGGGGGCGGAGCTGGTGGCGCAGTGGGCGCCGGGGCGGCGGCTGGTGAATCTGTACGGGCCGACCGAAACCACCATTGTGGCAACGCGATCCGTGGAGTTGCTGCCGGACCGGCCGATCACATTGGGCGGGCCGGTGCGGGGGTTCTCGGTGCTGGTGCTCGACAGTTGGCTGCAGCCGGTGCCGCCGGGGGTCACCGGTGAGCTGTACCTCGCGGGGCCGGGGTTGGCTCGCGGGTATCTGCGGAGGTTCGGGCTCAGTGCCTCCCGGTTCGTCGCGAATCCCTTCGGGGCACCGGGAGAGCGGATGTATCGCACGGGTGATCTGGTGCGGTGGACCGCGGAGGCCGAGCCGCGGCTGGTGTATCAGGGGCGGTCGGACTTCCAGGTGAAGATTCGCGGGCAGCGGATCGAGCTGGGGGAGATCGATGCCGCGCTGGCGGCGGCTCCGGGCGTGGAATTCGCTGTGACGCTGGGTGTGAACGGTCCGGCCGGGACGTCCGCGCTCGCGGCGTACGTGGTGCCCGAGGCGGGGGCGGGGCTGGATGTCGGGGAGTTGCGGGCCTATCTCGCTCAGCGGCTGCCCGCGTTCATGGTGCCGTCTGCGCTGGTGTTGATGGATGCTATTCCGTTGACACCGGTAGGCAAGTTGGATCGGAAAGCCCTGCCTGCACCGGTATTCGCCGATGACACCACCGAGTACCGGGCACCGGCGACTCCCGCGCAGGCGACGCTGGCTTCGCTGTTCGCCGATCTGCTGGGGCGTGATCGGGTCGGGATCGACGACTCGTTCTTCGCGTTGGGTGGGGACAGCATTATTGCCCTGCAACTGGTTTCGCGGGCACGGGCGGCCGGGCTCGTGTTCAGTGCGCGGGATGTGTTCGACCACAAGAGCGTTGCGGGGCTGGCGGCCGTCGCAACCACCGCTGAACCGCTGTCACCTGTCGAACCTGTCGAACCCTTCAGTCTTGTCGCCATATCGGACGCCGATCTGCGGCGCTGGCGCGACGAGGAACCGGGACTGGTCGACGTGTGGCCGCTTTCGCCGCTGCAGCAGGGCATGTACTTCCACACCCAGTACGACCCCGCCGACATCGACCGCTATCTGATTCAAACCCGGGCCGCGCTGGGCGGGGCGATCGATGCCGGTCGACTACGGGCCGCCGCGCAGGCGGTGCTGGATCGACACGACAGTCTGCGGGTCGCGTTCCGGGATACGCCGGACGGGCCGCGGCAGCTGGTGCTCGGGCACGCGGAGGTGGCGTGGCGGGAGGTGGATCTCATTGGGATCCACGATGATCGAGCCCGGGACGAGGAGGCGCGGCGGGTCGCCGAGGCGGATGCGGGGACGCGGTTCGATCTGGCGCGGCCGCCGTTGCTGCGGTTGACGCTGATTCGCACGACGGCCGACACCTCGACGCTGCTCATCACCAGCCACCACCTCATCCTCGACGGGTGGTCCATGCCGCTGCTGATCAAGGAGCTGCTGGCCGGATATATCAGTGGTGCAACGGATCTCGAAGCAGCCCGGCCACCCGCGCACTCCTACTCGGGATTCTTGTCCTGGCTGGCAAGCGACGACGGGGTCGGAATCGAGGCCTGGACCGAGCTTTTGCGGGGTCTGGACGCGGCAACCGTGGCACTGCCCGCACCGGCCGATCCGGGGCCGATCGGGGCGGGGACCGTGTCGGTCGGGCTGCCCGACGAGATCGCTGCGCGGTTGGAGACGGTGACGCGTGCGGCGGGGGCGACGGTGAATACCGCCCTGCAATTGGCCTGGTCTCTGCTGTTGGCCACGGTGACGGGTCGGACCGATGTGGTGTTCGGCGCGACCGTGTCCGGGCGGCCTCCGCAGTTGGCGGGGGTCGAGGAGATGATCGGGCTGTTCATCAATACGCTGCCGGTGCGCGTGACCCTCGATCCGCGTGACCGGGTGACCGATGTGCTTCAGCGGATGAGCGCGGAGCAGGTGCGCATGCTCGACCATCAGCACATCGGGTTGGCCGAGATCCATCGGGCCGCGGGGCTGCCCGAGCTGTTCGACACCATCACCGTCTACGAATCGGTGCCGATCGATCGGGGCGGGCTGAATACCGCCCTGGAGCGGGCGGGGATGCGGGTGCTGGAGGTCTCCGATCTGGAGACCGCGCCGTATCCGTTGAGCCTGAAGGTCGTTCCAGAGCCCGGTGAGGGTCGTGATCGGATGCGGATCGCGATCAACTACTGGACCTCGCGACTGGATGCCGAGCGGGCCGGGGTGCTGCTGGACCGGTTCGTGCGGGCGCTCACCGATATCGCGACGTCTCCGGAGCGCCGGATCGCGCAGCTGGCGGCGGTCACCGAAGCGGAGCGGGTGATGCTGGCACCACTGCGCGGGGCGGACTCGGCGTCGCCGCGCACGTTGCACGAGATATTCACGGCGGGTGCGGCTTTGGATCCCGATGCCACGGCGATCGTGGCCGGGACGCGGACGATGTCCTATCGCGAATTGCTCGCGGAGTCCGAGCGGATCGCACGTCGGCTGGCGGCCGCCGGGGCCGGGCCGGAAACCATTGTGGCGCTGGCCGTGCCGCGCTCGGCGGAACTGATCATCGGTGTCTGGGCGGTGGCGGCGGCCGGGGCCGCGTTCCTGCCGATCGATCCGGACCAGCCCGCCGAGCGGATCGAACTGATGCTGGGCGATTCCGGTGCGACGGTGGGGCTGACCGATATCGGCCACCGGTCCGCATTGCCGGGGCAGGTCGAGTGGATGGCGCTCGACGATCCCGAGGCGGCGGTTCCGGAAAAGGTCGAGCTGCGGCGGCCGCGGTTGGAGAACGCCGCCTGGATGATCTACACCTCCGGCTCGACGGGGATGCCGAAGGGGGTGCTCATCACCCATCGCGGGGTCGCGGATCTGGTTGCCTCGCAGCAGGATTCCTTCGACATGGACAAGTCGGCCCGGGTATTGCAGGTCGCCTCGCCCAGCTTCGACTCGTTCGTCTCCGAGCAGACGCTGGCCTTCGCGCGCGGGGCGACGGCCGTGGTCGCACCGTCGGATGTGTACAGCGGTGACCAGCTGGCGGAACTACTACGCACGCAACGGGTTACGCACGCGATCATCACGCCGTCGGTGGTAGCCACGATGACGCCGAAAGACCTGCCCGAGTTGCGGTTCCTGGCGGTGGCGGGCGAGGCGGTGAGCGCGGATCTGGTGGCACAGTGGTCTGCCGGTCGGCGCATGGTCAATCTCTACGGTCCCACCGAGACGACCATCTGGGCGACCGGGCCCGCC
>NZ_BAFX01000188.1 GCF_000308815.1 Nocardia concava NBRC 100430
CCGGTGTGGTCGGCAGCGCCGGAATCGACGGAATCACAGGCACATTCGGCACGTTGTAGGTGGACGTGGGCGCGTCGAGGTAGTGGTAGTTGTTCCGATTCGCCGAGCTGCTGCTGTTGCTGCTGCCGAACGCGATGAACGCGATGACCAGGATCGGGATGAACGCGCCGATGATCACCGGTCGCTGCCACAGCGGGCGGCCCGGATCCATCGGCAGCGACGGCGCACCCGGAATCGGCGGCGGCAGCTGGGCCAGGCGCGCGCGATTGATCAGATTCGACAGCAGCGTGAAGGGATTCGCGAGGATCGCCGAGAACGGTCCCCACCAGCCCTGCACCAGGCTGTCACCGGTCATCTGCCGGAAGGAGGCGAGTCCGCATTCGCGGCAGAAGGGCCCCGGCAGCTTGCGGAACTGCATCAGCACGATCATGCCGCGGTGCGCGCGGAAGTCGAGATCGATCGCGGGAGTGGCGCCGCAATAGCGGCAGTACACGCCATTGGCCTGCGAGAATTGCGGCGGCACGGGCGCGGGCTGCCCCGGCATGGGCACGGATTGCGTTGCGCCAAATGGCGATTCGGGCGTGGACAAGCTGAAAAATCCCCCTGGGTGAAGCTGGAAACCGACGTATTGAAACACACCGGCGCGACAACCGCGGATTCCAGCCCGAACCCCCGCCCAGGATGTGGGATTACGGTAGCGGCTGATCGTCGCGGATCATCTGGTAGTTCACCGTGGTGCCCTCGACATTGGTGGTCTTGGCGGTGACGCCCCAGCGGGTGCCGTCGGCCTCGGTCACCACGCAGCGGATGCTCGCGCCGGTGGCGCCGCGCAGCAGGCCGTTGCAGGTGCTGGACTGCGGGGGCGTGCCGACCTGCTCCTGATAGAAGTTCGCGACCTTGGCGGCGACATCGTCGGGTGCGACGAAGGCGTCGGTGAGGTTCAGGTCGTAGTAGACGTCCTTGCCGTCGACCTTGGTGACCTTGGCGGTGACGGCCCAGGCCTGCCCGTCGGCGGCGGTGGCGGTACAGGTCTGGGTGGCGTCCACCTTGGCGGGCAGACTGCCGTCGCAGGACGTGCTCTTGGCGTCCTCGTGCGACTGGTCTTTGTAGAAGCTCGAAACCTTGGCTTGAACGTCGCTCTTGCTGACCGAACCGGTGCTCGACGAGGAGCAGGACACGGCGATGAGCGGCGTACACGCCAGAACCAGGGCGGTTGTCAGTTTTCTCATGGACAACTGTATGCGCGGCTCGGTTCCGAAAATTTGCCCGTACGCCGGATTTGGGGGCTGATTAGGGACATTGACGGTGGTCCGGTCCGCGACGGCTCGCGGGCCGGACCACCGACGTCGGTCAGTGCACGCGGGTGCGCCACTCCTCGAGCTGCGGCGATTCGTCGCCGATGGTGGTGGATTCGCCGTGGCCGGTGTGCACCAGGGTCTCCGGCGGGAGGGTGAGCAGGCGGTCGGCGATCGAGGCGACGATGGTGCCGTAATCGGAGTAGGACCGACCGGTCGCTCCGGGGCCGCCGTGGAACAGGGTGTCGCCGGTGAAGACCGCACCCAGATCGGGGGAGTAGAAGCAGACCGCGCCCGGCGCGTGGCCCGGCGTGTGCAGCACGTGCAGCTCGGTCCCGCCGACCTCGATGACCTGCTTGTCCGACAGCTCCCCGTCCGGGCTGACCTCCGGATGGGTGTGCCGCCACAACACGATGTCCTCGGGGTGCATGAGCACGGGAGCGCCTGTCGCCCTGGACAATTCGGGTGCCACCCGGATGTGGTCGTCGTGCGCGTGGGTGACCAGGATGGCCTTCACGGCGCGGCTGCCGATGGTATCGAGAATGACCTCGACATTGTGCGGGGCGTCGATGACCACGCACTCCAGATCGTCGCCCACCACCCAGACATTGTTGTCGACATCGAAGGTCTCGTTGTCGAGGCTGAAGGTGCCGACGGTGACGGCATGATCGATGTGCGCCATCAGAACACCACCACCGATCGCAGCACATCACCGTGATGCATCTTGGTGAACGAGGCCTCGACCTCGTCGAGCGCGATGGTCTCCGAGACGAAGGCGTCCAGATCCAGCCGGCCCTGCTTGTAGAGCTCGATCAGGTACGGGAAGTCGCGCGAGGGCAGGCAGTCGCCGTACCACGAGGACTTCAAGGAGCCGCCGCGCGAGAAGAAGTCGATGAGCGGCATCTCGAGCTTCATATCCGGCGTCGGCACGCCGACCAGCACCACGGTGCCCGCCAGATCGCGTGCGTAGAAGGCCTGCTTCCAGGTCTCCGGACGGCCCACCGCGTCGATCACCACGTCCGCGCCGAAGCTGTCGGTGAGCTCCTGAACCCGTTCCACCGCATCCTCTTTCGCGGCGTTCACGATGTGGGTGGCCCCGAATCCGGTGGCCCACTCCAGCTTCCGCTCATCGATGTCGACGGCGATGATGGTGGTCGCACCCGCCAGCTTCGCGCCCGCGATGGCCGCGTTGCCGACACCGCCGCAACCGATCACCGCGACCGAATCCCCGCGGCTCACACCGCCGGTATTGATGGCCGCGCCCAGGCCCGCCATCACACCGCAGCCCAGCAGGCCCGCGGCGGCGGGGGAGACGCTCGGATCGACCTTGGTGCACTGCCCGGCGTGGACCAGGGTCTTCTCGGCGAACGCGCCGATGCCCAGCGCCGGGGTGAGCGGGGTGCCGTCGGTGAGCGTCATCGGCTGTGCCGCATTGAAAGTGGAGAAGCAGTACCAGGGCTTGCCCTTGCGACAGGCGCGACAGGAGCCGCAGACTGCCCGCCAGTTGAGGATGACGAAATCCCCGGGCTCCACATCGGTGACGCCCTCGCCCACCGATTCCACGATGCCCGCGGCCTCGTGCCCGAGTAGGAAGGGGAATTCGTCGTTGATGCCGCCCTCACGGTAGTGCAGATCGGTGTGGCAGACCCCGCAGGCCTGCACCTTCACCACCGCTTCACCCGGACCCGGGTCCGGGATGACGATGTCGGTGACTTCCACCGGAGCGTTCTTGGAGCGTGCGATGACGCCGCGCACAATTTGGGACAACGAAATTCCTTCCTGGCTAACCGCAATGCCAACGACTATGGCATCCGAATAGGTCCACGTCATCTATTACCCGGGGTCACCGGTAACGAATCCGCTTGTGGGGTATCACAAGAGGGCTTGCGCCGCGGCCTCGGAGATGGTCGCGGCGACCATGCCGAGCGCGGGGGAGTCCAGCTTCCACTGCTGCCAGTAGAGCGGAACGTCGATGAAGACGTTTTCGTCCAGGGGGACCAGGTTGTCCTCCGGCCGCATCATGATGTCGGGAATCATCCCCCAGCCCATGCCCGCTCGCACCGCGTCGTTGAAACCGGCCGAGGAGGGGATGTAATGGCGGGGCGGGTCCACGGGCTTGCGGGTGTAGTGGCGCATGAGACGAAACTGCAGGTCGTCCTTGCGATCGAAGAGGATCACAGGCGCGTGCGCGAACGATTTCGCGTTCGCGCCGTCCGGAAACCAGGCGCGCGCGAATTCCGGTGCGGCCATGGGGCGATAGCGCATCGCGCCGAGGCGGTGGACGGTGCAGCCCTGGACCGGGGCGGCGGTGGAGGTGATGGCCGCCATAACGGTGCCGTCGCGCAGCAGTCGGGTGGTGTGTTCTTCGTCCTCGCGATGGACCTCGAAGCAGACTCCCTTCGCGGCGCGGCCGAGCGCGTCGATCACCCAGGTCTGCAGTGAATCGGCATTGACGGCAATGGGAATCACCACCGGGCGGTCGGTGGGCTGATGCACGTCACCTAGTTCGCGGGCGGTATCGCTGGTGAGCAGCTGGATCTGCCGGGCCAGACGCAGGACGGTGAGCCCGGATTCGGTGGGCTGCACCGGCTTGGTTCGCTGGACGAGAATGCGCCCGGCCGAGTCCTCCAGCGCCTTGATGCGCTGGCTGATTGCCGAGGGCGTGACCGAGAGTTTGCGCGCGGCGGCGTCGAAAGTGCCCTCACTGATGACGGCATCGAGCGCTCGCAGTTGGTCCAGCTGTAGGTCCATATTAAGAAATCGTAATGGTGCCTCAGAATCTTTAGCTGGCCTGGTCCTGGACGTCCGTCCTAACTTTGATCCGTGAACGCATCATCGGCGGCCCTGGCGGCCATCTCAGGACTCGGCTTCGGACTCTCCCTCATCGTGGCGATCGGCGCGCAGAACGCCTTCGTCCTGCGACAAGGCATTCGAGGCGAACACGTCCTGCCGGTGGTAGCGGTCTGCATCGCCTCCGACGTCATCCTCATGACCCTCGGCGTCACCGGCTTCGGCGCGATCATGGACTCCGCCCCGATGCTCATGACCATCGCCAAGTACGCGGGCGCGGCGTTCCTCCTGGGCTACGCGTTCCTCGCCGCCAAGCGAGCCTTCTCCGCCTCCGGCCTCTCGACCCCGGGCGGCGCACCGATCGCCCTGGGCGCGGCCATCGCCACCTGCCTGGCAGTCACCTGGCTGAACCCACACGCCTACCTCGATACCGTCGTCCTGCTCGGCTCCTTCGCCAACACCTACGCCACCCCCGACCGCTGGTTCCTCACCGCCGGTGCCATCGCGGGCAGCCTGATCTGGTTCATCTCGCTCGGCTTCGGTGCTCGGCTGCTGGCTCCGGTATTCGCGAAACCGAAGGCATGGAAAATCCTGGATTCCGTTATCGCGCTTATTATGACGGGGCTGGCGGTCGGTTTGCTGGTTAGCTGAATTGTAATTCGCGGTTGAATATTTGAAAACCCTTATATCACTTAGCAATTCGGTTCGAAAGGATGATCGAGTAGCGTAGAATAGTGTCATGACCAGCGGTGAAGGGATTCTCGACAACGGCACGATCGCCGACGCGATCGCGCTGCTGTCGCAGATCACCGACACGCTGCTCATCAATTCGTTCGGCGGGTTCTCCGATGACGAATTCGTCGAGTTCATGCAGGAATTCGAAACCCGCAAGCGTGCCATGGCCGCCATCGACCACCGCATCGTCGGTGAGGTGCGTCAGCGCAATCTGCCGGAGAAGGCCGGGTGGAAGAAGCACACCGGCAAATACCTCGAGCAGGTATTGCGTTTGGGGCATGCCGAGGCCGGTGCCCGCGTGAACGCCGCCGACCAGCTCGGGCAGCGTCAGGTAGCCGGACAGATCCTCGAGCCGAACCTGGCGTGGGTCGCGGTCGCTCAGGAACAGGGCTTGGTGTCGCCGGATCACGCGCGCCGGATCGTGAAGATCATGGGCCGCATCCCCGGCAAGACCCACCCGGAACTCGTGGGCAAGGCGGAAATGGAGTTGGCGCACTTCGCCACCCGCTCCACCCCCGATGATCTGCCGAAGATCGGGGACCGGATCCTGGGCTACCTCGACCCCGACGGCTCGCTCACCCGTGAAGACGACCGCCAAGCCCGCCGTGGGTTCATCCTCGGTAAGCAGGGTGTGGACGGAATGAGCGACGTCTCCGGCCAGCTGACCCCGGCCGCGCGGGCGCTGCTGGATGCCGTCTTCGCCGACCTCGCCCAACCGGGCATGTGCAACCCCGACGACCCGCAGAGTCCCCAGCGCGCCAAGGGAATCGGTGCCGAGGAGCTGAAGGCGGCCGCGCGCCGTGACACCCGTTCGACCGCGCAGCGCCAGCACGACGCGTTGATTGCGTTGCTGCGTCCGGAGATGGGCCCGGCCAACCTCGGCCAGCACCGTGGCCTGCCCGTGTCGACGATCATCACCATGAGCCTGGCCGAGGTCGAGGCGGCTGCCGGTGTGGCGACCACCGCCTCCGGTGGCACGGTGCCGATGGAAGAAGCGCTGCAGTTGGCGCAGCAGTCGCGCCCGTTCCTGGCGATCTTCGACCACGCCGGTCGCCCTTTGCATTTCGGTCACTCCAAGGCCCACCGGCTCGCCAACGCCGATCAGCGGCGGGCGTTGATCGCGACCGAGCGGGGCTGCACCCGCCCCGGCTGCGACGCCCCCGCCACCCTCTGCGCAGTCCACCACGTCACCGACTGGGCCAAGGGCGGACCCACCGACATCGAAAACCTCACCCTCGCCTGCGATTCCTGCCACTCCCTCATCGGGGAAGGCCCGGACAAGTGGAAAACGGTGGTCATGCCACCGGAATCCGAACACGCCGGGCGGATCGGCTGGATCGCGCCTGCCTCCATCGACCCCTCCCAGACCCCGCAGGTGAACGACCGTCACCATGCCGGGGAGCTGAAAGCCGCCTCCCTCACCGGGATTCGGCAACGGACGCGCAAGCGCCCGGCGGTCCGGTGCGGGTTACGTCCCTAATTCCCGTGGCAGCCTCACCAACAGGTGGGGCCCCGTGGGCTGCTTCCGAAACCGGCTGCTCGTGTGAGGCTGGCGTGCGCAAAGCACGGGGAAGCGTGGTCACCTCGCCTGCCCTACCGGACTTGGGCTGACGCCAGGTTGGGAGCCGTCACCCACCGATCCCAGCTCACGGACTGCACGCATCACCTACCGAGACAACAGAACAAGAACCAAGATCCAAAGCCTCCGGGGTCGATAACCAGCGCTCATTGACAACTCCACAGGGTTCCCAAGCCCCCCGCCAGCCCTCTCCCGCCCCTCCTGTTCGCCGAGCGGCACATCCTGGAGGGCCTTTGTCCGGTTCCTCCCTAATCCCGCCTCCAAAATGTGCCGCTCGATGACAGGAACCGGGCGAATCGGACACGCGCCGGGCGTCTTTGAGTGTTCTACCCCGGGCCGCTGCGCGCCCGAGCCTCGAGGGGGCTGGTGCCGCCACCAGGGTGCCCAACCCAGCCCCTTCCCCACCCTTCCTCCTGGCGTCTTTTGTCTTTTGGCTCTTGTTCTTTTGGGTTGTTGGTCTTTGGGTTCTTGTTCTTCACCCCTGTCACGTTCCAGGTATCCCGTTGTCGCAGCGGGGAACCGTGGTCAGCGGGACCAATACCGGTCAGGACGGGAACTTCCAGGCTCCGATGGGGTTGTTCGAGTTCGCGCCGTCGGTCGGCATGCAGTAGATGGCTCGGCCGCTCGAGGATTGGGCCACTACATCCTTCTTGAGGTTGCAGGCCTGGCCGGGATCGTGCTTGCCGGTGGTCACGGTGCCGGGGTTGAGCCATACGAAGCTCGGTGCGGTGGTGTCGGCCTGGCGGGTGCAAACCAGTTGGGTGCCGGATGCGGCGGTGGCGAAGGTGCCCGCTTCGTTGGCATTGCAGGGGGCTCCGGAGCTGGGCTTGGAATTCGGACGCCAGTGCGGGCTGGATTCTCCGGCCGTGTTGCAGGTCAGGATCATGCCGTCGGCGGCGACAGCGGTTTGGCCCGGTTGGTCGCAGCTGCCGGCATTCGTGGCGGTGACCGTCGTCGTCGTTGTCGTGGGGGCGGTGGTGGTCGTCGTTTTCGGGGTTGTGGAAGGGCTCGAGGTACCGGGATCGGGGGTGATGACCGTATAGGGCGTGGTGGTGGCCGGGTTCGCGGGCGTGAGGACGACCCTCGGCGTCGACGCGTCGCCCGCGCTGTTCGGGGCGGCGTTCCAGCCGCCGTGCCCGGAGAGCAGCAGGCCGCCGATGGCGAGCACGGCGATCGCGATCGTCGCGCTCAGTCCGATGATGGCGTATTTGGTCGCCTGGGAACTCTTTCCGCCGCGCCCATCCGGCCCGGATAGGTACTCATCCCCGACCGCTTCGAACACCTCGGTGGGCTGGTTCCATAGCTCGTCGTTCGGTCGATAGCCCGGTGGTATCGAATTGCCGTTCATCCCAATAGCTCTCGTTCGGTGGTCCCGCTGTGATCACCGGGCACGAGGAGAATAAAACGGGATTCGTTCAGACGGTAGCCGAAGTTTCAGCGGCGGATGTCGGCGAGGTGAACGGGCTTGCCCTGATGGCGCGAAAGCTCGCAGGCCTCGGCGATGTAGAAGGCCTCCAGGGCGTCGGCGGGCGGGCACGGGTTGGCCACCTTGCCGCTGATCACGCCCAGGAAGGTGGCGAGTTCCTCGGTGTAGGCGTTGTGGAATCGGTCCATGAAGCCGGGGTAGGCGGGCAGGGTCGAGGGCGGGTAGCCGGGTTCGACCGAGTGCAGGGGTGCGCGGTCGTCGAGGCCGACGATGGCATTGCCCGCCGAACCCAGCACCTCCAGGCGCACGTCGTAGCCCGCGCCGTTGTAGCGGGTCAGGGAGACCGTGGCCAGGCAGCCGTCGTCGAGTCGGAGGATGACCGCGGCGGTGTCGACATCGCCTGCGTCGGCGAAGAACTGCTCACCCCGGTTCGCGCCGGTGGCGTAGACCTCGACCACCTCGCGGCCGGTGACCCAGCGGATGATGTCGAAATCGTGGACGCCGCAATCGCGGAACAGGCCGCCCGAGCGCGGAATGTATTCGGCGGGCGGGGGTGCGGGGTCGAGGGTGGTGGCGCGCAGGGTGTGGATCCAGCCGAGGTCGCCGGCGGCGATGGCGGCTCGGGCGGCCCGGTAGCCCGCGTCGAAGCGGCGTTGGAAGCCGATCTGTACGGGGACTTCCGAGCGCTCGACGTGCTCGACCACCCGCAGGGTGCCGAGAATGTCTGCGGCGATGGGCTTTTCGCAGAAGACCGGGATGCCGCGGTCGACGGCGGCGGTGATGAGCGCCGGATGCGAATCGGTGGCGGTGGTGACGACCAGGCCGTCGAGACCGGCGGTGAGCAGGGCCTCGATATCGGTCGCGAAATCGACCTCGAGCTTGTCGGCGGTGGCGCGGGCGCGTTCGGTGTCGACATCGGTGACGATGACCGTGCCAACGCCGGGAAGGGATTTCAGGGTTTCGGCGTGGGAGGTGCCGATCCGGCCGGTCCCGGCCAGGCCCACAGTGATCGGGGCTGAGTCCCTCAAAGACATCGTTTGACTCCTGTCAGTCGTGGGGTGCGGCGGTGGTGGAACGAACCACCAGCGAGGGCTCCAAGCGCTTGCGCAGCGGTTCGGTGCGCTCCTCGCGCAGCCGCTCGTGCAGCGCCTGAACGGCCAACTGGCCGATGCGTTTCCGCGGTTGATCGATGGTGGTGAGGGCGACGTGCCGCAGCGCCGCCAGCGAGGTGTTGTCGTAGCCGACGACCGAAACGTCCTCGGGCACACGCAGACCCGCCTCTTCGAGCGCTGCCATCGCGCCCACGGCGTTGAAATCGTTGCCGCACACCAGTGCGGTGGGAAAGGTGGTGGGGGAGAAGATGTTCAGCAGCTTGCGGACCGCCGCGGCACCGGCCTCGTCGGTGTGCTCGCTGGCGATCACCATGGGCTCGAGGCCGTAACGGGTCATGGCGGCGGTGTAGCCCTTGCGTCGCGGTGGTGCCGCGAAGGCCGCGCCGCCGTCCAGGTGCACGATGCGCCGATGACCAAGGGCCACAAGATGATCCACCGCGAGCGCGGCGCCGAGCTCGCCGTCGTCATTGACGGTGTCGACCGCCGGACTGGTCGAGGTGCGCGACACCAGCACGATCGGGCAGCGCGTCGCCGCATCGCGAATCGCTGAGGCGGGCAGCACCGGCGACAGCAGGATGATGCCTCCGGGCCGAAACGCCAGCAGGCTCTCCAGTGCCGTGCGCTCCCGGCTCGCACTGCGCCGCCCGGTATTGAGGATGAGTTCGAGCCCGGCCTCCTGCGCCGCCTCGTCCATGCCCTCGATGACATCGGCGAAGAACGGATTGCGCAGGTCCGACACCATGACGCCGACGATGTTGGAGGTTCGGCTGGCCAGCGAGCGCGCCATGGCGTGCGGCTGGTAGCCGAGTTCGGCGGCCGCGGCCAGCACCGCGCGGCGGCGATGGTCACTCACCTTCGGCGAATTGCGCATGACCAGGGAGACCAGCGCCCGGGAGACGCCCGCCCTGGCGGCGACGTCCTCCATGGTCGGTCGGGTCATGTGCTCGCCTCCGGGCTCGGTTCGGTGTGTGTCGCACGCTACAGCGTTGCTACGTGCGACGGCAATAGAGCGCTCTAATCGGATATTTGGGACGCGCCGCAGGGCCTTCATTTCCCCTGGAAGGCGGCGTTTTCCGTGATGACACACCAGTTTTCGGTGCATGCGGGACTCTTGACACCAGAGTGAGCCAGGTTACATTGTTGGAGCGCTCCAACGTTGGAGTCCATACGACGGGTCTGGGAAGTGCCGATGACCGAATCGATCCATCCACTGCGTATTGCCGCCGCGCCGATCTCCTGGGGAGTCTGCGAAGTTCCGGGTTGGGGCCATGTCCTCGAACCGGCCACGGTCCTCGACGAAATGGCGGGCCTCGGGCTCGCCGCGACCGAGTTCGGGCCACCCGGGTACCTACCGGACGACCCGGTCGAGCTGTCGAAGTGCCTGAGCACCTACGGGATTGCGCCCCTCGGCGGGTTCCTCGCCCTGGCATTGCACAGTGAACCGCGCCGGGCCCTGGCCACCGCCCGTGAGACGGCCGCGCTGTTCGCCGCCGCAGGTGCCGAGATCCTGGTGCTCGCCGCGGCGACGGGGCAGGACGGGTACGACACCCGCACCCCGCTCACCGATCACGAATGGCGGACCCTGATCGACACCGCCGCCTCGGTCGGCGATATCGCCGCCGAACACGGCCTGCGCGTGGCCCTGCACCCGCATGTCGGCACCCATGTCGAGACGGCCGCCGAGGTGGATCGCTTCCTCGCCGATTCCGACCTCGACCTGTGCCTGGACACCGGCCACCTACTCATCGGCGGCACCGACCCCGTCGAGCTGGCCCGCCGGCACGGCGACCGCATCGGCCACATCCATCTCAAGGATGTCCGCGCCGAACTGGCCGCCGAAGTACGCGGCGGCAGCCTCGAATACAGCGAGGCCGTGCGCCGCGGGCTCTATGTCCCGCTCGGCACCGGCGACGTCGATATCGCCGCCCTGGTCCGCGAGGTGCACGCCGCCGGATACCGCGGCTGGTACGTGATCGAGCAGGACACCGCGCTCCGTCCCGGCGACTCCGCCGAGCGATCCACCGCGGATGCCCGAGAAAGTCTGCGACACCTGGCCGAGATCGCCGCCGGTCTCGCCTCGGCTCGGATTTAGTGGGGAGGTGAAGACGACGATGTCCGCGAATCCTCGCTCGCGCCGCCCACGCTGGCTGCGCTTGTTGCCCTGGCTGGCCACCGCGGCCGTGCTCGCCGCGTGCAGTGGCCCGGGCGCCGATGTCACCGGACCCTCGCAGGCCCCGGCCGCGGTGGGCACCCTGAAATCGGTGGCCGTGGTGACCCACGGGTCGCCGGGTGACGCCTTCTGGAATGTGGTGAAGAACGGTGCGGAGGCCGCCGGAAAGGATCTCGGGGTCCGGGTCGAGTACAACTCCTCGGGCGATCCCACCCAGCAGGCCAAGCTCATCGACAATGCCGTGGCGCAGGGCGTCGACGGGCTGGTGGTGTCCATGGCCAATCCGGACGCGCTGAAGCCCTCGGTCGAAAAGGCCGTCGCCGCGGGCATTCCCGTGGTGACCATCAACTCCGGTGAGGCCGAGAGCGTGAAGTTCGGCGCCATCGGCCACGTCGGCCAGAGTGAGCGCCTGGCCGGTGAGGCCGCCGGGAAGCGCCTCGCCGACTCCGGAAAACACAAGATGCTGTGCGTGATCCACGAGGCCGGGAATGTCGGCGCGAACGAGCGCTGTGCCGGCGCCACCCAGGGCTTCGGCACCGCGACCACGCTGCAGGTCGATATCAACAACCCGACCGACGTGCAGTCCCGCATCAAGGGCGCGCTGGAGGCCGACCGTTCCATCGACGCCGTGCTGACTCTGAATTCGCAGATCGCGGCCCGCGCGGTGGACGCGGTGAAGGAGTCCGCCGCCAAGGCCACCATCGCCACCTTCGACCTGAATTCCGATGTGGTGAGCGCGATCCGGGCCGGATCGCTGTTGTTCGCGGTGGATCAGCAGCAGTACGAGCAGGGCTATCTGCCGGTGGTCATGCTGCAGCTGTACAAGACGAACCTGAACACCGTGGGTGGCGGGCATCCGGTGCAGACCGGACCCGCGTTCGTGGACAAATCCAATGTCGATGCCATTGCCGCGCTCGTCGGCCAGGGCACACGGTGAGCGGGCCGGGAGTGAATGACATGACTGCTACGACAACGACAACCGACCCGGCACCGGCCGCACCGCCGCCGGACCGGCTCGCCATTCTCAACCGCCTCGTCGCCCGCCCCGAGGTGGGGGCACTGCTCGGCGCGGTGGTGGTGTTCGTCTTCTTCAGCTTCGTCACCACCAAATTCCTGAAACCGCTGGGCATTTCGACCTGGCTGGACGACGCCTCGACGCTGGGCATCATGGCGGTGGCGGTGGCGCTGCTCATGATCGGTGGGGAGTTCGACCTGTCCACCGGCGTGATGACGGCCTCCACGGCCCTCATCACGGGCCTGCTCGCGGTGCACGCGGGCTGGAATGTGTGGTTGGGGCTGGCGGTTTCGCTGGTCTTCGCGCTCACGGTAGGCGCCCTCAACGGCTGGGTGGTGATGCGCACCGGCCTGCCGAGCTTCATCGTCACCCTCGGCACCTTCCTCGCCCTGCAGGGCCTGAATCTCGGTGTGACCCGCTGGGCCACCGGCACCGTGCAGGTCTCGGGCGTGCGCTCCGCCGACGGATATCAGTCCGCCGGTTGGGTTTTCGCCTCCACCACCAAGATCGGCGGCGCCACCATCCAGGCGTCGGTGGTGTGGTGGATCGTGGTGACCGCCGTCGCGGCGATCGTGCTGGTGCGCACCCGGCTGGGCAACTGGATCTTCGCGGTCGGCGGTTCGCTGCCCACCGCGCGTGCGGTGGGCGTGCCCGCCAATCGCACCAAGATCCTGCTGTTCATGACCACCGCGTTCGCGGGCTGGATCGTGGGCGCGTGCAATCTACTGCGCTTCGCCAGCGTGCAGGCCAATCAGGGTGTGGGACTGGAGTTCCAGTACATCATCGCCGCGGTCATCGGCGGCTGCCTGCTCACCGGCGGCTTCGGGTCGGTGGTCGGCGCGGCCATCGGGGCGCTCATCTTCGGCATGGCGCGGCAGGGAATCGTGCTGGCGGGCTGGAACAGCGACTGGTTCATGCTGTTCCTGGGCGTGCTGCTGTTCTCGGCCGTACTGGTCAACAACGCATTCAAGAAGCGGGCGGAAAGGGTACGCCGATGAGTGAACAATCCGGGGTGCCGTTGATCGAAACGATCGGCATCGGAAAGAGTTACGGCGGCGTGGTGGCGCTGCGGGACGTGTCCACGGTGGTCAACGCCGGTGAGGTCACCTGCGTGCTGGGCGACAACGGCGCGGGCAAGTCCACGCTGATCAAGATCCTGGCGGGCGTGCACCAGCACGACAGCGGCGAGCTGCGGATCGAGGGCGAATCCCTGCGATTGTCCTCGCCCCGTGCGGCTTTGGATCTCGGCATCGCCACGGTGTATCAAGATCTGGCGGTGGTGCCGTTGATGAGCGTGTGGCGGAACTTCGTGCTCGGCTCCGAACCGGTGAAACGCTACGGCCCGCTCGAGCTGCTGGACCGCAAGCAGGCGCAGGAGATCGCGCGAAAGGGCCTGGCGGACATGGGGATCGACATCCCCGATCTGGAGCAGCCGGTGGGCACGCTCTCGGGCGGTCAGCGTCAATGCGTGGCCATCGCGCGGGCGGTGCACTACGGGGCCAAGGTGCTCATCCTCGATGAGCCGACCGCGGCCCTGGGCGTGAAGCAGGCCGGTGTGGTGCTGCGCTATGTCGTGCAGGCCCGCGATCGCGGACTCGGCGTCGTGCTGATCACCCACAACCCGCATCACGCCTACCCCGTCGGCGACCGGTTCCTGCTGCTCAAGCGCGGCGCGATGCTCGGCAGCTACGAGAAGGATCAGATCGACCTGACCGAGCTGACCCGGCAGATGTCCGGCGGCGCGGAACTCGAAGCGCTGCAACATGAATTGGAGCGGGTGGTCCAGTGACCGAACTGGAGGTGTTGACGATCGGCCGGGTCGGCGTCGACCTCTATCCGGAGCAGAGCGGTGTGTCGCTCGCCGAGGTGAAATCCTTCGCGAAATTCCTCGGCGGGACGGCCACCAATGTGGCGGTGGCGGCGGCGCGGCTGGGTCGCCGCGCTGCGGTCCTCACCAAGGTGGGGCCGGACGGGTTCGGGGATTACGTGCGGGATGCGCTGGAGGGGTTCGGGGTTTCCGCACAATATGTGGGCACGGCCCCGAATCTGCAGACGCCCGTGGTGTTCTGCGAGCTGAAGCCGCCCGCGGATCCGCCGCTGGTGTTCTATCGCGCGCCCATCGCACCGGATCTCACGCTGACCGAGGATGAGATCCCTTGGGATGTCGTGGATTCCGTGCCGCTGCTGTGGGTGACGGGCACCGGCGTGAGCGCCGAGCCCGGCCGCACCACCCAGCGGGCGATTCTGGAACGCCGTGCCCGGCGCGGCCACACCGTGCTGGATCTGGACTACCGCCCCATGTTCTGGCCCGACGTCGACACCGCGCGCGCCGAGATCGGCTGGATGGTCGATCACGTGAATGTGGTGGTGGGCAACCGCGCCGAGGTCCAGGTGGCCGTCGGCACCGCCGATCCGGACGAGGCCGCCGACCGCCTGCTGGCCCGCGGCGTCCGCCTCGCCGTGGTCAAGCGCGGTGCGGAGGGCGTGCTCATCGCCACCGAGTCCGAGCGCTGGACCGTGCCGCCATGCCCCGTCGAGGTGCTGTGCGGGCTGGGTGCGGGCGACGGCTTCGGCGGCGCACTCATCCACGGCCTGCTGTCCGGCTGGGACCCGCACCGCATGGCCAGCTACGCCAATGCCGCCGGCGCGCTGGTGGCGTCCCGCCTGGCCTGCGCCGACGCCATGCCGACCGATGCCGAGATCGAGGAGATGCTGTGCACCTGACCGACGCGCGCTGGTACGACCTGCTACGTACCCGCGCCACGGACCCCGAGGCCGTGCGGCGGGCCTACGCCGACCGGCGGCGACGGCCGAACCTGTTGTCCGACACCGGAACCCTGTTCCTGGTGGCCGCCGACCATCCAGCCCGCGGGGCGCTCGGGGTCGGCGCGGACCGCACGGCCATGGCCGACCGGCGCACGCTGCTCGAGCGGCTGCTCATCGCCCTGGCGGACCCGGCCGTCGACGGCGTGCTCGGCTCCCCGGACATCGTCGAGGAGCTGCTGCTCCTGGACGCCGTCCACGACAAGATCGTCATCGGCTCGATGAATCGCGGTGGTCTCGCGGGCGCGGACTGGGAGATCGACGACCGGTTCACCGGCTACGACGCCGAATCCATCGCGAAGTACCGCCTCGACGGCGGCAAAATGCTGCTGCGGCTGGTGGATTCGGATCCCGGCACCATCCCGACCTTGGAGGCCTGCGCCCGCGCGGTCTCCGGGCTGGCCGAACACGGGCTGATGGCAATGGTCGAACCGCTGCCCTACGCCCGCGACGCCTCCGGCGCGCTGACCATGCACAAGGACTCCGCCTCCCTGCAACGCGCCATCACCGTCGCCTCGGGGCTGGGCGTGACCTCGGCCTACACCTGGCTGAAAATCCCTGCCCCCGACGATGTCTCGGTCCTGGACGCCACCACCCTGCCCGTCGTCATCCTGGGCGGTGCGCCCTCCGGAGACCCGGAATCAGATTTGAGGTCCTGGGGCTCGGCCCTGCGCCACGATGTCGCGCGTGGCCTGGTCGTCGGCCGCAGCCTCCTCTACCCGCCCGACGGCGATGTCGCGGGCGCGGTCCGGGCGGCGGCCCAGGTGCTGGAGGCGGCGAGATGAAGGATCTGCACCGGCCGCACGGAACACTGAGCAGCGCAGGCGATCCGGTCTCACTGACTCCCGAGGACGCGGGGTGGTCGTACACCGGGCTGCGGGTGTTGCGGCTCGGGCCGGGGGAGCGGCGCGTGGTGAACACCGGGGAGTTCGAGGCATTCGTCCTGCCGCTGGCCGGTTCGTGCACGGTGCGAGTGGATGGACAAGTATTCGAACTCGCAGGCAGGGATTCGGTTTTCACGCGGGTCACGGATTTCGCGTACGTGCCGCGAGACGCCGAGGTGGAGCTGTCCACGGTCGGCGGTATCGAAGTGGCGCTGCCCATGGCACGCTGCGCGAATCGCCTGGCACCGAAATACGGTCCGGCCGACCAGGTTCCGGTCGAGGTGCGGGGCTCCGGCCAGGCGACCCGTCAGGTGACGAATTTCGGGACCCCGGGAGTCTGGGATCACGCCGACAAGCTCAACGCGTGCGAACTCATTACCCCGGACGGGAATTGGTCCTCCTACCCGCCGCACAAGCACGACGAGGCGTCCGAGTGCGAGGTCGTCAACGAGGAGATCTACTACTTCCGCATTGCCGGTCGCGACGGAATCACCCCGGACCGTGAGGGATTCGGCATGCACCGCACCTACACCGCCGACGGGTCGCTCGACGAGAACGTGGCGGTCCGCGACGGCGACGTCTTCCTCGTCCCGCACGGCTACCACGGCCCCTGCATCGCCGCCCCCGGCTACCCCATGTACTACCTGAACGTTCTGGCCGGACCAGCGCCGGAGCGATCCATGGCCTTCTGCGACGATCCCGCCCACACCTGGGTGCGGGAGGCGTGGGCGCGGGAGCCGCTGGATCCGCGCTGCCCGGTCACCTCCCATGAAGGACGGCTCCGATGAAGTGCACGACCGCGCAAGCGCTGGTCGCCTGGTTGATCGCCCAGCGGTCACAGACCCTCGACGGGCGCGAAGTGCCGCTGTTCCCAGCGGTTTTCGGGATCTTCGGGCACGGCAATGTGCTCGGGCTGGGGACCGCGCTGGCCGAGCGGCGCGAGGAGATCCCGGTATGGCGCGGGCACACCGAGGAAGGAATGGCACTGGCGGCCGTCGGACTGGCGAAGGCCACGCAGCGGCGGCAGGTCGGCATCGCCACCTCCTCGATCGGCCCCGGCGCTTTGAACATGGTGACCGCCGCCGGTGTGGCGCACGCGAATCGGCTGCCGCTGCTCCTGCTGCCGGGCGACACCTTCGTCAGCCGCGCCCCGGATCCGGTGCTGCAGCAGGTCGAGCACTTCGGCGATCCGACCATAACGGTCAACGATGCGTTCCGGCCGGTGAGCCGGTACTTCGACCGCATCACCCGGCCCGAGCAACTCCTCGCGACCCTGCCGCAGATGGCGCGCGTGCTGACCGATCCCGCCGACGCCGGGCCCGTGGTTCTCGCACTGCCCCAGGATGTTCAGGCCGAGGTGTACGACTTCCCGGACGCCCTGTTCGAACCCGTCGTACACCACGTCCCGCGCCCGCGACCCGATCGGCGGTCGGTCGCCGAGGCCGCCCGGGTGCTCCGGCAGGCCCGCCGCCCGCTGCTCGTTCTGGGTGGGGGAGTGCGCTATTCCGGCGCGGGCGAACGTGCCCTCGAATTCGCGCTGCGCCACGGCATCCCGGTTACCGAAACCACAGCCGGACGCACCCTCGTCCCGCACGAGCACGCGCTGTACGCGGGCCCGCTCGGCGTCACCGGCGCGGCCTCGGCGAACACCCTCGCCGCCGAAGCCGACGTGGTACTCGCCGTCGGCACCCGCCTCCAGGACTTCACCACCGCGTCCTGGACCGTCTTCGCCCCGGAAGTCCGGTTGGTCCATATCAATACGGCCCGGTTCGACGCCGTCAAACACGGCGCGCTCGCGCTGACCGGCGACGCCGACGCGACCCTGCACGACCTGGAACCCGAACTCCACGAGTGGCTCACCGACCCCGACTGGACGGCCCGCGCGGCCGCGGTCCGCGCCGACTGGGACGCCCATATCGACAAACTCCGCGCCCCCACCCCCGGCATCCCGAGCTACGCCCAGATCGTCGGCGTGGTCAACGAGCTCAGCGGCTCCTCCGACTATGTCATGACCGCCTCGGGCGGACTCCCCGGCGAACTCGTCGGCGGCTGGCGGGCCGTCGGCGGCGCACCCACCATGGACGTCGAGTACGGCTTCTCCTGCATGGGTTACGAACTCGCCGGCGCCTGGGGCGCGGCCATGGCGCACCCGCAGGGACTGGTCACCACCCTGCTCGGCGACGGCTCCTACCTCATGCTGAACTCCGAGCTGTTCTCCGCCGCCTTCGCCGGGCATCCGCTAGTGGCCGTGGTGTGCGACAACGACGGGTACGCGGTCATCGCGCGCCTGCAGGAGGGCCAGGGCGGGCAGCCGTTCAACAACTTCTACGCCGACTGCCGCACCAACCACGCCGACCCGCCCCGCGTCGACTTCGCCGCCCATGCCCGCGCCCTGGGCTGCTCGGTGTTCACCGCGGGCGAACTCGGCGAGTTCCGCGACGCGTACGCCCGCGCCCGCACCGCCGCCACCGTGGAGCGGCGGCCCGCCGTCGTGGTGGTGCGCACCCGGCCCGCGACCTGGACCGAGGCCGGAGCCTGGTGGGAAGTCGGTGTGCCGCAACACCTCTCGGGGCGGGCCGAATACGACCGCAGCAAATCCGGGCAGCTGCGCTACACCCGGCCGAGTTGATCGCTCCTCGGTTGCGCGGATGATCGTCAATCCGGGCAAACTGCCACTTGGGTGACCGGCGCAGCCGAAGTGTGGCAGACTCGGCGCAAACACAGAATGGCCTTGGTGATCAGCTGTGTTTTGTTTTCGGAGACACAGCTACGGGAGTTTGAAGGTCGCAATGGATCTCAGCGCCATCGAGCGTCAGGTGGCCGCGGACCGCGGAACCGCGCGGGACCGGACACCCGAAGCCGAGCTGGCGCTGGCGACCTCGCTGTGCGAGCTGGCCCGCGCGCTCATGGCCACCAAAAACGACCCGGCGCAGCGCGATCGCTCGCCCTCGGCGCTGGAACCCGCGCAGGAGGCGGTGCTCATCCGGCTGCGCTGGCTCACCGCCGGACACGTCACCGCACCCTTCGCCGCCGAGGTGACCGAGGCGCTGCGGCTGTTCGAGCAGGCCGCCCGCCTGATCGGGCACCGCGAGCTGGCCACCTCCACCATCCGCAATGCCTGTCAGGCGTACCGGCATGTGGCGCAGAACTATCCGCTGGCCGCGGGCGCGTCGGCGGACGCGCTGTCCAAGTGCAGCGTGTGGCTGTGCCGCCTGGATCCCAAGGCCGCCGTGGCCGCGGGCGAGGACGCGGTCCGCATTCGCGCCGGGCTCTTCGCCGCCGATCCGGACCAGGCCAACCGCTACCTGGCCACCCTCAATACGCTGCTGCGCACCCTCATGGTGGGCCGCCAGCGCAAGCAGGCGCTGGCCATGTACCGCGAATGCTACGCGGCTGTCACGTCTCCGGCCATGACGCAGCGGCTGCGCGAAATCCGGGTCGAGGACATGGGTTTCACCAGCAAGACCGTCACCGCGCTGCGCAAGCTGGAATGCGCCACCCTCGAACGCGCGGGCTACCTGACCCAGCAGCAGATCCTCTATCAGACGGCCGGTGACCTGGCCACCATCGAGGAGATCAACTGGCAGCTGGCCTTGGTCGGCCTCAAGCCGATCGCCGCCGGCGCCCTCCCCGATCAGCCCTCCAAGCCGGTCGAGATCAGCACCTCCTTCGGCGCCTTGGCCGTTCGCTGCTCCTCCCGCAATGCCGTCACCCTGGTGCGCGCCGCCATCCTGGCCGCCTATACCGCCGACGACGCCCAGCCGGTCCCCAGCTCCGCATACCTCGGCGTGGACGAAAAGCACTGGAGCACCCCCGAACCCGAGCCGAACCCGTCCGAACGCCTCGGCGAGGACGTCGTCCTCATCGAAAAGGTCTCCGAACACTGGGTCTCGGTGAAGAGCCTGAACTGGGAAGTAGCCCCCGTCGGCCGCCACCCGCTGGCCCTGCGCCTGTCCCAGGAATGGCCGGTCGTCAGCGTCACCACCACCGAGAACATGTCCTACGAACTCTGCTGGTACGAGGGCGGATCCGCGACCCAGTACGCGTCCCTGGGCCTCCCGGCGGCCCAGACCCCCCTCGAAAAGCCCTTGGCCCCCTTGAATTTCAAGGCCCTCTCCGACTACGGCGCCGACTACGCCTCCGAAACCCAGGTCCGCTCGGCCTTCGGCAACACCACCATGTTCACCAAACTCACCTGCCTCCCCGGCAGCGGCATCCGCCAAGCCGCCGAAGCGGGCCCGCTGGCCTCCCACGGAGCCAACATCCTCTACTTCCGCGGCAAGGAGCAGTAGCGGCCGAGCGCCTCAGCGGGCCAAAGCCATCAGGTCCGCACGGGCCGGGCGGCCGGTCACCTGCCGCAGCAGTGGTGAATAGATCAGCGGCGTGGCGAGTTCCACGACGATCATGGCGACATAGAACCAATGCGGCCACCCCACGTACGCGACCGTCAGCAACCGCACCAGCCCGCCGACGAAGAACACCAGCATCAGCAAGTGGATCAGGCCCGCGTGGCGGTCCAGATCCCGTGCCGCCCAGACACACAACGCGCCGTACACGCCGAACAGCACCATCGAGAACCGCAGATCGCCGTCGAGTGTGGCGTTCGGCGTGTTCGCTCCGATGATCGTGCCCGGCCCGATGAGGATGTGCGCCAGCGCGATCGCGATGCAGGCGACGCCGAAAACAATGAGAAACCAACGCAATACGGCCCGCACGACAGCCCCCTTCAACCCGGCCGACCGGGTTAGTAGACGTGTGTCAACTAGCTGGGTGGAGCGTAACTCCACTAGTAGACATGCGTCAACTAGCGTCGATTTGCGGTTATGGTGGTGCGATGCCGCCGCGTCGTCGCCTCACCCCCGAACAGCGCCGCGCCGAACTACTGGACGTAGGCGCGCAGCTCTTCGCCGAACTGCCCTATGACCAGGTGCAGATGGACCAGATCGCCGATCGCGCCGGCATCTCCCGGGCCCTGCTGTACCGCCACTTTCCCAGCAAGAGCGCGATGTTCGCCGCCGTCTACCAGCGTGCCGCCGAGACGCTGCAAGACCGGATCCACCTCGATCCGGCCCTGCCGCTGACCGACCAGGTCGCCTCCGGTCTCGACGCCCACCTGGCGTACTTCGACGCCAACCGGCACACCGTGCTCGCCGCCAACCGCGCCCTCGCCGGCGATCCGGTCGTCCAGGCGATCGTGCTGGGGGATCACACCGCCATGCACGATGAAATGCTCAATGCGCTCGACTCCACCGGTTCCGAGCGCGACGCGATATCCGCGGTGCTGACCTCCTGGCTGATGTTCGTCCACACCCTCTGCCTGGAGTGGCTCGAACACCGATCCCTCACCCGCGACCAAGTCCGATCGACCTGTTTGGGGGCGCTGACCGGAGCGCTTGCCGCACTCCAGGATTCACCGCCGCGCTAGGCGGTTTCGGCGACTCGCGCCGCGACCTCGGCAGCGGTCGCCAGGGCGCTCTCGGCCGCGCCCTCCATGTGGATGGGCCAGTGTGGGCTGCGTTCGGCGGAGGCGAAGAAGACTCGGCCGTGCGGGCGGGCCAGGCGACGGACGCTTGCGCGACACCACCGCCGCCACCTTCGTGGCCTGGCCGTAAGTCACCGCATCATAGGCGGATTGCTCGGGTAGCGGCGGATCGAACTTGATCGTCGCGGTCGTCGGGGTGCAGAGGACGGCGTAGTCCACCTCGACGCTGCTGCCGTCATCGCAGCCGAGCGTGACCCCGGTGTCGTCCTGCTGGACGTGAGTAACGGTGGTGCCCAGGCGAACCGGATCGGGCAGCATCGCGGCCAGGCGTTCGTGGAATGCGCTCATGCCCTCGACGATGCGGAACTGCATGCTGATACCGCCGAGGATGCAGGGTATCGCGCCGCCGACCCCCTCCATGAAATCCCTTACCTGCAAGGCGGATACGTCCTCGAGGTCGGCGCAGAACATGCCCGCCAAGGCTGGATCGAGCATGTCGGTGATGGCCTGGGTCGGACGCGCCGAGTGCAGCCACTCGGCCGCGGAGAGGTTGTCGTCGGACGGGCCGCGGTACATGGTGCGCAGCAACCGCAATGCCGCGATCAGGTCGCGCGGACGCACCGGCGGTATGGCTCGACCCCGCGTACAAACGCGTATTTATTCGGCGGGAGCTATGCGCGGGAAGGTAATTCGAGTCGTTTGCCTACTTCGGCGGTGAGTTCGCGGAATCGGTCCAGTCGCTCGGTGGGCAGGAAGGTGAGGGCGTAGTCGTCACCGTCGGTTTGCAGGGATACCAGGACCGAGCCGGTCGGGTGAGCGTGGTCGGCCACCGCGTCGAGGAATAGTTCGGTGCGGTCCTCGGAAGGCTGATCGGCTGTGCGGGACGCGAATTCCGGATACCACTCCCAGGACATGGCATCGGGACAAGAGGGCAAGCGTCGCAACACATCTCGGATCTCGTCGATGGGCTGGTGGCAGTCGAACTGTGCGATCACGCCGAGTCCGCCGAAGAACGGCTCGCCGAGTGCGGAGAGCAGTCCGCGCCAGGCCTCGCTGCGGTGGGCGTGCAGGGGGCCCTCCAGGCTGTGGCGCACCGAGGCGACCGGCCACGGATGGTGGGGCATGAGCAGGTTCGCGATGGACAGCAGGGTCCGCAGTTCGCCGGTGGCGGGTTCGAAGGGGTGCGGGCGCAGTTCGTCGAGCAGTACCTCGCCGGGGCCGTCGACCCAGCCGCTGGGGAGCACCTCATCCGGCGAGGGCACGGACAACACCTCGCGGAGCACGTCGACCGCCGCGAGCGTGATCGCGCGGCAATCGTCCGCGCCTGGCGCTGCTCCCCGCTGGTCCCAGATTCCGTAATACCAGAGCGGGTGGTCGGAATCGGGTGCTGCCCAGCCCGCTTCCCGCAGCTGCCGCCGCTGCTCGGCGTCGAGCGCGTCGGAGACCTCGGCCCGCAGACCGTCCTGATACTTGAAGAGCTGCACAAAGTTCTGATCGCGCTCGAAGTCGAGAATGAGGACGGTCGCAACCGGGCTGTAGATCAACAGGGCCGCCAGTCCCGAGGCGAATCTGTACCAATCCCGGTCGCTCATCACTATCCGATCCACCCAGCAGTTCAATTCTCGGACAATATGATTGCATTCGGAACGTCTCGTTCGCCAAGTCGCGCGCCACCGCGGGACTCGGATCGAGGGCTCGCGGGCCGTGTCCGCGCGTCTTCTCAGTTCCGATTTCGGTAACAGTGATCCAGCTCACTCATGACCGCTACCCTGTGTTCACCCGGCTGATCGTGTCGCTTCGAGCAAGGGCCTTTCGGGGCGCGCGAAAACGCTGTGGAGAGAAAGGCGTCTCGATCATGAGTAGCACTCCGACCGCGGTACCCCCGGCCGCGGAATTCCCCCCGCCGACGCTGGTCACCGGACTGTGGCAGCGCAAGCTGCCGCACTATCCGGAAACGCCCGCACGATCCTGGTATCTGTTTCTGGTTGTCGTGGTCTCGGTCGCGCTGTACTACCAGCTGTTCGTCTCGGGCGCGGTCGGCAATCAGCTGATCGCCTACTTCCACCTGACCTTCCGGTACTTCGTCGGGATCTTCATCATCGGCGCGGCCTTCGGGGCCGTGGCCTCGGTGATCACCGGTGCGCTGGACCGGTGGGGGCGGGCCAATATCGTCGCGTACGGGACGGTCATCACCTCGCTGCTCACGCTGTTCGCGCAACCGCAGTGCACGTCCAAGGAAGCCTTCCTGGCCGTCTACTGCGCGATCAGCATTGTCGAGGGCGCGGTGCTGGTGGCGACGCCCGCGCTGGTGCGCGACTTCTCGCCGCAGCTGGATCGCGCCTCGGCCATGGGGTTCTGGACGCTGGGCCCGGTGCTCGGCGCACTGGTCACCACCGAGATCTCCACACACACCCTCGACGCCCACCCCGACTGGCAGTACCACTACCGGCTGGCCGGTGTCATCTGCACGGTGATCTCGATCATCGGACTCATCGGGCTGCGTGAGCTCAGCCCCCGGCTGCGCGATCAGATCATGGTGTCGCTGCGCGACAAGGCGCTCATCGAGGCGCGGGCGCGCGGGCTGAATGTCGAAGCACTGGAACGCAATCAGTGGAAGCAGATGATGCACCTCGACATCGTCGGCTCGGCGCTGGCAATCTCGATCTTCCTGGCGTTCTTCTACACCATCGTCTCGTTCCTACCGGTCTATATGGCGACCAACTTCGGCTTCACCGCCGCGCAGGCCAATGCCCTGGGCAACTGGTACTGGATCGCGAGCGCGATCTCGTTGGTGCTCACCGGGATCGTGTCCGACGCGCTGAAGGTGCGCAAGCCGTTCATGGTGTTCGGGGCGATCATCTCCATCATCGGCGGGTTCGTATTCCTCAGCTACACCGACAAACCCGGCACCGACTACTACACCTTCGCGGTGGTCATGAGCTTCACCGCCATCGGCAGCGGCATCGCCTATTCCACGTGGATGGCGAGTTTCACCGAGACGGTGGAGAAGCGGAATCCGGCGGCCACGGCGGTCGGGCTCGCGGTGTGGGGCGGCGTGCTGCGGACCGTGGTGACCTTCGTGCTGCTGGGGCTGCTGTTCGTGGTCACCGCGGCGGGCACGCTGGTGAACTACGGGCCGCGGCTGCAGACCATCAACGCCAAGTACCACGACGAGATCACGACCATTCAGAAGGTCGGCCCGGATACGCTGACGGCGTTGGGCAAGAATCCGAACGACATCGACGCGCAGGTCGCCGCGCTGGTGAAGCTGACCGGTGAATCGGCGGCGAATGTGAAGACCACGGTCCAGCTCAATGCCAAGTACCCGGACGAACTCGCAACCTTGCAGGCGATCGACACCCAGACGTTGGTGAAGCTGCTGACGGATCCGAACGATCAGGCCGCCGGGGCCGCCGCGGTCGGGCAGGTGGCGACGAAGTTCAAGGTCCCGCCGGATCAGGCCATCGCCCGGATCCAGGCCGCACAGAAGGTGCCCGTCGATCAGCTCGCCGTCGCCTCGCAGACCGGACCGTCGCTGACCGCCGCCAGTGCGAAACTCAAGGCTGTCAGCGCCATTCCCGCCGACGATCTGGCCTACCTGTCCGAGCACGGCACCGAGGTGCAACAGGCGCAGGCGGATTCGCCCAAGCAGTGGAAGCGCTGGTGGTGGATCTGCCTGATCGCGCAGATCTGCTTCATCCCGTTCGTGTTCATCATGGCCGGGCACTGGAGCCCGAAGAAGGCGGCCGAGGAGGCGGCACAGCACGACGAGGCCGTGCAGCGTGAGCTGGCAACCCTCGCATAAAGTACAGTTATTGAAGTGAAGAATTCGGTGGCCGCGACCTTCGATCTGCTCGGAGACCGACTGACGCTGACCATCCTGCGCCTGGCCTTCGTCGACCACGCGCGCCGGTTCACCCAGTGGGCCGACCGCACCGCGGCGCCGCCCGCCGTGCTCACCGCGCGGCTGGCGGCGCTCGTCGATGCCGGGGTCATGGAGCGGGTGCCGCGGGCGGGCGCCGATCGCTACGAATACCGGCTCACCGAACTGGGTTTGGCGACCTGGGAGATCCTGGTCTGCGTCTGGTCCTGGCAACGGGAGTGGACGGCCGAATGGGCGCTGCTGCCGGAGTTCACGCATGCCGAGTGCGGGCATCGCGGGCCGCCGACGGTCATGTGCCGGGGGTGTGGGCGTGACGTCACGACGCATGACACTGAGGTGGAACTGGATCGGGATGCCTTGTGGCACCTCACCTCCGGGCGGCGGCGCTCCGGCCGCACCGCCGGGCCCGCGCGGGGTGACGCGCGCTTCGACGAGATCATGGAGGCCATCGGGGACCGGTGGAGCGCGGCGGTCACCGGGCTGGCGCTGGCGGGGGTGCGGCGGTTCTCGGATTTCCGTGCGGCACTGAACATGTCGCCGACCACACTGACCGAGCGGCTGACCCGCCTGGTCGAGGCCGGCATTCTGCATCGGCCCGCGGCGGGCGGGCGCGATTATCGGCTGACGCCGCGCGGGCGAGCGTTGTTCGGGGTCTTCGCGTTTCTGCTGGCGTGGTCGAATCGCGCGCATCCGCAGACGCCGGAGCCCGGATTGCTGATCCGGCACAAGGAATGTGGAGCGGTGCTGGTCCCGGCGTTGCGCTGCCGGGGCTGCGAGGCGGCGCTCGGACGGCGCGATGTCCACTTCGAGCCGCTATCCGCTCCGGCTCTTGACAGCCCTCCCGTGAGACGCGTATCACTTCATTAACTGTAGTGAATTCTGCCGGGTGCAGCCTGCCCGGTCGCTGGAGGCTTCGTATGCCGCTCAATGAAGAACTCATCGCGCCCGCCGCGGAGGCGCTCACCAATCCGTATCTGGAAGGTCCCTACGCGCCCACCGCGCAGGAGACCACCGCAACGAATCTGACTGTGCTGCACGGGGAATTGCCCGCCGACCTGGACGGCGTCTACGTGCGCAACGGGCCGAACCCGCAGTTCGCGCCGATCGGCCGCTACCACTGGTTCGACGGTGACGGCATGCTGCACGCGGTGCACCTCGAGGACGGGCGGGCGACCTATCGCAACCGCTTCATCCGCACCGGGGAGTTCGAGGCCGAGCACGCGGCGGGAACGGCGCTGTGGCGCGGGGTGATCGAGCCGTGGGATACCAATCCGCCGGGCGATCGGCGCGAACGCAATTCGGCCAATACCGATGTCATCTACCACCACGGGAACCTGCTGGCCCTGTGGTATCGCGCGGGCAAGCCGTACGCGCTGGATCCGATCAGCCTCGAGACGCGCGGCGTCGACACCTTCAATGACACACTGCGCGGCGAGGTTTCGGCGCACGCCAAGGTCGACGAGCGCACCGACGAGCTGCTGTTCTTCGACTACGGCATCCACTCGCCGTACCTGCGCTACGGCGTCGCCGATCCGGACGGGACGGTCAAGCACTTCACCGGGCTCGAGCTGCCCGGGCCGCGCCTGCCGCACGATATGGCCATCACCGAGAACCATTCGATTCTCATGGATCTGCCGCTCTACAACGATCCGCGGGCGGCCGCGGCCGGGCGGTTCAAGATCTTCTTCGATCGGACGCTGCCCAGCCGGTTCGCGATCCTGCCGCGTTATGGCGAAGGGGCGCAGGCGAAATGGTTCGAGGGGGAGTCCGGGTACATCTATCACACGGTCAACTCGTGGGAAGAAGGCGAGGAGATCGTCCTGGTGGTGTGCCGGGTCAGCGAGCCCAGCCCGGTCTCCGACCGCGCGCATCCGCTGGCCCAGTTGCTGGCCTATCTGCGTCCCGAGGCGAAACTGCACAAGTACCGCTTCAACCTCCGCACCGGCGCCACCAGCGAGGAGGTCATGGACGACGTGAACACCGAATTCCCCGCCATCGACCAGGGCCGCACCGGCCACCGCGGCCGCTACTCCTACCAGATGCGCCTGTCCGTCGACCGCACCATGATCTTCGACGCCGTCATCAAATACGACATCCGCACCGGCGCAAAGCAAACCGCTCCCTTCGGCAACGGCATCTACGGCAGCGAACTGACCGTGGTGCCCCGCCCCGGCGGCACCGCCGAGGACGACGCCTGGCTCACCATGTTCGCCCACAACACCCACACCGGCCTCGGCGAGGTCTGGATCTACAACGCCGCCGACCTCACCCTCGTCTGCCGCCTCGCCCTACCGGTTCGCGTCCCCCTCGGCTTCCACGCCACCTGGGTCAGCGGCGACCGCATGCGCGCCGCCGCCCGCCCTCTCAACTGAAAAAGGCTGTCCGCGTGACCTTCCCACAACTGAGTGTGAGCCTTCCCTACTGGCAGAACCGCAACCCCCTCGACGCCCTCCAGGTAGCCGAAGCCGCCGACAAACTCGCCTACCACCGCCTCTGGATAGGCGAAATGGCCACCTTCGACGCCTTCGCCCTGGCCACAGCAATAGGCCAATCCCCAGGCCGAATCCCGTTGTGCCTAGGCCCCTTACCCATCTCCGTCCGTACCCCAGCCACCATCGCCATGGGCGCCGCAACCGTAGCCGCCCTAACCGGCCGCCCCGTCGACATAGCCCTCGGCACCTCCAGCACCGTCCTGGTCCGCGACTGGCACGGCCGCCCCCGCCACCGCACCGCCCGCCACCTGGACGAAACCACCCGAATAGTCCGAGCCCTCCTAGCCGGCGAAAAAGTCGAATACGACGGCCTGATCGAACGCGTCCGAGGCTTCCGCCTCCGCCTCCCCGCCCTCCGCCCAACCCTCGCCCGCGAAGTCCTCGGCCCGAACGGCGATGCGATAGCCGGCTGGGCCAGCGTCGGATCCACTACCGGCAGAGGCGATTCCGGCGGCCGGGGCCAATCGGGGTCGGAGACCGCGCCGGCCGCAGCCTGCGGTCACGGCGCCGAATCGGAACCCGCAGCGGGCGAGTGCGCCGACGCAGCCGACGCGGGCATCGGTGGCGCGGCTACCCGGCTGGGCCCCGGGGACGTAGTGGTCGGCGGCGAGGTCGCGGTGGCGGCGTTCGGGAAGAAGGCGCTCGAAGTTGCCGCACGGTGTGCGGATCGGGTGGTGCTGAATCTGGTGACGCCCGCGCAGACGGCTCGATGTGTCACGGCGGTACGGGAATTCGCCGCGCGCGCCGGGCGGGCCGCGCCGCCGGTATCGGTGTGGGTCACCGCCGGAGTCGATCCCGACGCCGACATGCTCACTACGGTCCGACACGGTGTGGTCGGATATCTGCGCGCGCCCGGCTATGACGCGATGTTCGCGGAGGCCGGATTCGACGACGTGGTGCGGCTGGCGAAGAGCGGTGTCCACCCACGCGAGGTACTCGCGGCCATTCCGGACGAATTGCCTGCCGCCGTGGGGATGTTCGGCGACGCGGCGATCTTGTCGGCGCGACTCCGCGCCTACACCGACGCCGGGGCCGACGAAGTGGTCATCGTCCCCGCGACGACGGCCGACGATCCCGCCGGTCAGCGGACTCTGGAAGCGCTGGCCGAAATTCGAGCGGGGAAGTCCGGGTTCGCCGATGACCACTGAGTTCCGCGGCCGAACGCGGTCCGGCTCAACCCATCCGGTTGCCGCACCCCGACCCACGCGCATTGACCGCGAGTCGGAACTGCGGCCCCGCCTTCACCGGCGAATTCGGCCGGGCCGGTCTACGCGCGCCGCCGAGGTGTACGGCGCAGTGCGGTTGCCGCGCGGGTGCGAGCCGCGTGACCCGATCACAGGCATCGAACTCGGCGACGCGTACTTGCGCGCGGTACTTACCACCGGCGAGGGAATCTGATGGGCGAGACAACGTCCTCCGCGACGGCTCGAACCGGTCCCACGATTCCCGGCTGCCATCCGGACGAGACCGTGCGTGCGTATCTCGAGCGCGGCTGGTGGCAGACCGAGACGATTCCCGAGGTATTCCGCCTGCGAGTAGGTGAGGCTCCCGATGCCGCGGCGATCACCGATCCCGCGAATCTCAGCGAGTTGACCGGGGCGCGACCGCGCACGCTCACTTGGCGGGAGTTGGACGAGCATGTCACCGATCTCGCGGCGGTGCTGTTGGACAACGGGATTCGGCAGGGCTCCACGGTCGCGGTGCAGCTGCCGAACTCTGTGGCGCTGACCGCGGTCTACCTGGCGTTGTGGCGGCTCGGAGCGGTGGCGACGCCGATGCCGGTGTCGTTTCGGCGGCATGAGCTATCCGGCATTGTGGCGGCGACAGATGCCGAGGCGGTCATTACCGTTGGGCGGCTGGGGGATCGGGAGCCGGCGGCGGAGGCGTTGGCCGTCGCCGAGGGCAAGCGGACCGTCTTCGCATTCGGACCGGCGGTTCCGGAGGCCGCACTGCCGATCACAGGTCCCGAGGACCCCGTCGGCTCCGGTCGGGCGCGTGCTGCTGGGCGCGGCGGGCCGGGTGCAGACGGGTGGGGACAGGTGCGGGAGGAGCGCCGAAATCGTTTGCGGGAATACGAATCCGGTTTGTCGGTCACGGTGAACGATCGGGTCACCGTGTGCTGGACCAGTGGCACCGAGGCCGCGCCGAAGGGTGTGCCGCGGTGTCACGGTGATTGGCTGGCGATTGCGGGCGGGGTCCAGGATGGGTTGGGGCTCGGTCCGGATTCGGTGGTGCTCAATCCGTTTCCGATGGTGAACATGGCCGGGTTCGCGGCGGCGTTCCTGCCGTGGTTGTTGGCGGGCGGGCATCTGGTGCAGCATCAGCCGTTGGATCTGGCGGTGTTCCTGGGGCAGATCGCGCGGTATCGGGTGACACATACGAGCATGCCGCCCGCGCTGCTGACCATGTTGCTGCAGAACGATGCCCTGCGGTCGCAGGCGGACCTGTCATCGCTGCGGACCGTCGGTTCGGGTGGTGCGCCGCTGCCGCCGCCAGTGGTGCGGCAGTGGCAGGAGGAGTTGGGGATTCAGGTGATCAACTTCTTCGGGTCCAACGAGGGGGTGAGCCTGCTCGGCGCGCCTGCGGATATTCCGGATCCGACGCTGCGGGCGCAGCATCTGCCGTATTACGGTGCCGCCGGGGTGCAGTGGTCGACGCGGCTGGCGGAGCGGACGGCGGTGAAGCTGGTCGACGTCACCAGCGGGGCGACGGTCACCGAGGTGGGCGGGCGTGGTGAGCTTCGGTTGCGCGGTCCGGCCGTGTTCGGTGGGTATCTGCCCGGCACCGCTACCGCCGAGCCCTTCGATGACGAGGGATTCCTCTGTAGCGGAGATGTTTTCGAGTTGTGCGAGGGTGGCAGGTATCTGCGGTTCGTGGATCGGGTGAAGGAGATCATTATTCGCGGCGGGATGAATATCGCGCCCGCCGAGATCGAGGGGCTGTTGATCGATCATCCCGGCGTCGCGGATGTGGCGGTGGTCGGGTACCCGGATCCGGTGCTGGGTGAGAAGTGCTGTGCCGTAGTGGTTCCCGCGCCCGGGGCGACCGTGACCCTCGCCGATCTCGTCGCGCATCTGAAGGCTCGTGGGGTGGCCTCGTTCAAACTTCCGGAGCGCCTGGAGATCACCGATGCGCTCCCGCGCAATCCGGTCGGCAAGCTGCTGCGCCGCGAACTGCGCTCTCGACTCTGATTCTCAGGAGGACTCGTGTCAGTGCACATTCTGGGCGGCGCCCAAACCGATTTCGCCGTCAACTGGCATCGCGCCGGGCTCGGATTCGATGCGCTGATCCGCGGTGTACTCGAGGAGACCCTCACCGACGTTCGCCTCGACGCGACCGCGATCGACGTCGTGCACGTCGGCAACGCCTTCGGCCAATTGTTCACCGGCCAAGGCCATCTCGGCGGCATGCCCGCCACCGTCCACCCCGACCTCTGGGGCGTCCCGGCCTCCCGCCACGAGGCGGCCTGCGCCTCGGGCAGCATGGCGGCGCTCGCCGCCATGGCCGACCTCGAATCCGGCCGCTACGACTGCGCTCTCGTGCTGGGAGCGGAGTTGGAGAAGACTGTTCCCGGCGGTCAGGCCGCCGCCTATATGGGTGCTGCCGCCTGGGCGGGTCACGAGGCCCAGGACACCGACCTGGTCTGGCCCACCCAATTCGCCGCCATCGCCGACGAATACGACCGCCGTTATGGCCTGGACCCGGCGCATCTGCGCGCCATCAGCGAACAGAACATCACCAACGCCCGCCTGAATCCCCGTGCCCAGACCCGCGACTGGACCTACACCGACGCCAGCTTCACCACCGACGACACCGCCAACCCACCGGTCACCGGCGTCCTACGCCGCCAGGACTGTAGCCAGATGACCGACGGCTCGGCTGCCGTAATCCTGGTCTCCGACCGATTCCTACAGCGGCACAGCGAAATCCGCGCCACCGCGGTGATCTCCGGCTGGGGCCACCGCACCGTCGGCCTCCCACTCGACGAGAAGTTCCGAGTCTCCGCCGCCGAGCCCTACGTCTTCCCTCACGTCCGCACCGCGTTCCTCGACGCCCTCTCCCGCGCGGGCCTGTCCGACATCCACCAACTCGACGGCATCGAGGTCCACGACTGCTTCTCCATGTCGGAGTACGTCGCCATCGACCACCTCGGCCTCACCGCCCCGGGCGAGAGCTGGAAGGCCGTGGAATCCGGCATGATCGGCCGCGACGGCAGTCTCCCCGTCAATCCCGGCGGCGGCCTGATCGGCATCGGCCACCCGGTCGGCGCGACCGGCGTCCGCATGCTCCTCGACGCCTACAAGCAGGTCACAGGCCGAGCGGGTGACTACCAACTCCCGGACGTCACCCGCTACGGCACCGTGAACATCGGCGGCAGCACCACCACGGTCGCCAGCTTCGTGGTCGAGACCGCCGCCTGACCCTCAGTCCAGCTTGGCGGG
>NZ_BAFX01000187.1 GCF_000308815.1 Nocardia concava NBRC 100430
TTTTTGGAGACACCCAGTTTCGTGCTCGCGGAGTTTGACGGCAATGTCGATTTCAGTGGCGCAACCTTCGATTGGGTCAGCTTCCAGCACGCCCGCTTCTCCGGTGCGGTCGATTTCACGGGAGTGAAGTTCGGCGTCGTCACTGACTTCAGCGAGACAAGATTCAGCGGTCCCGTCGACTTCGGACGCGCGAGGTTCTCCGGCACAGTCAATTTCCAGCGCGCATCCATAACCGCTGTCGCGGACTTCACCGACACGCAGTTCCAGGGCGCTATCGATCTCCGGGGCAGCGAATTCGCCAATCCCATCGGCTTCCCGCCGGGCGACGCTGGTAGGTAGACAGCTGATCTGAGCGTGCCCGCTCATCGGCATGACCGCGCACTTACCTGGCCTGAGTTCGCTTCGGGGCGTTGATTTTCAGCTCGACCCTGGTGGCCGTTGTGACCGCATGGGGTGCGGCGGAGTGGCGGATTAGGTGTCAGGCGAGGCCGGCGCGCAGGACGAGAATCGCTACCTGGGTGCGGTTTTCGAGGGCTAGTTTGGCGATGATGCGGCTGATGTGGACCTTGACCGTTGATTCGCTCATGTGGAGGGTGCGGGCGATTTCGGCGTTGCCGGCGCCGGTGGCTACCGCCAGGGCTACCTCGCGTTCGCGGTCGGTGAGGTGGTCGAGTTGGGCCAGGGCGTCGGGCTGTTGGGCGCCGGGGCCCTGGGTGAAGGCGGTGAGCATGCGTTTGGTGATGGCGGGGGCGAGGATCGCGTCGCCCGCGGCGACCACCTCGACGGCGCGGGCCAGTTCGCGGGGCGGGGTGTCCTTGAGCAGGAAGCCCGCGGCGCCGGCTTCCAGTGCGGCGTAGACGTATTCGTCGAGGCCGAAGGTGGTCAGGACGACGACGGCGGGTGGGTCGGGTAGGGCGCGGACGCGGCGGGTGACCTCGAGGCCGTCCACGTGCGGCATGCGGATATCGGTGACGACGACGTCCGGGCGATGCTTGTGGACGAGGTCGACGATGGCGCGGCCGTCGGCGTCCTGGGCCACCACCTCGATGCCGCCACCGGCCTCGAGGATCATGGCTATGCCGGAGCGCACCAGCTCCTCGTCGTCGAGCAGCACCACCCGGATCACGAAACCTCCCTCACCGCATCGTCATTCATCCGCCGCCGGCATTCGCCCACCACCGTCATTCGCCCACCACTGTCATTCATCGACCACCGTCATTCGTCCACCGCATGCAATGGAAACGTCGCGTGCACCACGTACCCGCCGCCCGCCAGCGGCCCGGAATGCAGGCTGCCACCGGCGAGTTCGACCCGTTTTCGCATCCCCAGCAGGCCGAAGCCGGAACCCTCGGCCGCCAGCGGAGTGCGGTCGCCACGCCCGTTGCGGACATCGACATCCAGTACCCCGTCGACCACCGTGAGGGCTGCGCGCACCTCCGCGCCCGCCGCATGTTTGGCGGCATTGGTCAACGCCTCCTGGACGATCCGGTATGCGGCCCGGCCCACGGGTCCTGCCACCTCGGGCAGTTCGATCGGCATGGTCAGGTCCACCGTCTGCCCTGCCGCCACGGCCTCCGCGACGAGTTCGGGGATCGACCCCAGATCCGGCGCCGGGCGCAGCGGCACCCGCTCCGCCGAATTCCGCTGGGCGGCCACGTTCCCGTGAGCCGCCGAATTTCCCTGGGCGGCCGAATTCCCTTGGGCCACCACATCGGCCGGTTCCCGCAGGATGCCGAGCAGCTCCCGCATCTCGGTCAACGCCCGCGACCCCGTGGTGCGAATGGTGCCCGCGATCTCGGCAGGCTTGCCCTCGGCCGAGACCTCCAGCGCCCCGGCCAGCACGGTGATCTGCGAAATCCGGTGCGCCACAATGTCGTGCAGTTCCCCGGCGATGCGCAGCCGCTCGGCCTCGACGGCCGCGGTGGCCCGCAGATCGCGTTCCCGCTCGGCCTGTTCGGCGCGTTCCCGCAGGGCGGCAATGGTTTCCGAGCGCTGACTGGTCCACAACCCCAGCAGCAGCGGCACCGCGAGCACCACCGCCAGTAGCGCCGTTCGCGTCAGGAACAGTGGCACCGTCGTGCCCTGACCCCACGGGATGGCGACGGCGATCAGCGCGGCCGCCGCCCCGCACCACGTCCGTCGCCGATTGCCGCAGCGATCGGCGACGGTGAAAACGGCCAGCAGCAGCGGTGCGACCGATCCGACGAGCACTTCTCCGAGCACGCCCGCCGCCAGCACCGGCAGCGGCCGGTAGCGCCGGAATACCAGGGTCAGCCCGACGGCGATCGACACGTACGGTCCCGCCGCGGCGGGCAGCAGTCCGAACGGGGAGCTGTGCACCTCCGACAGCGAGATCGCACCGAACAACAGGGCGAGCACGACATCGAGCCCCACCCGGGCGATCCGTCGCGTCCTGCTCACTCCGGCAACCCTAGTCGTCGCGCCATCGTCACACGTCACGGCGCGCGAGCAGCGCGAGGCCCGCCGCCAGCAAACCGGCGGCCAGGGCGAACAGCGGCAGCATCGACAGCACCGGGTTCATCGAACCCGGCTGCACCGCGAACCCGGCGGACAGGAACGGCATGAGCTTCGGGCTCAGCCCGGCCAGCACGCCCCCGGTCTCCACCACGGTCGGGAAACCAATCGCCGCCACCAGGGCGACCGTGGCATTGCGGGTGATGGCCGCGACCCCGAGCCCGGCCAGCGCGGCCAGCGTCATGTACACCGGGACGCCGACGAAAGCGTAGGTGAGATGCGAGGTTCCGGAAGGCAGCGTCGAGACCAGCCCCTGCATCAGCACGGTCAGGCCCACCACCGCGACGCCGTAGAGCGCGGCGAGCACACCGGTGGTCAGCGCCTTGGCCGCCATCACCCGGCCCGGTCGTCGCACGGTGAGCATGGTGGTGGTGATGGACCCGTAGCGGTATTCGTGTCCGAAGGCGTTCACGGCCACGGCGGTTCCGAACAGCGCGGCCATCACGAGGGGCAGCCCGTGGACCGAGGCCGCGAATTGCTCGGCGGGCGTCGCATAGTCGCGGGCCGCGGACAGGTAGGCGATAAGCCCCTGCAGCGCCAGCCCGGCGGCCAGCAGCACCCACGTGGACCGCACGGTGGTGAGCCGGGTCAGTTCGTAGCGAATCGCGTTGTACATGAGAGGAATTCCCGTCGGATCAGGCGGCGTGGCCGCGGTACTGGGCGGAGTCGGCGGTGGCGTGGAAGTAGGCGTCCTCGAGGCTGGTGCGCGCCTGGGTCAGCTCGGTGACCAGTACGCCCGCCTGCATGGCGAGGATGGCGACGCGCTGGCGGTCCTCGCCCTCGATCACCACCGCGCCCCCGCCGTCGATCTGGGCCCGGAATCCGTTGCGGCTCAACACCTCCGCGAGCGCATCGGGCCGATCGGTGCGCGCCACGATGCGCGGCGCGGAATTGCGGCCCACGAATTCGGCCACCGATTCCGCGGCCAGCAGTTTGCCCGCGCCGATCACGATGAGCGAATCCGCCAGATGCGCCATCTCGTTGAGCAGATGCGAGGACACGAACACCGTCCGGCCCTGGCGCGCAAGATCTTTGAGCAGATCCCGCAGCCACCGCACGCCCTCCGGATCCAGGCCGTTGGCGGGCTCGTCGAGGATCAGCGTGGCCGGATCGCCCAGCAGCGCCGCCGCCAGCCCGAGCCGCTGCTGCATGCCGAGGCTGAATCCGCCCGCCCGCTTCCCGGCGACGTCGCACAGCCCGACCACCCCGAGCACGTGCTCGACCCGACCCTCGCTGATCCCCGCCCCCGCCGCGATCATGCGCAGATGCCCGATCGCGGTCCGCGTTGGGATGCACCGCGCGAGCATCCAGCATCACGCCCACCGACCGCAGCGGGTCGGCCAGCTCGGCGTAGGTCTGCCCGTCGAACAGGGTCCGGCCGCTGCCGTGGTCGAGTCCGAGCATGAGCCGCATGGTGGTGGATTTGCCGGCGCCGTTCGGGCCGAGGAAGCCGGTCACCACCCCGGGCCGCACGTCGAAGGACAGATTGTCCACCGCCGGGGTCTGCCCGTAGCTCTTGCCGAGCCCGCGCGCCTGAATCATGTCGATGCCTCTCGCCGCAGGGGCGACGCCCGTCGCGTCGCCGTGTCGCCTTCGACAATCCCGTGTTGAGAGGTCCCATCCATCAGCCGACGGCACACGACCGGCTAACACTTTCGGCTTACAAACAGGGTTGACACCTCTTGCTCGGTTGAGCAAACCCGCGTACCGTTTTGCTCATGCAAGCAAGAATCGACTCGGTCAAGCAAGGACGGACGTTCACCGAGACGGCCCGGCGCGCGCAGATCGTGGACGCGGCCATCGAGGTCATCGCGGACCAGGGCTACGCCAATGCCTCCTTCGCCAAGATCGCCAAGCAGGCCGGGCTCTCCAGCACCGGCATGATCTCCTACCACTTCCGCGGAAAAGGCGATCTGATTCGCGAGGTGGTCACCCGGATCATGACCGTGTCGGCCCAATTCATCGGCGCCAAACTCGACGCCGAGTCCGGCTACCGCGGTCGCATGCTCGCCTTCTTCTCCGCGAATCTCGCTCTCGTGGACGAATATCCGAAACACCTGCGGGCGCTGTCGAATATCGCCGCCAATGCCGGGACCGACGATCCCCACCTTTTCGGCCTGCTCGACCAATTGGGTTCGGCCTCCGCCACCCAGGCCGAGATTCTGCGAGCGGGCCAGCGCGACGGGGTATTTCGCGAATTCGATCCGGTCGTCATGGTGATGGCCATTCGCGGATCCCTGGACGCAGCCATTGCCCGCAAGGCCACCGATCCGAATTTCGACGCCGCCGCCACCGCGCGCGAACTCGCCGACCTCTTCGACCGCGCCACCCGCAAGGACGCCTGATCATGACGCACCCGACCGCCCCCACCGAGCCCGCCCCGACCGCCGCCCAGAAGCGCGCCGCCCTGCGCAGACACGTTGCGCGCCAGGTGATCGTGGAACTCATCCTCCCGATCGGCGCGTACTACGGCCTGCGCGCGGCCGGCGCCAGCCCCTGGGCCGCCCTGATCGGCCCGGCCCTGCTGACCGTGCCGTTCCTCGTCTATGGCGCCCTGCGCCACCGCCGCGTCGACGCGGTCGCACTGTTCACCCTCACCATGATCGTCATCGGCACCGCCGTCTCGGTGATCACCGGCGACCCCCGCACCCTGCTGGTGCGCGACGCCTGGCTCTTCGGCGCGGTCGGCCTCTGGATCCTGGCCACGCTGTTCACCCAGCGGCCCATGATGCGCAGCCTGGCCCGCACCATTGTCACCGTGAAAATCGGCGAGGCCGGATACCGGGAATGGGATGCCCGCTGGGATACCGATTCCCGCTTCCGCCGCCATCTGCGCGTGCTCACCGCGGTCTGGGGCGCGGGGTTCACCCTGGACGCCGTCATTCGCGTCGCCTTCGCCTATTCCCTTCCGCTGGATGCCGTTCCGCTGGCGACGACATTGCAATGGCTCGCCGTTCTGGGAACGCTGATCGCATTTCATGTCGTCTACGTCACCCGCAACGGTTTGAAGGTTTGAGCCGCCGCCGGGCGGGATATTCCTTCGCAGAGCGAATCAAATCTGCTGGGCGGTCGCCCGATTCGAGGCCATTCAGCTGCCGAAGGGGCAAGAAATTGCGTTAGCCCCCTCGACAGATCTGCCGTCTGTGCGCCGTAAAGTGATACGTTTTCTCTATGGCCGCGTTGGCCGCATAACCTCTTTTGCGCATCAGGGAGATGCCGTGTCCAGGACTGTGAAAGTCACTACCGCATGGGTTTGCGGGGGAATCCTCGGGATTGTTGCCGGAATGTTCGGCGCGGGCGGCGCGTCCGCCGACGACGCGGGCGGTCCGGTTCAGGTCGGCGACGCCGTGTATTTCGCGCTCGGCGGGTGGAACTGCTCGATCGCGGCGAACGGTGTGGTGGGTTGCGACTTGGCCGATCCGGCCGCGGTCATGAATGTGCTGTACGCCGGAGCACAGGTCCCGTTCCCGAATGTGCCTGCCATAGTTATCGATTCGGCCGCCACGCCCGCGCATCCGGAGTGGAATTCCAACGGCAGCCACACGCTGCCGGGCGGAAATCCGGGATTGGCGGCCATCGCCCAGGTGAGCGGGCACGACCCGCAGTTCTCCATCACCCACGCGGGCGCGACCTGTCAGATCACCTTCAATGGTTCGGCCGTGTGCACATCGCTGGGTCATGGGTTCAGCCAAAGGGGACCAGTGCCTTTCGGCTACTGATCCCCTTCGGATTCAACTGATTACCAGTACCAGACGCCGGAATCCCAGTCGCCGTAGTCCCAGACATTGAAATCGTAACGAGTATGCGCTCCCCCGAAGAGGTAACCCCACCAGCCGGCCGAGGTGTCGCAGATCTGGTCGTCATGGTTGCACACCGTCACAACCGGGAAGCCGCCGAACCAATCATCGACGCCCGCAAGGGGATAGCCGATGATCCCGCTGCCGGGAGTCGAGGACAGTCCCGCCCAACCCGGGCCCGCGGCCCGCTTGGGATCCGACAGCAGAATGGCATTCGCGTTATCGGCATCCTGGTGTGCGGTGACCCAGGCGTGCACGATTCCCGCGCCTTCGCTGTGCCCGATGAGCTTGATGTGGTCGCCGGGGCATTCGTCGCGGTGCTGCCAGAACAGCCGGTTGAGTTCGTTCAACCCCGACATCGGGTCGGCGGAGTTGTAACCCACGGGCTGGTTCACAAAGGGGGCGAAGGTCGACGAGTTGTTGTCGCCCAGCCCGCCGATGCCGATGGTCCAAACGCCGGTGCAGTCATCGGCATTGGCCTTCGGAGCCGTGAGGTGTGTCATGGTGGAAAAGAGGATGGCCAACACTAGTGCGGCGAAGAGCGCCGTTGCTCTACGCATGGTCGTAACTTTCTTTGTCTACTAACTCCGGGTCCGGCCCGGCTTGCACGCTATGTACCCAGCAATTGCTGGCGTTCTCATTCCTGCCGAAACAGTTACATCCGGCCCATTTTCGTAGTCCATTCCGCGATGTCAGGGCCACCGCACCCGATCTCACCCCCGGCTTGCCGAGCGTTGACAGACTTCCCGGTCTCCACCCGCCCCGAATCCCCTTGGATCGACGAGCAACTCGCATAACCGCGGATTCGCGACGCATACTGTCGGGGATCAATCGGGGACGGGGGCGGTCATGGTCGCTGACGACGGCGAGGACGGCCGGCTGCGGTCACCCCGCGCGGCATTCGCGCGGCGGTTCGCCGAACTGTATGCGGCGGCCGGGAATCCGACCCTGCGCCGGGTGGCGAACGCGGCCGAGGAACGGATGCGGGCCGCGCGCGGCACTCGGCCCGGCGCGGTCCCGGCTAGTCGGACAGGCGCGGCCTCAGCACAGCGCATCAGCGATTGGAAGGCCGGGCGCAATGTCCCGGCCCGGTTCGAATCCCTGCTGCCGGTGGTGCTGGTGCTGGTCGAGCTGGCCCGCAAGACGGGCGGTCCGCTGCCGCGCCCGCTCGCCGATCGCGCGGAGTGGCAACGTCTTTGGCAGGCCGCGACCAGCTGGAACCCGGAGGCGGACACCGAGGCCGCCTGCCCGTATCAGGGGCTGAGCTCCTATGGGCCCGAGCACCGGGCACTGTTCTTCGGGCGGGCGCGCGCCGTGAGCGAGCTGAGCGCTCTCGTGCGCGCGGCCGACGGCGTGGTGGCCCTGGTCGGCGCCTCCGGGGCGGGTAAATCCTCGCTCCTCGCAGCGGGTTTGGGCCCGGCGCTGACGGAATGGGAGATCACCGCGCTTGACGCCGGGCGCGCAGCCGTGCACCGCGCTGCTCGGCGCGCTCGGGCAGTCGGATACGGACGATGCCACCGAGGACGCGCTGCTGGCGGTGCTCGCGACACGATCCGAGGGCCCGCGCAGAATTTTGATCGTGGACCAGCTGGAGGAGCTGTTCACCGCGGGTTCCGATGAGCGCGAACGGGATTTGTTCCTCACCGTCCTGGACGGATGCTCCCGCCGCACCGACGATCCGATCGCCGTCGTGGTCGCCTTGCGCGCCGACTTCTACGCGCACTGCCTCAACCACCTCATCCTCCAGGACGCCTTGGAACACCGCGGCTACCTGCTCGGCCCGCTGCGCATGGAGGAACTCTCGCAAGCGGTTTCGGGCCCGGCCCGCGCCGTCGGCCTGGATCTCGAACCCGGCCTGGAAGAGCTCGTCACCACCGAATTGTGCGGCGCCACCGACCATCCCGGCCGCCGCACCTACGATCCGGGCGCACTGCCCATGCTCTCGCATGTCATGGCCGCCACCTGGCACCATCGCGAGGGCCGCCGCCTGACCATCGCTGACTACCGCACCGCGGGCGGCGTGGTCGGCTCGGTCGCCGAGACCGCCGAATACGCCTGGAACGAACTGTCTTCCGACCAACAGCGGGCCGCCCGCGACCTACTGCTGGGGCTGGTCACCGTGAGCCAGGACTCCCGCGACACCCGCCGCACCGTCGCCCGCGCGGACCTGCTGGCCCGAACCGCCGATCCCGAAGCCGCCACCGCCGCACTGGAACTGCTCACCCGCACCCGCCTGCTCACCCTCGACGCCGAGGCGGTCACCCTCACCCACGAGATCGTCCTCACCGCCTGGCCCCGCCTGCGCGGCTGGATCGACGAGGACCGCGTCGGCTACCTGATCCGCCAGCGCCTGGAGTCAGATGCCGCGGAATGGGCTGCCCAGGAACGGGATTCGTCCCTGCTGTACCGCGGCCCCCGCCTGCAGAACGCCCGCGAGCATGCGGATCCACCACCGGTCGGGCCGCTGGCACAGGAATTCCTGACCCGGTCGGTGGCCGCCGTGGATACCGGCCGCCGCCGCTCCCGACGCCTGCGGCTGACGCTGGCCCTGCTCGGCGTGGTGCTGCTCGTCCTGGGTGTCGGCCTGTACTCGCAGATCCGGCTGGCCGATCAGCGGCGCGCTGACAGCGATTTCACCGCGGTGCTGGCGGCGGCCGATCAAGCGCGGCAGTCGGATCCCACGCTGGCGGCGCAACTGAATCTGGTCGCCTGGCAGCTGCGGCCCGGCGATCCGGCCGTGCGCTCGCGACTGCTCCAGTCCCAGGCGGCGCCGCTCCTGTCGGTCACGCCCGCCCACGCACAGGCTGTTACGCGGATCGCGTACCAGCCGAGCACCCGGACTCTCGCCTCGGTGGATCTCGAAGGCGGCCTGCGACTGTGGGACACCACCGACCCGCGGCACCCGAGCGCGCTCGGAACCCGGACGGAGGGCGTCGGCGACGTGGCCTTCGCCCCGTCCGCACCGCTGATGGCCACCACGGACGCCACGCTGGTGCCCAGCGGCGACCAACTGAACGCGAATCACATTGTCACGCTCTGGGATATCTCGAATCCCACCACGCCTCGCCGACTGGCTCAGCTGCCGACCGACTCGAACCCGACCGAGGTGACCTTCGCCCCGACGGCCGCACCCTCGCGACGCAGTCCGTCAGCCTGCTGACCCTGTGGGACGTCGGCGATCCGGCCGCTCCGGTGCGGCGGGCGGATCGGCCGCTGGATGATCGAGGCTCGCTCAGCGGCGTCAACGCGTTTCGCTTCAGTCCGAACGGTCGCCTGCTCGCACGCATCGACCGGAATGGAGCCGCCCGCACCGCCTCGGTCCAGCTGTGGGACCTCACGCGCCCGGACGATCCCACGCTGCTGGTGCCCGGCTTCGCCACCGCGCCGGTATCGTCGTCCGCCCCGAGCGGCCCGACCTCCCTCGCGTTCCGTGCCGACAGCGCGATGCTGGCCGTCGGGATCACGCCCGAGGCGGGATCGCACGCCATCGTGCAACTGTGGGATCTCGCGGACCCGGCGCGCCCGCGCATGTCGGCGAGCCGTGAGATCGACCACGGCGGCATCTCGGATCTGGACTTCGCACCCGACGGCCACAGTCTGGCGACCGCGGTCGGCGCTGCGGTGACCGTCTGGAACGTCACCGATCCGGCCGACCCGACCCTGCTGGTCAACGGGCTGTCCACCAGTCCGGGCACCTGCCGTTCGGGTGTCGGTGGCTCCCCGTACGGCGCCGGTTCGTTCGAGTGCTCTGCGGCCCCGCGCGCGATCGTGTTCGCCGCCGACGGGCATCACCTGCTCGCGGGCGCGGCCACCGGTGATCTCCACACATGGTCGCTGCCGTCCGGGCTGATCCCGACTCTGCCGGGCTCGAACGACATGTCGGTCTTCCGGGCCGGGGGCAGCAGACTGGCGATCGGGTCGCCGCGGCTGGGCGTCACCACCCTCTGGGACGTGCGGAATACGCAGTCGCCCAAGGTGATCGCCGTGTATCGCAGCGTCCCGGAGACTGAGGTCGGTGAGCTCTCACCGGACGGCACCGTGCTGTTGGAACAGAGTCTGCGGGGAACATCGATGTCGGTCGTCGACCTGTCCGACCCCGCCGCCGTCCATTCCCGTGGGGAGGGCCCGATTCCCGATGCCGGTGCACTGCGTATGTGGGCCATCAGCAAGGACTTCCGGACCATGGTCACCGTCGACGACCGCCGACTGCTGCGGCTGTGGGACTTCACCGATCCGCCGCGCACGACGCCGCTCGGCGACCCGATCCAGGTGCCGGAACAGGCCGACTTCGAATTCGGCCCGGACAGCAGGACCCTGATCGAGACCGAAACCATCGGCGAGGCAGAACATTCGGAGTCGGTGACCACCCTGTGGAGCATCGCCGATCGATCCCATCCGAGCCGGATCGCGGAACTGCTGCGGCATCCCACGAGCGAGCGGTCCGTCATCGACTTCGCCCCCGACCTGCGCACCATGGTGGTCTCGGGCAAGAGCACCTTCCAACTGTGGGACATCAGCGACCCACACGAACCACAGCGGCTGGGGCAACCGGTCGCGGCGAAAATACCGGCGCTCCGGGGCTTCACCTTCACTCCGGATTCCCGCACCCTGCTCGCCCACGGCTTCGACGGCGTCATCCGGCTGTGGGACTTCCGCGACCGCGCGCATCCCGCGGAACTGGCGACCTTGACCCCCACGGGCGGATACAGCGACGACTCGGTGGTCGTCGCCGACAACGACCGGCTGGCCGCCATTACCACCGAAGGCACGTTCGCCCTCTGGGATCTCGATACCCGGCACGCCATCGACCGCATCTGCGCGGTCACCGGCGAGTTCTGGAACGAGGACCGCTGGAAGCAGTACCTCCCGCAGCTGTCCTACCGCCCGTACTGCCACAGCAGCTGAACCAACCCTCCGTCTGTGCACGTGCACAAAGCGCACCGCCGCCGCCTTAGCCGCCTGTCAGTAGTGCTGAGCAGCGGTTTCCTGTGAGCTGTAGCCCAGAGGCGGTGCGCGTGTGAGGGCGGCCGCACGAATCAAGGGCGATTCGGAGGATGTCATGAGCAAGTCCCGGCGGCGGCTGACCGTAGCCTTGGCGGCCGCGTGCATGGCGGTGGGAACCGGTGTGGCGCAGGCGGATCCGGGGTTCCCGCCCGTGTTCCCGCCGGATCAGAATCAGCTGCCGCAGTTGCCGAGCGAGCCGCAGATCTATCAGGCGCTGCCCGTTCCGGTGCCGTCCCAGGATCCCTGGTACGACGATCCGGCCGATCTGGACGCCTACGCGCCGGGTCAGATCGTGCGCAGTCGCGAGGTGCAGACCCGACTGCTCGGGCTGCCGATCCCGGTGTACACCAAGCAGTTGCTGTTCCGGTCCGAGGATGTGCACGGCAATCCGATCGTCACCGCGACGACGGTCATCGTGCCGGGCATTCCGTGGCAGGGCAGCGCGCGTCCGGTGGTGTCGTTCCAGGAGGCCATCGACTCCACCGACTCGTCGTGCAATCCGTCGCACACGCTGCAGGTCGGCACCATGAAGGAGTCGACGCTGGCCATCTACTGGCTGATGCAGGGCTTCGCCATCAACGTGCCCGACTTCGACGGCAAGTTCAACACCTTCAACACCTACGCCGAGGGCAAGATGGTCCTCGACAGCCTGCGGGCGATGAAGAACGATCCGGGACTGGGGCTCACCGATTCCGGGATCGCGCTGTACGGGTACTCCGGCGGCGGTTCGGGCTCGATCCGCGCGGCCGAACTGCGCGCCACCTACGCGCCGGATGTGCGGCTGCTGGGCACCAGCATCGGCGGCACGCCCGCCAATCTGATGGAGCAGGCGAAGTACGCCACCCAGGAGGAGCCCGGCGTCACGGGCATCAGCAACTTCACCATGTGGCTCGGCTTCGTCTCGTTGTCGCGGGAGTACCCGGAGGCGTTCAACGCCGCGGAGCTGCTCACGCCCGAGGGGCAGCAGATCGTCGCCGACATGCAGCACCGCTGCTATGCGACGGCCGCGCTGACCGGGATGTGGCGGCCGATCAGCGACTACTACCAGCCGGGGAAGTCGCTGGAGTCCTACCCGGAGGTGGTGAAGGTGTTGCAGGACAACAGCCTCGGCCACTACATCCCCGACACCCCGGTGCTGTGGTGGCACGGGCTGTGGGATGAGCTGATCCCGCCCGCGGCGGTCGTTCTGCCGACGGTCCAGTCCTATTGGGATCGTGGCGCGGATCTGCGCTTCGCCACCGTGCCGGTGCCCGAGCACATCACCAATGCGGTGACCGGATGGCTTCCGGCCGTCGCATGGACCAGTGCGCTGCTGCGCGGGCTGCCGGCGGGGCCGCGGTTCATGGCCGCCTTCGCTCCCCTGCCGCCCGGATTCCCCGGGGCCTGAGCGCTATCCACAGGTGGAGGGGGCCGGTTTCCCGGTGAATCGATCCTCGATCCAGCGCAGCGTGGTGCCGAAGAAGGTGACCGGCAGATTGAGGCTGTGACCGAGGATCGAGCCGGGGAGCAGTGGCGGCAGGGCGGTTTCGGTCAACGCCACGGTGGCCCCCCGGCCGCACCAGGTGGCGGCGAGATCGCGCACGGGTCCGGGCGGGACGACATCGTCATTGGTGCCGGTGAGCACGGAGACGGGGACGGCGGGTGTGCGGTGGCCTAGAGCCAGCTCGTCGAGAACCGCACGGGTGACGGGGTTTTCGGCGAGTTCCAGCGAGAGCGGACGGCCCGAGACCGTCCACTCGCCGGTGTGGTGCAGCCCGTAGCGCAGGGTGGTTTCGGCGACGCATTCGGTCGCGGTCGCCGCCATCATGGCGCGTCCGGCCGGATTGATGATCTCGGCGAGCGCCGGAACGGTTTCGGGATAGGCGCTTTCGAGGGCGTTGAGCGCATAGCCGACCAATCCGGCCGACAGTCCGCCCTCGAGCCGGTCGAAGAAGGACGCCAGGTCCACCGGGGCGGCCCCGACGCTGACACCCTTGACGTCGAGATCCGGTCCGTACTCGGCCAATTGCTCGGCCACTCCCCCGGCCGCATTGCCGCCCTGGGAGTATCCGGCGAATACGACCGGCCCGTGCTCCGGAATCGTGGTGCGGCCCAGTCCTTGTGCGGCGCGCACGGCATCGATCGCGACATGGGCTTCGGCGACGGGGTTCATGTAGCTGGGCGCGTTGGGTACACCCAGACCGGCATAGTCCGGGATCACCACCGCGTAGCCCTGCGCGAGCAGCGCGTACATGAAGGGAAGTTCGTACTCGGCCATGACGTCCAGGGGCGGCGTGTACTGGAGTAATCCGCTCAGCAGCCGCGACGGCGCGCACTGGGCTCCTTCACCGTGCGTGCCGACGAGGTAGGCGACCAGCGGTTGCGGTCCCGGACCCCGCCACGGTGTCATCGGCTCGATGACGGTGCCGCTGGCCGTTATGGGCGCACCGTGAATATCGGTGCTGGCGAACGTGATTCGCGTCCCCGCGCCCAGCAACGGGTCCGGCTCGGCAAGCGCCGGTGGCGCGAGCGTTGTGCCGGGCAGGACGGGTAGCACGGTCAGGACCGCGACGGCGGCCAGGCGAAGTGCCCGGCGGGTGGTGACGGTCAAGCCGAACTCCAGTGTTCATGACGCGATACCGCTCTCGCGGCGAGTCCGGCCATCGTATCCGGCGACCCTGGCGGCGACGGTCAATTCCGTGGCGGCACAGGCCATAGCAGGCCGCCGGGACCGGTGTTGGAATCCGTTCCGGGAGGTAATGATGAATCTGAAGCCCGATGTCGCCGCGCCCACCGACGGGTTACCGCAGTGGCGGGTCACGGCGCTCGACCGCATTCCCGGACTCGGCGAATTCCAGCGCACCGAACCGGGTGTCTGGCTGGTCGCCCGGCTGGGCGGACTGCTCGGCGGCGGAGGCCGCATAAGGGTCCTCGAGCTCATGGGCCGCAGTCCCTTGATGTTCTGGGGTTACATGCCCCTCGGCTTGAAGGTTGTTCCCTTCAGTCGACTCTCACGCGTCGACTGCGAACTGGCCACGCTGCGCACCGCGTGGAACTCCGGCGCGCGCTACGAGTGGCACCATCACGTCTACGCGGCCCGGTTCAGCGGCCTGTCGGTGGCGACCGTCGAGCGGATCGCCGCCGGACCCGAGGCCCCCGGCTGGACCGACCATCAGCGCGGGCTGTTGCGAGCGGTCGACGAATTGCATTCCGACCGAATGATCTCCGATGAGACGTGGCCGCTGCTGCGGGCCAGGCTGACCGAGGCGCAGACGGTGGATCTGTGCATGCTGGTCGGCCATTACGAGATGCTGGCCATGCTGCTGCTCAGCCACGGCATCGAACCCGAACCGGCCATGTGGCGGCGCGGGCCCGCACGGTGGCTGCGCGATCCGGCCAGCGGTGACGGCATCGCGCCGGCCTGGCTGCCGCGGTTCAACAAGCTCGTCACCAATCGGATCCAGGGTGTCAGCGCGGGAAAGGTGCCGCCCTACTCCGTGATTCGGCATCTGGGCCGGAAATCAGGTGCGCCGTACCGGACTCCGGTCGTGGCCGTGTACCGCGACGGGCTGCTGATCGTGCCCCTGCCCTATGGCACCAAATCCGACTGGGTGCGCAATGTGCTGGCCGCCAACGGCGGCGAGGCGATCTATCGCGGCCGCACCCGCAAGTTCAGTGATCCGCGTGTGGTCGATGCGGCGGGTGCGGCCGAATTGCCTGCACCCGCACGACTTTTCACACGTCTGATGCAGGTCCTGGTGGCCGACGTGGAGGCATAGCCGTCCGGCGTCACTCCTTGTCGACGAAGACGTAGTCGACGAGGCTGAGGATGCGGGCGCTGTCGAAGTGCTCCGGATCGTCGAGGATCAGACGCGCTCCGGTTTGGATCAGGCCCTGCACCAGGCGCACCAGGACGTCGAGGTTCACCTCGGCGGCGGTGGCCGGATGTTCGGCCAGCCAGTCGTAAAGGGCCTGGCGCAAGGGGATTCGCAGGTGGTCACGAGCGCTGGCGACGCGGTCGCGCAGACCCGGGGGGACGCCATCGATCGGGAAATACACCAGCCGCCAGGTGCCGGGCATGGCGCGCACTTCGGTGAGGAAGCGGTCCAAGGCGTCGCGCAGCACCGTCGTGCTGTCGCGGCCGGCCGGGTCGGCGAGTTCGGCCATGGCGCGGTGCACGGCCGCGCCCATGCGGCCGGTCTCGCGCTGGATGAGCTGGTCCAGCAGTTCATCTCGGCTGCCGAAGGAGTCGTACACCACCGGGCGGGTGACGCCGCCGCGATCGGCGACGGCGGCAATGCTCACCTCGGTGAAACCGCTCTCGGCAACTATGCCCATGGCGGTGTCGAGCAGTTGCTCGCGCCGGTCGGCCGGTGAAAGTCGTTTGGCGTAGCGGCGTTTCGCGGGTGCGGTCTTCGGGTTCGCCATGTCAGGCCCCGCTTCCGGCGAGCGGGCCGTCGGCGGTTGCGGTGGTCCGGCGGCCGGTGGTTCCGGTGATCGGCCCGCCGACCACACGGCGCGCCAGCCAGCGCAGCGTGCGCGAGACCTCGTCGCGGTCGCCCACCTGTTCCGGATCGAGCACCAGGCGGGCGGCGGTCTCGCTCACCGCGAGCGCGGCGTGGCTGAGCAGTTCCGCATCCACCTCGCGGTCCTGCGCCGCGGCGGCCATGGCGATGAGCATTCGGCTGCGGTCGCGAATCGCGGCCTTGCCCTGTTCCACTCGCTCGGAGGTTCCCGGCGGCGCGCCCTCGGGCGGCATGAGCACGAACTGGAAACTCTGCGGCGCGGAGAGCACCAGGTCCAGGTAGACGTCGGCGAGCTCGCTCACGTACTCCAGCGGATCCGCACCCGCGGGGAATTCCGGCATGGATGCCTCCACGAGCTCCATGACCTGCTGCTCCTCGCGATCCAGCAGCGCCGCGAAAAGCTGGTCGCGATCACCGAATTCGCCGTAGAGAGCCGGTCGCGTGACTCCCGCCGCCCGCGCGATGGCATGCATGCTGGCCGACGCGAACCCGTCGCGCACAATGAGATCGCGTGCCGCGTCGAGGATCTGCACGCGTCGCGCCGACACCAACTCTCCACTTCCTTCCGCGCAGGTCCCGACCGACCCGGTGGCGCCAGTGTACGCAACCGGCGCATTTCGCCCGAGACAGGTCTGTATCCCGGTGTCGTTCGCGAAAGATGAGGACCCAGTGCCTGTTTCACCGCGCGCGGGTGGATTCGCGCGCGTCATGCGCGAATCAGCGCGGTGGGGCAGGACAAGTCGGGTGGCGAGGGGTGCTGATGACCTCTGCCGCGCCACCCGCCAGGCGCACCAGTCGGCGTCGCCTCATTCCTCGGCGCCGCCACCGCGCACTCGATTGCCTCGGTCCTATGATCATTAGGATCAATCGTGATGCCCGTAGGAGGGAGGTAGGCATGTCACCCAGGGCTGGTCTGACCACCGAGCGGGTGGTGCGCGGGGCTGCTGAGCTCGCCGATGAGATCGGGTTTCAGAAGGTCACGTTGTCTGCGGTGGCCAAGCGGTTCGGGGTGAAGGATCCGAGCCTTTATGTGCATGTGCGCAATCTGCATGATCTGCGGGTGCGGGTGGCGTTGCTGGCCGGGGGCGAGCTCAATGACCGGATCGGTGCGGCCGTGGCCGGGCGGTCGGGCAAGGACGCGCTGGTCGCGTTCGCCGATGCCTATCGTTCGTATGCGCTGGAGTATCCGGAGCGCTACGCGGCCACGCAGATTCGCATGGATCCCGCCGAGGTGGCCGATGAGCCCGCTCTTTTGCGCAGCATCGAGTTGACCTCTGCCGTCCTGCGTGGATACGGCCTAGGCGAGGCCGAGACCCTCGACGCCGCTCGCCTGCTGCGCAGCACCTTTCACGGCTTCGCGACCCTCGAAAGCGCGGGTGGTTTCGCCCATTCCCGCTCCCCTGCCGACTCCTGGCCCCATATCGTCGACGCGCTGCACGAGACCCTCGCGAACTGGCCGTCCTACGGTGAATGACCGTGCCGCACCAGGCAGGGAGGGGCCACACGTCAGGCCGGGATGGTTCGGTGCGGACGCAGCGGAATGGTGTCGCGGAAGGCTTCGATAGCGGCCGAGACTTCGAAGGGCGTTGTGGTGTGGGCGATTTCGTCGCGGTAGCGGACCCGGGTCGCCACCGCATCGAGGTCGAAGGACCAGACCATGGACATCAATGGATTGATGAACAGTTCAGTGGGCCGGGTACGAGTGAGCGAATGGTGGTCGCCGTATTCGCCGCGAGCGGCATCGGTGATGGACGCGCAGACAATGCTCTCCCGATCGGGGGTGTGGTGCTGGACCCACTCGACGGCATCGAGCCAGGCGTCGACCGCGCGGACGCCGGGCAGCAGCGAGAAGACGCCGTGAAAGGCGTCGAGTTTGGTCAGCGCCGCGACGTTTTCGAGGAAATGCGCGTGGCAGACACCGTGGTAGGTGTCGACACCGAACCCCACGCAGACGGCCAGCTTGACCGGGAGATCGAGGGCGTGGACGGCCAGCAGGCTCGTAATGTCCTCGACCGGGGTGCCCAACCCGGCCTCGTCGCCGGTCATGAGTAGATCGGTGCCGCCGTCGACGAGGACGACGGCGTCGAGGTTCAGGTCGCGGGCCAGCCGGGCATAGGCCGCACACAGATCGGCGGGGCCACCCTTGCGGATCAGATACACGCGGTCGGAGTAGCCGTGATCCCGTAACCAGACCGCGAGGTGCTTCTCGGGGAAATAGTTGGTGGATCCGCTTGTGTCGGCGTCGATTTCGAACAGCCCCCGAACCACCTGCCGTGCCCCGGTGCGGTTGATCGGAGTGAAGGTGAGATTCGCCAGGAAGACCTGCTGACCGCGTTCCTGGAGCGCGAACGCCAGGGGCAGCCCGCTCAGCAGGTCGAAACCACCCCCGGCACCGGCGATCAGAATGCGCTCGCAGCTGCGAAGGCGATGCAGGACGGGCGTACTGAAGAGCGTGGGAGCGGCCATCTCTCGAAGTATCCAGCACCGACGCAAGTGAATAATGCGCCCGGCGGCTCGGCGACAGCCCTGCCCGCATGGTCGAGGAATGGTGTCGGTTGAACCACGGATCGGTGCCGAAGCGGCCCGTCGGTGTGGCGGGATCGGAGATCACCCCGCACGCTGAGCACCAAGATCAGTAACCCGATGGGAGGCACGCGGTGGGACTGCGACGTCGTGAGCTACTACTCGGGTTCGCCGGTGCGGGCGGCCTTGCCCTTACCGGATCCGGAGTCCTGGCGGGATGCAGCCGGCAGGAGCGGAAACCCGCGAAACCGCCCGTCCCCGCGGCCATCCGATTCGATCCCCCAGCGGGCGCGGCCGACGTCTTACCCCGGCGGCCCGCCACGGTCACCGTCACCGACGGCACGCTCACCTCGGTCGAATGGGTCGACGAGACCGGCCGGACACTCCCCGGCGTTCCGGCGCCCGACCACCGCACCTGGACCAGCGCCGAACCCCTCGGCTACGGCCACACCTACACCGCGAAGGCCCTGGCGCACGGCGAGACCGGCGACATCACCGCCACCACCACATGCACGACCGCCACCCCCGATCGCCTCGTGGACGTCTCGCTGCGCTCGTCGAACCTGAACGAGATCGCCGAGAACGACACGTACGGAATAGGTTTCGTCCTCGTCGCCCACTTCGACGAGCCTGTAGACCGCGCCGCCGCCGAACCCTGCCTGAAGGTCGTCACCGAACCCGCCACCACCGGCGCGTGGTACTGGCTCGACGACCAGAACGCGCACTGGCGTCCCGAGCGCTACCACGCCCCCGGCACCCGAATCACCGTCGCCGCAGACCTTTTCGGCGTCCCCCTCGGCGACGGCGCGTACGGCCAACGCGACCAACGCGTCTCGATCACCATCGGCCCCGCCCACGTCGCCATCGCCGACGACAACACCAAACAGATCGAGGTCTTCGAGAACGGAAACCTGGTGCGCACCATGCCCACCTCCATGGGCATGGGCGGCACCGCAGTCGTCGGCAACCGCGTACTGTCCTTCTGGACCCGCCCCGGCGTCTACACCGTCCTCGACCGCAAGGACCCGGTCATCATGGACTCCGCCACCTACGGCCTGCCCACCAACTCCAGCCTCGGCTACCGCACCAGCATCAACAAGGCCGTCCGCATCAGCCACGACGGCATCTACGTCCACGAACTCGCCGAATCCGTCTGGGCCCAAGGCGTCACCAACGTCTCCCACGGCTGCCTCAACATCTCCCCCACCGACGCCGCCTGGTTCTACGACTTCGTCACCCCCGGCGACATAGTAGAAGTCCGCAACACCGGCGGCGACCCCCTCGACATCTGGCAAAACGGCGACTGGACCATCCCCTGGCCCGACTGGCTCCACGGCACCGCCCGCGGCTGACCTCGACGCGGCATGCGGCCCACATCGCCGAACACCGCCTACGCGTCCCCGCGGCAAAAACGTCCTGGACCACCTTCGGCCCGAGCGTCGAAATCGGCCCGAACGCGGCGTGGCGAGTGCCCGCTCATGCCGGATGCCGCGCGAGGTGTGGCATCAACCCTCCGATGTTCCCTTCGTCTAGGAGATGACCAGCACCTGCACCTCGGACGGAACAATCAACGGCGAGACCATCAAACGCCAGATATGGCAGATCCCTGACGAGCTAATCGCCGGAATCCTCGCCATCGTCGGTGATCCGGAGCCGCGTGCAGTGGGGATATGGATCAAGCCACCACACCTCGAACGGGTATCCGCGATCATTGGCAAGCCGCTCGATCCCCACGCCCTTCATTGGCTGGGCAAGACCGTCGCCTGAGCGCCGTCCCAGGAAGGCGATTGCGGGCCGTGGCTGCTCGAAGATGACGTCAACGATTGCTCTGGCAAGGTTCTGTCGGGAGATATTCGACCGCCGTTCAAGAACTTTCGGCCATCGTCGTTGCCTCTGACAGACAATGACAGCTGCAGGCTGACGAAGGGAGAGTGCAGCCGATGAGCGCATCAGAGAGCGTTGACTGGCGACGCAACACCATCGCAGGCCGTGGAGTGGTTGAGCGGCTGAATCAGACCAGCTCGCTGGTGGCATTGGAGCGGGTGGCCTATGGCGCGGGACAAACGAACTGGTACACCGCCCACGACCACGAGGACCTGGAGACGATCGTGCACGCCCTGCGCCCGGGGAGTCTCGTCAGCTTCTACTTCGACAACAGGATTGCTCGCGGCCCCTACACCGGAAGAGTTCGCAACGAACTGATCGACATCATCGAGCGGGACGGCGACGCGTTGATCGGATGGCTCGAGCCAGACAATGTGCACATCTCGATGGCCGTCATCGTCAGTGCCGAAGACCTCGACGAGGAAGTCCTCGCCGCCGAGAGCGACGATGAGGTCTACTACGGTGCGTTCCCGGCGCGGGACGATGATGGCACGCACGCCATCACACTGACGTTACCGGACGCGGATGGAGTTGTTCGCTCACACGCGTACTAGCTGCCGCACCCGGCGCGCGTTCCACTGTCGGCGCAAGCTCGGAAGTCGTTGAACATCAGCAAGTTACAACCCCCAACCGTACGTACGGCAGCCGATGAAAGCGCGCGCTGCACCGCTGCGCGGTCCCTGATTAGTCGATCAGATCGGTTGGCTGGCACGGCTTCCCAACGTCCGCTACTGCCGATGTCACGGCAATCAGGGCGATAAATGGAACGCGAAGCCTGTCTGCACCGCCCGCGCTGGGGCTTTAGCCGACCACGACGAACTCATTGTCCTGATCCAGCGCCTACACGCACTGCCGCCGTCCTGGAGAGACGACCCGGCACTGCTGACAGCGACGTTCGGCTGGCCGATCAGTAGCTCCGCACCGGGCCTGACCCAGTTCGTGAGCGGTCCAGGATCAGCCAAGACCTATCTCTACTCGACAGACCACCTCGCAATGTTGGAAGTTCCAATCTGCCCGCCGGTCAGCGCATCGGTGCACGCGGCAGGCGTGCATCAGCTCCCGCTGGGTCATGTCATGCCCCAGTGACCCGAATCGTTGGCTGGCAGAGCGCCAGCGATCTGTAATCCACTCCGCAACAATGCACACTCATGGCTAGCCGCAGCCCGGGCGTCCGGCACCGCTGCGGGTGTGGCGGGCGAGTGCGGGCAACCGCAGATTTCAGGAGGCTGCGCCGAGCCGCCGTGACGCAGGCTTGAGAGGGTCCACGCCGGTGCCTTTTTACGCCAGAGAGCAATCGGCGGGACAGGGCTCGGTGGGGTAAGGCAACAACGCGTCGTCGCAACCCGAATCCGCGCCTGATCGCGCAAACGCCGACCTGAACCCACTGACCTGCCACTGGCGTTGTGGCCGAAGCGGTCCAGCACGAAGAAGCCGGAAGATCCAGTGGTCAGCGCGCCCTAGCTGAAGATCAACGGCCTCGGCATATCTCGGGGCCGAACTCACCACCGGCCACAGCACTCGTCTGGACTTTCAACGTGTCGCCAACCATCGGCCGAGCCCGTGGCCAGACCCCGCCGCTCCGCGCCGGCTCCACCTGGATTTCAGCGTCGACGATCTCGACCGAGCCGAACGACACCTTCTCGGCCTCGGCGCCGTACTCGCGACCTACCAACCTGGCGGCCAACGCTTCCGCGTCCTTCTGGACCCGGCCGGACATCCGTTCTGTATCGCCACCGCCGCCGCGGCAGGCATACCCGATCAAGAACCAACAGCGGAACCGTAAACGGCCCATTGAGGCGCGATACTAGCCGCTTACAAGGTCGTTCGGATCGGTCAGGGCTGCAGGCGGTTGAATGCGCCGATGAGCGTTGGACGTCACCGCGCCGTGCATGGTCATCCGCGGCGTGACCACCAGCGCCGCTTCGGCTTGCTCTCCTCCGGGAGCAAGAACTGTGCGACGATGTCCAGGAAAACCCAGATGTCGCCGATCTCATACGTATCCGGCTCCTCGCTACCACCCAGGAATGGGTACGGCGTGGCGATGTAGACCTGTTCGGCCGCCAGCGGACCGAGGATGGTCCGGATCTTCTCGACATGGTCGGACAGCAGGATTACCGACGTGAAATAGGAATCGCGCACGATCGTTTCGACAAACTCCGCCGTCGTGGGGAACTCTCCGTAATTCTTGCCAGCAGCGTTGTATGGGTACAACACGCCGTGTTCACCGGTCGCGCGGTTGGCGACGAAGACGTGACCCAGATCCGAATACCCCACGACCGTGTCGAACTGGGGAAAGTGCGGCACCCAACGAGGCATGGCTACGGCCATCGCGGTGGGTTCGATCATCCGGAAGCAATCATTGGTCACAGGCCATTCAAGCATGCAAGGCAATGGATTTCGATCCAGCGACACAGGACGGTCGCTGTTCGACGGAGCTTCGTCAGCCTCGACGCTTATCTCCGGGCCGCATCGAACGACATCGGCTCGTGTCGCGAGCCGTGCGATTCGAACCGGCCGGCGCCGTCCTGCGGAAGATCAACGGCCGCAGTCGTTGCCAAACTTGATCGCTCGTCCAGCGACGCCCTTCGAGGTACAACAGAACTGGGACCGGAAACCTCGGTGTGCAACCACGTTCGGGGACATCCTCTTGGGATTCGCCGTAACACAGTCAGAGGTGCTCATCGGCGAGGGTGAATGGGTCCTGACCAGATTTGTAGACGCACCATTCCTGCCAGACATTGTCCGGATCGATGTCGCGATATCCACGCGACCGATCCAACGCTCCCTGCTGCGACAGTGGCATCATCATGCAGAGGGCCTTATCGCGTACGTCGAGGACCTCGTCCTCTGTCAAAGCCTCGCCCTTGTCGTCTTCCCGGCGAATCAGCAGGGCGATGAGCGCGGGAATCGGGATGGGAACCAAAGGATCATCGTCGTGCATCGCCTGGCCCGGCTCGATGGGCTGATGAGTGTTCACAGCAAATCCATTCCCTACGGCAGACAAAGACAGCACTCGAAAGCGCCGCCGGAACTGTACACGAGCCTCGACGTCAGGAACGGCCAGGAAGTTGGACGCCACGCGAATGACCTGCCCTGCAATCGAACTCGGCGTCTCACTCCCACGAGACGTACTGATGCAGGCCGGCCCAGCGTCCTGTTCTGCCGCTGATCACTCGGTTCCGGACGGCCGCGGCGTCCGCCCGCGACCGCCCTGACCTACCGAATGCCGGACTCTCGACGAGAATGCATCTGAGCATGCAAACGTCGAGAAGGTCGCTGCCCCAGTGCATTCTCGTGGTGCGTGAGCGGATGCTGCTGGCTGCGAATGTCCGGAAATGCCTGCGGGTTCAGGCGGTCATCGCAACGCTTCGTCGAGTGCTTCTGGTGGTGTGTGGAATCCGAGGGTTTGTCGAGGACGGCCGTTGAACTCGTCGGCGATGGCGTCCAGATCGGCCTGAGCGTAGGCGCGGAGGTCGAGGTGTCGGGGAAGGTATTGGCGCAGCAGGACATTGGTGTTTTGTTGCTGCCGTGCTGACCGAACTGGCCGGCACAACCCGGCGGAAGGTCAACTGGCTGAATTTCTTCGAGCAGCTTGCGGGACGGATTCTGTTCGCTGTGCTTACGCCTGGTCCTCGGTTTCGCGCGAGAAGGAATATCCCCTTTCGACCCGGGCGACTTCGACTGTGTAGTTCTGGTACCAGCGCTGTTTGCCGAGGCGTTGTGCTTCGAGATGTTCTAGGTCGGACTTCCAGGCGCGGATGGATTCCTCATCACGGTAGTAGAGGACCGAGAGGTCTCGGCCTTGGCCGTCGGTCATGCTTTCGCGGCCCAGGTAGCCGGGCCATCCGGTGCCGAGGTCGGTCATGCGGGTGGCCATCGCCCGGTAATCCGAGTCCTCCTCGCCCCGAAGCCGAGTCGTGATGATCACGGCGTAGTAGGGCGGTTGGGGACGCTCGAACGAGGACGAAGATTCCACGCAGGCGGATAGTAGTGGATCGCCGAGGTGCTGCCTGGACTCGAAGAGGAAAGGCACGTCAGGGCGCTTTTACGGGCCGAGTCCCGACCTTTTGCGCCCGAGCGGGTTACGGTCATCAGCGACGTCGGTTACTGATGTTGAAATGAGATGAGTGGTCGGCCCCGCGGGGCTCGGTAAGTGTGGGGAGTTGCGATCGTGTCGGATTCCGAGCCGCTGCCGACCATGCGGGACGTGCTGCCCGACCCGGAAGTTGATGACCCGCCGCCGGATTCAGGCGACCGGTGGGAGTCGTGGCTGCCCGGCCGGGCCTCCACCGAGCGTGGCGAAACCTACAGCGACCACGCCCGCGCGAGTTTCGTCGACCGCTCCGGCGGGGTCGCCGCCGCGGCGCGGGCCCGGCTCAAACGCCACCGGGACACCGACTTTCCCCGCCACCGCGCGCCGGGTGGCCGGGCGCCGGTGGCGCTGCTGGCGCTGGCCGGGGTGATCGTGGTCGTTGTCGTGGTGCTGGGGTTCAATCTCAGCACCAGCGCGAAGCACGGGCCGCTGGCAGCCGCACCGGTCTCGGCCACGCACACGACCACGGTCGCGGCTCCGGCGACGACGGAGTCGTATCCACACGCGACCGCGGACTGCTATCCGGCCAAATCCGCGAACCTGGTCGTCGGCGCCGGGCCGGGCGACCCGACCACGGGCCCGGGGGCGATCCTCGGGTTCGAGTGGGCCTACTACTCCGATCGCTCCGGCGCACGCGCGCGCGACTGGGTCGCCGCGGGCGCGGATGTGCCCGACGCCGCCGCGATCCAGGCCGGAATCGACTCGGTACCCACCGCCACCAAGTACTGCGTGCACATCAACCGCGCCGATTCCGATGCCTCCGGCAGCACGTGGAATGTGGTGCTGTCCGAACAGTTCCCGACCGACAAGACCCCGCAGCAGTGGTCCCAGACCATCACCACCCGCAGCGAGAACGGACGCACCTTGATCACCGCGATCCGAAAAGCGAACTGAGACAATCGAACCGAGAAGGGAACGCGCATGGACGTCAGCAACGACAAGGTCAGTTTCGATTTCCCCGCCGCCGCCGGGTACGTGCAGGCCGCCGGGGACGCCGCGGCCCTGCTGGGCACCGCGGCCGGCCACGCGCAGACCGTGGCCGGCGTCGACCTATCCGGGCTCGGAGCCTTCGGCTCGGGGTTCGCCTCGGCGTGGGCGAGCGCCTGGGAGGCGCACGGCGGGCAGCTGGGCAACGCGCAGGTGCTCACCGACGCCTACGGGCAAGGCCTCACCACGTGGGCCACCGTGCTGGGCGGGGTCGACACCGACGCGGCCGAGCAGATCGCGGGCGCGGTGCCCGGCACCGACGAGATCCAGGCCTAGACCGTGAAACCGAGAGGGGGAGCACCCGAATGAAGTCCGGCACCGAAGGCGGCGACACCATCTATGCGGTGGAGGAGCCTGCGCTCGTCACCGCGCTGGTCGCGCCGCTGCTGAAACTGCGGGCGTCCCTGGGCAGCGGCGCGCGCCCCGACGACAGCGTGCTGGCCGCGCTGTCGGCGGTCACCGAATCTGTCAAGGTCAGCGACGACACCCACCGCGGCGGCCTGGACCTGCTGGTCGGCACCGACACCGCGGCCGCGGCGCATCCGGTGATCAAGCAGACCACCACCGAGATCGCGGGGCTGGCCGAGGTTTCGGGCCAGCTCGCGCCGCTGCTCGCCGACGCCTACACCGTGCGCGACAAGGCCGCCGACGACCTCGACACCCTGATCAGCGATTTCCGCGCCCAAGCGACCCCGCTGGTGAAAGCCGCACGCTCACAAGCCGATCTGGACCCGGTGGTGAACCTGGCCGCCGACTACACCCGCAGCGGCGTCGGCGTGGTGAAGGCCGCCACGGGGCAGATGGACCAGTACACCGGCAAGGTCAACACCCTCGCGCAGGACTCTCCGGTGATCACCAACCCCGGCACCGGACAGCCCGGCCTCGCGGTACCCGCGGACGATCAACCCGCAAACAGCAACTACCCCAACCCGGGCAACACCGGCCAGGGCGGCAACACCGTCTATCCGAACAACAGCAACTATTACGGAAACACCGGATACGGCCACAATAGCTGGAACAGCAATAACGGCTGGAACAACAACTACGGCAACAACAACACCTCCTACGACGGCGGCAGCGACTACACCAATTCCAAGCTCGCCCAAACCAACCCCGAACTCGCCGCGCAGCTCACGATCCAGTCCGCACTGCTCTCGGCCGGGGTCACCCTGGGCTCGGCGTTGATCACCGGAGCGGTCACGTTGGGCTCGTCGCTGATCTCGAGCGGCGCGCAGGTGATCACCACGGGCATCGAGAAGGGCGAGACCTACGCCGAGAAGGCGTTGGCCGCCAACACGACCCAGGCGGGCGCCACACCCGCGACCGGGACGCCAGGCACCACGACCCTGCCCGGCGGCAACAGCCTGACCCCGGGATTGGCCGACCCGGGCCCCGCCACCCCGGCCACCGACCAGGGCGGCGGCCAGACTCCCAAACCCGCTGCCTCGCTGCCCAGCACCTCGCCGGGCGCGGGTACGACTCCGCAGACTCCACAGCCGCAGGCGGGCGTGCCCGGCAACAACAGCGGTGGCGGCGGTGCGCCGGCGGTGATCCCGCCGGGAGTCCAGGCCAAACCCCAGCCCGACCAAGACACCAAGAAACGCGACGGCCAGGCGGGCACCACCGCCTGAACACCCGTCGCGGGCGAGACAAGGACACCCCTTCATGTCCGACTTGTTCGGTGGCCTACCCGGATTCGCGGGCGGGCCACCTGCGCCCACGAACCTCGAACGCAGCCCCCGCCCACGGCGGCGTCGGCGGCCGATCCCGGCGCCGGAGCCCGAAGACGATTACGAGGTCACCGGCGACATCCGCGACCACACCTGGGATGTCCTGCCGGTCGCGAAGCCCGGGCAAGCCACAACGCTGTGGGGCGCCCCCGAGCGGGCCGAGGCCCTGTGGGGTCCGATCGCCGCGACCGACCCGGTCCTGGGCGACGACCCGACCACCCTCACCGTCACCGACCCCCAACGCATTTCGTCGCCGGGCATCCGGCCGACCTCACCGCCGAAAACGAGTCCGATCCATGACTGACCCCGCCGCGCTGGTGTCCACCGCCACCAGCAGCAACACCGCCCGCACCATCACCGTGACCGCCACGGACCAGGGCACCATCACCGAACTACGGTTCGACGCCGGCGTCTACGGGCACGGCGCCGGCGCGCTGGCCGCCGAAATCGTGCGCCTGGCCCAGCGTTCCACTCTGCTGGCCAAGGCCCACCGCCGCGAAGCCCTCGCCGCCGCCGGGCTCGCGCCGGTCCTGCTCGACCGACTCGGCCTGCCCGCCCCCGAAGCCGTGGCCGCCGAACTCGCGCGCCTGGACGCCCCGGCCGCCGCCAACGCCCCACGCACCTGGGTGCGTGCGGTATGAGCGCGGACATGGACGCGGTATTCGCCGCGGTCGGCGAACAACTCGAAGCCCTCACCCTGGCCGCCGATGGACTGACCCGGGTCATGGGAATCGCCACCAGCGATGACGGCCTGATCACCGCACAGGTGAGCGGGGACGGCACCCTGACCGGACTCGACCTCGCCGAGGCGATCACCGCAAACCCGCCCGAGCAGGCCGCCGCCGCCATCACCGCCACCATCGCCGCCGCCCACGCCGAAGCGGCACGCCACCGAGCCATCCTGCTGGCCCGCCTCGGTGAGGCCCTCGGCTAGGGTGCGCAGCCGCGCACGAAGAGGCCCATTTCGGGCCCGGCCCAGTGCGGGCGAGCGGCACCCGCGATGCCGATTATCGAATGGTCGGCGTCGAACGGGCGTTGCTACCGTGCAAGCGTTCGGTGATCACGAAGGGACGAATATGCCTGTGGTGCGGCGGTTCTGGATCGAATTCGACCGGGACCGCGAACCGGCTTGGCCCGGAACGTACGTCGGTGTGACCGGCTACGGCGAGCAGGACTGTCTGGCCATGGTGGCCGATCTGCTCCCCGACGGCGCGGAGTTACGGCCGGTGCGCCGCATCACGCCGGATATCGTTGTGGACGAGAACCTTCCGGTGAACATTCGCGCTCTCGGAGTCCCGGTGTGGCGCGGCGTCTGGTATCCGCCCAGCAACCTCCGGACCGGGCCGACGTGGCGTCCCCCCGGCGTCGGCCGAAATCCTGCCGCACCCACCTCCGGCCCGGCACGCCGCACGGATTCACCCACACAGCCGGGGGCCACCGTGCGCCCCGACCCGCTGCCGGAGTGGTGGGACGAAATCCCGCATGTCGACAGTCTGCTGTGGCCGGTCGGCAATATGCCCTACACCTATCTTGGCGATCAAATGTGGCGGTACGCACCAGAACTGCGCCGCGCCATCATCGAGGAGCCGAGCTATGGGGACATGGTGCGAGAAGCCCTCGACTACGTGATCACGCAACGTTCGACACCGAGCGATTGGTTCGACCCGGACACGACCACATTCCTCGATCAACAGCATCGGAACCAATATCTGCGAACCTTCCGCGACTACTTGTTCGGACACCACCCGCATCCGATCTACCCTCCCCGCAAACGACCCGCACCCGACGCGGACACCACACCGGTCGACGAATGAGCGCGGGCCACAAGGGCTCCGAACAACCTGTGGTGCCGCGCCGGCACTGATCGAACCGGCCAGCGCGGCGGGGCGGAAGATCAAGTGGCGGTGTCGGTCCGAGGTCGGCCGAACCGTCAGGGCTCGAGGTCGACCACTCCTTTACCGGTGGCGATGTCGAAGGGCACCGAGACCTGATCGTGCGCGATCAGCCAGGTGTCGCCGATCCTGCGCATGCCGTAGGTGACCCGGACCCACATGCCCTGCGCCGCTTGCCCGTTCTGCAGGGTGCCGTGCAGGCGAGCGAAGGCGTGCCCGAACGCGACGTTCCCGTCCACGGTGAACGTCAGATCGCGAATCTCGTAGTCCACGGTCGCGAAGAACTGGAACACCTTCGCCCAGTTCTCGAGTTTCGCCGCGATCCCGGCATGCACCAGCGGCGGCTCGACGTCGAAGGACACCACGTCGACGGTGTACAGCTGCCGTAGGGTTTCCAGATCCTTGGCGCGCAGGGCCTCGACTATCTTTTCGACCGTCTGGCGCGGGTCGGTCTCGGTGTGTGGCCGAAAGTTGTTGTCGATGGTCATGTTCGGCTCCTCAATGGTTCGTGAGTGTCGGTTATGCCCTCTAGACACCGCGGATCACCGAGACATGACACGATCCGACGTGACCTGCGCCACTCACCTCGATGGTGGGCGTCCGAACTCTCCGAGGATTGTCAGCGTTCGGCGACGGCTTCCTCGTAGGCGTGCAGGGTGGCTATCACGAGGGCGCGCTGCTCGGCCGTCAGTGGGCCGAGGGCCGCCCGCCAGCCGCGATCCGCGCCGCCGAGCCAGGCCTCGACGGCCTTGCGCTGGGAGTCGGCGATGGCGACAAGGGTTCGCCTGCGGTCATTGTCGTCGGGTCGTCGTTCCACGACACCCTGTCGGCTGAGGTCCGCGACCATCAGGCTCACGGTCGTGGGGGCGACCTCGAGCCGCCGCGCCAGCTCGTTCACCGTCAGCGGCCCGTCGAACA